>CAZJWV010000096.1:0-13135 GCA_964549855.1 uncultured Ohtaekwangia sp. | reverse complement strand
CAGTCGTCGAACACCTGCGCTCACGCTGGCTTTCGGCCTTCGCGAGGCTACCCTCGTACATCCCGACTACGCCACCCGCTTCGACCAGGTGAACCTGGAGGGTACGTTCACGTCCACCAACCTCACGCGCTTCTCTGATGCGGAACTCTCACTCCAGAAGATCACCGCCTCGCTGAATGGAAGGCCTGTCACAGGTGATTTCCGTATGCGGAACTTCGACGATCCGGAAATAAGCCTGGAGTTTCACGGCGAGCCAAGGGCAACCGACTTGCTGGCCATCTACCCGATTCCCGAGCTAAGCGATGTTACCGGTGTACTTCGTGCACACGTCTCGCTCACAGGGAGAGTGGCACTCCTCAAGAACAAGGCTACCGCACAGCAGGTGAAAACGGAGGGAACCGTGGAGCTGGATAGCCTCGGTTTCACTTATGGGAAACGCCGCCTGCATTTCTCCGGTCTCAACGGCTCCCTGCAGTTCGACAACAATGATCTCGCCATGAGCAACCTGCGGGGCGCATTCGAGCGCAGCGACTTCCTCCTCAACGGATATTTCAAGAACATCGTCACCTACGCACTGTTCCCTGATCAGCCCATTGGGATTGAGGCCGACCTCACCTCCCGTTTCCTCGACGTCGATCGCCTTTTCGAAGTGGGCTTTGCCTCCACGGGCAAGGGTCCCTATACATTTTCCATCTCCCCTAACCTTCACCTGAATTTTAACTGTCGCATTGATTCGCTGGCGTTCAAGAAATTTCACGCGAGCCACATTAAGGGTGATCTTCTCGTGAAAGGACAAGTGGCGGTCTCCCGGCGGATTGATCTCAAGGCTATGGGTGGCAGCCTGAGCATCTCCGGCATCGTGGACGCCAAGAATGCGAAGGCCATCGATCTCATCACCTCTGCTGAACTTGAGAAGATTTATCTCGATTCGCTCTTTTACGTCTTCGAGAACTTCCGGCAGACCTTCATCGAATACAAGCACCTCAAGGGCAGGGCCGACGCCAGCATCACCCTCGAAGCCACCCTGAATGAGGCACTCCACATGTTCCCGGAGACGGTGATCGCCGATGCACGCGCCACCTTGCGCCAGGGAGAGTTGAATAATTTCGAACCCATCAAGGCCCTTTACAAATACCTGGATGATGAAGGCCTCAGTCAGCTGCGTTTTGCGGATCTGCATAACGACATCCACATCGAAAACAAGACAGTCTACATTCCCCAGATGGAGATTCGCAGCAATGTCACCTCGTTGATGTTGAGCGGCACTCACACGTTTGATCAAAAGATCGATTACCGCGTTATCGCCCCACTCCGCAGCAAGAAGAAGATCGACCCTGACGAGGCCTTCGGATCCATTGAAGATGACCTGCAGGGTCGGTCAAAGATCTATCTTAAAATTGTGGGCACCACCGATAAGTACAAGGTGATGTACGACCAGGTGGCCGTGCGAAAGAAGATCGCTTCTGACCTGAAGAAAGAGGTCCAGGAACTGAAGGAGGCCTTCAGGTTGAAGGGGAAGAAAAAGAAGAAGGAGCTTGAGCTCCAGAAGGACGACTATTTTGACTGGGAGAACAATCCTTAAGCAGAATTAGCCGATGTGCCAATTTGCCAATATGGCGATGCGCTTGCTTTCGCATACGATCGGTGGAGGTACTATCCAATAACGCAGCACCCATTGGCCTAATTGGCACATTGGCTAATCGGCTAATTGGCTAATTTTAAACATGGTACCCCTGCAAGCCCTGGTCCGTCTAACCCGGCTGTGGAACCTGCTTATCGTTGCGTTGACACAGTATTGCACGGCTGGCTTCCTGGTTGGAACAGACACCCTCTCTGACCCCCGCCTTCTCCTGTTGGCACTCTCCACGGTCCTGGTGGCGGCAGGAGGTTATAGCATCAACGATTATTACGATGTCAAGATTGATCTCATCAACAAGCCCGAGCGTGTGGTGGTTGGAAAGACGCTACCGCGCCGATTCGTTCTGCTTCTCCATACCGTATTGACCGTAACCGGCATGCTCCTTGGCTTTCTCCTGTCGTGGGTTATTGGGGGGATTTCGTTTTTTGCGGGGTTCCTTCTTTGGCTGTATTCCAACCAGCTCAAGCGACTGCCATTCATCGGCAACTTCATCGTTGCATTGCTCACGGGAGTATCCGTGTGGATGGTTAACCTTCTCTTTCCACCGGCTCGTGAAGCTATCCTCGTGTATGCGGTTTTTGCATTCTATCTCACGCTCATCCGGGAAATCATCAAAGACATGGAAGACCTGAAGGGCGACAACACGTTCGGTTGTCGCACACTTCCTATCGTATGGGGCCTTCGGGGCACGAAGCTGTTTCTATACCTGATTATTGTCCTTTTCTGCTCCACGGTCGCAGGCATTCACCTGATTGTAACTCCTTTGCCAGTTCCCTTCTTTGTTGGGGTATTGTTTGTCCCACTTGGAATCCTTGTTGCCTGGTTGATCCGTGCCGACACCCGGCGCGACTACTATCGGCTGAGCCAATTGAGCAAGCTCATCATGCTTGGCGGCATTTTCAGCATGGCGTTGCTTTAACCTATCTTGATGCCATGAATTCCACCCCGGTGCGCCTGGCGTTGCTCGCCTCGGGCAGCGGCACCAATGCCGAAGCCATCATGCGCCACTTCGAACACCACCCGCGAGTTTCAGTCGCCCTTCTATTAAGCAACAACCCTTCGGCATTCGCCCTGGATCGCGCGAAGAGATTTGGAGTTGCCGCACGCGTATTCTCGAGGGAGGAATTCAAGAACGAGGCCGCACTTCAGTGGCTGAAGCAGGCCGGCGCCACCCATGTCGTGCTCGCCGGGTTTCTCTGGCTCGTCCCGTCGGCATGGCTCAAGGCATTTCCCGATCGCATCATTAATATCCATCCATCACTCCTGCCGAAGCACGGAGGCAAAGGAATGTATGGCAACCGCGTGCACCAGGCCGTGATTGACTCAGGCGATACTGAAACCGGCATCACCATTCACCTGGTCAACGAGCGTTTTGACGAAGGGAAGATTCTCTTCCAGGCAAAATGTGCAGTGGCGAAAAGTGATACATCAGAAACCATTGCCAACAAGGTTCATGCGCTGGAACACCAGCACTTTCCAATCGTAATCGAAAACTGGGCCTCACCCCCCGCCCTCTCCGAAGGAGAGGGAGCCAATACTTAAACATGTACTCATGCAAGCTTCCATCCTGACCACCCTCATCATGCCCCTTGCTTTGGGCGTCATCATGCTTGGACTTGGACTGTCGCTCACGTTCGAGGATTTCCGGCGCGTGGTAAAGTATCCCAAGGATGTGTCGATCGCCCTGGCCTGCCAGATGGTTCTACTGCCCGGTGTCTGTTTCGGCATCGCGATTGCTTTCGGGTTGCCGCCGGAGTTGGCGGTTGGGATGATGTTACTGTCTGCCTCGCCCGGTGGAGCAACCGCAAATCTGTATAGTCACTTGTCAAACGGCGATGTAGCCTTGAACATCACGTTAACCGCCGTCAACAGCTTGCTGACGCTTTTCACACTTCCGCTGATCGTCAACTTTTCGCTCGAATTTTTTATGGATTCCGGCGACTACCTGCCGATGCAATTTCGCAAGGTGATGGAGGTCTTCGTTGTTGTGCTTACTCCCGTTGCCATCGGAATGTTCATCAAATCGAAGTTTCCGGCGTTTGCCGCGCGGATGGATAAACCGGTGAAGATTCTTTCAGCGCTGTTCCTGGCCCTCGTGATTGTTGCCATCACCATCAATGAACGTGCGAGGCTCGCTACCTACGTTGCGCTCCTGGGAGTTCCTGTTTTGCTCTTCAATGTTCTCAGTATGGCAGCCGGCTACTACATCCCCCAGGTCTTTCGCGTCGGGAAGCGCCAGGCGATTGCCATCGGGATGGAAATTGGATTGCACAATGGGACGCTGGCCATTTACATAGCCCTGAACGTGATGAATCAACCCACGGTGGCTTTTCCAGCGGGGATGTATGGGTTACTGATGTTCTTCACTGCGGCAGCCTTTGGCGTGCTGGTCAACATGAGGAAATCAGAAACCAGAAATTAGAAATCTCGCCTGCGCGAAGCGCTATGGCGTGCAAGAAGGAATTAGGAATTAGGAATCAGGAATTAGGAATCACTCTATGGCGTTGGTCGTCACCCAATACCGCCACGCCACAATGGCCTTCTCCCATTTCTTCAGTCGGGTAAGGTCCCGATTGCTCATCCGCGGCACGAATACCTTGTTGAATGCCGCCAACGCTTTAAACATGGCTTTTTTCATATCACGGTGAATTGATCTCGTTGAAACCGTCCGCCGGATCCGTCCAACTCATCGGGTATTTCGGGTCGACGAACTCTTTTGCATCCGTTGTGACCAAAAGTGGCCGGAACGTGTCGAGCATCACGGCCAACTCCTTCGTCTCCTTTGCGCCGATGCTTTTCTCTACGGTACCCGGATGCGGTCCGTGGGGCAGTCCTCCCGGGTGGAGCGTGAACGAACCACGCTCGATGCCGCGACGGCTCATGAAATTCCCTTCGGCGTAGTAGAGTACCTCGTCGCTGTCGATGTTGCTGTGGTTGTAAGGCGCGGGGATGGCAAGCGGGTGGTAGTCGAACAGCCGCGGGACGAACGAACAGATGACAAAATTCCGTCCCTCGAATGTCTGGTGTACCGGAGGTGGCTGGTGAATGCGGCCGGTGATCGGCTCAAAGTCATGCACAGAAAACGCGTAGGGCCAGAGGAAGCCATCCCAGCCGACGATGTCGAGCGGGCTGTGTTCATAGACGTATGGATGGAGATGGCCTTGCTTCTTGATCTTAACATGGAACTCTCCCTTCGACGAATCGGTCGCCAGCGTTTCCGGGGGGCGGATGTCGCGCTCGCAATAAGGAGAATGTTCCAACAGCTGACCCAGGCGGTTTCGGTAGCGCTTTACCGTTTCCACCGGGGACGCGCTTTCAATGATAAGCAGCCGCAGGGGACCTTCATTAAACTCAATTCGGTAGATGACCGTTCGCGGTATCACCACGTAGTCGCCCTGGCGGAATTCCACCACGCCGAACTGTGAAATGAGTTTTCCGCCGCCGTCGTGGACGAAGAGCACTTCGTCGCCTTCGGCGTTCTTGTAGAAGTAGTCCATCTTCCGCTGCTTCGGTGAACAGATAGCCATCGAGCAGTCGTTGTTCATGAGCAGCACTTTGCGTGCTGACAAGTAGTCGTCGCCTGTGGTTCCGACTTTTGAAGTATTCAGGTGCGTTTGCCGGAGACCGTAGTTTTCAAGGGGTTTGGCGCCATAGGGCACCGGTGCACCCAATGATTTGATCCGCGTAGGAGGATTGATGTGATAAAGAATGGAGTAGATGCCGGAAAATCCCTCCGAGCTCACCACTTCCTCTTTATATAGCGTGCCGTCGGGCTGCTTGAACTGCGTGTGGCGCTTGGGCGGAATGCTACCCAGCTGATGGTAGAACATGGATTGGCGATCGCGTTGTTACTATGGCCAAGTTAGGGAAAATCCTCTAGTGGATAGCTTGGCGCGGTCAAGGCTTCGACTGCGCTCAGCCTGACCTCGCCATCTAATACCAGAATCTGTCACCCTGAGCGCAGTCGAAGGGTGACCTTAGGCTGGAGCTACTTACATTCTTGACCTATCAAGATCCGGTACGCGGTCAAACAGGCGAAGGGCCTGCTGCAGCACTTCGTTTGACTCGTTGAAGATCGGGTAGAACCCGTCGTTCTGCCAAATTCTCCGGGCGATCTGGGCCCTTACATTGATGATAAAGACATCCTTATGCTTGCGAAGATCTGCCCAATCGGGCTTGACTTTATTCCTTTGGCCAACGCGTGTCAGTTGCTCGAGCATTTGGTCCGTCACCTGGAAACTGGACTTGAATTTCTCAAAGCCCATTTTCTTCAATTCTTCCTTGTGTGCGTTGGCGTAGGTGAACGTGTACTCCTGCATGGAATTGGAGATGTACAGGTCATTCAGGTAGCGGCTGTTCTGCGTGGTGTCGAGGGGAACGAAGTAGTCGGGCATGATGCCGCCACCGCCGTAAACCGTCCGGCCGTTAGCGGTTTGATATTTGAGAGAGTCGCTGAAGTGAATGCTGTCGGCATGAAAAAACTCCCCGTGCCGGAAGCGCTTGCTGATGTCGCGGGAGTACTCCTCCATGTCGGCATACGGCTTCTGAATGGAGCGACCGCTTGGTGTGTAATACCGTGAGATGGTGAGGCGAAGCTCGGATCCATCGCTCAGGTCGAAAGGAGATTGGACAAGTCCTTTGCCAAATGATCGACGGCCCACCACGAGGGCTCGATCGTTGTCTTGCAGGGCACCGGCGAGAATCTCGGAGGCTGACGCACTGCCTTCGTTCACCAGCACGATGAGGTCGCCTTTTTCAAAGTCACCCTTCGACGTCGACATCGCATCGGAGTCGTACTTATTGTCTTTTCCCCGGGTGAAGACGATCTTGCGGCCATCGGAAAGAAATTCGTCGGCCATGTCGATGGCCTGGTTCATATAACCGCCGGGGTTTCCCTGCAGGTCAAGAACGAGACGCTTCATTCCCTTTTCTTTCAGTTCGTCCAGCTCTTTCCTGAAGTCCTCGTATGTTGTCTGGGAAAACCGGTTCACCTTGATGTAGCCGATCTCCGGAGTAATCATATAGGAGACGTCGACGGAGGCTTGCGGAATCTTGTCGCGAATAATCGTAAATGTTAGCAGGTCTTTCTCATTCTTCCGAAAGACTTCCAGCCTTGCCTCAGTCCCTTTGGGACCTTTCAACAGCTTCATCACCTGGCTGTTTGTGAGACCGATGCTGGCAACTACTTTATCGCCGACCTTTACGATCATATCGCCCGCGCGCAATCCGACGGCTTCCGACGGGCCTCCGGCGATCGCCGACACAACAACGAGCGTGTCGTGGAAAATATTGAACTCAATCCCGATTCCCTCGAAGTTCCCCTGGAGGTCTTCGTTGGCCTCCACCCGTTCGCTGATCGGGATATAGGAGGAGTGGGGATCCAGCTTTTCCAGCATGTGCTGAATAGCATCGTCCACCAGTTTTTCGGTTTTCGCTGTATCGACGTATTCGTCTTTAATCAGCCCGAGTACCTCACGCAGTTTGCGGACATCCTCGCCGGAATCTCCCACAACCGGCTTGGAGTTCAGGCTGGCACCGATGAGGACACCCGCGGCCAGTCCAATACCTAAGACCAGGGGAAGGGCAATTTGACGAGGAGTATTGTTAATTTCCATTCGTTTCAGCAGGATTCTCTACCTAAAACGACAAAGATCGGGCAAAGTTCAGACACGCCGAAACGGCGGTCGATGGTCCATAGTCCATGGTCGATAGCATAGTGCGTCAACCTCCAGTATGCCATGGACTATAGACCATGGAGTATCCGCTATCTTCGCTTGCGCAATGAAAAGACTCCTTGCCATCGATTACGGGATGAAACGTACCGGGCTGGCCGTTACGGACCCTCTGCAAATTATCGCTACGGCACTTGACACGGTCGAGTCGGCCAAGCTGCTGGCTTATTTACGCGAATACACCAGCCGGGAGCCCGTGGAGCGTTTTGTCGTGGGCATGCCGGTTCGACTTGACACCACAGACAACGAAATGACTCCGCAGGTGCGGGCGCTGGAGCTAAATCTCCGCAAAACCTTCCCCGCTATCCCGGTAAGCCTGGTGGACGAGCGATTCACCAGCTCCCTCGCGCACGACGCCATGATCCGTGGCGGTATGAAGAAAAAGGACCGCCGCGTGAAAGGCAACGCCGATAAAATCAGTGCCGTGTTGATTCTCCAATCCTTCATGGAGGCCCGCAAATAAGGTCAATTCTATACCTTTGTGGCTTTCTATGGTCTACCCAATTATTGTTTACGGAGATCCCATCCTCAGAAAGCAGGCACAAGAGATACCACGGGATTTCCCGGATCTCTCGGCGCTGGTTCAGGATATGTTTGACACCATGCACGCCGCACATGGCATTGGTCTTGCCGCTCCACAAATAGGCAAGAGCATTCGTCTTTTTGTCGTCGACGGCACCACACTGGAGGACGAGGAAGAAGACATGACGGGTTTTCGGAAGGTATTTATCAACCCGAAGATTCTCGACGAGCATGGCAATACCTGGCCATTTGAGGAGGGCTGCTTAAGTATTCCCAACATTCGCGAAAACGTTTCCCGGCTTGAGAAGATCCGCATACACTATTTCGATGAGAACTGGACGAAGGTCGAAGAGGAGTATACGGGCATCAAGGCCCGCATCATCCAGCACGAGTACGATCACCTCGACGGCAAACTGTTCATCGACTACCTGTCGCCCCTCAAGCGCCGGATGCTAAAGGGCAAGTTGACGGATATCAGTAAGGGAGAGGTGGATACGGAGTATCGGATACTTGCACCTTTGCGCAAGTAGCGGAGTCCATAGTCGATGGTCCATAGCATGCCATGGACAATGGACCATGGACTATGGACTTCCTTCATCTAGGCCGTGTAAGTGAGGTGTGGGAGTTTTGAATCGTCAGGTACTCGCACCACAAGATCTGCCCTCACCTTTACCTGGCACGCCAGCCGCTCGTTGGCGCGAAGCATGCCGTCGCGGCGGTATTTTTCTTCGGCAGCCGTGAGCGGCCCCAGAGATTCTCCACCACTCACAACGATCATCCGGCAGGAAGTGCACCGGCCCTTGGCCCCGCATGACTGCATCCAGTCTACAAAATTGGCCTGAAAGTGACGTAGCGCCGTCCAGTCTTCGCGGCTTACGGGCACCTCTTTTTGTCCGAGGTTTTCTATGACTATCTTTACCATCGTTCTGAAATCGTCATGGATGAAAAAATCAGCGTTAAGGCCCTGGAAGACTACAGCGACGATTTTGCGTCCAAGTTAACCGCTTCCTTTTTCTCGACGAAGGAAAAAATCTCAGGCCCGGATATCCTCAACCTTTGCGAGATCCAACAGGTCAACCTGTTTGTAATCAGGGAACTGCTTCGGGCCTGGAAGCTTGAAAGCAGTAAACTCCGTTCCCCCTACTTCGACTACGCGGCTCCTCCGGTTGCCGAGGCACTCACAAAGTTCCAGAACCTCCTTTCCAACCACATTGCCATCTCCCGGGAGAATTTCCAACCCCTCCTGCGAAAGGCTGTGGTACAGACGTTATACCTCATTCTAAATCCCTACGACTTCTACGCGGAGACCCTCGGCAGCCATGGGCAAGTGTTGAACGTGGCGGACCTGCGCAATGACGTCAAGTACATTCACATCAACCGCACGCCGCTCGAGAAGCTCCTGAAAGATGCGGATGACAACAAGCAAACTACGCTCACTGGCAATGAAGCTTTTGCGGCCCTGGATCACATACTCGAGGCGGTAAACTTCACACCTGAAGACGTGGACGATTACCTCGCCAAGTTTTCACGCATCGTACCGTTGACCTTCGAGGACCTCTATGAGTCCGGTGGCTCAACGAAAGCCAACACTGTGAAGGAAACGAAGATTTCCGTCAAGGAAGCACCAAAAGCCGAAGCCCGGAAGGAAGAACCCGCGAAAGCTGAACCCAAGAAAGTCGCTCCAACTCCGACCGGGGCTCATGTGCCCCTTTACGATCAGCAGCCCGGCAAGGGGACAACGTTGGCCGAGAACTTTCAAAAGGTCAAGAAAATCAAGGACAGCCTCACGATCAATCAGAAGTTCATGTTTACGAAGATCCTGTTCAACGGAGACTTCGAATTGTTTTCGGCGGCCGTAGAGCGTCTCGACGAACTGGACAACATTGGCCAGGCCCACAACTACCTCACCAACAACTACGGCGAATGGAATCCCGAGAGTGAGGAGTACCAGGAGTTCATGGAGATCGTCGAGCGGCGATTTTCCTGAGGCTTCGTCTGCGCTCAGCCTGACAAGACTTTCCACCTCTGGAATCCCGTGATTCTGAATCAAATCCGCTGCAGCATCTGCCCGCGGTGAGCGTCAATCTTTAATAGAATAAACAACAAGGTGGTGAATCCCCACAGCGCAGAACCACCATAGCTGAAGAACGGGAGGGGAATGCCGATCACCGGGAACAAGCCTACTGTCATCCCTATGTTCACCGCGAAGTGAAAGAACAGGATTGCAGCTACGCCGTAGGCATACGCCCTTGCAAAACGATTTTTCTGTCGCTCTCCAATGAAAATGATCCGCAAGAGCAGCGCCACAAAAAGCACCACCAGGACCAGGCTTCCTATCCAGCCCTCCTCCTCTCCAATGGTGCAAAAGATAAAGTCAGTGCTCTGTTCAGGGACGAAATCAAACTTCGTCTGTGTGCCCTGCAAAAAGCCTTTGCCGGTGAACCCGCCGCTGCCGATGGCAATTTTCGACTGTGTTACGTTCCAGCCATAGCCGAGGGGATCCGCGTCAGGGTTGATCAACGCCTTGATCCGGTTTTGCTGATGTGGCTTCAGTACATCCGTGATGACGTAGTCCACGCTCTCGATCACGCCCGCTATCAAAAGTCCGCCAATCGTCAGCATCGCGATGCGCTTGAATTTTTTCTTCCCAAACAGGATGAGCATTACCACGACCGAAGCAATCGCCACGTGCAGGTACCACGACTCCGGCACAAGGAGCGTTAGGATGAAGAGGGCGGCGGCACAAAGTCCGACTACGGGAAGGAAGGGCGACATCCCTTCCCTGAAAAATACGATGATGAAACTGGCAAAGACCAAAGCCGTCCCGGTGTCCTTCTGAAGAAGCACGAGCACCATCGGCAAACCGATCATCGCAAACAAAGTCGCCTGGTTTCGGAGGTTTTCCATTCTGAATCCTACCGAACCGATATACTTCGCCACCGCAAGTGCTGTGGCAAACTTGGCAAACTCCGACGGTTGAACTCCAAACGAAGCAATGCCTATCCATGCTTTGTTCCCCCCCACTTCCTTGCCAAAGAATGGGATCAGCAACAAGATGAACATCAGCAAACCGTAAAGAATGTACGCAAATGCTTCGTAGAACCGGACATCAAGAATGACGATGCCAAGGATGATGAAGAACGTCGCGCCGATGAAGAGCAATTGACGACCCGAGTTCACCGACAAGGTGAAGATGGGTTGACCGATGCTTTCATCGTACCCGACTGCATATATATTCAGCCAACCGAGCAAGACCATGGCTGCATAGAGTCCGATGGTTGCCCAGTCAAGTTGGCCCGATATGTTCTCGTCTCTCATGGCTCCTGCAGAATAACAGAATCAGCTTTTGGCGTGCGCTTCACGTCTTCGAAATTTCCAGCCAATACATAAGCTTCGATCCACGGGCGTTTTGTCGCTCCAAAAAGGTATTTCTCAATCATCAATGACGCTATGGAGGCAGCGGCGCGAGCTCCTTGCCCGGCGTCTTCTACATAAACGGAGATGGCAATGCGTGGATCCTTGCGGGGCGCGAAAGCGATGAACACGCTGTGATCAAAGAGCGGAGGATTGTTCTCAACTGTTCCTGTCTTCCCACAGACAATGACATCAGCCAGCCGCGCGCGGTATTGGCCCGTGCCGGATTCAACCACTTTCTGCATGGCATCGGCGGCGACCCGGAACCATGCTGAGTCAATCGAGGTAAAGTGCTTTTCAAGATATTGTGGCAACGGTTTCCCGTCTTTGCCGATGCTTCTGATCACATGGGGGATGTAGTAGAAGCCCTTGTTGGCCACTGTTGCTGCGAAGTTGGCCATCTGCATAGGCACCACCAGGTTTTCACCCTCTCCGATCGCCAGGGAATAGATATTTGAAAACTTCCACGGCCTGTTGCGATAGGCTACATCATAGTAGGCGGGTGACGGGATGAGTCCACCCTTTTCATTCGGCAAATCGATTTTCAACGGGTTTCCGAATCCAAAACTGGTAATGTGTTTGTTCCATTCCGCCAGGCCAATGCGCGTGTCTTCGTAAGGATCGTTCACTTTGCCCTGGTTCAGCATCCTGCGCAACACCTGGTGGAAATAGGGATTGCATGAATTTGCGATAGCGCCGCGAAGGTCTTCGTTGGAGTGCTCGCCGTGGCACATGATGATGGTGCGGTCACAACGGATTCGGGTATCGGGCGTGATCACCCGCTCTTGCAGCGCTGTCATGGCCTGGGCAATCTTGAATATCGAGCCCGGCCGGTATTGCGCCATCAACGGCCGGTTGAACAGTGGTTTCTGGGAATCCAAACTGATCTGACGGAAGTTGGAGCTGTAGTTGCGGCCGGTTAGCAAGTTGGGGTCATAGGAAGGTCCGGATACAAGCGCCAGGATTTCACCCGTTGCGGGTTCAACAGCGACAATACTCCCCGACTTTCCCTTCATCAGGAACTCGCCATAGCGCTGCAGGTCGAGGTCAATACCCGACACCAGGTCCAGGCCAGGTGTGGAAAGGGTATCGTATGATCCATTTCCCACAGATCCCTGGATAATGCCCTTGACGTTGCGGAGTTTGAAACGAACACCCCGTCTTCCCCGGAGTTGTTCCTCATAGAAAGCCTCAATGCCGCTTTGCCCGATGTAGTCGCCCTGCTTGTATATTTTAGTCTTGTCGTCCTCTAATTGTTTCTTGGTGATTTCACTTACGTAACCAAGTGCATTGGCAAGCGCCGGAGTGGTATAGGCCCTCGCAGTACGGGCTACCACATAGAATCCCGGAAACTCGTCGAGATAGTCTTGCACGCGGGCAAACTCTATGTTGGAGAGCTGATCAAGAAAAAGAGATGGCTTGTATGGAGAGAATTCCTTGCGCTTCCTCCCCTCGGGGGTAAACTGCATGTCGTAGAATGCCTTTTTCACCTGTGCGGGTGTCATGTCGAACACACGGCAAAACTTCGCCGTATCAAAAATCGTGACATCCTTTAGGAGCACATCCAACTTGTACTCCGGAGTGTTGTAGACGATCAGCTTACCATTGCGGTCTGTAACCAGTCCGCGCACAGGGTATTCCGTCTGGCGAATGATGGCGTTGCTGTCGGCCATCTGGACGTAGCGGTTATCCAATACCTGGATAAAGAACAACTTCACCAGGAAGATCAGGCCGGTGATCACAATGATCAGTTGGAATATTTCTCGTCTCCCTTCGTTCATCGCCGCCTGAAAGAAAGGTATTGAAACATCAAGAGAACCGACATGGT
>CAZJWV010000095.1:5741-13361 GCA_964549855.1 uncultured Ohtaekwangia sp. | reverse complement strand
AGCAGAAGTACGCCGACCGGTCGTCGGTCTTCTCGCCCGGGGTGCGCCAACTGCGGGTCACGTCTCCACCCGTATGCGGATTCTCGATCTTGATGACCTGAGCGCCAAGCTCCGCAAAGAACTGACCCACGCTGGGACCAGCAAGTACCGACGCCAATTCCAACACAACCAGGTTTGACCAAGGCTCAGAGGCTTTCATACGCTAAAGTTATCGGAAAATACGGCGCCCCGGCGACCCCGCACTTTTGGTTTTTTAATATAACTTGAGAATTACAACCTAACCTCCCTGTAGAATGGAGTTCATCATCGCTATTCTCTTGGTGATTGTAATCGTCATGATCAACAACATGAAGAGCTCACTATCAGAGCACATTGTGTTGCTGGAGCATCGTATCAGTGAGCTTGTTAGATACATTGATAAGCTAAAGCCTGGGGAGACTCCAAAACAGCCCGAAGTAAAACCCGACGTCCCGCCAGTGGCACCGGTGATGGAGCAAGCTCCGCCGAAAGTGGAACCGGTAATCCCCGAGCACCAAATAATTTGGGAGCCTGTACCAGAAGTTGAGGAACTCCCGAAAATCGATGACTCCCTTGCCGAAGAAACTGTTGTTGAGGAACATGAGCCCCCAAGGCCCGGATTTTTTGAGCGCAATCCAGACCTTGAAAAATTCGTCGGTGAAAACCTCACCAACAAGATCGGTATCGGCATCCTGGTGTTGGGTATCGGCTTCTTTGTAAAATATGCCATTGACCAAAATTGGATCAATGAAATCGGGCGCGTGAGCATCGGTGTGGTGACAGGTGGGATTCTTCTCGGGATCGCGCATCGCATGAGGCAGAGTTTTGCAGGATTCAGCTCGGTGCTGGTTGGCGGCGGCATTGCGGTGCTTTACCTCACCATTGCAATCGCTTTCCATGAATACCAACTCTTTTCACAGGTTGCGGCATTCAGTATCATGGTTGGCATCACGCTTTTCGCTATCCTGTTTTCCCTGGGTTACAACCGTGTTGAATTGGCCGTCGTCGCCATACTCGGTGGCTTTGCATCACCCTTTATGGTTTCTACGGGTGAAGGCAACTACATCGTCCTGTTCACTTACATTCTCATCCTTGACGTGGGGATGTTGGTCCTAGCTTATTACAAAAAATGGAACATCGTCAACATCATTTGCTACGTCTTTACCGCTCTCCTGGTTGGATCATGGCTGGGTACCAGGTTTGATCCTGAAGTCCGGTCTATGGTACTGAACGCCCTCTTGTTCAATACGCTCTTTTTCCTTGTGTTTTTTGTCATGCATGTCATTAACAATATCAAATCCGGAAAAGCATTTGCTGCGTTGGATTACTCACTGCTGCTAAGTAACTCCTTCCTTTATTATGCCGCGGGTATGATCACGCTCAAGAATCCTCCTTGGGATGATTTCCGCGGCTTGTTTACAGCAGGAATCGGTGCCTTTAACTTTGGCTTCGCCTATGCGCTCTACAAGAGAGACGGCGTTGACAAGAACCTTGTTTACCTGCTGGTAGGCCTGGTGCTCACCTTTATCAGTTTGGCTGCCCCCATCCAACTTAAAGGGAACTACATCACACTTTTCTGGGCGGCTGAGGCGGTGGTACTGTTGTGGTTGTACCAGAAATCCGGAATCAAACTCATTGGATTTACTTCCATCATCGTGACCGGCCTGATGGCCATCAGCATGACGATGGACTGGCCACAGATATATGGCGACAACGTCGAGGTTATGCCCGTAATCCTGAACAAAGGTTTTGCTACCGGCTTAGTTTCCTTTTTAAGCATTTTTATTACCCTTCAACTCTTGAAGAAGGAGCAGCAAGCATATACCTGGGTGCCTACTTACAGAATGGTCCTTATCATGGGTGCTGGCCTCGTTTTATACACCAGTCTGTTGCTTGAGCTGCGCTATCAATTGAACGTTTTTGTTGACCAGGAGGAAGCCCGTGCTGTTATTGTTGGACTGTACAACATGGTATTCCTGATTGGGGTATTGATTGTTGAAAAGCGTCTTACCCTTCCTGATTTTGTGAGAAAGAGTATGGCCTTGCTTGGCGCAATAGGGATGCTGTCGTATGCCCTTTATTATCACCGCATGGTGGTCTACTCAAGGAATGACTTCCTGTGGGATACTGCAACATCAACGGGAATTATCAGTCACTACTTCTTACTCGTTGCCGTTGTCATTCTTAGTATCCTTACCCTGCAACGGGTTCGCCTGATGACCGAATTCAATACTAGTACGTACAATGCCTATGCCTGGGCCTTCGTTCTATTCTTCGTGTTTGTTGCCAGTGCCGAACTTGACCACCTTGTGGTACTCCTTGGTGTAACGAACCCGGATGACATACCACGACTGATCTCGCAAAATCATAAAATAGGATACCCTATACTATGGGGCCTTTCTTCCTTTGGATTGATCGCCTTTGGATTGGCAAAAAAGAAAAAGCACCTGCGCCTGATTTCTCTCACTCTATTCCTCATCACCTTATTGAAGCTTTTTCTCGTGGATATTCGGGGCATTTCTGAGGGCGGCAAAATTGCGGCCTTTATTTCCCTGGGCGCGCTTTTGCTGATTATTTCCTTTATGTACCAGCGACTCAAACGAATCCTGCTGCAAGACGATTCAGAAAAAGACAAGACTGCATGAGAATCTTGGTTTCATTTCTGTTCGGCCTTACAGCCATTGCATGCAGTGGCCAGGGTCTTCGCGCGAGCGCACCTATCCAGCCTGTACCCGCTGATGGATTCTACCGGGCGCTCATTACACCCTCCCTAAGTCCGTTTCTCCAAAGTGATGCCTCGAATGTCAGGATCTATGATAGCCGCCATCAAGAGGTACCGTATTTGTACAGCGAAGCCGTCCCACTAAAGTTCTCTACAACGCTCCGCGAATATGAAGTCCTTGAAAAGAAACAAGTGCCTTCCTGCTGCACCAACTGGGTTCTCTCAAACCCCAGGCGTGAAGCAATTAACAACATCAGCCTGCTCGTCAGAAATGCTGATGTAACCAAAAAAGCCTCCTTGCTTGGGAGCGACGACAAGATCAATTGGTATGCCGTTAAGCAACGCTTCGTCATTCCTTCGGTAAATAGCACGACGGAGACTTCGGAGGTAAAAGTGGTCGATTTTCCACTTAGCAACTATTTATACTATTCTCTGCAGATCATTGACTCCGTCACTGCACCCTTGAATATCCTCAAAGCGGGATACTATGATGTTTCTGAAGAGCAGGGGGAATACATGGATATTCCCATTAAGAGTATTCTCAAAACAGACTCTTCGGGATTGAAGAGGTCATTTATCAACATAAAGTTTGACGCAACTTATTGGATCGATCGAATTGATTTCTCACTGCAAGGCCAACCCTATTTTCTCCGTGCCGGAACACTCTTTGAAAAAAGTACCAGGACTAACAGAAAAGGGGTGAAAGAGTCCTACTTCTCCGTTCGGGAAACCTTTCAGTTGAGTTCGACACACGTAACGCAATTGGACATCCGTCTTCATAACGACGAATTACTTGTGGTGATTGAGAACCAGGATAACCCGGTACTGGAAATCAAGGATGTCAAAGCGCTTCAGTTGAACCGGTATGTAACTGCATGGTTGAAAAAAGGTGAGGCCTACACACTTGAATTTGGTGATGAAACCTTTGCGAGACCCGTATATGACTTGGCCCACTTCAAAGGAAACATCCCTGAAGCATCACCTTTAGTGACCCTGGAACCAGTAAGAGTACTTTCCGCTCCCGCCGAAGAATCATATACCTTCTTTTCCACCAGGAACTACATCTGGGGAGCCATCGGTGGCGTCATAGTCCTCTTGGGAATCATGTCTGCCAGCCTTATCCGTTCCATGGGGCAAAAACAGAAGACTGAGAAGTAGTATTCTGTTGCAGTAATGGAGGCTCAAACTTCTATGTCTCGAGTACCCTGCTAAAAAGCTTCCGCGTCGAATTGCGGATGATGAGTTCGGTAGGAAGTACTTTGGTAGTCGGCGAAAAGGAGCCTGGCCGTTCCAATTCCTCGATGAGCAGCTCTGCCGCTGTTCTCCCCATTTCAAATGAAGGTTGAGAAACCGTTGTCAGTGACGGTTCAATAAAATTAGAAACCGGTTCATTGGTAAATCCAATCACCGAGATTTCGTCCGGTATCCGCACCCTTTGCTCTTTCAATACTTGCATGACGAGTATGGCAATGGGATCATTCATACAAAAAATGGCATCGGGTGTGCAGGGCAGGTCGAGGAGGTGGCGGGTGGCGCTCACCGGTTCCGTGTGTAGGTCCTTACAGTGGATTATCCAATCCTCCGAAGGCGCAATGTTGCTTTTGCGGAGCGCATCGAGGTATCCCTGCTCTCGCTGCACATTAATATAAAGATCCCGAGGACCACCCACGTAGGCAATGCTTCTGCAACCGGTCTCAATTAAATATTCCACCGCTTTGAATGCCGCCTCATAATCATTGACAACTACTTTGGAAACATTGAGTTCATCACACACACGGTCGAAGAGAACGACCGGGATATTCTTCTCAATGAGTTGGCGAAGATGATCCACGTTGCGTGTTTCCGAGGAAAGCGAAATTAGCAACCCGTCCACGCGGTTGGACGCCAGCTTTTGCACACTTACTTTTTCGTGCTGGAAGGACTCCATGGATTGACACACCATAATGATGTAATCGTGACGCAAGGCGTATTCCTGCATCCCGCTCAGCGTGGAAGAAAAAAAGTGCATGACGATTTCCGGTACCACTACGCCAATGGTGTTGGACTTATGGCTGCGGAGGCTCTGCGCGAGGCGGTTTGGCTCGTAATCGAGCTTCTCGGCCAGGGCAAGAACCGCTTTCTTTGTTTCAGGGCTCACATCCGGATGGTCGCGTAAAGCGCGTGACACCGTAGCCTTGGAGAGGTGGAGGGCTTCCGCAATATCCTTGATCGTAGGTTGAATCCTCATCTTACCTTGATTGGAGGATTAATGGATTGAAGGATTTAATGATTCCCATGATAAACCGGGCCTAAGGAACTAAAAATCTTCCATAATCCTGACCTTGATTAAAGGATTCGAGGATTGCCATGATTAGTCGATATTTTTGGGAACTTTGCGGCCTTCATTATCCGTTCTTGTTCCGTTAAAATCCCTGGTAACCCTTAAATCCCTGTCGCCATTAATCCTTCAATCCTTAAATCCTTAAATCGAGGTCCATTCTTGCTCCTGGTGGCATGCTCTTCGATCATCCTGTCATGCAGCAAGCCTGCCGAACTCAAGGTCGGCACCTGGCGAGGAGTCATTGCATTGCAGGGACTTGGGCTGCCCTTCACGTTCGACATCGAAAAGAAAGACGGCAAGTACTTGGCCTATCTCAATAATGTGTCGGAAAAGATCCTGTTGGATGAAGTTTCGGTGGAAGGTGACAGCGTGCATATGAACCTTCACATCTTCGACGCCGACCTCCGCGCAAAGATCGAAGGCAATGAACTAAACGGCACCTTCTACAAACGGTACGCGCCTGATTTTAGCATGCCCTTCACTGCCACCTACGGAATCAACTTTCGATTTGCTGAGAGGAGCGAAGAGGTCTCAACAGTCAATTACTCCGGAAAATATCAATTGGAATTTGTCACGTCAAAAGACAGTTACCCTTCCGTTGGGATCTTCGAACAGTCCGGCAACTACGTTACGGGCACCTTCCTCACCCCCATGGGAGACTACCGATACCTCGAGGGCAATGTAATCGACGGCAAACTCATGCTGAGCACGTTCGACGGCAACCACGCATTCCTTTTCATTGCCGCCATGGACGGTGACTCCCTCCGGGGTGATTACTATTCAGGTAAGAGCTCCCACGAAACATTTAAAGGCATCCGCAAGGCCGACGCAAAGATGCCTGACCCCGAATCGCTCACATTTCTCAATGAGGGCTACGACCGCATCGATTTCACCTTCCCCGACGTGAACGGAAAAATGGTGAAGCCCACGGACGAGCGCTTCCGCGACAAAGTTCTCATCCTACAGATCTTCGGCACGTGGTGCCCCAATTGCATGGATGAAACTAAATTCTTAAGCCAGTGGTACCGCGACAATCAGGACCGCGGCGTTGAGATTCTTGGACTGGCCTATGAGCGCAAACCCGACTTCGACTATGCTTCCGGCCGTGTGATCCGGATGAAGACAAAACTCAACGTGCCCTACGACTTCGTCATCGCCGGCATTAACGACAAGGACGAAGCACAAAAGACATTGCCCATGCTCAACAAAGTGATCGCGTTTCCGACAACGATCTTCATCGGCAGAGATGGGAAGGTCAAAAGGATCTATACCGGCTTCGAAGGACCGGGTACTGGGGAGTACCATATCCAATTCAAAGAGCGGTTTAACCAGCTGGTGAATGAGATGTTGAAGGATGGAATTCCTTCGCAGGGCTCGGAATGACAATGGCAAAGCGTGTAGTTGTAGGGTTATCAGGCGGTGTCGACTCAAGCGTCGCGGCATACTTACTCAAAGAACAAGGGTACGAGGTCATCGCCATGTTCATGAAGAACTGGCACGACGAGTCAGTGACGTTGAGCGCGGAGTGTCCCTGGCTCGACGACAGCAACGACGCCATGATTGTGGCCCAGCAATTGGGCATTCCCTTCCAAACGATTGATCTCAGCGCCGAATACAAAGAGCGCATCGTCGACCACATGTTTGCTGAGTACGAGCGCGGACGCACCCCGAACCCGGACGTGCTCTGTAACCGCGAAATCAAGTTTGACATTTTCTTAAAGGCGGCACTGAAGCTGGGCGCTGACTTTGTCGCCACCGGCCACTATGCGCGCAAAGGAGAAACAATCGTAAACGGGAAGGCGACGTATCGCCTGCTGGCTGGAAAGGACCCTAACAAGGATCAGAGCTATTTCCTATGCCAACTGAACCAGGAGCAACTGGCCAAAGCGCTATTCCCGGTCGGAGAACTGCTCAAGCCAGAGGTTCGCGACATTGCGCGCAAAGCAGGCATCGCCACGGCAGAGAAGAAAGATTCCCAGGGACTGTGCTTCATTGGCAAAGTCCACCTACCGGATTTTCTCCAACAACAACTCAAGCCGAAAAAGGGAAAGGTGATTGAGGTGGAGGCGAACAGCGAAGTATTTGCAGGCACAACCTCAGCCACCACCCTCGAGGAAATTACTGACCCCTATCCCCTGACCCCTGACCTCGGCGAGGTGGTTGGCGAACACAACGGTGCACATTTCTACACCATCGGCCAGCGCCGGGGTTTAAACCTTGGTGGCTTTGAAAAAGCGTTGTTCGTGATTGGCACAGATACAACGGAGAACATTATTTACACTGGCATGGGCGAAGACCACCCCGGGTTATACCGGCGCGGGTTGTTCCTCGGGCATGAGGATCATTGGGTCAGGCCGGATCTTAACGTCAAGGTTGGAGAATCGCGACCCTACATGGCCCGCATCCGTTATCGTCAGCCGCTGGAGCGGTGCACACTGCACCGGCGCGAAGAAGGTGTCTACCTAGTGTTTGATCGGCCTCAACGAGGTGTCACGCCTGGACAATTCGCAGCATGGTATGAGGGTGAGGAGCTTGTGGGATCGGGGGTGATTGGCTAACA
>CAZJWV010000095.1:0-5641 GCA_964549855.1 uncultured Ohtaekwangia sp. | reverse complement strand
TAGAGGGTGCATCGCCCGGAGACGTTGTTGCAATAACCCTGACCAAGGTTTCACTAAACCGCGACTATGCAACTACGGTAGAGACTTTTGTCAGAAGGAGCATGCCCATGGACAACATCAAAGAAATCTACGCAAGGAATGCGAAGGGCATCAAGTGGACCTTGGACAGAACAAACGGTTATGCAATGCCACAAACACCTCACGAGCACCTGGGTGCTTTTAAGGTAGAACTAAGACCCTTCATGGGTTGTGTCGGTGTGGCCGCGCCTGTGAAGAGCAAAGAACCTTTGACCTACTTCGCCGATCAGTATGGAGGGAATATGGATTTCTACAAGGTGACCACGGGAGCCACTGTTTACTTGCCGGTATATCATGAGGGCGCCCTCGTATACATTGGTGATGGACACGCAGCACAAGGAGATGGTGAGATTAATGGTGATGCCCTGGAAACATCCATGGACTTTTCTTTTGTGGCAAGAGTGATCAAAGGCGGTTCGCCACTCAATTTCCCAAGAATTGAAGACAACGAACACATTATCGCCATGGGAATGGACGACACCCTGGAAGACGCTCTAAAAACAGCAACTCTTGGGCTCCTTCAGTGGATCCAAAAGGATTATGGGCTTTCGCTTAAAGAAGCAGCCCAGGTGATTGGGCCATCCATTGAGTATAGAATTCCAACTCTTGCGGGGCCAAAACTGGAGGTGGCGGCAATGCTGAAAAAGCAAGTTCTGAGCGGGTTGGTGAAATAGGCATCTAGGAATCAAAGCCATGTCAAACGAGAAAGGCAAGTTTGGATCAAACAAGTTTGATCCAAACCACTTTTACTGGCCAACATTTAGCCCGGCTGAGTTCGGGATGCGGCAATAGCTGTTTCAATCTCCCACTGAATGAGCTTATAGAGGATCAACCTGATTCGGTCCTTTGCAGGTCCATTACCTATTCCTCTGACATCGGTATGTGCACGATTGCTTTCCAAGGGCGAGTGATCAACCTTTAGCCCGCTAGTCCTCACATCCCCAGCAATTAGGCTAACAACGCTATTCTTTTGAGGAGCTTGATGTTGCCCTTGGGTAATTGCTGCACTTGCATACTTCTCCCAGTTGGTTGACATTGACTTATGAATGCCCTCACCATTCTCTCGAAATACTCCTGGGTTCAGAATTCCATCGCTAAAATAACTGTCGTGAACTCGATAGAATATTCGATCAGCGTCAGGAATATCTTCAATGGAGTAGCTCATTTAACTATGTCCGCAATTGCAATTGCAAATCCCTCCTTAATCTTTGATGCATTGATTGTTCCTCCAATTGACTCGCCTTTCTCATTTTCAGCATAGTAAGTAGCCATTTCCTTATCAGATTTGACATTAATTAGTAATTGAAAGTCACTATAGAATAGAATGTTGACAGAACCATCAGAATCCGGATGCAAACTCGGAGTATGCAATAACTTCCCAGATTTGTGAAAAACTGTATAAACCAAATCAAACAAGACCATAACCGCCCGATCAAAAGTCTGCTTTGCGACTGGTCTGGCACCATCGTCATCCCAATTCTCTCTAAGTTGCAACATCACTTTGGCCCTTTCAATTGACTTGACCAACTGGTTCCGTTGGTAAATAGGGAAATCACCTGAGATGGAAACATGACCAAATCCAAAAGTGCCATGCTCGATTGTTAAGGCCTTTGCTACATCCAATTTCAGTCTCGGTTCGAACGAATTATTGATATTGTAGTACACCATTGAACAGTACACCATTTGGTCGAGCTCCTCAGTGTATGGTGTTCCCATTATCACCCTCACTTGATCATTACAAGTCTGACGGTGCACTACACTTCCTTCGACTAGCCTTTGATGGGCGTCAAACACCTTACACGCAACGGTTTTAGCTGCAGTCCCAACCGCTTTCGGCCTTGTCGACTCAACAATAAAAGGGAGGTAACTCATACAAAAAGTTTTCGTGTTTCATCCGTTATGCAATTCTCAAAAATATCATTCTTGATTGAGCGTAATCTCAGGAAATCAGATGAGATAGTCTCAAATGATAAGTTCTTCGATTGAAATACATCAATATCCAGAATGAAAGGAAGCTTTCCATTTGCTGGCGTTTCGATCGCCTCTGTAACTATTATCTGCTGATTGTCTCCATGGTAGGGCACCTGGATTTGCATAAAAAAACTCGAGAAATTCTGAGGTAGGATCTTAGGGATTGGTGGCATATTAGAAATGTAATCCTCAAAATTCTTAAATGGGATAGGAATCTCTATTCTATTAATAAACCTTGTCGCAATCCTCTGAACGGTTACTGGCTGGAATAGTTCTTTGAATAATTCCCAATAGCCCTCAAATTCTGAAAAGTGGTTTTCCCAATTGGAATAGGGACGAAGGACATTTAGAGTTAGGCTATTTTCCCTAACCTGAACCTGTTTACCCTTTGTCTTAAAAAGGTAACCCGTGGTCTTGGGTTCTGTTTGTGACTGTTTGCCTTCAGCACCAATTTGAACAGTTACATTGAATAATGGCTTTCCTTCATCTGAATGAAAATCATTGTGCAACTTGGTCCTGAAAGAGCGAAGCTGATCAACGCTTTCGATTGAGAGCCTATCAACCTGAATATCAAAAACTGCCTCCTGAATTGGTGGGTTTTCGTAAGTCATTTATGTAAGTCTGAATATAGTAAACAAATACCAAGCTCGATTGGTTTAGGTGCCGCTATTCCAATCAATTTAGCGTCGTAAAGCTCACAATCGCCCCATACCACACCTGCGTTACTCCTGGGTTCGTGGCGTATGCGCGATAGTAATAAGTTGTGGCGGGAGCGAACGTCTCCACTTTAATACTGTAAGGTCCTGTTGAACCGGTTGGCCCGAGGGTATGCTTTCCAGGCGAATCACCAAGGGTAAGGTTGTTGGTCGTACTCCAAAGAAATCCGACCGTGATGGGCTGGATAGGACCGGTCTCCGTCACTTCAGCCTCCAGCACCGCGCTCGTCTGGCCAATCTGCTGTGCAGGCTTTGTGAGTAACTCCGGCTTGTCAGCCTCGTCTTTCTGGCAAGCAACCAGCAGCAGTATCAAAAAGATTGAATGGCGCATCATACAATGGCTACCAAGTTAGTGAAAACTGTTCCTTACTCCGAAAATGAAGGATTCACAAACCCTGGAGAGTGGGTAACCACCGCTGAGGAAAGTCTATCAACCCTCTACGCCTCTTTGAATCCGGAGATGCCTCCTGAGACGATAAATTTCATTGCCTGGGGTCCCGAGATATCCAGCGGCTTCACATTCTCGCGCGACACTACAAAGTGGTCTCCCGCGAAGGCGTAGGACTGGGGAAAATAGACAACGACCATGTCGGGCAACCCGATCTCAGAAAGATCCGCTTGTGTAATGAAGCCGATGCGGTGGAGGGTATTTTCCTTATTGATGGTGACCAGTACTGGCTTGTTAAACTTCCGTTTGTCCCCGACGAAGGCCGCAAGGAGATCCTTAACCGAGGAGTAGATGAGCTTCACAAGCGGGATGCGACCCACCACATGATCGAACCACCCGGCAAAAGCCTGGAAGGCGAAGTTGGTGGTGAAATAACCAAAGAGTGTGATCGCAGACAGGATGATGGCAAACCCGACGCCAGGGTACGGCAGATCAAGGCGTGTGTCGAGCCAGCGAAAAGCGACGATGATAAAATAAACAGTGGCCACCAAGGGGACAATGAACAACGTCCCATTAAAGAAATAGCGAACGATGTTACCAGCTAGCTTTCTCATAAAATCGGGTGGTCGGTGGGCCGGTAAGTCAGTGGGTCGGTAGAATCCAGTTGATCAAATAATCCTGACTTTACGGTCAAAGTTCCCATTGAGTCGGAGCTGAGTGGGCCGAGAGTACGGAAACCCTCCAAGTCCCGGTAACCACCGCAAAGGCGCAGAGGCGCAAAGTAACGCTGAGAAGAGAACATAAAACTATTATGCTCCCCTCTCCTCCGGAGAGGGGCCGGGGTTGAGGCCGAGGACGCGACGCGACCCTACAGCGTAAACCCCAGGAAGCTCAAAAACCCAAGCGACATCAATCCCACCAAAATGAACGTAATCCCCAACCCCCGTAGTGGGGCCGGCACGTTGGAGTACTTCATTTTCTCGCGCACGCCAGCCAACGCTACGATGGCAAGCATCCAGCCAATCCCTGAACCAATTCCAAACGTTGTAGCCTCCACCAAGTTGTAGGGACGTCCAACCATAAAGAGGGCGGCACCAAGTACAGAACAGTTCACGGCGATGAGGGGGAGGAAAATCCCCAGTGTACCGTAAAGGGCAGGAGAAAACTTCTCCACGGCCATTTCGGTAAGTTGAGTAACCGCAGCGATTACCGAGATAAAAACGATAAACTGGAGGAAGCCCAGGTCGATAGAAGCAAATTCATCACCGAGGAAGGCGAAAGAACCCGGCACGAGCAGGTAATTCTGGATGAGCCAGTTGATGGGTACAGTAACGCCGATCACGAAGATAACGGCAATACCCAAGCCGAAGGCGGTCTTCACTTTCTTGGAGATGGCCAGGAAGGAGCACATCCCGAGGAAGTAAGCGAAGATCATGTTGTCGACGAAGATCGACCGGATTCCGATGTTGATGATGTTTTCCATATTCCTCCGGTTAGTGGGCTTCGCGATAACCGTTAAGCGATCGCTGGACCCAGATGATACACCCTAACAAAATACAAGCACCCGCCGGCAGCAGGAGGAGGCCGTTGCCCTGGTATGGAATGCCCATGGCCGCAAACACTTTGTATCCAAAAATTGCACCGCCTCCAAAGAGCTCGCGGATAAGGGCGAGCGTCATGAGGATCAATCCGTAGCCAAGCCCATTGCCGATTCCATCGAGGAACGAAGGCCACGGTTTGTTGCCCATGGCATAGGCCTCCAGGCGGCCCATCACGATGCAATTGGTAATGATAAGACCAACGAACACGGAGAGTTGCTTCGACACGTCGTACACATACGCTTTCAACACCTGGTCGACGAGGATTACCCAGAGGGAAACCACGGCCAACTGCACAATGATGCGAATGCGTGAAGGGATGGTATTGCGCAACAAGGAAATGGCCACGTTCGAACTGGCGGTCACTATGGTAAGCCCGAGGCTCATGACGAACGCCGGTTTCATTTGCGTGGTCACGGCAAGGGCCGAGCACACGCCGAGGATCTGTACAGTGACGGGGTTATCGATATCCAGTGGATTCGAGATCAGCTTTCTATTCTTCTTGGAAAAGAGCGGCTCTACCTTCTTCTCTTTTACAACCACCAACTCTGCAGTCTCTGCCATACGCTTATGGATTTGCTTTTTTCTTAAGGTAATTCTCGTAACAAGCCAAATAATCTTTCAACATGTTGTTCACGCCTTTCCCTGTGAGGGTGGCACCGGACATGCCGTCAACCTTGTGCGCATCGGTGGCGTAGTCGTGACCCTCCCCCTTTTGCATCACGACAGATGCCAGGGCGCCGTTCTCGAAGATCATCTTCCCCTTGTAGCGCTCCTGGATTTCTTCCGAATCAATTCGCGCTCCGAGGCCAGGCGTTTCACCAGCATGCTGAAATTTCACACCCTGAATAGTTGAGAAATCCGACTTCACGGCCACGAACCCCCAGATG
>CAZJWV010000094.1:0-13467 GCA_964549855.1 uncultured Ohtaekwangia sp. | reverse complement strand
ACAGTTCATGAGGAAGTCGCAAATCAAAGCAGGGTATGACCCCGTAGTGACTCCCCACATCGGAACCAAAGCGCTCTATGTCACTTCAGGTCACTGGGAGAAGTACGGAAAGGATTCTTTTCGCCCGATAACGACGCCCAACGAGGGGGAGGAGTTCTTGCTGAAGCCGATGAACTGTCCGCACCATTGCGAAATGTATAAGACGAAGCCACGTTCATACAAGGACCTTCCAGTCCGGTACGCCGAGTTCGGCACCGTTTATCGTTATGAGCAGAGCGGCGAGTTGCACGGCCTGACCCGTGTACGTGGATTCACCCAGGACGATGCCCACGTCTTTTGTCGTCCCGACCAGGTGAAGACGGAGTTCATCAAAGTGATCGACCTGGTACTTCATATGTTCCAGGCGCTTGGCTTTGAAAACTACACCGCACAGGTTTCATTGCGCGACCCTGCCAACAAGCAGAAGTACCTTGGTGATGACGAGCTGTGGGACCGGGCCGAACGTGAAATACAGGAGGCTGCCGACGAACGGGGACTGAAGACTGTTGCCGTGAAAGGGGAGGCTGCGTTTTATGGACCCAAGCTGGACTTCATGGTTAAAGACGCATTGGGAAGGAGCTGGCAGCTCGGCACCATCCAGGTGGATTACCAGTTGCCGCAGCGATTTGAATTGGAGTACATAGGTTCAGACAACCAGAAGCACCGTCCCGTAATGATTCACCGGGCGCCCTTCGGTTCCCTGGAGCGGTTTGTGGCTGTGCTCATTGAGCATTGCGCCGGCAATTTCCCCCTGTGGTTGTCGCCTGAACAGGTGGCCGTGCTCCCCATCTCGGAGCGTTTCAACGACTACGCAGCTCAGGTAATCCAGGAGTTGAAGAATAAGGATATCCGGGGCTACCTCGACGACCGGAATGAGAAGATCGGCCGCAAGATCCGCGATGCGGAAGTGAGCAAGGTCCCATTCATGCTTATTGTTGGCGAAAAAGAAGCGGCAGAGACGAAAGTGGCCGTGCGAAGACACGGAAAAGGTGATGAAGGTACGGTTGGGCTGGCCGAGTTTATCGAGTTGGCTTCGAGGGAGTTCGCCATGCCAGTGTAATGGCCATCTGCCTAAAATTTAGCGCGTTGGCCAAAAAAGAATCCAAATTTTGGTGATATTTGCGGCCCTGCAAAGGGGTCCTAAGGCCTTTTTGGAGATATAGACCGATGTTTAACGTAAACCCAAGTAGTGGCATTTTATCCTAGTAGTCGTCCTCCCGGGGGCTCTCGTCCGCCTGGAGGTGGTCGTCCGATGGGAAGGGGCTTTCGCCGTGTGGTTGAAGAACCTTATAAGGTGAATGAGCGGATCACCGCTCCTCGTGTTCGTGTAGTGGGAGAGAACATCAAAGTTGATGTGTATCCTATCCAGACTGCGTTGAAACTGGCGCAGGAGCAGGGCTTGGACCTGGTGGAGATTTCACCCAATGCCGATCCGCCGGTGTGCAAGGTGACCGACTATTCCAAGTTCAAGTACGAACAGAAGAAGAAGCAAAAGGAGATTAAGTCAAAGGCTCAGAAGACCGTGATCAAAGAGATCCGCTTCGGGCCCAATACCGACGACCACGACTTCAACTTCAAGGTCAAGCACGCGAAGAACTTCCTTAAGGAAGGTGCCAAGGTAAAGTCGTACGTTCACTTCGCGGGACGGTCGATTGTCTATAAGGAACGCGGGGAGATTCTGTTGCTCAAGTTTGCTCAAACCCTCGAGGATGTGGGCAAAGTGGAGCAGTTCCCCAAACTGGAAGGAAAGAGGATGTATATGATGCTGACCCCTAAGACGGGCGGCGGTGGAAAGAAATAGAAAGAATAAAGAAAGATACAGTCATGCCGAAGATGAAGACCAAGTCAGGGGCTAAAAAGCGCTTCAAGATCACCGGTACCGGGAAGATCAAGCGCAAGCGCGCCTACAAGCGCCACATCCTGACCAAGAAAGAAACGAAGCAGAAGCGGAGACTGGGCAACAGCGCCGTCGTCAAGAAAGTTGACGAAGGTAACATTCGCCCGATGTTTCCCTATGCATTCTAGTCCCGGCCCTTCCCCGATTAGCTAAGCCATCGGGATCGGTAGTCGGACGGTTTGTTTATTGTTTAACCCGGGTGCACGGCCCAAAGTCCCTGATCCCGATAATTATCGGGAGGGCGCCTGCAACCAAAAAATGTAAAGTATGCCACGTTCAGTGAATCACGTAGCATCCCGCGCCAAGCGCAAGAGGGTGCTCAAACTCGCCAAAGGATTCTTTGGGAGAAAGAAGAATGTTTGGACGGTCGCCAAGAACGCCGTCGAAAAAGGCCTGGGCTACGCCTACCGCGACCGCAAAGCCAAGAAGCGCGATTTCCGTGCGGTTTGGATTCAGCGCATCAACGCAGGCGCCCGCCTCCATGGAATGTCGTACTCCGAACTGATGGGGAAACTCAAGAAAGCAGGGATCGACCTCAACCGCAAGGTGCTGGCCGACCTGGCCATGAACCACCCGGAAGCGTTTACCGAAGTGGTGAACCAGACAAAGAAGTAAGAGAAGGGGCGAAAGCCCCTTTTTTGCTTCGAAGGGAAATTGGAAATCCGAAATTGGAAACTGGAAGTTCGTCCTTTACGCCTAATTTCTATCTCTAAGTCAATTTTTCCCCTGTTGAAGGATATAGAGATTGCAGGACGCACTCCCAATTTCTAATTTCCATTTTCCAATTTCCTCCCCTTGACTCGCTCCCGCAAAATATTCCGTATTGGCGCGGCAGTTTTAGCTGCCTTCCTGATCTTCATTATTATCGACATCAGCCGTCGCACAACGTTCCCGGGTTCGAAAAAGAAGGACCAAACCCCTGCAGCGGATACCGCCAAGAACCATTCGTCGCCGAAAAAAGCGCCTCGCCAGCCCTGATGGCGGCCGGCCGACCACCACTTCGCCACCCCGGGCACAGCAAGTACTTTGGTAACAGTTAAAGCCAACTATAGACAGGAAAATCCCCTGGGGTCAAGGACTTTGGGGGATTTTCTTTTTCGTGGCTAACGGACGGGCATTTTTTGATAATTTCCCAATTGAACCCACCGTTGCCACTGCATGACTTACCTAGCCAGGACCTTCTGCATCTTTTTAGCCTTTGTCCTTGTGACTTGTGTCAACAAGGAAATCCCCACCGGCCCCAATTGCGATGAGGACCCCATGGGTCCGCCGACCACGGTAGTAGTCGAGGCAAGCAGTTGTGCTGCATCTGATGGCTCGATTGAGGTGACTGCCGTAGGCGGAATAGGACCTTTCACCTATCAACTGGGCTCAGGTACGTTTGTAGAGAATCCTGTATTCGCCTCGCTTACTGCAGGTTCTTATGTAGTAACGGTGAAAGATTCCCGGGGGTGCACCAACAATGCGACCGCTGTTGTCACTGCAGTGGGGTCGACCTTGAGCGCAACTATCGCATCTACTCCCGACAATGAATGCTTCGCTCCACACGACGGCTCGATCACAGTTACACCGACCGGCGGGACACCACCCTACGAGGTCAAGTTCGGAAACGGCGCCTTTGATGACATTTTTGTTTTCGACCAACTCGAACAAGGCGTTTACCCCGTCACCGTCAAGGATGCTATCGGATGCCTCCTGGTGTGGAATTGCAAAGTTAATCACGGGGATACCGGAACCAGTTATGCCAGCGACATTGTGCCAATCCTGAATGCATCTTGTAACTCGTCTTCATGTCACGGGGCCGGCAACGGTTCGAGAAGTTGGACGAGCCATGCCAACGTGGCTGCCAAAGCGCAACAGATCAAGCTGCGGACTGCCAGTGGATCGATGCCCCCGTCGGGATCACCCGATCTTTCTCCGTCCCAAATTCAAATCATCGCCTGTTGGGTCGATGATGGCGCCAAAAACAACTAGCCTATGAAAGCTGCAGCCCTTTGCCTGGTACTGCTCTCGATTACCGCAGTGACACCGGCCCAGAAATTCATTTCAGAAAAATCCTCCGTTACCTTCTTTTCAAAAGCGACGATCGAAGACATCGCTGCGCACAACGAAAAATCGATGGGCTTGTTTGACCCTTCGACCGGAGATGCGGCTTTCTCCATACCCATCGTCGAATTCCAGTTTGAGAAATCCCTCATGAAGGAGCACTTCAACGAGAAGTACATGGAGACGGAGAAGTACCCCAAAGGTACTTTCCAGGGCAAGATTACCGGCTACACCACCGGTGGTGCCGGATCGCAGGCTGCCAGGGCAAAAGGCCAACTTACCATTCATGGCGTGAGCCAGGAGGTCGACGTTCCCGGAACAGTGGAATGGAAGGGCGACCGCATCGTACTCACTGCCAAATTCATGGTGAAGCTGGAAGATCACAAAATCAAGATCCCAACGCTGCTCTTTAAGAACATTGCCGAATCTGTTGAGGTTTCAATTGAATTTACCCTGATGCCTTATGAAAAGAAGTAAGCTCCTCCTCCTCGCACTCATCTTCCCCTTGGCGGGGCAATCCCAGGATCTGCTCGCTGAGTTGGACAAGCAAGCCCCCAAGACGCCGGAGTATGCGATGGCCACCTTTAAGGGTACGCGCCTGATCAACGGTCAGACCGTCGAAACCAAGGGAGAAGGTGCGCTCGAATTCATTTTTGCACACCGGTTCGGGCCGATCAGTAGCGGGGCCTATGAACTGTACGGTCTTGACCAGGCTTATGTGCGCCTTGGTTTGGAGTATGGAGTTACCGATCGGCTCGGTTTCGGCTTTGGCCGCAATTCAGAAGACAAAACGATGGATGCTTACGTGCGCTACAAAGCTATCCGCCAGCGCATGGATGGGGGTGGGTCGCCTGTCACGGTGACGGCTTTCGGAATTGCCGCACTCAAAACGTCTCCACGAAAGGAAGACGCCACGTATGACATCCAAACCGTTGACCGCATGTCGTACACCGGTCAACTTCTGATTGCAAGAAAATTCAGTTCCACACTTTCCCTTCAGCTGGTGCCGACACTCGTCCACAAGAACACGATCGACCCGACGTTGGGAGAGAAGAACAACCAGGTCGCGCTCGGTTTCGGTGGTCGATTGAAACTAAACCGTAGCGTCGCCCTGACTACCGAGTACTACCATCGCTTTGACGTTCCCCCAGGCAACCCGTACTATAACCCCTTGGGTTTCGGTATCGACATCGAAACCGGAGGTCACGTGTTCCAGCTGGTGATGACTAACTCGCGTGGCTTGACTGAACGAGCATATATCACCGAAACCAACGGTGACTTCTTTGCAGGGGACATAAGTCTGGGGTTTAATGTGACGAGAACGTTCCAGCTGAAGAAGACGAAGTAGGGGTGATCCAATCCGTGTTAATCCGTGTAATCCGTGGCATGAGATTGTTTGCCACGGATTACACGGATTTTCACGGATGAGTTATTTTTGAGGGAACCGCCCGCAGTTGCTCCTCCTTTCCATAATCGGATACCTAGTAGTCACAGTGCTCATCGGGTGGTGGGCTGCAAAGCGGGTCAAGACATCGGGCGACTTCATGCTGGCGGGGAGAAGCCTTCCGTTGCTTCTTAGTTCTTCCGCCTTGTTCGCAACCTGGTTTGGATCGGAAACCGTCTTTGGCGCATCATCTGAGTTCTTAAAAGGAGGACTCTACGCAGTCATTGAAGATCCGTTCGGCGCCGCACTATGCCTGGTGTTGTTCGGGAGCTTCTTCGCCAGGAAACTGTACTCCATGAATTTATTGACGCTTGGTGACTACTTCGAGAGGCGCTATGGGAAGAGGACTGAATTGTTGGCCAGTGCGTTCATGGCGCCACCTTACATGGGATATATCGCCGCACAACTGGTGGCGATGGCACTGATTCTGAATGTTGTCTCCGGCCTCGAGATCTGGGTAGGCGTGGTGCTCAGCGCAGCGGTGGTAACATTCTATACCTACATCGGAGGCATGTGGGCAATTTCCATCACAGACTTTATTCAAAGCATCATCATCATTTCCGGGCTTGTGGTGCTGGCCGTGGTCCTTGCTGAAAAAGCTGGCGGGGTGGGGGTAGTATTCAGCGAAGTACATCCTGAGAACTTCCGGTTTTTCCCTAAAGGGGAATTCAAGGAGGTCACGGCATGGCTGGCGGCTTGGTCCGTGTTGGGCCTGGGGTCGATACCATCGCAGGATGTCTTCCAACGGGCCATGTCCTCCGGGTCGGCAAACACCGCAGTGCGCTCATGCTATTACGCTGCAGCGCTCTACTTGACCGTAGCGATGCTCCCGCTCTTTATCAGCCTTTGTACGAAGCATCTTTATCCAGACCAGGTGGTGGGCGACACGCAGCTTACTTTGCCTGCGATGGTACTCGAACACACAAGCCTTGGCGTCCAGATCCTGTTCTTTGGTTCTTTGCTGTCGGCGATTATGAGCACCACCAGTTCGGCCATGCTGGCACCGGCATCCATTTTTTCAGAAAACCTCGTGCGCCCGTTGCTCAAACGTAAGCTTGACGACAAGCAGATGCTTTTACTTACGCGGGCATCAGTCCTTCTATTCAGCGTGCTGGCTACAATCATGGCCTGCATCCGCACCAACATTTACGAATTGGTCGGCGAATCCTCAGTGCTCAGCATGGTTACGTTGCTGGCTCCGCTGGCCTTTGGAATGTACTGGAAGCGAACAACGGCTGCAGGGGCAATAGCGTCGATGGTGGTGGGATTTCTCGCGTGGATGCTTTTTGAGTTTATCCTCGACATTGGAGTTCATAGCCTGGTACCAGCGACACTGTTGAGTGTTCTCTCGTTGATTGTTGGAAGCCTCATGACTCAGAAAGACCAAGCACGGGTCTAATTTGAAAATTTGAAGATTTGAAAATGAGCATGCGTCAGCAAGTACCGCAGTATTAAGTGAAGAAAACATGAAAATTGTTAGACTTGGCCTTTATGTCGGTTTATTGATTTTTTCTCTGCAGTTCTAGTCTTTAGAATATCCCAGTATGGTAGAGGCAGAGATAAGATTGAATTCAATGATCCTTTTGAATTGGTTCAGGATTCAATACGCGGAATGCAATCCTTGATGAAAAAACTACCACGAACGAACAGGATAAACTACTTCGTTGACGACGAAGGATACCTGTATGTAAACAACACGCGAATGGCCAAATTGGAACGAGCAATAGACAGTAAGAAAGTGAGAGGGGATACTCTTTTTCTCACATTTTCCAATGCTGAGTTTCGCTCATTTTGTACGCTGATTCATTTCTTAAGGCAGAATAAAGTTGAATCCGCATCTTTCGAACCACCGATAGGAGAATTTGCTTTTGGCTATAAGGAGGTTACTGATCCAAGCTACGGGGACATTAGAGAGATAATAATTCCCGAGAGAAACGTTGAGTTCATGAGGAACATCAAGGGTACTTATAGGATTCTTGAGCAAAGGGACAAATTGATACTAATTGCACCGCTCTGATAGTAACCAATAAGCTTACCGCTTACTTCTTACTGCTTACGGTTTTACCCTCTCGTTCCAAGAAATCCCAAACTAAGCTACTCGCGCCCAAAATCGGCGCCACCTGGTTTTCCAACCCTGACGGAAGCACCTTCACACGCCCCCGAAATGCAGGCATAAGGTTTTGTTCCATGTGATGAATCGTGGGCTTGAATATAAGATCGCCGGCCTGCGCAAGTCCACCGAAGAGAAAAATCGCTTCAGGATCTGTGTGGACCACAGTATCAGAAAGTTTGATGCCCAGGATTCGCCCGGTGTATTCAAACGCTTCCTTGGCTACGATATCCCCGCGGTTGGCGGCGTCTGAAATCATTTTTGTATTCAGGTCCTCGAAGCTGATGCCGCGGAGTTCGCTGGGCTCGAGGTGATCGGCGAGAAGTTTGTAAACGGTGCGCTTGATGCCTGTGGCAGAAGCATACGTTTCAAGGCACCCTTTCTTGCCGCAGTTGCACTCGCGGCCATTGGGATTCACTGTGGTGTGGCCCAGTTCACCCGCAATACCGTGGTGGCCATTGATCAACGTTCCACCACACACAAACCCGCTGCCCAATCCTGTGCCGAGCGTGATGATGATGAAATTCTTCATCCCCTTGGCATTTCCATAGATCATCTCACCCACGGCAGCTGCCTTGGCATCGTTGGTCACTACACAGGGCACATTGAATTCAGCCCTGAATTTGTCGGCTATGGGAAGCACACCCTTCCATTTCAGGTTGACGGCCTGTTCGATGGTGCCCGTGTAATAGTTGCCGTTGGCGGCACCTACGCCGACGCCAGCCAGGGTTTCGCCACGAGCGGCCGTTCCGATAGCCTGCCTGATGGAGTCAGCGAGCGTGTCGAAAAAATCTGAAAAGTCCTCGAAGTCGCTCATTGGAATGCTGCCCTGCGCGAACACATCTCCTTCGCGGTGGACGAGCCCGTACTTCGTGCTCGTACCTCCAATGTCGATGCCGACGGTATATTTCACGAGGCCTTAGGTAGAAAGAATCTTGGCGAGGCGCAAGGCCTCTTTGTCGATTTCGTGTGCCTGCCCGGTCATGATGGCGTCGAAGGAGTTGAAAACCATTTTCCCTCCGCGAGTGCCCACCATGCAGTTGGTCTGACCATTGATCAGCCCCTCCACAGCCGCCAATCCCATCTGGCTGGCGAGGACCCGGTCGAAGTAGGTTGGTGAGCCCCCGCGCTGCAGGTGCCCGAGAATAGTGACTTTGATGTCAAAGTAGCTGGAGCGCTCTGTAACCATTCGGGCAAGCTCCATGGCACCCATGCTGGCTCCTTCTGCCACGACCACGAGGCTCGACTTTTTGTTGGCTTTTCCGCTTTGTTCGAGCAGCGAGTACAGTTCATCGAACGTGAAGTTCTCCTCGGGGATGATCACAGCAACAGCCCCCCCGGCAATGGCGCTGTTGAGAGCAATGTAACCGGACTGACGGCCCATGACTTCAATGAAGAACAGGCGGTTATGGGAGAGGGCGGTATCCCGGATGCGATCGATGGCCTCGACGGCCGTGTTCGTAGCAGTGTCGAAACCGATCGTGAAGTCGGTGCCGGCAATGTCGTTGTCGATAGTGCCCGGAACGCAGATGGCAGGTATTCCCGATTCCTGGGTAAGGGCATGCATCCCGCGAAACGTGCCGTCGCCGCCTATTGCAACGAGGCCGTTGATGCCGTACTTCTTAAGATTGGCTATGGCTTTCGCGCGACCTTCCTTCGTCATGAAGGGCTCTGACCGGGCGCACTTAAGAATTGTTCCACCGCGTTGAATAATATTGCCGACAGATCGCGGGCCCATCTTGGCCATGTCGCCGTCAATCATCCCTTCGTAGCCGCGGGTGATTCCCCACGATTCCATCTGGTAGTAGCTGGTGGCCCTGACTACCGCGCGGATGGCGGCGTTCATGCCAGGAGCGTCACCTCCAGAGGTGAAGACGCCGATTTTGGTTATGCTGTTTTTTTCCAATTCTTAGATGCTATAGTGCCTCGCGCAAAGGCGCAGAGACGCAGATGAGACGCAAAGTTTCCAATTTCCAGTTTCCGATTTCGACTCCAGTGCGCCCAAAAATAGGTGAGCGCGCTGCAATTCCCATATTATCGCTCACACCAGTCCCTTCAATCGTTTGAAATAGTTGATCAACCCGTTGGTAGACGAATCGTGGCTGTTCACTTCCCCCTGGCCGGTGAGTTCGGGCAATATCTTTTTTGCCAGCACTTTTCCCAACTCCACGCCCCATTGATCGAAGCTGAAGATATTCCAGATCACCCCCTGCACAAAGATCTTGTGTTCGTACATGGCGATGAGGCTCCCCAATGTTCGAGGTGTTAGCTTCTCAAAAAGAATGGAGTTCGTAGGGCGGTTGCCATGGAATACCCGGTAGGGAAGATGAAACTCAATTTGTTCGCTGTTCATCCCTTGCTTCGTCAATTCAGCACGGGCTTCTTCTTCTCCCTTGCCGGTCATTAGCGCTTCCGTTTGCGCGAAGAAATTGGACAGCAACTTTTCATGATGATCACCCAACGGATTGTGGCTGATGGCGGGTGCGATGAAATCGCACGGCACCAGGCGTGTGCCCTGGTGAATCAATTGGTAAAATGCGTGTTGCCCGTTTGTGCCGGGCTCACCCCAGATGATGGGGCCGGTTTGATACAGGACGTGTTGACCGTTGCGATCTACGGACTTACCGTTGCTCTCCATGTTACCCTGCTGAAAGTAGGCTGCAAACCGGTGCAAGTACTGATCGTAGGGCAGAATCGCTTCGCTGGCTGCGTCAAAGTAGTTGGTATGCCAGATGCCGATGAGGGCCAGGAGCACCGGAATGTTCTTGTCGAATGGTGTGTCCCGAAAATGATTGTCCATGGCGTGGGCCCCTGAGAGCAATTGTTCGAAGGCTTCAAATCCAAGCGTGCACGCTATGGATAGTCCGATGGAAGACCACAAGGAATACCGGCCTCCCACCCAATCCCAGAAAACAAACATGTTCTCCCCTGCGATGCCGAATTCTTTGACAGCCTTCTCATTGGTGGATACAGCGACAAAGTGCTTGGCCACGTCGCCTTTTCCATGACTTTTCTCCAGGAACCATGCTCGTGCAGATTCTGCGTTCGTCATGGTCTCCTGCGTGGTAAATGTTTTGGAAGCGATAATGAAAAGTGTCTGTTCCGGGTTACATTGCTTCAGTGTTTCCACCAGGTGCGTGCCGTCAATGTTCGAAACAAAGTGAGGCCGGATGTTGCGATGATAGGGGCGGAGCGCTTCGGTTACCATTAACGGACCGAGATCGGAGCCGCCGATGCCGATATTCACGATGTCAGTAATCGCCTTGCCGGAAAAACCTTTCCATTCCCCGGACAATAGCCGTTGAGACACATCCTTCATTTGCCCAAGCACCCGGTTGACGTCGGGCATTACATCGTTGCCATTAACCAGCATGGGCTGGTTGGAGCGATTTCTCAATGCGACGTGGAGCACCGCGCGACCTTCGGTTTGGTTGATGGCGTGCCCGGCGAAGAGGGCGTCTTTGGATTCCTGGAGCCCACACTCCTGGGCAAGATCCACCAGCAGGGAAATGGTGTCTTCCATCAGGCAGTTCTTGGAATAGTCGAGGAGTATGTCTTCGAATCGCGTATGGAACTTGTCGAAGCGTTGAGGGTCGGCGGCAAATGCTTCACGCATGGAGAAGGCTTGCATCTCGAGGAAGTGGGCCGTCAGCTTTTGCCAGGCGAGGGTCTCGGTGGGGTTCACGTTGGGGAGCATATCAGAGCGTTAGCGGACAAAAATAGGCAGGAGAGGCCAGAGTCGACTTATCCCGTCATTGCGAGCGCTTGCCCTGAGCCTGCCGAAGGGAAGCAATCAGACCGCTCATCCGATTTATTTTGCGGACCGAATGAAGGTTCCGTTGTTTGTGTCATGCGCATCGTTTGGGTCCCGATCCCGATAGCAATCGGGACTATCGGGATAGTCCTCCTTCTTTCGACCGGGAATGTCCTGCTCGGCCAGCCATCAAAGGATCGGCCCACGACTTCCATCCAGCGGGCGGTCGATGTGATTACCCTCGATGGTGCGATCGACGAAACCTCCTGGCAGACGGCCAAAGTGGAGACGGAACTGATGCAACAGTTTCCTTACGACACGAGCCGTTCAAGGCTCACCACGGAATACAGGGCTACCTACGACGACAAGTTTGTCTACTTCAGCATTGTAGCCCGGGACCTCAAGCCCGGTCCATATGTAATAACCTCCCTCCGGCGGGACTTTAGGGGACCCGGGATTGACGGTGTCGCTGTAATCCTCGACACATTTCAAGATGTCACCAATGCTTTCTTCTTTGGGGTAAGTCCGGCAGGGGTTCAGCGCGAAGGGCTTATCTCGAATGGCTACATCGCACAGGACAACCTGGACCTGTCATGGGACAACAAATGGTACAGCGAGGTGAAGCAATACGAGGGCTACTACGTCGCCGAGTTTGCCATTCCCTACACTACGATCCGTTTCAAGGCTGGCGCTACGAAGTGGAATGTGAAATACTACCGCCAGGACAGCAAGGAAAACGAACGGGCCGTGTGGCCGTGGACGCCTCGCTATTTTGAAGCAGGCAACTTGAACTACTGCGCAGAAATGAGCTGGGATGCTCCCCTTCAACATACGGGCGCGAACATTTCGCTGATACCCTACGGTGCCGCAAATGCTTCCAAGGATTTTCTCAATGATAAACCTTCGACGTCAAAGGTGACTATGGGAGGTGATGCGAAGGTAGCCGTGACCTCATCGTTGAATCTTGACCTTACGGTGAACCCGGATTTTTCCCAGGTCGAAGTAGACCGCCAGGTCACTAACCTGGATCGGTTCGAGATCTTCTACCCTGAACGGAGGCAGTTTTTCCTGGAGAATGCAGATTTGTTTCTATCCTACGGCCACATGAATGCGCGGCCCTTCTTCTCACGCCGCATCGGCGTTGCCCGCGATACAACCACGGGTCAGAATCTTCAAAACCAAATTCTCTTTGGAGCACGACTAAGCGGGAACCTGAATAAGTACTACCGGATTGGTTTTCTCAACATGCAAACTGCAGAGATCCCGGAGTCATCGGTGCCATCCTACAATTATACGGTAGCCACGGGTCAACGGAGACTGGGTACCAATTCAAACCTGCGCGCCATTTTCGTCAACCGTCAGCAGTTTAAGAGCGACTCGGGTGATTTTCGACTGGAGGGGTATGACTTCAACCGGGTGCTTGGCGCAGATTACAACTACAGCTTCAAGAACAACAAATACACCGGCAATGTCTTCTACCATCGCCAATTCACTTCTTCGAGTCCGGGCGATGAATATGGGCAAGGTGCCAGTTTTGTCTTCAACACCCAGAGGCTCACGTTCAATCTCTATGAGCAGGCCATCGGAAAAAACTACAACCCGGCTGTGGGCTTCGTGCCAAGGGCGGGGTATAAGCGCTTCTCACCTTCGGGAGCCTACCGGTGGTACCCCACGAATTCAAAAGTGAATAATCACGGACCCGTGATTGATGTGTCTTACATCTGGGACGATGTACTCGGCCTCTCAGACTACCAGTACATCCCGGGGTACAACATAAACTTCCAAAACCAGGGCTTTCTATTCTTCCAGCTGCAGCACACGCATACGCTTCTGCTGACTGATTTTGACCCCACCAACTCACCGCCGGAGGATAGCATCCCGAAGCTTCCGGCCCTTTCAAAATACTGGTATACCTACGGCACAGTACAATTCGCATCCGATCCCAGAAAACTGTTTACCTGGACGGCCGGAGCATTGTATGGCAGTTATTATAACGGCAGACGAACAAATCTCAGTGCCAGCCTCAGTTATCGTTTTCAGCCTTATGGAAACGTAACGTTGGATATCAATTACAACAAGATCACCATGCCAGCGCCGTACCAGAGCGCAGATATCTATTTGATAAGTCCACGGATCGATCTCACGCTGACCCGCAAAGTGTTCTTCACCACGTTTGT
>CAZJWV010000093.1:5628-13486 GCA_964549855.1 uncultured Ohtaekwangia sp. | reverse complement strand
TCCCACCCGCCTTCGCGAAACGCTACGGCGGGCAAGCCGATCCACCGATCCCACCCGCCTTCGCGAAACGCTACGGCGGGCAAGCCGATCCACCGATCCCACCGACCCACCGACCCACCGATCCCACCGACTTGACCGGTTCTCCAATAAGTAAGACCTTCGTTCCACTATGAACGCCACCCCCTGGATCACCGCCTTCCGCCTTCGAACCTTACCACTGGCTTTGGCTTCCATCTCCATGGGTGGATTCCTCGCCGCTGCGCAGGGAAAGTTCGACCCGGCCATCTTCGGACTCTGCTGCCTGACCACGATCTTCCTCCAGGTACTATCCAACCTGGCTAATGACTATGGCGATAGTGTGCATGGCGCAGATCACGCGGGTCGGCAGGGACCAACACGAGCCGTTCAGTCGGGAGCGATAGCGCCAGCACGTATGCGAACGGCCATCGTGCTTTTCGTCGGCCTCAGTCTGGTGAGCGGAATATCCTTGTTGTGGGTCGCGTTTCAGGGTGAGACGGCGCCGATGGCAGCGTTCCTTGCATTGGGCGTTCTCTGCATCGCTGCCGCCATACTGTATACCATGGGCTCGAAACCCTACGGTTATGCCGGGCTTGGCGACCTGTCGGTCCTTCTATTCTTCGGCATTGTTGGAGTGGGGGGCTCCTTGTTCCTTTTTACCCGCCAGTGGTCGATGACGAGCCTTCTCCCAGCGCTGGCCTGTGGGTTCTTTGCTGTTGGCGTGCTCAACATCAACAACATGCGCGACATCGATTCGGACCGGCAGGCCGGGAAGTTGTCGATACCCGTGCGCATTGGGAAGGAACGCGCAGGACTCTATCATTGGCTGTTGCTCTTCGGAGGCTGGATGGCCATCACCCTTTACACGATTGTCAACTATCGATCGCCCCTGCAATTCCTCTTCATGCTTTCGTTGCCCGTCTTTCTCAGTATTGGACGCGGGGTTAACGAAAAGCCTTCCAGTGAACTGGATCCATACCTGAAGCGCATGGCACTTGGGACGCTGTTGTTTGTAGTGCTGTTTGGGGTTGGGCAGTTGTTGGCCTAAGTCCAAAGTACCTGTCGATTAGAACCTGAGCGGCACAATCGTTGTTCGTTCCATCGGCCATTGACTGCTTGTTCTTTTTTGGCTTGATCCAAAAAAGAACCAAAAAAGATCAAGAAAAAAATATGCTTCCCCGCGCATGCCCGCGCACGCCCCGCATTTTTTTCGGGCCACCGCGCGCCTCCTTCGTAAACCTCGGCGGCTCGGCTTGACAGTGTACTGGACTCCTGTCAAACCTCCATTTGATTAGCCACAAAGCAAAGTCTTGAAATTTAAAGGGCCGCGCGGGGGTGTCCACGAACGGCGCGGCGCAAGCCGTGGGTTTGTGCAGTGCCAAGGCGGTTAGCAGCGCGGAGGCGCGCAGCGTTCGTGGGGTCCTTTTCTTTTGGTTACTTTTCTCTTGGACAAGCAAAAGAAAAGTGACAATCTCTCAATGTAGGACCTACGTGCGTTGGTGCAACACTAGTGGCCACCCTAGCGTAGTAAATCTACTACCCGCTTTATCGCCTCTCGATTCGCATCCGAACGAATCGTTTCGATCACGCCCTCTTTTTCACGAGTAGTAAGCCGCCAACTCAGCGAGGCGCGGGTGTTGTGCTGCCGGATGCTGTCCATGTTCTGAAGCATGTTGACGTAGGACATGGGTGTGTATTGAATATCGACCCGCTCAATAGAACCCTTGAACCAGGTTCGCGCATAGCCGACGAGATTGTCGTTGGTGATGTCCTGGAAATTCTCAAAGTTATTGTACACGCTGGAAATTGGCTGCGTGAAATCGTCGATGATGGTGTTGCCCTGCTCCTCGGCAACGGCCGTGAGCTTGGGTGAATCGCGGATGGAGAGAATGAGGATGCCTGAAGTGTTGGCCCCGATCCAGTCGCGGAAACTATAGATGAAACGCACGGCATCCATAATGCCAAAGTTGTCGGAAATGCCAGCGTCCATGATGCGGATGGCTGGTTGTGTCGGCAGCGTTGTGTTGGGCGTGATGTAGGGAAACGTGGCATTCATGCGCAGGGCCGAAAGGAAGCGCAGGCTGGGGGCCCCATGATTTTCAAAAAGAAGCTGGAAGTCAACGCCGCTTAGCTTGTGGTTGTAGTAGTCGGGAAAATTGAGGATGTCGGAGTTCATGTAGGCCACCGGCTGTGCGGAGATGTAAAGTTTGCGGCCATCATTGACGATGGTGGGCGAGAGGATCATCATGGGGATGATGGCCTGCGCCTCCGGTTCATGGTAGTCAGCAAGCGGTTTGTCCAACATGCCTTCGGTGTCGAGATTCAGCTGCTCCTCGAAGGTGTAGCCCCGGTCGCGGAGGTAGGAGTGGCCTTCATATTCGTAGCGCGTGAAGCCGACGAAGAGATCGTTGGCGAGGAGACTGAAGATGAGTGGATTGAGGTTGTCGGTGGCGATCTTCTCCCGGTGCTCGGCGCTGTGGGGGTTCACCCGTTGGTCGGTCTTGCTTCGTAACACGGCTTCACGGAAATAACTGGCCCCGATCAGCCCGCCGGAAGCCCCGGTGATGAGCACCGTTTGATCGATCAGTTTTCCCCCGCTGAGGCTGTCAGCGGTTTGAAGTGCCGTGAGCGTCCAGAGGGCTGCGCGCTTACCACCACCGCTGGCGCAGATGAACACCATGCGCGGCTTTGTCCCGGGCTCGAATTTCTTCTTCCAGTTCTCAAGGACTTCCAGTGTGTGGCGCTGTGAGTTGTATATGGCAGCGCTGTCGGTGTGAACCTTCAGGTTGTCGATCGTATAGCCTACCGGGGCGCTGGAATAGTCGAGGCCGAAGGCGGGATATTTTTTGGTCAGGAGCCCCTCGCCAACAAAGTGGTTGAGAATAAGGAATAGTATGAGCGCAGTCGTGGTTGACCAGCCGCCGAACCAGTAGGTGAACGCGCCCGACAACATGACGAAAATGGTGAGGAAGATCATTGCGCTGGCAGCGGCGGGGAGCTGGAAGGAAGGGTAGTCTTTGAAAATCCCCAACAAAAGAACCATGCCGAAGATCAACAGTTCGATAAGCACGAGGTTGAACTGATTTTGGTCGAAAACTTTCTGGAGCGCCTCCTTGTCGTAAAAATCTTTCTCATCCTGCACCTTCCTGAAGCGGAAGCTGTGGGTCAAATAGTTATCCACCCGCACTTGTTTCTTCCGGGCCAGGTCCGACTTCTTCATGAGGCTGGCACGGGTGATATTTACCGTTTTCTTTCCCACCTCGTCGAGGCGGCAGACCATGTACTTGAAGATGTCTTTCTGGGTGAAAATGAAATACACTTGCAAGATGCCTGCCATGATCGCGATCCCAGTCAGGAATCCAGCGATATCAATGGCCAATTGCATCCCCGTGGTGAATTCGTTGTTGATCTGAAACCGGATGATCTGGTAGAGGTAGGTAAGGAAAAAGAGCACCGGGATAAGCCCATTGTTGAGACTGAACTTGTTGAAGGGGTTTGGAAGCGCCGCCACAAAGGAGAACCGGTGTCCGTCGGTGATGTAGCTGGTGATGTTGTACGCAGCCGTGAACCCCGACACCATGATGCCGATGATGAGAAAGCTGGTGAAGCCGACCTCATTGAGGTATTCCGGGTCCAGGAACAGGTAGGGGATGCCTATGAGCTTGCCAAAATTCCCCGTGATCATCGCAAACAGGATGACCCAACAAAGCATCAGCACGTGGTTGCGCCTGAAATTATTCAGGAGGAGCTGAAAGGGGAAGGAGTAGAAGAAAGCGTCGGCGATCCTTGAGATCCGGGTCATAAGTGGGGTGGTCCAAGATAGACAAAATTGTCGCTGGAGGCCAGTAGCTCTAAGGGTAATCGGTGATCGGTAATCGGTGATCGGTGGAGCGCGTTGGATCGATAAACCCGATACCGGAGGAAGATCGTGCCTGGCGGTCTAGACTGAGCATGTCAGTCCTCGGCAAATGGTGCCCGGTGGTTGGTCAAAAAATATGTTCGGTTTTCCTTACAGTGTCTGATTACTGCGGACTGTTGTAGAATCTTACTTTTGACCAATGCCGCACGTAAATTCTTTTACTGAATTGGAAGTTTACAAACTGGCGAGGAAACTGCAGAATGAAATCTATCGGATGACTCAATCATTTCCTAAGGAGGAGATGTTCTCTCTGACTGATCAAATTCGCCGCTCATCTCGCTCTGTCGGAGCTCAAATAGCTGAGGCTTGGGCAAAGAGGAGATACAAGAAACACTTCGTAAGCAAACTGACTTACTCGGATGGTGAACAACTCGAGACGCAGCACTGGATACTAACGGCCCTGGATTCCGGGTTGTGGGACAATGAGGCAGCACAAAAGCTGCTTGATAAGTACATGATTGTCGGACGTCAGTTATGGACCATGATCAACAAGGCAGACGACTTCTGCAGCTAAAGGGGATAGTGCTGTTCAAAACAGTCCATCCACCTAGGGCGAACCACCGATCACCGATTACTGATCACCGATCACCAATCACGGGTTCCTCTTCGCTTTCACCGGGAAACTAGCATATGTCCCAAACGCCATCGTCCCCGCCATCTCATCGCCGGTGATGATCGACTTCACCTGGACGGTGAGTGTGTTGGGGCCCATGGTGAGGTCGTAGGTGTAGGTGAGTTCGTTGCCGTTGACTGCGACGGATGAGAGCGGTATTTCGCGGCCCATCGTCTTGCTCATCACGGTGCCAACGTATTTGTCGCCTTCCTTCCGGATGTTAAGTGTGCCACCGCCACCCTGGGGAGATTCAACGGTGTAGTTCCAGGAGCCTTCAGCCTTCACCACGGCAGCAGGATCTGCGGGCGGCGTGGCAGGTGCGGTTGCGGGCCGACCACCAGCGCCTGCGGCAGGAGCAACGGCTGCCGGGCGCGCGCCTCCGCCTCCACCGCCGCCAGCGGGAGCAGCAGCGGCAGGGGCATCACCACCACCCCCTCCACCATCTCCGCCGCCATCCTTGAGGTCGTCGTTATTGATCGACTTCTTGCGGCGACGTGGGGCGTCGAAGCTCATCTTGCCAATGCGGTAGCTGAAGGTGATTTTGAAGTTGAGGTTGTACAATTCCGAGACGCTCTTTTGCGTGATGTTGGGAGAGTTGGTGGTATTCTCTATCCGCATGGTGGGTGTGAACAGCTGGTCGGCGCCGATGCCAATGCTGCCTTTCTTCTCGGCAAATTCCTTTCGTACGCCGATGCTGTAGAAATAGAAGTTTCCCTGCTTGCCCTGGAGCAGCACTTGCGGCGAACGGATAAAGCCAAAGAATTGAACGCCCCATCCTTTGGCAATGGTATAGTTTCCGAAGAAGCGGAAGTTGGCAACCCAGCCCTGGTTGCTGGCCGTGAACTCAGGGATCGGACTGTTGTTTTTCAACACCGCGTAGTAGACATCAGATCCCAGGTTGATCATCATCTTGCTGGAGATGTTCACGTTGCCGAAAACGCTGCCGCCATAGGCATTCTCCGATCCAATGTTCTGGTAAGTGGTAATAAGTCCTGCGGGATTGGCCGGGTTAACGGTACGCACGCTCTGGATGGCATTGTTCGTGTTCCGCACGAAGGCAGACGTGTTGAGATTGATTTTCTTGATCACCGTGCTGTAGCCTAGTTCGTAGTTGTTGGTATACTCCGGCTCAAGGTTCGGATTGCCGACAGTAATTGAGTTGGGGTTGCTCGCCTGGATGTTCGGATTCAGGAACTGGATGCTGGGGCGCTGAATGCGACGATTGTAAGACAGTTTGAGTGTATTTCCATTCTTCAATCTCTTCGACAAGTTGGCACTCGGTACAATTACGTTGTAGGAGGGAATATCAATCGGCCCCTTCTCATTGGCGAAATGCGCATTGATATTTGTGTACTCATAACGCGCTCCACCTTTGAAGCTGTACCCGGTCTTGGAGGCATAGGTGTATGACGCGTAGGTGGCGGCGATGTTCTGGTTGTAAGTGAAAATATTGGAAGCAGCCCTTGCGGTGTCCGGAACATAGGGACCTGTGCCGACGGATTGATAGTAAGTGTAGTCGCTGGAGACTTTTCGGAGAATGGCTTTGCCGCCGAATTCAATCAGCTGGGTATCGCCAATGGGAGTCTGGTAATCAGCCTGTACAGTGGTTTCCTCATTGAGACTCTTGTTCTCATTCATGAGTCGGCCCGCGACCGACCCGTCAGATTGGTTTATGGTGGTGTTGACAAACTCGTTGTTCCCATTGTTGCGGCTGTATTGTCCCAGTAAACTGAACTCCTGCTGGGGTTTTTTGAATAAGTGGTTGTAGGTAAGGCTCGCATCGAGATTGCCCCCCGAGTTATCGGTAACCACATTGCGATGAATGATGGTGTCGAGGATGGTATTGATGTAGGTTTCCGTGATCAGGTTATCCTGATAAGCCTTGCTGGCACGGCCTCCATAGCGGACGGAGGCAGCGAGTGAGTTGGTGGCGTTGATGTCATAATCCCAACCAAACTGGAAGTTCCCAAAATTGTCATTACGGCGTGTGTCGGCGTGCTGCAGCGTGAGTGTTGTGCTGGTTCCAGATAGCGTCTCCTGGCTGTTGGAGAATTTTCCCAATACGTTGTACCCGGCCCGGCCAAATCCACCAAGGGAGAACCCCATCTTCTTGTTTCTGTAATTTCCAAAAAGGCCAAGGTTGGATCCGCGGTAGCCGACGCCAACATCCGTGTTCAGCGTCAAGCCTTGAAGGGTATTCTTCTTGGTGATAATGTTGACAATACCGGCGGAACCTTCAGCGTCGTACTTGGCTGAAGGGCTCGTGATCACTTCCACAGATTTTATCTGGTCGGCGGGAATTTGCTTAAGAGCGTCTGCCACGCTGCTGGCGGTGATCGTGGAGGGTTTATTGTTGATAAGCACTCGGATGTTGGAGTTTCCCCGCAGTGAAACGTTGCCATCCATATCTACCGTGAGCAGGGGAACGCGTCGAAGTACATCCGAAGCATCGCCGCCCTTGGCTGTAGCGTCGTTCTCGGCGTTATAAACGGTCCGATCAACCTTCTCTTCAATCAGGTTTCGCTGCCCCTCCACGGTTACCGCATCAAGCTGCTTGTTGTCGGCAGTGAGCTTGATTGAGCCAGCATCCACTGTGCTGCGACGGTCGGAGATGGTAATGTCTTTGACTATAGCGTTCTGGTAGCCGATGAATGAGACAATCAGCTGATAAGTCCCATTGGCAATGTCTTTGATAACAAAGTGCCCTTTCTCGTCGCAGATGGCACCGTCGAGCGGCTTTTCTGAGTTGGGCGCGGTCAGTGCCACGGTTGCGAACTCCACAGGCTTGCCGTTGGTAGCGTCAACTACAATACCAGTGATCTTACCCTTGCCCTCGGGTGTCTGCCCGGAGGAGGAGGAAGGTTGGCCGGACCCAAGGCCTGTACCAGGAGAAAGACCTGGCCGTTGTCCCAGTGCGGAAAAAGTAATAACCAGCAGTAGGAAGAGGAGAGACCCTGTTTTCATATGATTAGGTAGATCTGGGGTTTGCGTTAAAGCCTATTAAACGGTTAGTTCCTCGAAAGTTGGTCCATACAGATAATAATGTGGCCGCTTGCCATGTTTTGAAGGCCTGTCCTGCTTGCCCGCCGAAGCTTTAGCGTAGGTGGGAGCTGCCAGCCCTGAGCCTGTCGAAGGGTAGAAGGACGGCAAAGATACGGCAGCGCAGCGGTCGGTCGGCCTGTTTTCCGTAAGCGGCAGTGCACAAAGAGGGTAATCAATGGGGTGACGAAAGGTTACCGCCATAGATTCTGGAAAGCTGGAAATAGTTTGCCAACGATCGCTCGACTTTGGAACAATCGGTTGATCGG
>CAZJWV010000093.1:0-5528 GCA_964549855.1 uncultured Ohtaekwangia sp. | reverse complement strand
GGTCATTTTCGCCTTTCGATGGGGAATTCGTAATTTTTCCGCTTGTTCGGGGATTCCCGCAATGGCAAAACTGAAGAACATCATCAAGCAATTGTCCGATAAGGACTACCAGGCGATATACGATTCGCTCATCTCGGGGAATGCCGAAAAGTCGGCATACCTCCTCAAGGCGATGCGTGAGCGGCAGTTGTCTGAAAACAAGGTGATGGTTGAACTGGAGATAAACGCGAACGCCTACTACACCATGCGTTCACGCCTCAGCCAGAAAATCGAGGAATACCTGATCCAGCAGATGGAAAGCCCGCGCACAGACCTGCTGCGCAAGGTGGCCAACATCAATGAAGTTTTCTTCACCAACAAGAAAACCATCGCCATCGCCACGCTTCGGAAACTGGAGAAAGAACTCATCGAGGCAGACCTGGTGGGCGAACTCCCCACCATCTACAAGCTGCTGAAGAAGCTTCATCTGCATTCACCTGAATACTTCCAGTTTTCACAACTTTACAACCGGCACGTCGCCTACATGCTCGCCGTCGACAAGGCAGAAGACGTGGTGGCTGATTACTTTAAGAAGTACGGCAACTATTACCTCACGGCCGATAACACAGAGAAGCTGAGCCTGGATTTATTGATTCGCGAGATCCAGAGCATTGCCAACCTGTACGAATCGCACAGGCTGTACGTGTACAAATCGTGCATGGTGGTTTTTCACCGACTGTTTGTAGAAGGGGAGGAAAACCTTCAATCCGATGAGGAGTCGATCGAGGATATTTTTGGCCGCGTTCAGGAGATCTTCGACAAGTATAACCTCGACCCGGTTTATTACCACCTCAACCTGCTGTTTGAATTCCTAAAACTGGAATACTACAACCACTACAAAGTGTTCAAACAGGCAGAACGATACTTCGAAGAGGTGAACGACGCGGCGTCCAATCTGCTGGTAAACTATCCGTATTATACGTTCTCGATTCGTTTTCTCATCTCTCGACTTGAACGGGCTCTTCGGCTTGGCTCAGAAGCAGAGTTGCATGCGGAGCAAAAGGAGCTGTTTGCCGACTTCGAGCCTGACATCAACAATGTGCCGCAGCATGTGATCTACACCGTCTACGGGGCACTATGCAGCTATTACGCCGGACGCTACGACGAGGCGGCGCGTCTGCTGAACAATCTCATCAACGACGTCAGCCTGAAGCGCTACCCGTTGGCGCAGACGGAAGTGAAAGCGCTCCTTTGCCTGCAGTACTGCATGTTAAAGGACATCGACCTGTTCAATCAATTGTCCAACAGCGTGCAACGCAACATCCGCATTATCGGCAAGGATGCCTGCGAGAACGTGCTCACCTTTCTGAAGATCCTGAAAATCGCCGTAAGTGAGGCGAAGAAAGAGAAGCACAAGAAGATCACCGCCATGATCCCGCGGTTCAAATCACTTACCGTCGGCTATTTCGCGCCCACGTCCTATATCCGCATGGACGAGAAGTTTGTGGAACGCCTCATCGCACTTGAGATTCAGGGTGGAGGGAGTGCGGACGACGACTTTTAAATCTGTGATCTGTGATCGGTGATCAGTGATCAGTGGTGTCGGTTAAAGTTCTGTTTTCCTTCTCGGCAGAAAGATCTTCGCGATGACAATTAAGGCTCATCTTTTTTGTAGGCCGGAGAAGTAGATTCAACGAAATCCACCGATCACCGATTACCGATCACCGATCACTGATCACCGGATTGTCAGAGTGCAAGATCCACTATGCTCTCGTGAGTAAGCGGCTTATTCAGATACAGCTTCACGTTCGCATACTTCTTCGACCGGTTCACATCCTGGGGATTGATGGACGACGTAAGCATGATGATCCGGCATTTGGTTTTCGTCGACTCTTTCAGCTTTTCAAACTCGTCGAGGAACTGAAAGCCATCCATGAGCGGCATGTCGATGTCGAGGAAGATGAGATCGGGGAGAACCTGGTCGGCCAGCTCTAGTTTTTCAATGTTGCGAAGGAATTCGATGGCACTACGGGCTCCCGTGTGAATGTAAATGTGCTGGGTGATGGAAGCAGCCTCCACCATCTTCTGATTAATGAGGTTGTCAATCTCATTGTCATCAATCAGCATTACCGTGCGATATCGCTTGGGCGCCATAGGTAGATAAGGGCCACAATGTATGGAGGTGCGAAACTAATTGCAAGCCCTTCGACAAGCTCAGGGACCTTGCAGTGTGAGATGTTGGATACTGGATACTGGTTGCTGGTCGCTGGATACACGATGCGGTATGCGCGATGCAGTTGAGAAGCCTTTGCGGTACTTTGTGCCTCTGCGCCTTTGCGGTGGTTACTTACACTCCAGGGTTTGGGTGCACGTAAGTCCGTGTGCGCGTGTACTTTGACTTAAAAAGGTTCTCAGCGACGTGAGGAGGGACTTTAGCTCTTACAGCTCCTATATCATTCAAACATCAAACTTTATCCCTTGGGCAAGAGGCAGGGAGGAACCGTAGTTAATTGTATTGGTCTGTCTGCGCATGTAGACTTTCCAGGCGTCGGAGCCGGACTCCCGTCCTCCACCAGTCTCCTTTTCGCCACCGAAGGCTCCCCCGATTTCTGCACCGGACGTCCCAATATTCACGTTGGCAATGCCGCAATCGCTGCCGCCCGCGGAGAGGAACTGCTCCATCTCCGTCATGTTGGTGGTCATCACCGACGATGACAACCCCTGCTTCACGCCGTTCTGGATGCGGATGGCCTCCTCGAAAGTCTTGTAGCGGATCAGGTAAAGGATGGGCGCGAAGGTCTCCTGTTGCACAATGGCATAGTCATTTTTCACTTCGGCAATGGCTGGCTTCACGTAGCAGCCCGATTCATAACCTTTGCCCGTAAGCGTGCCCCCTTCGACGAGGAACTTGCCGCCTTGTTTCTTCACGGCTTTTAACGCCTCGAGGTAGTGCGTGACTGCAAGTTTATCGATGAGCGGACCGACGTGATTCTTTGGATCCAGAGGGTTGCCGATTTTCAATTGACCGTATGCCTTCCTAAGTTTTTCTTTGACGGTAGCGTACACCTTGTCATGAACGATCAGCCGGCGTGTGGTGGTACATCGTTGCCCGGCAGTGCCCACGGCACCAAATAAGGCGCCACGAATGGCGATATCGAGATTGGCTTTCTCGCTGATGATAATGGCGTTGTTTCCTCCCAGCTCTAGAAGCGGACGTCCCAATCTTTGCATCACCGCAGTGCCCACAGCCACGCCCATGCGAACGGAGCCAGTCGCAGAGACCAACGGAATGTCTTCACTGGCGGCAAGCCACTGCCCGACTTTGAAGTTGCCGTTGACGATGCAAGACACCCCTTCCGGCACGCCGTTCTTGGCAAACACTTTTTGCACGATCAGTTGGCAGGCGATGGAACAAAGTGGGGTCTTTTCAGAAGGCTTCCAGATGCAAGTGTCGCCGCAAACCCAGGCGAGGGCAGAATTCCATGCCCATACCGCTACAGGGAAATTGAACGCCGAGATGATGCCAACTACACCAAGGGGATGATACTGCTCGTACATGCGGTGCAGTGGCCGCTCGGAGTGCATCGTGAGCCCATGAAGTTGTCGGGAAAGGCCTACTGCAAAGTCGCAGATGTCGATCATCTCCTGTACCTCGCCGAGGCCCTCCTGGTAGGATTTGCCCATTTCCAGGGAGACGAGCATGCCGAGTGGTTCTTTCTTTGCCCTCAAGGCCTCACCGAACTGCCGCACGATTTCGCCGCGTTTGGGCGCGGGCCATTGCCGCCATTGTTCGAAGGCCTTGCGGGAAGTCTCTACGACTTTCTTGAACGATTTCTCATTCGCCATTTGAACCGTGGCAATCAGCTTGCCATCCACAGGCGAGTACGACTTCAGTACGGGTCCACTTGTGCGAATCCACTTACTACCCGTCGAGACGCCAGCATTGGCGCTCTTGATCCCGAGTTGTTTTAAGATGTCTTTGGTGTTCAAATCCATAGTATTTGGGATTTGGTGCTTGGAATTTGGTACTTGGGATTTGGTGCTTGGCGATACTCTACCAGTTGACCCCGAATACACCCTGGTCCCCGGTGGAAGAGTGGATGCCTTCAACTAACATTCCACCCGACTTGTAGTCCAGCATCCGGTTCAGATCCTCGACGTTGTCGACGGCCACCTTGTCGATGTGGGTGATGATGAATCCCTTGGGGATGCCGGCAGTTTTCCATTTGCCGGAGGAAACACTGCGGATCATGACGCCGCCTTCCAGGTTGCGCCGCGTCAACTCGGCATATGACACGTCCTCCATCAGCGCCCCGTCGATCTCGTAGTTCACGGGAAGTCGGGTGATGGAGGCACGGCCTTCAAAATTCTTCAGCGTGGTCTTCACCGAGACTGGTTTTCCACTGCGGCGGTAGGTGACCATGACGCTGTGCCCAGGGCGATGGCGGGCGACCAGTTCTTGAAGCTCAGAGACACTGCCCACATCCTGCCCGTCGATAGCCGTGATCACGTCGCCGGACTTGATGCCCGACTCGTCGGCCGCACTGCCACCGTTCACGCGGTTGATGTAGATACCCCGAACCACATCGAGTGATTGCTCCTGGGCAAGCTTGGCGGTGACGTCGCGGATCTCTACGCCCAGCAAACCGCGTTGTACGGCGCCGAACTCGAGAAGGTCATCCATTACTTTCTTCACCAGGGTCACCGGGATGGCGAAACTATAGCCGGAATAGCTGCCCGTCACGGTAGCGATGGCCGAGTTGATGCCGATGAGTTCGCCTTTCAGATTGACCAATGCCCCGCCGCTGTTGCCTGGATTGACGGCCGCGTCGGTCTGGATAAAAGCTTCGACTTGCAAGTTATTCTTGTCGCGGAGGATGCCGATGTTGCGCGCCTTGGCGCTGACGATACCGGCAGTCACCGTGGAATTCAGGTCGAAGGGGTTTCCCACCGCGAGCACCCACTCGCCGGGCACCACGTTGTCGGAGTTGCCATAGCGGAGGAACGGAAGATTTTTCGCTTTGATTTTCAACAGCGCCAGGTCCGTACTGGGATCCTGGCCGATCACCTTGGCAAAGTAGCGCTGGTTGTCGTTGAGGACTACTTCTATGCCCGTAGCATCTTCGATCACGTGCTGGTTGGTGACGATGTAGCCGTCGTCGCTGATGATGACTCCTGAGCCGCTGGGACGCGCCATCGGGTCGAAGTTCAGGTCCATGGGCGTGAGGCTGAATTCACCGGCGGCGAAAACCGTATTGATATTCACCACGGCCGGGGTAACCACGCGCGCCGCCTGCTCGAAATTGACGGCCACTGAGCCTCCGGATACCGGCATACGGACCTTTTGGTGTTCGGCGATGGAGGTGTACTCGGGGATGGTGTCGAGGTAGCGGACGGTGTACATGGCACCGATGACTGCACCGATGAGGGCGGCTAACAAAACGACAGCAATGAGGAGGAATCTGCGCACAGTTGATAGAGAGTGTCAAAGGTAGGAAACGGCCGCTGAAATTGGTAGGTCGGCTTGCCCGCCGAAGCGCTTCGCGTAG
>CAZJWV010000092.1:0-13638 GCA_964549855.1 uncultured Ohtaekwangia sp. | reverse complement strand
TGGGGGCCCTTCTCCGATCTTACCGGATGGAACATCCCTTTGGATTTCATGTACACGTGGGATTTTTGGCAACTGAGCTTATTGCTTCTTGCCGGTGGGACCCTCCTGGCAGGATTTTATCCTGCCCTCGTGATGTCGTCGTTCAGGCCCATCATGGTCCTTAAGGGCCGCATCATCCGCTCTTCCGCAGGAAATATTCTGCGACTCTCTCTTGTGGTCTTCCAGTTTGTCGCATCCGTCTTCCTCATCATCGGCTCGGTTATCGTTTTCCAGCAGATCGACTTTATGAAACAAAAAGACCTCGGCTTCACAATCGACAAAACTTTGGTGTTAAAAGGGCCAGGGGTGACCGATTCGCTCTACGACAAGAAGTTTGAGAGTTTCCGAACGGAAGTCCTTCGCATCCCCGGCATCCGCGCCATTACCGCCTCCTCTATAGTCCCTGGCGACGAGATTTTCTGGACTACCGGCGTACGAAGACTGACCGGGAGTAACCGGAGCGGATCTGCAGAATCGCACGTGGGCATGGACTACGACTTTGTTCCCGCTTATGGGATAAAAGTGGCTGCCGGGCGTGCGTTTGATCGGGATTTCCCTGGCGATGAAAATCGCGTCGTGATCAACCGGGCAATGTCAGAACTCCTGGATTTCAAGAGCCCTGAGGCCGCCATAGGAGAGAAGCTTAACGACGGTGGGGATACTGTCGAAGTCATTGGCGTGTTGGAGAATTTTCACCAAATGTCCCTGAAGAGTAAGGTAGCTCCGATCGTTTTCCGGCTAGCCACCCCCGCGCGGTACTTCTCGATGAAAATGGAGACTTCCAACGTGCGTGAAGTTTTGACTGCCCTCGAGGTGCCTTGGAAACAATTCTTCCCCGGCAACCCCTTCGACTATTTCTACCTTGACGAATTCTTTAACAAACAATACGAACAGGACGATCGCTTCAGTAGTGTCTTTACTGTATTTACCGGCCTTGCAATTTTCACCGCCATGCTCGGACTATTCGGACTGGCTTCCTTCATGGCCGTGCAGCGCACCAAAGAGATCGGCATCCGCAAGGTGATGGGCTCATCCGCCTCTGGAATCGTCTTGCTATTGTCGAGAAGTTTCCTGCGCCCGGTATTCGTTGCCAACCTGCTTGCGTGGCCGTTGGCGTGGTGGTTGATGGATCGTTGGTTGCAGTCGTTCCCGTACCGGATCACGATCAACCCGGTCGTGTTTATTGTATCTGGCTTGCTGATCACGCTGATTGCTTTCCTTTCTGTGGGTTCGCAGACACTCAAGGCTGCGATGACAAAGCCGGCTGAGACTTTGAAATATGAATGAGAAAAGCCGGTTTGCCTGGAGATTGCTTCGGTGGTTCTGCCCTTCATCGTTGCTGGAGGAAATCGAAGGCGACTTGCACGAACGGTATGAGCGAGATGTAAAACGGAAAGGCACGGGGAAGGCCGGCTTGAAACTATGGTGGAATGTTCTCCGGTATATCCGGCCAGGTATTCTTCTCCGGCACTCGATCCAACAAAATCAACCTAATATGCTTGCCCACTATTTCCGGTTTTATTTCAGGAGCGCTGCACGCAACCGTCAGGCCACTTTCACCAGCATCGCAGGCCTTGTGATCGGTCTCTCCGGGGCCTGGCTTATGGGTCTTTTTGTTGAGCGTGAGTTGGCCTTTGACAACCTTCCCACATCCAAGTCTACTTACCGGATTGTATTCGGGGAGAATGATGACGCGGGTTCGGTGGCTACTCCGCACGTGTTGGCAACGGAACTGACCAATCGATATCCCGGAGTTACACCCATTCGGTTTACCAGTGCCGGCGGGGCCCGGATCAACTTCTTTGTGGGCGATAAGCGCTTCATGGAATCGGCATTCTTCTTCACTGACCCCGGGGCCCTGACCTACTTCCCGTTTGGCCTTATCAATGGCGACCCAACAAATTGCCTGGTCGAACCTTTCACTGTAGTCATGACCCGGCGGGCAGCCAGGAAGTTTTTCGGCGAAGATGACCCGCTGGGAAAAACCATTTCAATAAACTGGATCAATGAATCCTATGACCTGACCGTAACTGGCTTGATCGATGAGGAAAAGAACCGCTCACACATAGCTTTTGACTACCTGATCTCCATGGCCACCGCCGAGCGACTCTTTCGCCCGCAGACATACTTCACCGATTGGACAGCCAATTTCAGCGTTGATTATATACACGTGGAAAACCCGGAAACAGCGGCCCTCATTGGTGCACAGCTTACAGAGCTTTACAAGAACCATCAAGGTCAAGCCGTGTCAGCTGATGTAAAACTCCGGCTTCAACCCTTAACGCGCATCCATCTCTATTCCCACCTATCCCGGGAATTGGGCAGGAATGGAGACATCAAATATATCTACCTGGCCTCCTGCATAGGGATACTATTGTTGTTGGTCACATTGATCAACTATGTAAATGTGCTGTCGGCGGTGTTTGTGGTTCGTTTGAAGGAAGTGGGCATACGAAAATCACTGGGTGCAGGAGGCGCAAGTATTTTCCGGCAATTCCTGGTTGAATCGCTGACACATGTATCGCTTGCCGCAATCCTTGCTGTTGCAGTGGTCGTGCTGGCATGGCCGTTGTTTGCTCAATGGGCCGGATTTTCTGGTGATTTTTCAGTCTTCCTTTCGCCCCTGAGTTTTTGGTTGCTGGGTTCTCTCGTGCTCGCAGGCATCATGTCTGCCGTTTACCCTTCATTGTTGGTAGCGCGCCAGCCAGCCGGCGACATCCTCTATGGCAATACTTCCTCTTACGGTTCGGGTTCATGGACCCGACCGGCGCTGGTAACCTTCCAGGTGTTCATTGCTTTGTTGATTCTCAATGGATCCATGATAGTTCGAAGCCAGATGGAATTTGTCCGTCAGCAGGATCTTGGATACCGGCCGGAGTGGCTGGTGTCCATTCCCCATGGAAGGTCCATTCGTTTTCGATCTGAGCAGGTTAAGCACGAATTAATGCAAACTGGCCAGGTAGTATCGGCCACCATTTCTTCCACCATTCCTTCGCGTCCCCTGAACATGAGAGTTTCTGCCACTATTTCCGGGGGAAACCCGGATGGCACCAACAATCCCTGGCCCGTTTCACTCGTATCAGTCGACTATGACTTCTTTGAGGCCTACGGATTAGCGCTGACACAGGGCCGGTCCTTTAGCCCGATGTTTCCGGGTGACTCTACTACCGGTTTGGTCATTAACGAGACCGCAGCCCGGTCGCTCGGATGGTCGTCGGCGCTCGGCAACGAAATGACGATGACCTACAATGCCGGGGACGGTACCGTGGAGACACGGACCGGAAAAGTGATAGGGGTGGTGCGTGATTTTAATTTCGAATCTCTTCACAAGCCAATTGAACCCGTCGTATTCTTCTGTAAGCCCTTCTGGTTCTACTATCTCACGCTGCGCCTGAAGCCCGGAGATCCGGAGACCGTCCTGGCGCCAGTCAGGGAGAAATGGTCGGCCCTCGTTCCTGATGTGCCGTTTGAATATGAATTCATGACCGATCGCATTGACCACCTTTATAGCGATGAGTCGAAATGGGGAACGGGCATCAACGTCTTCTCGGGTATCGCCATGTTGGTTTCCAGTCTTGGCCTGCTCGGCCTGATATCCTTCTATTTGCAAACTCGCATGAAAGAGCTCGCTATGCGGAAAGTTCTTGGTGCCGGCGTCGGCTCACTGACCCTCCGCGTGTACAGACAGATGTTTCTGCTTATTGCCTTGGCTGCAATACCGGCCATACCTTTAGCCTGGTGGCTGGGCAACTTGTGGGTGACCGGGTTTGCCTATCGAACAACCATAGGACCCGCAGTATTCCTCATGAGCCTGCTTATCCTGTTTTCCATTTCAACTGTTGCCGTAGCCGGGCGTATTATCCGTGCGGCGCGTGTCAACCCGGTCACGATCCTGAAGTCTGCGTGAGGGCAATACTCCTCCTTTGAGATAATTTAAGAGGCCGGCTCAACAATAAAACACCCGGACACACCGGAACGACAGTTCGGTTCATCATGGAGTCAATTGAGGTCCCACTCGATGAACCTGTGCCGGGATTTCACGTACTTTCAATTGCTATGATTCGCAACTACATCCGTGTCGTGTTCCGACATGCCGGTCGCAACAAGCTTAATGCGTTCTTCCGACTCAGCGGACTCGTCATTGCTTTTTTTAGCTTTCTCGTCGTGGCCCTCTACCTCAGCTGGCAGCTTTCTTTCGATCGCTTCCATGAGAATGCCATCGAAGTTTATCGGGTAGACGCATGGCGCGATGTTGGAGGCCAGGCGAAAGCGTACGCGGTGGTTCCTCCCGGCCTGGGGCCGGCGCTCAAGGAATCTTTCCCCGAAATAGTTGCTGCCGCCCGGTTAAGTCTTCCTGGCCGACAACTCGTGAAATACAAAGAGCGCTCACTTCGTCCTAATGGTTTCCTGGAAGCAGATCCTTCCGTGTTCGATGTGCTTTCTTTTTCGTTCGTCCGCGGAGATAAACATGCGCTTAACCGGCCCGCGTCTGTAGTATTGACCAAAACCCTTGCACAGCAACTGTTTGGTGATGAAGACCCAATAGGCAAACCGCTGACCTTCGTGGAACGCTTTGGCCGAATCCTGACAGTCACAGCAGTGATTGAGGACTTGCCGGCGAACAGCCACATGAATCTCGCTGCCCTGACAGGTCGCTATGACCTCCTTGACAGCGCCGAACGGACCAACGCAGAGACGTGGTATCTCGACGCCATGGTGAGTCTCTACGTACGGCTGAAGCCCGCCACAGATACCGACGCGTTGGCTGCCGGTGTAAAGCCCCTGCTGGAGAGAAACATTCCACCGAGAGAAGATGGGAGTGAGAAGACTTACCGGATTTTCTTCCAGCCGATCACCTCCATTTATTTTGATGCGCCGCTAACGATGGATTTTTCCAGGAAAGGGAATCAGGTTTACCTCTACGGTTTTGCTTTCCTTTCCGTCTTTCTCATAATCATTGCCATCGCCAGCTACCTTAACTTGTCGCTGGCTGAAATGGGTGCCCGCGTTCGCGAAATGGGCATCCGCAAAGTGATGGGAGCGGCCCGGGGCCAGATCATCGGCCAAACACTTGTCGAGGGAAGTGTCTTTGCCGGAACCGCCCTTCTCCTTGGATTGCTCGGCTTGTATCTGGCACTCCCCGAAGTTAAGCGGCAACTCGAGCCCAACCTGTCGGTGAGCATGCTGAACAACCCGGCACTCATCGCCATTGCAATGCTGGTTCTTCTCTTGATGATTGTTATCACCTCCATGGCCCCTGCACTGCTCTTGACACGCCATGCAGCTGCCCTCGACCTGAAGGGAGACCGCAGTACGGAAGGAGCGCGCAGGGGTAATGCCCTTTTGCTTGTGCAAGTGTCGATCGCTTTGCTTTGCCTTGCTGTGACCTGGGTCATGAGCCGGCAAATGGACTTCGTTCGCAACACCGACCTGGGATATGACCGCCACAAAGTGGTGGCTCTGTTGATGCCCGATCGATACCCGATCGGGAAAGCGCCGACGCTGAAAGCCAAGCTTGCCTCCCTCGCTGGGGTCACGAACGTGTCGTTCTCCTATTACATGATTACCGGCGGCCAGTACCAAAAAGGCGAGTATCGTGTGGAGGTGAATGGAGAAATGAAACCGATGATGGTAAACGAAGCCTTCATTGACCATGACTTTCTGCGGACAATGGAGATACCGCTCGTTGAAGGCCGGAGTTTCGATATCGCCAGTGCAGCCGATGCGAAGACGGCATTTTTGGTGAATGAGGCAGCGACAAAAGAGTTTGGCTGGGATCAGCCGATCGGCAAACGAATCAGCGTGGGATTGGGCAAGGAGGCAGGTGGGTGGCAGGGGACTGTCGTCGGCGTCACACGCGACTTCAACATTCGTCCGTTGCGTGAGCGCATCGAACCGCTGATTATGCGCCTGCAGTTCGACAACTGGCCAGGCTATTGGTTGAATGTTAAGGTCTCCGGCCCCATGGAGGAAACGTTGGCGTCAATCAAGCAGGTCTTCGAGGAGGTGCTTCCGGGTTTCATGGCCGACTACAGACTCCTCGACGATATGTATGACCGTCAATACCAACAGGAGGCAAAAGCGTTCACCGCTTTAAAGTTCGGTACGCTGATGGTGGCGCTTGTTTCCGCGTTGGGAGTATTCTCTCTATCGATGTACCTCTCCATGAGGCGAACGCGGGAGTTTGGCATCCGGAAAGTTCTGGGAGCTACCACCATCGAGATATTGTCACTACACCTCAAGCGGTTCGTTCGCATTGCCATAGTGGCCAATGTGCTGGCCATTCCTCTGGCTTGGTGGTTGATGGACCGTTGGCTCAGCACGTTTGCGTATCGTGCTCCTGCCGGCGCCGAAGTTTTCCTGGGCGTTGGTTGCGTGGGTTTAGTCTTGTTGTTGATAGCTGCCGGTTATGCGGCGCTGCGGGCTGCTCGCGCCAACCCGGTGGATGCGATCCGACGGGCATAGCTCCGGACGTGTCCTACATCTTAAGTCGTAGGACGAGAATCTGGGAAACCTGACAAGGTGGGGTCTCGAAACTGTGAATGCCCTTCACTTCAAAGGGACAGAAACACTATATGCCTTTGGGCAGACTGAGCCGAATCAGGTTCAACACGGCAATCGACGCCATCCTAATATTGATCATCCGGTCTTTGCTGAGTAAGAGTTTGCGTGTAATGGTTTGGTGTTTATCCGAGTAGGCAATCCAAATCAGGCCCACGGGTTTGTCGGGCGTCGCGCCCCCAGGCCCCGCGATGCCGCTCGTGGCCACACCGATGTCGGTGTTGAATTTTGCGCGCACAATGTTGGCCATCTCCACAATGGTTGGCTCGCTCACAGCCCCGTACTTCTCCAGCACTTCGGGTTTCACACCCAATTGCCGCATCTTGATATCGTAGGCGTAGGGAATCATGCTTCCCAGGAAGTAGTCGGACGACCCTGGCACACTGGTAACAAGGTGTGAGAGGTAGCCGCCGGTGCAACTCTCGGCGATGGAAAGCGTGAGCTTGCGTGACCTCAGCAGTTTGCCGATTATCTCCTCGAGTGATTCTTCGCCATAGCCGTAGATGTAATCGCCTGCCAATGGCTTCACGCCCTCAACAAGCGCATCCAGTTCTTTTTGCATCCTCGCTTTGTCTTTGCCCATGGTCGTGAGGCGCAGCTTCACCTCGCCGAGGTGGGGCAAGTAGGCAAGTTTCACATGTGGCGGGAGTTCCTTTTCCCACGGGGCGATCTTTTCCGCCAGGATCGACTCCCCGATGCCGACCGTGCGGATGATGGAGTGGAGGATGATGGGAAGCTCAAACTTTCCCGATAGTTTGGGAATGATTCGCTCCGTCATCATCCGCTTCATTTCGTGCGGTACACCGGGCATGGAGGCGAACACCTTTCCGTTCTGCTCAAACCACATCCCCGGCGCAGTTCCGATGGGGTTCGTGATTTTCTCACAGCATTCGGGCAGGAACGCCTGTCGACGGTTCAGTTCAGTCAGTTCACGCCCGCGGCTCTTGAAGAATTCAGTTACCTCAGCCAATGCCTCTTCATGCAGCTTCAGTTCGCAACCGAAATATTTCGACAGGCACGGTTTGGTTAGGTCGTCGCTGGTAGGACCAAGGCCGCCGGTAATGAGGATGATGTCTGCACGGCGCTCTGCTTCCGCGAAGGCGGTGAGGATCTCAACCTCCGTATCACCCACGGTGGTCTTGCGGACAACACGGATGCCCACCTGGTCGAGTGCGACGCTCATCCATTGCGCGTTGGTATCAACGATTTGCCCGAAGAGGATTTCATCTCCAATCGTAAGTAGTTCAGCGTTTATGGCTCGCATGTTGGATTCCAGTGGGGTGTAAATATAATGTTATAGAATTACTACCGCGGTGAAACCGTAAGCGGTAAGCAGTAAGAGGTAAGCGGTGGACTCCGTTACAGTGAGCTTGTATAGACTTTCATCTAAATACTCCCTACTTTGCTCGTACCATAAACTACCGCTTACGGCCCCTTGAGCGCACTTCAATAATTCATAGCAATGTCTTCCCCCTTCAACCCAGTCGATCACCAAAAAGACATCTACCTCCGGGGATTCGCAGGCACGCTGCCGAAAGTACCAGTCGACTGGCGTGAACTGGAACAAAAGGCATGGGCAAGGATGACCCAGGCTGCGCAAGCCTACATCGCGGGTGGCGCAGGATTGGAAAGCACCATCGCTTCAAACCGTTCTGATTTCGAGAAGACGAAGATCATTCCCCGGATGCTGCGCGACACGAGCCAGCGCGACATCGCGATCGAACTGTTTGGCAAAAAGTACCCTTCACCGCTGTTGCTGTCACCCGTTGGCGTCCTGGAACTCGTGCACCCGGACGCGGATGTAGCCGTGGCGAAAGCCGCAGCGGCGGTGGGAGTACCGTACATTTTTAGCAACCAGGCATCGAAGCCTATGGAAGAGGTCGCTGCGGCCATGGGTCATTCCACAAGATGGTTTCAGTTGTATTGGAGCAAGTCCAAAGACCTGGTCGCTAGTTTTGTGCAGCGTGCAGAAAAGGCAGGCTGCGGTGCCATCGTTGTCACGCTGGACACTTCACAACTTGGCTGGCGGGCGCGCGATCTTTCTCTGGCTTACCTGCCGTTCCTCGAAGGCAAAGGTATTGCACAATACACAAGTGATCCTATCTTCCAGAAATTGATGGAGGAACCTGAAACTGCCACCGTGCGCCCGAGACTTACCCTGTCCTTGTTGTCCAGCGTATTCACGATGGTGAATGCTTACCCGGGAGGAAACTTCTTCAGTAAACTGAGTTCAGGCAAGCCGATGAAGGCGGTACAGAAATTTACAGCGATCTATTCCAACCCTTCACTAACCTGGAAGGATCTCAGCTTTCTCCGACAGAATACCAAGCTTCCAATCCTGCTGAAGGGCATTCTTCACCCGGATGATGCAGCTTTGGCTATCGATCACGGGATGGATGGCATCATCGTTTCCAACCATGGCGGTCGGCAGGTCGACGGATCCATCAGTACCATCGATGCATTACCTGGAATTGCTCAAAGGGTGGGGGGTCGAATTCCGGTTCTGCTCGACGGAGGCGTGCGGGGAGGCGCCGACATGTTCAAGGCCCTCGCGCTGGGCGCCACCGCCGTTTGCATCGGCCGTCCCTATGTTTATGGCCTTGCCCTGGCAGGCAGCGATGGCGTACGGGAAGTCTTGCAGAATTTTATCACTGAGTTCTTCTTCACCATGGGCCTTGCAGGCATCATACGTGTCAAGGACATCACCCGGGATACGCTCGCCTCCTAAAAACAATTAGATTTGCAGTCCATTCAATCCGGTATGCGAATTCCGCTTCTTTGCCTTGTTTTTCTTACTCACAGTTCATGCGATGGGCAGTTTTTCAAGAAGCTGACTTCAACCCCCTTGACCAAAGATGAGGTCACGAAAGGGCTGAAAGAAGCCCTCACACAAGGCGCGACCAAAGGCACCAATATTGTTTCGAAACTGGACGGTTACTTCAAAAATCCCGAAATCAAAATTCCTTTTCCTAAAGACGCCAGTCTAGTAGAAACAAAGCTCCGCGCCATCGGGATGGGATCAAAAGTAGATGAGTTTGTTCTTTCACTGAACCGTGCTGCCGAGGATGCCGCCAAAGAGGCAGCGCCAATTTTCGTATCGGCCATCCAGAAGATGACTATCGATGATGCGTTTGCTGTGTTAAAAGGCGAACCCGACGCGGCGACGCAATACCTCAAGAAGACAACCACTCCTCAACTGAAGGAGAAGTTCATGCCTATTGTCAAGACTTCCCTGGACAAGGTGCAGGCAACGAAGTACTACGCCGACCTTATCAACTACTACAACAAACTCCCGTTCGTTTCTAGAGTCAACCCTGACCTCAACGCCTACGCTACTGACATGGCTATCCAGGGGTTGTTCGTGATGGTTGCGAAGGAAGAGAAGAACATCCGGAAGGACCCGCTGGCACGAACATCAGACATTCTCAAGAAAGTATTCAAGTAACCGATCATTGACATGACTCTTTTTTCGAAGCACCAGGCTACGTTGCAACAGGCCATCAAAGCCCTCCACGACCGCACCTTTTACGCCGCTTACCCGGAGAACCCGGCCCCGACAACTTACGGTGAAACCGCCGACGCCGAGGGGAAGGAGAAATTCTCGAAGCAGTGCGGCAACAAGTTCACCGCGCTGAAGCAATCCGGCGAAGACGGGTGGGCAGGCCAGGAGGAGTCGCCTTACACGCAAGAGAAGCTTGCGGTTTCGTATCCGACATTCAGCGTTACGAAACTTATCGAAAAGGCATCCAAAGCAATGAACAGCTGGCGGAAAGTATCTGCCGATGACAGGGCGGGGATGCTCCTTGAATCGCTTGAGCGAATGAAAGCACGGTTCTTTGAAATTGCTCACGCCACGATGCATACCACGGGGCAGGGGTACATGATGGCCTTCCAGGCGTCAGGTCCCCATGCGGCAGACCGGGCCCTCGAGGCAATCGCAGCAGGATACGAAGAACTCGGACGCTTCCCGTCGTCGGCGATGTGGGACAAGCCCATGGGCAAGTTCAATATTCAATTGAAGAAAGAGTGGCGCGCCGTGCCGAAAGGAATTTCCGTCGTCATCGGGTGTTCTACATTCCCAACATGGAACTCCGTAACGGGGATTTACGGAAGCCTCATGACCGGCAATCCTGTTATTGTAAAACCGCACCCTGGCGCCATACTTCCCATAGCACTGGTTGTGGCAGGCATCCAGGAAGTACTTGCAGAAAACAACCTGGATCCGAATACCTGCCAGCTGGCCGTGGACACTTATGACAAGATGATCACGAAGGAACTCGCCGAACATCCAGCCGTCAAGCTCATCGACTTTACCGGTAACAGCGCTTTCGGTTCTTATCTGGAAGGACTCGCTGGTAAGACGGTGTTTACAGAAAAGACGGGTGTAAACTCCGTGATCCTCGACAGCGCCGCCGACATTGACAAGGTGGCCGCCAACCTGGCCTTCTCCGTGAATCTGTACAGCGGACAGATGTGCACGGCACCGCAGAACTTTTATGTTTCTGAAAAAGGAATTCAAACTCCGGCCGGTACGGTAACGTTCGATCAGTTCGCAGAGAAGTTTGTTGCCAACCTGAACGGCTTGGTCGACAACCCGAAAGCAGCGCCCTTCGTGCTTGGGGCCATTCAAAATCCGAAAACGAAAGAACGAGTCATCGAGGCCGAGAAACTACCGGGCAAGGTGTGGCTAAAATCTCGTCCATTCGAAAACCCGATGTTCAAGAATGCGCGGCTCAGCACGCCGGTCGTAGTTGAAGTGGATGCCGCGAAGAAGGAAGTTTTCAGCAAGGAACTTTTCGGACCCATCGCCCTCCTCATCAAGACAAAGGATACCGACCAATCCATTGCACTGGCTCGTGAAATGGCCGAGCGCAACGGCGCCATCTCGTGTGGTGCTTACACAACCGACCCGAAGGTGCGTGAGAAAATTGCCGACGAGATGAGCCAGGCGGCGACACCGGTATCGTTCAATCTCACGGGTGGGATTTACATGAACCAGAACGCCGCCTTCTCTGACTTCCATGTAACCGGCGGCAATCCCGCCGGGAATGCGTCGTTCACGAATCCGGAGTATGTGACGAAACGGTTTACGTGGGTGGGACATAGGGAACCGGTGGGTCAGTAGGTCGGTAAATCGGTGGGTCAGTAGATAGCTCCGTCATGCCCGGTATGCGAACTTTTGATTACGTCACCATCTTGTTCTCCATCCTCCTCGGTGTTTGCATCACGCAAATGGCGTCGAACGTGGTGTTGGTCATTCAGCATGTAAACGATTCCGTTCTCTATGGTCCTCCAATTTTTTGGAACGCGGCAGCGCTAGTAGCGATCCTGGGTCACTGGGTGCACTTCTACAAAGCCAATACCCGGGAGCGGTGGAATGCACTGCAACTGACTATCGTCTTCCTCACACCCCTGGTTTATTTCATCCCTGCGACGCTTATCGCCCAGGCACCCGTTATCGACGGCCGGCTCGACTACCGGGTTATTTTTGACGCGAACAAGCAACTGATCTACGTGTCGGTGATCTTCTTCGCCATTTTCACACAGGCGCAGTACTACTTTGTCTATGTGATGAAGGAGAAGTTCATCTTTGCGTACTACTCCCTGATTATTGTTCTTGTCGGAATTGCACTCCTGGTGGATTCATCCCTGTTTGATCAGGTGCTGTCAGTCGGTGTGTTTGTATCGGAGCTTGGTCACCACTACTTGCTTCGGCCTTTGAAGCTGCCGTAGTACTATGTTGGAGTGTCTTCGCGGTTTTGGCCGCCGCGGCCGAATACCGCGACCGACGGACTTTCAAGTCCTGGTGTCCTTCCATCCTGCACAGAATCGATTGAGTACGTCATTTTGTAGAGCGCTTTTCATCGGAAGATTTGTAGATCGCGGTATCCGAGACGGAACCGCGAAGACATTTCATGAACGGCGCAACCTTTTCTCTGAAAGGGCAGTCTAATACGCCATGCGTATCACCTTCTCATTCCTTGCTATCCTCCTTATAGCCATCACCCCTTCATTGGGCCAGGGCTTCGGCATTCCATCAAAGAAGGCCGGCATTGGTTTTGGCAACCTGCCGTACTTTTCGGGAGTACGCCTCAATTGGAAGGACCGTGAGGTAGAGCGCATCAACGGCATCAACATCACGGCGTGGATGCAAAAAAATGAGGACGCCATGTCGGGTACCCTTAATGGGATCGCCATCGGCGTACCCCTGGCGGCCGGGCAGGAGAACATCCACGGCCTGGCCATCGGGGCCTTGGGCGTTGGGGCAAAACAGAACCTCTTTGGTGTCAACATAGGTGGCCTCGGCGTGGGTGCCGGAGGCCGGGTATCAGGTATCAATGTTGGGGGCCTTGGCGTTGGATCAGGGGGTAACCTCTGGGGAATCAATGTGGGTGGACTCGGTGTGGGCTCAGGGGGTAACGTGACGGGTATAAATGTCGGCGGCCTTGGCGTCGGCTCCGGCGGTAAGCTCTCCGGGATCAACATCGGTGGACTTGGCGTAGGGTCAGGCGGCGATGTTGTCGGCATAAGCATCGGCGGCCTGGGTGTTGGCGGAGGAGGAAACCTTTCCGGACTCTCCATCGGCGGGCTCGGCGTGGGGTCTGGAAAGAAGGTCAAGGGCATCAGCATCGCCGGCATTGGCGTTGGCTCCGGCGAGTCGGTGAACGGACTCTCCATCGCAGGCGTCGCAGTCGGTGGTCCGGCTGTGCGCGGAATTGTAATCGCACCGGCGGCAGGCGGACTTAACCTTTCCGGATTCATGATCGCGCCTGCTTACTTAAGGGTCGGCGAAAAGAACAAAGGCGGTTCGGATGGTGATGACAGCGGCGGCAACTACGGTCGAATGAAAGGGGTCTCCATCAGCGCCTACACAAGAATCTTTGGCGAGGCAAATGGAGTTTGCATCGGGGTCTTCAACTATGCCCACGATGTTCGCGGCTTGCAACTGGGGGTGCTCAACTATGTGAGAAGCAACCCCAAGGGATTGAGGTTGCTTCCGATATTCAATACCAAATTCTAGCCCCGCCCTCAGTCCAG
>CAZJWV010000091.1:0-13704 GCA_964549855.1 uncultured Ohtaekwangia sp. | reverse complement strand
GTCTGCCGTAAAGTAAAATGACCGAACTCCAAAAGACTCTGTGGATTGATCTGTCATCACGGTGCCTCGGTACACTGTTGTGCGAACGCGATATAGCGATGGATCGTTTACATCCCAAAGACGTGGCTGCGTGAGAGTCATCGTTATCTCCACCTCTGTGCTACCGGGCCTGGACAACGCCTTGCGATCACGGCTAGCCACTATGTTTCCGGAGGGGCCTAGTATTTCGTAAACCAGCCGGATGGAATCTGCATTCGTGGTTGCGTTAACCACCGTTGTATTCACCCGCACGTCTGCATAGTGAGGCTTTACCAAGGGCGTAGCGACCTGGGTCCCCCAGACGCCGATATGCAGAGGCTCGTTGGTGATTAGTTGGATGTCGCGGTAGATTCCGGCACCCGGGTACCAGCGGCTGTCGTGCGTCCTGGTATCGGCGTGCACGACCAAAGAGTTCGGCTTGCCCGCCTGAACGAGACGTGTGACATCCAGATAGAATGAATTGTAACCGTAGTCCCAGGTACCCGCCAGTTGTCCGTTCACGTAAACTTTTGGGAATGCCATGACTCCCTCAAACAGCAAGTAGACCACTTTACCGGCCGCGGTTGCCGGAATGTCCAGTGTGCGCCGATACCAGCCTTCTCCCCTCCAAGGAAGTTTTCCGGTGTTGCCGTCACCATCCGGAATCGACGGGCCCGCGATGGCCCAGTCGTGGGGTAACGTGATAGCTTGCCACACGGCATCGCTGAAGTCAGGATTCGCTGCTCCGGGATGGCTGCCGGCGGCAAATTTCCAGCTGCTCCGGAGGGATGTAACGGTTCGTTGTTGAGCGCTGGCAGCAAGGGCGGCGACCAGGAGGATGAGCGTAAGTAGTAGGCGGGTCATATTACGAATCTAAGCCTAGAAAACGAGTTTTTGACGCTTCAAATGGCAGAATTGAAGGCTTTTGTAAAACTTTGTCACAGCCCAAGTCCACCATGATGTTATATCCGTAATTGTACTACGAACGGCCCAATACCAATCGCCTATGCTCCGCAACTACTTCGTCATTGCCCTCCGGAACATTCTCAAGTACAAGGAACATTCCATGATTAACATACTCGGCCTTGCGCTGGGGATGGCTATTTTCTTCCTCTGCCTGAGTCTTGTTTACTTCGAACTCAGCTATGACCATTTCCATTCGAAAGCGGAGCACATCTACCGCGTGCACCAGAAGTTCAACGACGGCGGGACCACGGCCAACATTTCCTATCCGATCAAGCAAGCGCTGGTCGACGACTACCCGCAAATCAAGGAAGCGACCAGTTTCGCCCCGGGTGGTGCCCGTGTGAGAGTCGGTGAGAAGAACGCCATCGCCAATGAAATCCTCTTCGTGGACAGCTCATTCTTCAATGTGTTCGACATTGAGTTTGTCAAGTCCAACAAAAAGGATGCTCAATACAAATTCGGGACACAGGCCAACGATGCCTTGATTACCGAGAAAGAGGCTAAGAACCTTTTTGGTGATGAAGACCCGGTGGGCAAATCGTTCACCCTGCTCGAGGACAGTACCAGCTATACTATCCTGGGAGTAGTTAAACGCTTGCCGAAAAACTCTCACTTCAACTTCGGTCTGCTGATGCCCATCTACAATCACCCGCAGCGGAAGTCCGTGGAGAACAATTGGAACAATCCTGTCGTGCACACCTACGTCTACATTCCTGATAAGCAAGGCGCGGCGGCTTTTAACGAAAAGGAACTTGATAACTTCATCAAGAAGCACTTCCCCGTTGCCTATGGGGGAGAAAACGCTCACCTGCCCGTCATCGCCATGACGGACATCCACTTGAACTCGAACCTCTACTATGAATTGGGTCAGAATTCAAGTGTCATCTATGTTACTGTGGTTACGTCGGTCGGATTCCTGATCCTGGTTCTGGCTTCAATCAACTTCATGAACCTCACCACCGCCCGCTCGTCCCGCCGCGCAAGAGAGGTCGGCATGCGCAAGACGCTGGGGGCACAGCGGATCACGCTCATCACCCAGTTCCTGGGCGAGTCGGTGATCATTAGCCTCTTCTCCATCGTAGTGGGCGCGGGGATTGCGTTTGTTCTTCTTCCGTTCTTCAATCAAAACCTTGGACAAAACCTCGAGATCGACTTTCTCTCCTGGCAGTCCATTGGCACCCTGGTGGTTATGAGCCTCTTGATCGGTGTGCTATCGGGGATTTACCCGGCTTTTTTCCTGTCCTCATTTCGCCCAGCGATTACGCTGAAGACTACACCCCAAGGCGGCTTCTTCGTTCGCAAGGGACTTGTCCTGTTCCAATTCATCGTAGTTACTGCCCTGCTCATTGGGATCCTTACCCTCAATGCGCAGCTGGAGTACATGAACAACAAGGATTTGGGTTACAACCCAAAGAACCTCATTTATCTCCGGTCTTCGGACAAGATGCGTCAGAGCAACAACAATTACCAGGCTTTCATCAGCGAGGTGAAAAACCTGCCGGGTGTCGAGTTTATCTCGGGAATTGCGGACGGATCGTATCAAACAGTTCAATATGAAGGAATGCCTGATACTGAGCGAAAGGGCGCCATCATCACGTCGGCTGGACCAGAATACGCACAAGCGATGGGGGTCCCGCTTGTAGCAGGCCGCTATCCTTCGCGCGAAATTGTCGCCGACAGGCATACCATTTTACTTAATGAAACGTCCGTAGCGGATTACGGCTGGACGCCAAGAGAAGCCTTGGGCAAAGAAATCAAATTGTACGAGGGTGACAGTTCGTACACTATCATTGGCGTTCTCAAGGATTACCACATGGAACCGCTCACAGTAAAGATCCAGGCCATCGGCATGGTAACGGTGATGAGCAATCACTTCGGCTTCACCGCGATGCGCCTGTCGGGAGAGGACAATGCAAAGACGGAAGAGGCTATCAAGGCTGCCTGGATGCGCTTCGACGATGGCTGGCCATTCGAAATCTGGCGCGAGACTGACGGCCGTGAGAACCAGAACGCCGAATTCAAGAAGTTGGGCCTTATGATGCAGGAGCTGACCTACATCGGCATATTCATCGCCTGCATTGGCTTGTTTGCCCTCGCTACTTTCTCAGCGGAGCGCCGTACGAAAGAGATCGGCATCCGCAAGGTCCACGGTGCTTCCATTGGCGGCATCTGGAGACTGATGGTGCTCGAATTCGCCAACATCGTGGTAGTTGCGGCAGTCATGGGTGTCGTGGCCGGCGTCTTCATCGTAAGGCTCATCATGGAAAATTTTGCGTACCGCGCTGAAATCGGCGCAACGATTTACGCCATAGCCGTCGCTGCCGCGGTGGGCATCGCCGTGGTCACCGTTAGCTACCAGGCGGTGAAGTCTGCGAAAGCAAATCCGGTGAATTCGCTGCGGTCGGAGTAATCTGATTTCTTTGCACCTCACTGCGACTCTGCGGCCTCTGCGTGAGAGTTTCTCGCAGAGCTCGCAAAGACGCAGATGAGACGCAGAGACTTTACTTTTTCACCTTCGCCTCCAGTTCTGAAAACAGGGTTTTAACCCTATCGTTAGAGGCCATGGCCGTATCGGACTTCATGAGTGATGTGAGGCTGTCGTAAGCAAGTTGAAAATTGCCCATCTTTTCGTACGTCCTCACTCTGTACCACCGCATTCCCGATTCATTTTTCGTGTTGGCGTAGGCGATCATCTGCAGGCTCTGTTCATGCATCTCCGCATCGGTGAGGAGATTCCAGAGAATACGCCACTGCCCTTCATCATAGTAGTACCTGGCTGTGTCCGGTGACGATAGGATGCGTGAACGGGTGGAGAGCATGGCCTCGTGCCCGCCCTTCTGGTAGGCGGCAAAAAGGGTGTCAGAAAGTGAGAGTTTGGGCTCGTTTACTTTCTTCATCACATAACGGGTGTAGACCAGCGTAGCATTTGGGGGTATCACGGGCGGAGAGCCGCGCTCACCGTAGGCCAGGTTCGACGGAAGGATGGCAACAATCTCATCGCCCTGGTGAAGCTTCATAGTCACTTCGGTGAAGCCCTTGATCATCCGGTCCTTGTTGGCTACAAAGACAAAAGAGGAGTCCGGCGGGCCATCCGTGTTCCATATTTCTTTCCCATCAACGCTCAGGGCCAGGTAGGTCCACACCTTGGAGCCGGTCTCAACGGGTCGACCCGTGCCAACTTTAGTGAAGATGTATTTCAATCCCGACTCAGTGGTGATGGTGTCGCCAACTACGATGCCGCGATCTTGGCGCTTATCACCGCATGCTGCTGCGAGGAGAATGAGTAGAGAGAGGAGAGTGTAGTATTTCATAGGTGATGGAAATTTGAAATTGGAAATTTGATTTAGAACCTGGAACCTGAAACCTAGAACTATCTACCCAAGAGGAAAACCACTGGAACGTCAAACCTCTTTCTCCAAGATCGCTCCGTATGATCGTCACCTGGAAAATACTTGGTGAGCCAATTCTTTGCGGTCCAACCTTTCAGCTCCATGAGTTTGTCGACTTCTTTCTGAAGAGGAGGGTAGAGGGCGTCAAGCGTAGCATCTCCACAGTCGAAATATAGCTTGTGAGTGGCGGGGTCAGGGAGTCGAGTCTTCAGGTAAGTAAGGAAAGCCGCAGGGAGGGGATTGTCGCTGTTGAACAGTCCCGGCCAGTGTGTGGACATACAGGCAGCACCGCCGAAGACTTCAGGGTATTCGCAAATGGCATACATGGAGATCAGGCCTCCCATGCTACTGCCGGCGACGAAGGTGTTGGCCCGATTGGGGCGCGTGGCGTAGTGGCTGTCGATGTAGGGCTTCACCTCCTGGACAAGGAACTTCAGGTAGTTGTCGGAGTTGGGGCCTTCTTTGAAAAAGCGAACAAGATATTCCATGTCCGGTCCACCTTTTATTGATTTCGCATATACTGTGTCACGCTCAGCCTGACTCATTGACTCATAAGGTCGCTGCGGCATGTATTCCTGGTATCGTGCCGTTATGTTCCAAACTCCGACAACAATCACGTCACGGATTTTCTTTTCGCGCAACAAACGGGATACGGTGTTATCTACACCCCATTCCTGTCTATTCCAGGTGGTAGCCGAATCGTAAAGCATCTGCCCGTCGTGCATGTAAAGCACGGCGTACTTCTTTTTGCCGTTGTATCCTTCCGGCAGCCAGACGTCGATGAAGCGGGATGAGACGTATTTCGATTCCAGACTATCCACTCGTTCGAGTTTCCCGGATACGACACTGGGAAGTTGTGCTCGGGTGTTGAGAGTCAGGAAAACGAAGCCCAATATGTACAGTGGCCAAGCTCGGCGCCTCACCCCCCGCCTTCGCCAAGGCTTCGGCGGGCAAGCCAACCCCTCTCCTGAAGGAGAGGGGAGAAAGACCTTGACGGATTTCATTTTCAAATTTTCAAATCTTCAAATTTTCAAATTACGACGGGGTTCAACGCGGTATCAATCACCTCCCCAATTTCTGCCCCCGGACACCACACTTCCCAATCTTCCTTCTGATTTTCATTTTCCGGGTCTTTGAGCCTCATGTTCTTGTCCATATAAATGATAGTCATAACGTGACGCATCTTGCCGGTGGTGTTTGGGCCTGCACGGTGGAATGTCCACCCGGAGTGGAAACTAACCTCGCCAGCCTCGAAAGGCTCAACCACCCTGGGGCAGTCAGAGATGCGAAGACGCTCCTGGATGGCCGCTTCGCTTTCGTCGCTGATTTTCAACTCCCGGCCTTCTACTACTTTATGGCTGCCGGCGCTGAATTCCAACGGGCCCATTTCGAGTGGAACCGCGTGAAGTGGTATCCAGGCCGTGATGCATTTGTCAGTGGCAAGGGGCCAATAGTACTGATCGGCGTGCCAGGGTGTGATGCCGCCTCCGCCTTCCTTGAACAGTGCCTGGTCGTGGTAAATGCGAACGCCTTCAGTCTGCATCAGCCCAGCAGCAATGCCAGCCAGCCGTTTGCTGAACACGAGTTCGCGGATATCGGCGCTCTCTCGCCAGAGATTGAAGACTTGGATAAACGCTTTGCCGTAGGTGTCGAGCTTCTCCAGCGATGGCCGGTTGCGGCTTTTCTCGGCAACAAACTCACCGATGCATTCGCGATAGTGTTCCAGCACGTCAGCGGAGAGTACGTTCTTGAGTTTTATGAAGCGGTTGGCCTGGTAGAAGGCGACCTGGTCGTCCAAGAGTGAGTAAGGGGCTTGAAGGGCCTGATGGACAGCGGCGCTGGTCATGAGTTCAAGGTAAATACGCGCTGCTCAACAAACAATTCAATCTGAAATCTGGAGTCTGGGTGATATCGTTTCCACAAATGCAGAGACTCCATGAGAACCTTCAGCTTTGTCCATTTGACGAATAAATTCACTCCCCACGATCGCTCCACTCGCATACTTGCAAGCCTGTTCAAACGAGTCCCTGTCATGTACTCCAAAACCTATAAGCAATGGATTCTTCAACGCAAGTCGATTCACCCGCTCAAAGTATGTCGCCTGACTGTTCATCGATTTGTTGCGCCCGGTGATTCCGTAGGATGAAACGACGTAGTTGAAGCAATCTGATGTCGCGTCGATCTGCCGTATCCGTTCGTCGGAAGATCCAGGCGTAATAAGCCGAATCCGGGCCAGTCCCGCCTTTTGTGAAGCGGCCTTCAAATATTTCTCATAAAAAGTTTCGGGCATGTCCGGAATGATAAAGCCATCAACACCGACTCCGGCGCATTTCTCGACGAATTTCTCCGGACCAAACCGCAGCACCGGATTCAAATACCCCATCAGTAATACGGGAACATCGGTAATCGATCTCAGCTCTGTCAATTGTTCAAAGAGCAACGAAAGCGTCATGCCGTTACGGATCGCCTCCAGGCTGCTGTGTTGGATCACCGGTCCATCGGCCAGAGGATCGGAAAATGGAAAACCAACTTCAATGAGGTCAACGCCGGCGTGGTCCAGTTGACGGATGATCTCCATCGTGTTATCACGCTTCGGATAGCCAGCCGTAAAGAATATGCTGAGGATGTGATCCTTCTTGTTCGCAAAGAGTTTCTGGAGCCGGTTCATCCGTTGAGGTAAGTTTGATAGGTGTGCATGTCTTTGTCGCCGCGACCGGACAAATTGACCACAACCACATCGTCGGGTTGCAACGTCATTTTTGGAAGGTAGGCCAGCGCGTGAGCGGACTCCAGCGCTGGGATTATTCCGTCTGTCCGTGCCAGGCTCTCAGCGGCGAGCAGGGCCTCATGATCGGTGACGCTCACCACGGTGGCGAGACCGGTATCACGCATGTAAGCATGCACCGGCCCAACCCCAGGATAGTCAAGCCCGGCGGCAATGCTGTGAGGCTCCAGCACTTGTCCGTCATCAGTCTGCATGAGGTAGCTCAGACTGCCGTGGAGGATTCCCTTACGGCCGGTAGCGATTGTTGCAGCCGTGCGCCCGGTTTCAATTCCATCACCCGCCGCTTCAACTGCGATTAGCTGAGTTTTGCCATTCCTGATAAAATGATAGAACGCCCCGATGGCATTGCTTCCCCCGCCAAGGCATGCAACAACATAGTCTGGATCCGGGTCGCCAGTTTTGTCCCTCAGTTGCTTCCGGATCTCTTCGCTTATCACGGATTGGAACCGCGTCACCATGTCGGGATAGGGATGTGGACCCACAACGGACCCAATGATATAGTGTGTCTCTTGCGGGTGATTGATCCATTCGCGAATGGCTTCGTTGGTGGCGTCTTTCAGGGTGCGGCTGCCGCTGCCTACGGCGATGACCTCAGCGCCAAGCATCTTCATCCGCGCTACGTTTAAAGCCTGCCGTTCCATGTCGGTCTCCCCCATGAAAATGGTGCACGGCAAGTTCATCAATGCGCAGACGGTCGCCGTCGCCACACCATGTTGTCCTGCGCCCGTTTCTGCGATGATTCGCTTTTTGTTGAGCCGCCTGGCCACGAGGATTTGGCCCAAGGTGTTGTTTATTTTGTGTGCTCCCGTATGGGCGAGGTCCTCGCGCTTGAGAAAAATCTGTGCAGACAGCCGGCGTGATAGCGGTTGTGAGTAATAGAGCGGTGTCGGCCGACCTACATAATCACGCAAGAGCCTCTTGTATTCGATCTGGAATCTCTCTTCTTCAATCAGGGCGACATAGGAATCCTGCAACTCTTTGATCAGCGGGTAAAGCATTTCAGGAATAAAGGCGCCGCCGTATTCCCCGTAGTAGCCATCGGGTGTTGGTTCAAGCCGTCGCATAGCCTCGAATAGTTTGGATAATGGTGCCGGCCTTGAGAATATTCTTCAACCCCGGTTCATCTTCGACGCGGCTGTTAAAGTCAAATCCAGCCAGTCGTTTATGCCTCGCCGCAAGAGCTTCTGCCAGGTTGCTTAACCCAAGACCCCCCGCGAGGAAGAACGGGGTTTCCAATTGATACCTGGACAGAAGCTCCCACGGAAAGGACCTTCCACTTCCCCCGCGGAGCTCGGCAGGGGTGTCGAAGAGAAAGTATTCACAGAATGGTTCATATTCTTTCAATGCCTCGAAGTCGAACTTTGAATCGATGGAGAACGCCTTGATGATTTCCCACCCGTCCGCGAAGACGGCTTTGCAATATCCAGGCGATTCATCGCCGTGGAGCTGCACATAGCGAAAGCGGAAACGACTTTGGCAGTCCAGCAAGCCAGCCAGCGGCTCATTGACGAAAACACCCACCGAACCAATGCCGGAAGGAATCACGGTCAAGTCATTTGGCTGGAAATCCGGTCCGACATACCTCGGTGAGCCGGGATAAAAAATGAAACCCACCAAATCGGGTTCAAGTGCGCCAATGGCCTTCAGGTTTTCCGGGCTTCGCATTCCGCAGATCTTAACTTTCATGGCGGAGTTGGTTGATCAGATCTTTACAGCGTTTCGCGGGGTCAGTGTCTCTCATAAAAAATTCTCCAATAAGGAATCCCTGGAATCCAAGTCTCCTGAGTCGTCGTATCGATTCCACCGAATCAAGTCCGCTCTCAGCCACGCAAGGCGTGCCACGTGGAATGAGCGGACCAAGGCGCTCGCTTAAGCTGAGGTCAATGATTAGCGTATCCAGGTCGCGATTGTTGATGCCAACCAGGTCTGCGCCTGCGTCGATGGCCGGGTACAGTTCTTCCTCTGAGTGTACTTCAGTCAGAACCTCCATGCCCAGGCGGTGGCTCAGCTGGGTCAGTCGCAGCAATTCGTGAGGAGTGAGCAGTCGTGCAATGAGGAGAATGGCGTCTGCCCCGGCCGATTTCGATTCGACAACCTGGTATTCCTCAACGAGGAAGTCCTTTCTCATGACCGGGATATCTACCACGGACCGAACAGCCTGCAAGTCGCCGATGCTGCCGCCGAAGTATTTTCGGTCGGTTAAGACGGAGATGGCCGATGCGCCGGCCGCCTGATACCCCTTAGCGACATCCGCAACATCCAGGTGTTCCCCGAGAACTCCCCTCGAAGGTGATCGTCTCTTGAACTCGCTGATGATGCCGCTGGCATTGGGGGAACAAAGACTTTCGACCAGTGATATGCATTCGCGGTTGAAGTGATCCTGCTTCTCCAACGTGGGGACCGCAGCCTCGACTTTGCGTTGCTCGGTTTCTTTTCGCTTGTTAGACAGTATGGAATCTAGAAGATTCATGAAAGATTTTGCAGGGTTTGAAATGATTGAAGGGCTTTGCGACCGATCAATGATTCCCTGGCGGTTTCTACGGCCGCTTCAAGGCTGAGTGAGGGCCGATAGGTTTTGATTGCGACGGCACTGTTTGCCAATACAACAGCATTCTGCGCGACGGTTCCATTGCCTTGGAGGATATTCATGAAAATACTCGCGGCATCAGCCACCGTCCTTCCGCCGGACAGTTCGGCGGGATCAATGGGTTCAAACCCAAAATCACCGGGGGTGAGAAGAATTTCACCCTCGCCCGTAATACACTTCGTTGAGCCGGTCAGGGACAACTCGTCGCTGCCGTCGAAGTCGTGGACGATGCTGAAGGCCACATCCTCCTCTTGAAAAAGGTATTGATAGAGCCTGGCCAGTTCAAAACTGAATACTCCCGTGAATTGAACTTTTGGCCGAGCGGGGTTCACCAGCGGGCCCAGCATGTTGAAGAAGGTCTTTATCCCAAGTTCCTTTCGCACTGGGGCAACATGCCTCATAGCGGGATGAAACAGCGGTGCATGAAGGAAGCAGATGCCGGCCGCCTCAAGGTGTGACCGCAGTGTGTCGGGGCGTGTATGGAACCGGATCCCCAGCGACTCGAGCACATTGGATGAACCGGAGACTGATGAGACGCCGTAGTTTCCATGCTTGGCCACTGGGATCCCTGCGCCGGCCACGACAAAGGCTACGGTGGTGGAAACGTTGAATGTGTTTCGTCCATCGCCGCCGGTACCGCATACATCCATCGGGTTAAATTCCGACAGGTCAACCAGGTTGGCTAGTTGCAGCATGCCGTCACGGAACCCCCGCAATTCCTCCATCGTAATGTTGCGCATGATGAACGCCGTAAGAAAGGAGGCCAGGTGAGACGGGTTGTGCGCACCGGTTCCGATGTCGACCACCAGGCGTGTCGCATCTCCTTCTGTTAGCGCCTTGTGCTGTAGCAGATGTTCAAGTGTCGTGTTCATGCCGGTTGTTGGTAAACCCAGTTTTTAAGTATCGTTTCACCATGTTCAGTCAGTATCGATTCGGGGTGGAATTGCAGGCCGTGCACATCAAACTGCCGATGTCGCAGACCCATAATCATGCCGTCGGATGTTGTTGCCGTTACCTCGAGCGAGTCGGGCAGCGGACCCTCCACGGCCCACGAATGGTAGTGGCCCACGACGAATTTCTCAGGGGTGTTTTCAAAGAGATAATCTTTCCGAGTGCGTGCTACAATAGAAGTAACTCCATGGAGCGGCTTTTTCATATTGTGAAGTGTTGCGCCGAAGCATTCGGCGATGGCCTGGTGTCCTAGGCAAATACCAAGGATGCTCTTCTTTGAAGCGTAACGCTTCACGAGCTCAGCCATCCTTCCTGCTTCTGATGGAATGCCGGGTCCGGGAGACAGGAGAATCTTATCATGGTCATCAAAAAAATCAAATGAATCAAAGTTATTGCGGACCACACTCACCTGGACATCCTCCAGCCTTCGAAGAATGTGCACCAGGTTGTACACGAAGGAATCGTAATTGTCGAGTACCAGTATGTTCATGCCAGTGTGGTTGAAAGCGTTTGAGCAAGTGCGATGGCTTTGCGAAGGGCGCCGAGTTTGTTGTTCACTTCTGCCAGTTCCTTCGTCGCCTCCGACATCACCACTACGCCGCAGCCGGCCTGGTAGTGTAGCGCGTTGTTGCGGCTGACAAAGGAGCGAATGAAGATGGCGTGGTTCACGGTGCCATGGAGGCTGAAAAAGCCGATGGCTCCTCCATAAAAACCGCGGCTTTCCCGTTCCAGGTCATCGATGATTTCCATAGCCCTGAATTTGGGTGCCCCCGTTAGCGTCCCGGCGGGGAAGGTGTCGCCAAGAATGCGCATGGGGTTGTGATCCGCATCGAGCGTTGCCCGCACGGCAGAGACCATGTGGATGACGTGTGAGTAGTATTCCACTTCCCGAAACCGGTCGACGACGACATCCCGGCTGTGCCGGCTCAGGTCGTTGCGGGCCAGGTCGACCAGCATGACGTGCTCGGCGTTTTCTTTTGGATCGCGCCGCAGCGCTTCGGCCAGCGCATCGTCCTGGACCCGATCACCGGTGCGGCGGAAAGTGCCGGCGATTGGGTGAATTACTGCCTGGTTGCCGGCCAGTGTAAGCTGTGCCTCAGGAGAGGAGCCGAAGAGTTTGAAGTGGCCGTAGTCGAAGTAAAAGAGGTAGGGGGAGGGGTTCACTGATCGAAGAGCCCGGTAGACGTTGAACTCATCACCCCGAAACCCCTGGCGGAATTTCCTCGAAAGCACAACCTGGAAGACGTCACCGCGGTGGCAATGGATCTTGCCGGCCTCCACGATCGAAAGGAACTCAACGTCAGTTTGGTTGGAGGTCTCTTCTCCGTTTACTGAAAATGCAAAGCGGGGGATGGACCGGTTAGCCAGGAGCCAGAGAAGCTCGAACATCGAAGATTTTTCATTTTCCCCCACGAGTTCTGAGAAATACAGTTCGTTGTTGAAATGGTTGAACACGATGATGTAGCGAAACAGGTGATATTGAATGAGCGGATGATCGCTGGTCACATGGTTGAGGTGGATGTCCTCAAAAAGCGCGACGGCATCGTAGGAGGTGTATCCAAACAACCCACTGGTAGCGAAGTCCAGCTGCAAATCTTCCGTGACGAAGGATTGTGCAAACTGGTTCAAAGCCTCGGTTGTATCCGTGGTCGCAGTCGATTGTTCCATCCGGCGGCCGTCAGGGAATCTCACTTGAATGCGCTTTGCATCTGCCTGGAATGAGGCGATCGGTTGAAGACAGAGATAGGAAAAGCTGTTCTCACGGCTTTTGTAGTCGGAACTCTCCAACAGGAAGCTGTTTGGATAGCGGTCGCGCAGCTTCAGGTACATCTCGACCGGCGTATGCGTGTCGCAGAGAGTTTTATGGATCTTGGTTTTGAAAGTGTACGTCATTGAAAATGGAAATGGTGGAAAACAAAAAAGCCCGCTGGACTCAGCAGGCTTCAGATAGTTAATAGCAAATAACTGTCACCAGACGAATCCGTAGAGGTTCACCTGGCGCCACCAATTGTTATTTGCGAAAATCTTGCTCATTCGATGCAACAAGTATAGCGCCTATGAACAATGCAAGCAAGAGAGGGCACGAAAAACTCTGTAATCCTGCCATTTTCGTCCATCAGCGGTGTGAAATGACCGTTGTGTGCTGACGTATTCGGTGGTAGAGTGTCAATGGTGATTGACCCCGAACCTTTGGAGCACCAATTCGCCCGACTCCTTGTTGTCGGCGAGCACCAGAAGGTGGTCGCCCGCGGAAATGACCGTTTCTCCGGCGGGGGCGATGTATTTCTCTTCGCGGTGGATCATCACGATCATGGCTGTCTTGGGCAGCTGAAGTTGTACTATCTGCTTGCCGATCGCCGTCGAATCAGGAGTGATATCCAGCTCAATCAACTCCGACCGGGAGTTTTCCCTCAGCTCCAGGTCCAGCGGAAACTTTCGCTTTACTTTTTCCGGAACATCGACGTGGAGCCAGCGTGCCACCAGCGTGAGGGTGCTTCCCTGCAGTACGACCGAAGACACGGAGATAAAGAACACCAGGTTGAAGATCGTGTCGGCATAGTGAACGCCGGCGATCAGGGGATAGGTTGCAAAGACGATGGGAGCCGCGCCGCGCAAGCCCACCCAGGAGATGAAGAGCTTCTTGCGAAAATTCAGATCCTGTGAGCGAATAAGCATGGAAAAGACCGCCAACGGGCGGGCCACCAGCATCAGGAACAAGGCGATGAGAACCCCTTCGCCGATGATGGGCACCATGCGTGAGGGAAATACCAACAGGCCCAGCGTAAGGAACATGACAATTTGCATCAGCCACGACATGCCGTCGAAGAACCGGATGAGGCTTTTTTTGTGAATCAGGTTGCTATTGCCGAGGATCAGGCCTGCCACGTAGATGGCCAGGAACCCGTTGCCGCCCAATGAATCTGTGAACGAAACGGTGAAAAACATCAACGAAACGGCGAGCACGGGGTAAAGTCCTGCTACATCAAGGCCGATACGATTGATGACAA
>CAZJWV010000090.1:0-13817 GCA_964549855.1 uncultured Ohtaekwangia sp. | reverse complement strand
GATATCGGAGAGGAAGAAGCTGGTACCAAAACTCCTGTCGAAGATCAGCAGCAGTGCCGCACCGAACAGAACCGGGAACGACAGCAGGCCGATGATGGCTGTGAAGAAGAATGCCCAGATCGTCAGCGGCATGCGTGTAAACGACATCCCCTGCGTGCGCATGTTGATGATCGTCGTGATGTAGTTGATACCGCCAAGGAGCGTGCTCACGATGAAGAGGGCCATGGATATCAGCCACAAGGTCATACCAAGACCGGAGCCCTGGATAGCCTGCGGCAGAGCGCTGAGCGGAGGATATATCGTCCATCCCCCGCCGGCAGGGCCGGTTGAGATGAAGAGCGAAGTGAACATGAAGCAGCTCGAGGCGAAGAAGAACCAGTAGGACAGCATGTTCATGAACCCCGAAGCCATGTCCCGCGCGCCAACCTGGAGCGGGATAAGAAAGTTGCTGAACGTGCCGCTCAGTCCTGCCGTCAACACGAAGAACACCATGATGGTGCCGTGCATGGTGACCAGCGCCAGGTAGAATTCCGAATCTATTTTTCCGTCGGCCGTAATCCAACCGCCCAACACGGGGCGCAGCCATTCCAGCGAAGCTTCCGGGAAGCCCAGCTGAAGCCGGAAGATCACCGACAGGATGCCCCCGATGAGGGCCCACGCCATGCCGGTGATGAGAAACTGCTTGGCGATGACCTTGTGATCCTGGCAGAAGATGTAGTTCGTCCAGAAGTTGCCATGGTGCTCATGATCGTCCCCGTGGTCGTCGTGATGAGCTTCTGCGTGTACTTTAATATCTGCGGTTGCCATGATTTTGTTTCATTCGAAGGTTAACGATTCGACACGGTTTGAAGCACGCCTTGCTGGGCAGAACCGTTGTCAGGCGCCAGTCCTGCCTTGATTGCCGCAAACTCTCTCAGGTTTTCCGGGATTCGCTGGAGGTAGTCGGGATTCTGCTTGAGCCATGACTCCTGGCTCGCTCTCCACTTCCGGTAGGTCTCCTCGTCATCCACCACCACGGGGAAGCGCATGGAGAAGTGACCCTTGCCGCAGATCTCCGTGCAGGCCATTTCGTAGTTGAAGTTCGGATTTCCCGTTTCGTCACGCATCTGCTGCGTCGTCTTGGTCGCTTTGAATTTGAAGGTGGTCAACATGCCGGGCACGGCATCCATCTTCACGCGAAAATGTGGCAGGAAGACACTGTGCAGCACGTCTTTGGCACGGATCTTCAGGAGCACTTCCTGGCCGGCCGGGAGGTGCAACTCCATGGACTTGAAGTCGTCGAAGGAGTTCTTGTCTGTGAGGTCGAGTCCGAATTCATTGCTCGGGTCAATCAGGCGGAAGTCGATGCGACCCAGGGCCTCATCCGTAGCGCCGGGGTACCGGGCGCTCCAGGCGAATTGCTGCGCTACAAGTTCAATCACGATGGCATCCTTCGACGCCGGTCCTGTGATTTCGTTCCAGGTCCTCAAGCCTCGGAAGATGAGCAGAGCCATAACTACGGCAGGAATGAGCGTCCAAAGGATTTCCAGTTTGTGATTGTCAACGAAGTACGAAGCTTTGCGCCCTTCGCGGTACTGGTATTTCCAAGTGAACCAGAACATCACGATGAAAATGATCGTGAAGGCGAGCACGCAGATTACCATCGTAATCCAGAAAAGGCTGTCGGTAACAACACCGTGCTCAGAAGCCACCGGCAGCGTGTACTTGTCGAAATGCGTGAACGAATACCAGTAGAAACCTACCAGGGAAAGGATCATGAAGGCCATGAAGAGGAAGGCATTAATCCCGTTGCCGGACTCAGCCTTCTCCCGGTCTCCTTTCACGAGGCCAACCAGGTTCGTAATCCGGAAGATCATGTAAATGATCACCAGGACCAGGAACACTCCAATACCGAGAATCAGGTTCATCATAATTTCAGTGCGTTAGCATTCATCCTACTCCTTCCGGTTAAATGTGATGGCCCAGGCTCTCTTTAAGCATGGGGTCATTTTTGGCAATCAACGGGTACTTGGCCAGGCTGCTCAGTGTCACCATGAGGAACAAGGCCAGGAAGATGAGTGCCAAGCCAATCTCCAGCAAACCAAGGCTTCCTTCCGCTTTCATCACGCCGGGCGTCACCATGAGGTAATAATCAAGCCAGTGGCCTATCACGATAATCGGGCAAACCACTTTGAGCATTCCCAGTTGCCGCTTCGAATCTCTCATCATGAGCAACAGGAATGGGAGCACAAAGTTCAGGAAAAGGTTGGCAAAGAAAATCCAGCTGTAGGGCGACACCGTGCGGCGCTGAACAAAGTATACCGTCTCCTCAGGAATGTTGGCATAGTAGATCAACATGAACTGGCTAAACCAGATGTAGGTCCAGAAGATGCTGAAAGCGAAAACAAATTTACCGAGGTCGTGAATGTGGTTGGCGTTCACGATTTTAAGGTATCCGTGCTCTTTCAGGTGCGTTATGATCAAGATGATCATTGCCAGGCCGGTTACCCACCAGCTGGCAAATGCATACCAACCCATCATCGTGCTGAACCAATGCGTATCAATGCTCATGACCCAATCCCAGGCGACAACGGAAGAAGTTACACCGAAGACAATCAGGAAAACTGCCGAGTAGGCTCTTGCGGTTGACCAGTGCTTGATTGATCCATCCAGGTCTTCCGCCAGCATTTCCTTCTTGATCCAAATGAAGAACATGTACCACAATCCAAAGAAAACCACGAGGCGAGCGATGTAGAAGATCGGGAAAGTGCCATTCTCCATCGGCCAGAAGAAGTAGGCCCCCTTGCCTTTGATGATTTTGTCGCCACCCTCTGCTTCTGATAAATAAAGATTGGCATGTGTCCAGTGGAAAACATCGCCCTTCACGACGAACCAAAGCACCAGCATCAACACACCGGCGATTGGGATCCAGTGACCCATGGCCAACGGAACTCGTTTTATTCCGGCGGACCATCCGGCTTGTGCTGCATACTGAATCGCGATAAAGAAAAGACCGATGAGGCCAATGCCTGTGAAGAACACGTTATTCATCCACAGTGAAGTGTAGATTCGTTTCAGCCAAGTCGGGCTCCCGTGGTGTTCACCACCCGCAGCCTCTTCTGCCGGCGCGTCAAGGCTTGCAACCATGTCCTTGGTAACATTTGTTGCGGCATGCTCTTCATGTCCACCTCCTGACATCGCCATCCAGGTGCCAATAACAAAGAAAAGAATACCCACGCCAAGCAGTGTGAAGAGCCACCTTTTGGTCTCCGGTTTGAAGACGTATTTTTCGTCAGAAACTTCGTGTGTAACGTTCATGTCGCGTGGTCGTTAACGTCGGGTTAAGGTTGCTTCTGCAGGTCTTTCACATAGCGGGCAATCCGCCAGCGGTCTTCAGGACTCACTTGAGAACCGTGGGCGCCCATCAGTCCGGCACCATAGGTAATCACGTGGAAGATGTGCGCCTCAGACATGACTTTGTAGGCATCGCCCTTCAGGTTGGCAACACCGGCATACTTGTCGGCTACTTTGCCGTCGCCCATTCCTTTCGGTCCGTGGCAGTGCTTGCAATAAATCTCGTAAAGCGCTTTTCCCTCAACCACAAAGACGGGGTTGTCTTCCAGGGGGCTTGTCATTCCCCTGGTAATGATATCGACGGAATCCTTGGGGACATTCTTGCTGCGGTAAGGCAGCCAGCCGTACTTGTTCCGCTTCACGGTGTGCGGAGCAGGCTCGCGCATGTTCATTCGGAACGGGTTGTATTTGTTGGAGTTGAAGTACTCGCCTCGGCCGTTGTCCAGCGCGTTGGCCCAGGCGCCTGCTTGTTCGTCAGTCACCTGGCTCAGGGGCTCATAGGCGACGGAGTGGTACATGTTAGGCGCGTACTCGCGGCCGGGGTTGTCCCCACCGGCGCAACCAGCCAGTGTGAGGGCTCCAGCAATCATCCACGCGTAGGTAAGGTTCTTCATCGTCATGGACTAATAGCTTTTTTCGTTTACTTCCGAGGCTCCGTTGCTTTTCAATATCTGCCGGATCTCGTCTTTTGAAATCTTGTTGGCACCCAGGTCGATGGCCATTACGTGCTTGTCGTTCGTGCTGCGGATATCGAACATGCGGGGCCACTTGTAGGGCTTCATGTCGCTTACGATCAGGAAGGTGGCGGCCATTCCGAAGGCAGAGAGCAGCACTGTGAATTCGAAGGTTACCGGGATAAAGGGAGGAATCGAGTAGTGGTTCTTTCCGCCAATGATCATCGGCCAGTCAAAGCCCAGCATCCAAATCTGTGTCCCAAGGCCCAGGATCGTTCCGGTCATTCCAAACATGAATGCGGCGATGGGCAGCCGCGTCCGGCGGTAGCCGAGCGCCTCATCAAGCCCGTGCACAGGGAAGGGTGAATAGACTTCCTTGATCTTCACGCCCTTGTCGCGGATGTGCTCGACGGCGTCGAGTAGAATGTGCTCGTCGTCGAAAATGCCTACCAGGTAATTCTCTTTCGATGCCATGGTGCTGTTAATGTGCGGGTTTCTTTTTCTCCGAGGTGGCTTTAATAATACTCTTCACTTCCGCCATGTTGATCACCGGGAAGAACTTCGCAAAGAGGAAGAACGCGGTGAAGAAAAGGCCGAAAGTGAAAAGGTACTGACCCACGTCATACATGGTCGGGTGGAACATTGTCCAGCTCGACGGTAAGTAGTCGCGGTGCAGGGAGGTAACAATGATCACGAAGCGCTCGAACCACATGCCAATGTTCACGATGATGGAGAGGATGAACGTGGCCATCAGGTTGGTACGAATTTTCTTGACCCAGAACAACTGGGGTGAGATCACATTACAAGTCATCATTGACCAGTAGGCCCACCAGTAAGGGCCGCTAACGCGGTTGAGGAATGCGTAGCTCTCCGCAGGAACCTGGCCGTACCAGGCGATGAACAACTCGGTGATGTACGCAACGCCGACGATGGACCCCGTTACGATGATGATGATGTTCATCAACTCAACGTGATAGATGGTGATATAATCTTCCAGCTTGAAAACCTTGCGGGTGACCAGGAGTAGTGTGAGCACCATGGCGAAGCCGGAGAAGATAGCTCCAGCCACGAAGTATGGAGGGAAGATGGTCGTGTGCCAGCCGGGAACAACCGATGTTGCGAAGTCCATCGACACAATCGTGTGGACGGAAAGCACCAGCGGTGTAGATAAGCCCGCCAGTATGAGGGCCACCGACTCGTAGCGCATCCATGTCTTCGCTGCACCGTCCCATCCGAAGCTCAATGCATTATAAATCGTAGCGCGTGTCATGTGGCCCATCTTCACGGCACGGTCACGGATGACCGCGAAGTCAGGGATGAGGCCCATGTACCAGAAGAGCAGCGATACGGAGAAGTACGTCGAGATGGCAAACACGTCCCAAAGGAGCGGTGAGTTGAAGTTTACCCACAGCGAACCGAAAGCATTTGGTAGAGGAAGTGCCCAGTAGAATCCAAGCCAAAGGCGACCCATGTGGAAGCCGGGGAAACTCAACGCACAGATAACGGCGAAAATCGTCATGGCCTCCGCCGCGCGGTTGATACTCATGCGCCAGCGTTGACGGAAGAGCAGCAAGATGGCGGAGATAAGCGTGCCTGCGTGACCGATACCGACCCACCATACGAAGTTGGTGATGTCCCAGGCCCAGCCGACGGTTTTGTTCAGTCCCCACATCCCGATCCCGTGCCAGAGCATCATCCAGCAGCAATAACCTCCGTAAGTGAGCAGCACCAGCGACACGCCGAAGGCCATCCACCAGAGGCGCGACGGTTTGTTCTCGACCTGGCAACTAATATCCTGGGATACGTCGGCCACGGTCTTGCCGCCGGTTACGAGGCTCTCTCTTAATACTGATTCTGCTTGCATAGGCTAAAGGCTCTGGGTCTCGGTTGGGTTATGCTTCTGCTTTGGCTTCCTTGTTGCGAATTTTTGTCAGGTAGAAAATGTTGGGCTTCACGCCGATCTCTTCGAGGACGCGGTAAGCACGCGGATTGCCAATCACCTTGTCGATGCCTTTCGGGCGCTTCGGGTCGTCAGTGATCTTCAACAACTTCGTAATTGCGCTTTCCGGATCATTCATGTCGCCAAACACGATAGCACCCGAAGTGCAAGCGGCCTGGCAAGCAGTGATCACTTCTCCATCCTTCATCGGGCGGCGCTCCTTCTTGGCGTTAAGCTTGCCAGTCTGGATACGCTGAACACAGAAGGAGCATTTCTCCATCACACCGCGCGAACGCACAGTGACTTCAGGGTTCAGCACCATGCGGCCCAGGTCGGTGTTCATAGCCGGGTTCTGCTGGTAGAACTGCTGGTTGTCGTGATACTTGAACCAATTGAAGCGGCGTACTTTATAAGGGCAGTTGTTGGCGCAGTAACGGGTGCCGATGCAACGATTGTAGGCCATTTGGTTGAGCCCTTCTGTGCTGTGCGTGGTGGCAGCTACCGGGCACACCGTTTCGCAGGGAGCGTTGTTGCAATGCTGGCAAAGCATCGGCTGAAAAACAACCTCCGGATTTTCGGCGGCTTTCTCCATGTTGGTATAATCATGCTCTGCCGCATCACTGCTGTAGTAGCGGTCGATCCTTAGCCAATGCATTTCGCGGCGACGAATGACTTCGTCCTTACCTACCATGGCCACGTTGTTCTCCACGTTGCAGGCCACAATGCAGGAGCCGCAACCGGTGCAGCTGTTCAGGTCGATGGACATGCCCCAGTGGTGCTGGTTGTAATCATGTCCCTTCCACAAGCTGAGCGTAGACGGATCTACTTTTTCATCCCACTTGGTAATCTTGGGGATATCGCGTCCCGCAGCCGGGTTCTTCTGGAATTCGCTGAGCACCGATTCTTGCACGACATTTTCGCGACCCATATACGTCTGGTGAGTCTGGGTTTGGGCGAGCTGGAACTTTTCCTCAGTTACAGCGATGGATACCCCTTCGTTAACTCCGTACCTGATGGTACCGTCCTTATAGCCGAGGAAGGCGTAGGCATTTACCCCGAGGTTCTCTGCGACTTTCCCAACTTTCGTCCGTCCATAGCCGAGAGCCAAGCCAAGCGTGCCGGGTGCTTGTCCAGGTTGGATCAGCACTGGGATATTGTAAGTCTTGCCTCCAACGGTAAGGGCGCCATACGTGGTGTTGCTTTCGCCGTCGTTCTTGAAGCCCATGGCCGCGGCATCCTTCTGGGAAATAGTGATCGGGTGATCCCAAACCACCTTGGTAATGGGGTCAGGTAGTTCTTGCAAGAGCGGGTTGTTTGCCTGTGAACCGTCGCCTACCCCAAAGCTCTCGTAGATGACGAGCTCCATACTACCCTTGTTATCCGGGCGTCCAGCTATCGCAGCGGCAGCAGCAGAAACATCCGCTTTGAATGAAACAACGCCACCGCCGCCGGCTGAGGGTTCGTAAACACCGTCATAGAGTCGCTTGTCCCACCATGAATCGAAATCCATTCCGCCGGAGTCCTTGCTGTAAAACCACGAGCGCCAATTTTCTTTTACAATATTGAAATAGTCAACATTGGTGTCACCTGCCCAGGTCATTAAGCTCTCCTGCGCATGCCGTGACTTAAAGATTGGTGTAATCGCTGGCTGGCAGAGACTGAACATTCCCTTCTTCGGCTCCGCATCATTCCATGACTCAAGGTAATGATGGTCGGGGGCCTTAAACATTACCGAAGAGCACGTCTCGTCATCGGTGTAGTTGGTAGCTACGGTGAGGGCCAACCCTTTCAATGCTGCTCCCAGCTTTGCTCCCATCGGGTGATCGTACACTGGGTTGCAATTGTAGAATATCACGCCCGCAATCTTGCCACCTTCCACATCGCTCATGAAGTTGGCCATGGCCTCATCGTTGCCCTTGCGGTAATTGAGGGGCAAGTTGGGGAGGATGGTACTGCCGTAGCTGCCCAGCATATCGTTGATGCCGTTGACAAGTATTTGTACCTCCTTATTATTAGACCTCGACACCACCAAGGCGCTGCCTTTGTTTGCCCAGAGGTCTTCCGCAGCCCTTTCGAGGTTTGCTACGCCTTCCACACCGGTACTTAGCGGATCACGACCAGCTTTTGCGGCAATCAGGTTGTAGAGTTGACATACGGCCAGACCACTCTGGGTCGTACGGATCGGCGTGCGATAGTCGGCGTTGGCGCCGGTGAGGCTAAGGTTTGCTTCAAACTGATAATGGCGTGACATCTCGCGGTGATCTTCATCGATCTTCCGGTTGACGGAGTACTGAGCCGTGAATTCGATCGGCGACAACCAGGTACCGAGGAAGTCGGCCCCGAAACTGACGATTGTTTTTGCTTTGCTGAAGTCGTAGGAAGGAATGAAGGCGCTTCCGAAGGATTCTTCGTTGGCTTTCGTCATCGCGTAGTAAGACACCTGGTCATACTGTATGTGTTGTGTCGTCGGGTACTTCGCTTTGAAGCGCTCTATGGATGCCAGCGTGCTTGGGCTGAGGATGGTGTTGCTGACAATCCGTATCTGACCGCCGCTGGCTGCGATTTCACCCAACTTCGCGATAACCGCCTTGTCGAGGTTCTCCCAGGAGTCTGATTTCCCATCGATCTGAACACCGCGGAGGCGGTAATTATCATAGAGCGACAACACGGAAGCTTCAACCTGCGCGCTCGTTCCACCTTTAGAAACAGATGAGAGAGCATTCCCTTCGATCTTGATCGGACGGCCTTCCCGGGTCTTTACTACGATACTGCAATAGTCGCCTCCATTAATATAGGTGGAAGCGTAATAGTTGGGAATACCTGGGTCTACGTCTATGGGTTTGTTCACATACGGGATAGCCTTCCGGATCGGGGTCTCGCAGGCCGCCAGGGATGCGGCTGCCACACTAAAGCCCATCATCTTGAGAAAGTCTCTCCTGGAATGACCGGGATCTTCCTCCACCCCCATGTCGACAAACTCCTTGTCGGCATTCTTGACGAAGGCGGCGTCGTTCTTCAACTGTTCCAGTGCTTTCCAGTATGTCTTTTTAGTACTCATATAGGGTGGTCGGTCCGTTAGTAGTCTGTTCGTTCAAAAAGGAAATCAGCAGCGAAGGGCATTGATCAATAGTGGCATTTGGCACATTCCAATCCGCCGATATCCTCCACTTTCATCACTTTCTTACTCTTGTTGTGCAACTCCACCAGGTTGTCGTAGTAGGCGTTTCCTTTTGTGTTCACATCCGTTTTGCGGTGACAGTCGATGCACCATCCCATGGTGAGCAGGGAATACTGCTTCACGACGTCCATCGTCTCGATGGGTCCGTGGCAGGTCTGGCAGATGACACCGGCGACATTGACGTGCTGAGAGTGATTGAAGTAGGCAAGGTCAGGCAGGTTGTGGATCCGCACCCATTCGATGGGTTTTGTAACACCGGTGTACGTTTGCGTGTCAGGGTCGTAGCCGACGGCTGCGTAAATTTTGGAGATCTCCCCTGTGCCTGTGTTAGTCCCCTCCTTGATTTGTGAGTGACAGTTCATGCAAATGTTCGGGGAGGGGATGTTGGCCTGTTTGCCTTTCATCGCGCCTGTGTGACAGTACTTGCACTCGATCTCGTAGGTGCCTGCGTGCACCTTGTGTGAGAACGCGATCGGCTGCTTGGGTTGGTAATCCCTTTGAACGCCAATGGAGTAGAGTCCATCGATCATCCCCTTGAAGGCAATCGTGATAACGACGAAGACAACGAGGAAAATAAACCCGGGACTGCGGCTGATGGAGCCGACGGTAATCGGTGAGTTGACTACTTCACGATCCTCTTCCGAGAGGTCACGGGTGTTGAGGAACCTCCGCAACGCGTTGATGATCAGAACGAGAATCACAACCAGGAGGACGAGAATGACGATCATCCCAACCAGGATGGTGTCGAGGTAGGCCGTTGGTACTCCTCCACCGGTAGCTCCACCACCACCAGCTACAACCGGAGGTGCGGGGTCTTTATAGTTTTTGACATACGCCAGGATGCTGAGGATTTGCTCATCCTTTAATGACGTGAAGGGCGTCATCTGGCTCTTGGCGTACTCCGTGTAAATCTTGTTTGCGTATTCGTCGCCGCTGGCGATCACTTTTGCCGGGTTGCGTACCCAGTCGAAGACCCATTTCACGGAAGGAACACGAGTGTCGAATCCTTCCAGCGCGGGACCAATCAATTTTGTCTTAACCCGATGACAGGTCTTGCAGTTTGCGTTAAAAAGCGCCTCTCCAGCGGTGATTACGGCCGCATCGGTAGGAATGTCCTGAGCCTTTAAAGCGAAGGTTATGGAGAGTAGAAACAGAGCGGCAAAAACACGGATAGAGAAACCAGAGATCGGGTGCTTCATCATGTGGTTTAGGTTCCGCCTTTTTAACGGAGATGCACAAATCTACACGCCGAATGCGGTATTTCAAACATATTTTGGGGCATGGGAAGGTCGGGAAGACAGAAAAAATTAGTGAGTAAATTGCCCGTGTCGCCCTCGGCAATTGCTCCGACTCAAGGTCGATTTCATAGTGGTTTAGAATGAATATAAACAGAACTTGAGTCTTCAAACCCCCTCAGAATGAGCCCTTTTGAGTTTGTAACAGTCCTCATTTCGATCATTCTTGGTCTTGGCATTACTCAAATCATGTCAGGCGTCGCCGACCTCATCCACCAGTGGAAATCCGTCCGATTGTATTTGCCGCACCTGCTTTGGGTAGCCCTTGTGTTTGTACTTCACGTTCAGGAATGGTGGCTGATCTACCAACTGAAGACCATCACCACCTGGCGACTGCCCATGTTTCTCTTCCTGGTTTTGTATCCTATCTGTCTGTTCATCCTGGCGCGCATCCTGTTCCCCATGCCCACCGATCAACATGCCACGGACATGAAAGGATTCTACCTCGGTAACTATCGCAAGCTCTTCCTGATGGTAATCATCCTCTCCCTCCTGTCGGCCATCGAGAATGTTTTCATTCATGAGCTGGGTGTGACCGGTTGGCTCGTGAACGCCTTAATCTTCGCCATCCTCGGAATACTCGCCTCCAGGTCTTCATTGCCCGAGCCCATACACCAGATGCTTGCCATTCTTCTCCTCGGTGTAATGATCTCCGGAATTATAGTCAACGTCAACGAATGGGCAATCAAGGCCTGACTTATGTCGACCAACACGTTTGCTCCTCCCTCCTCCTTCCTTCGCCCAACACTTACACCCCTTGAGCGAGGAGCTCACGTGATTGTAGTCGGCGCTGGTGCTTTTGGAGGCTGGACTGCATTGAGTCTTCTCCGTGCGGGTCGCAAGGTCACGCTGATCGATGCCTGGGGTCCGGGCAATTCACGTTCCAGTTCAGGCGATGAAACGCGTGTGATCAGATCAACATACGGAGGCAACTCATTTTACTTCGACATGAATGTCCGCGCTCTGACCTTATGGAAAGAGAACGAGGCACGGTGGAAGCGCAAGCTCTTTCATCCGGTCGGCGTGCTGTGGATGTGCTATGCTGAAAAATCCCCGCTGGTCGACGACTCCATTCCGTTTGCCAAGCGCCATGACATGATGTACGAGCGCATTGACAAGGCAACATTGAAGAGCCGGTACCCACAGATCAACACCGAAGATCTCGATCATGCCTGGTTCGATCCTTTCGGTGGCTATCTGCTCGCGCGCGAAAGTTGCCAGGCCGTAGCGCAGGCGTTTGTCGAAGAGGGCGGAAACTATTTGCAAACTGCAGCGTCGCCTGGCCCCATCAAGTCAAGCAAGCTTCAGCACGTTCGGCTTTCCGACGGCACTACCCTCCAAGCCGATGCCTACCTGTTCGCTTGCGGAAGCTGGATGGGAAAAGTATTCCCTGATGTATTGGGCACAACAATTACTTGTACGAAACAGGAGGCCTACTACTTTGGTGTACCCGAAGGTGAAAGCGATGCCTACGACCGGATGCCGGCCTGGGTCGATCTCGACGGCAGTGACTATTATTATGGTATACCTGGCAATGCGCGACGCGGGTTCAAGATCGGTGTCGATCGTCGGGGCGTTCCATTTGATCCTACTTCCGGAGAGCGAACGGCTGATCCCGATGTCCTGGCGCGAGCGAGGAAGTTCATTGGTCACCGGTTTCCCGGACTTAAGAATGCTCCCCTTGTTGAGAGTAGGGTTTGCCCCTACGAGAATTCACCTGACGGCAACTTCGTGTTCGATAAACATCCCGGGGCTGACAACCTGATTTTTCTAGGCGGCGGGTCGGGGCACGGGTTCAAGCACGGGCCTGCGTTGGGTGAGTGGGTGACGGAACGACTCACCAAACCTTAGCGTGACGCCGAGAGCCGCGTTCTAAGCTGCTCGGCCCGTTGGTCTCCAAGCTTGGCGGCTTGCTGAAGGTCGACAAGCGCCATTTCAGTATCGTTCATCTTGAGCCTCAGCTTGCCACGCTCCAGGTAGGCAATGGCGTTCCGCCTGTCATAGCCAATCGCCCTGTCGAACAAACTGGCGGCTTCCTTCCAGTTAGCCTGGTCGGCAAGGTAGGTGCCCTGCGCGGCAAGTGTGTACGAAATGTATGTGGCGTCATCGCTTTCACGTTTGGTGATGACCAGCCGGCGATACCGATCGCCTATGAAAGCCCAATCCCTTTGCAGGTGCATTAATTTGACTTTCATCACTTCAAGGTCAATACCATATCCCATCCTGGAAGGAATCTTCATGATCGCTTCAGCGAATGACTTCAGTAATGCAGTGTCTCCTTTCTGAATAAGGCGATCTACCTCCTTATGGAGTGCCCCGAAGTTCAGTGCCTTGTAATCATTTGCTTTCACCATGTCGCGGACGGCGGTCATCATGTTTCCAAGTTCCTGGTAACACACTCCACGGTTGTAGTAGACCTCCTTGTTGGTGGTATCTTTTTGGATGTAGGTGGTAAAATCTGCAATCGCCTTCCGGTAATCCTTCAGGTTATAGTGTGCAACGCCCCGCAGCTGGTAAGTTGGAACGAACTCCGGATTTAGCTTTTCCAGCTCATTGAAGTAAGGCATGCTCTCTTCCCAGTTGCCCCCGCTGGATAAAATGATCGCGCACTTCTTCTGAGCATCAAACACGGTCTTGTCCAGCTTCACCGTGCGCTCATAGTCCACGTAGGCTTCAACAAAAGACTTGGTATGTTCCAGGGCGATAGCACGGAGATATAGCGCGACAGCATTATTATCCGCATCCTTCATAGCCGAGAGGGTACGAGGGACTTCCGCTTCCTTCCCGAAGCAGAGTTGGCAAAATGCCTTTCGGATGTATGCGGCATCCTCCTCTTTCATCCCGTAGATTTTGCGTAGCAGATAGTAGCCCGCGTTATTGATGTCGATCAGTTTGTCGATGCTGGTTTGTTGTCCCAGGAACACATTCTCACTTACGTTGGCAACTTCAAGTATGTGCCGAATGTCAGTGAAAGCGCGGTCATACAATTCCATCCTGGTGAGGAGGAATGCCCTTGACATGCGGTACTTGAAATTCAAGGGCGCATATCGTATGAGGAAATCTATGTCAGGCAGTGCCTCTTTGGGTTTTTCTTTCTCATTGAGGCTGAACCGAACCTGACGAGCAGCCCGCTGCATGGAATCGATCTCCAACACCTGGTTCAGGAACACCATCCACTCCCCGCTCCTGCCTGTTCTGTCCTTAATAAAGGATAGAAAGGCAAGGTGCATCAGGCCGGAAGTGAACTTGGGATCTGCTTCCACACACCGATCAAAGTACTTTCGTGCCTTTCCCTCTTCGCCCCTGTGCAAGCTTCCAAGCCCAAGAAAATAGTATCCACGGGGATCCTTCGGCCGCTCTTCGGCAGCCCAATCAAAATGCTTCGCGGCTTTTTTCTC
>CAZJWV010000089.1:0-14080 GCA_964549855.1 uncultured Ohtaekwangia sp. | reverse complement strand
CTAGTAGGGAATTTCATTCCCCTCCCAACTTCAAACTCCAAACTCCTAACTCCTAACTCCTTCTTCACTCATATCCTTCTTCACTCATATCGCAAAGTGTCCACAGGATTTCTCCTGGCCGCAGACAGCGTTTGTGAGCCAATGGTCAAAGCGCCCAGAAGAGTCATGATGACAAATCCTGAAAAGATGGTCACCAGGGAGAGTGGCGCTTTGTAGGCATAGTTGTTCAGTAAGGTGGAACCGAGGAAGTATCCCAGCGGCGTTCCAATGCATCCGGCAATCGAGATCAGTATCAGAAAGCCACGGCTAAGCAGGAAGACTACGTCCCATGCCCCAGCACCCATCACCTTCCGCACGCCGACCTCTTTCAAACGTGTCTGGGTCGCAAACATAGCCATCCCAAGCATACCCAGGCAGGCAATGATAACGGCAAGAAACGATATGTAACCTACAATCTTCACTATATCCACCAAGCCGGAATCGATATATGCCCCGTCGATTTCCTCATCCATCATCCTGGCGTCAAATGCATGAACCGGGTCGATCTTCTTCCAGATCACCTCAATGGCCGCCATCAACTCCGCTTTCCGATCCGGTAGAATCCGGGCACTCACGAAACCTAATTCTTCATGATCGTACCGCAGTGCCAATGGTCCTATTTCGTAGTTCATTGGCCGGAAATGGAAATTCCTGACAACACCGATCACCGCCAGCAAGACGGTATCGTCAGTGACTATTGCCTGGCCGACGGCCGAAATGGGGTCGCTAAAGCCAAAGCGCTCAAGCGCCTTCTCGTTGAGGATCACTTTACCCTTGTTAGAAGCGCCAGCAGAAGGATCAAAATTTCGTCCCGCCACAAATGTCAAGCCCAGGTTGTCGATGTAGTTGTCGTCCACAACGAAATCCCTCATCACAAAGGCTTCACCCTCAAGCTCCTTTTTGTAGTCGCTCGAACGATCAGCCCATGTACCCAGTCGATGCGACACACCACCCACCTGAACCACGCCTGGAAGCCCGCGCACTTCATTCGCAAGCTTTTCAAATGCAACGCCCTGGAGCCTTACGTTGAGTATATTCTTGTCGTTGATACCGTAGTCCTTGCCCAACATAAAGTTGACCTGGTTCAATATGACAAGGACGATAATGATGAATCCAATAGACAGCGTAAACTGAGCAACGATCAGTCCCTTACGCAAGGCCTGGCGTGATACCAATTTTGTGCCCCCATCCTTGAGCACGTTAACGGGCTTGAATGCTGACAAGTAACCTGCCGGCAACAAGCCAGCCAGCATGCCGATGCCTGTGGCAAAAGCAAGGAAGGACAAGTAAAGCGCGGGGTTTTCAGGAAGGTCGGTCTCAAATTCCTGGGCAAGGTGCAGTTGTAAAAATGCGGGCTTCAGGAACAAGAAGAGCACATAGGAAACGCCCAGCGCAAGCACTGCAAACACCACCGACTCACCAATGAACTGCCCGAACACCTGGAATCGTCCTGCTCCAATCGCCTTCCTTACGCCAATTTCTCTTGCTCGACTGAGAGACTTGGCGATAACCAGGTTGGTGTAATTAAAGCACGCCATCAACATGATAATCGCTGCCAGGACCCCCAGAAAGACAACCACCATTGACGGCATACCATTTCCCATGTTATTGGAAAGCTCAGGTCCCGGCGTGATTTCTGACAGCGCCATGGTGTAGAACTCATAGCCCTTGTCACGGGTCTCCAGCTCAAGGTTGGCGTAGTATTTGGCGGATACGGCCTTCAGCGCCCTCTGAACTTCACCGATCTCATGGCCATCCTTCAGCAGGAAGTACACGTAGCTTGAGTAGTAGTTGTTCCAGTTGTCGATCGTTGCACCAATGACACCCGACTTTTCCAACAATGGAAGCAAGGCAGACGACCCCAGCACTTCAAATTCAAGGTGTGTTTTGCCGGGCAGAGGTTCCAACACACCGGTCACTTGAAATTCGCCGTAACTTGAAATAGTGAGCGTCTGACCCAGCGGGTCGCGGGTGCCGAATATCTTTTCAGCTGCATGCGAAGTAAGCACAAGGCTGTTGGGTTCGTTCAAAGCTGTTGCCGGGTCGCCCTTGGCCATGGGAAAATTGAACACCCTGAACATAGACGGATCGGTGAACAGACCACGAACCGGTACGTTGACATTGCCGTAAATCGCATCGCCGTTGAGCCTCCGGTTGAACCGCACCACCTCCTCCACGAATGAATACTCTTCTTTCAACACGTGGCCAAGCGGGTAGGGAACGGAGGCATAAGGCTCTGCACCGCCATCAGTGCGAAGGGCGTTTGTGTTTACACGGTAAATTCTGTCGGCATTGGAATGGTAGTTGTCGAAGGTGAATGCTTCCTGGATAATTGTGATGATCAGCAATCCAAGGGACATGCTGATCGACAGCCCGATGAGATTGATGGCTGAGAAGGTTCGGTTGCGAAGGACGTTCCGAAGGGCAGAGACGATGATGCTTTTTAGCATGGCAACGGGTTTAGGGTTGAAATGAGGGTCACGTCAATACCCGTGGGACGGTTGAATCCACTGGAAAGTTGCCGAAACTGGGATAAATCGTAGCGAAACGAAGGCTATTCGTACCGAAGTGAAGTAGACGGGTTCAACATGGCTGCTCGCACAGTATGAACACTTACCGTCAACATTGCCACAACGACCGTCAGCAAGCAAGGTACCAGGAACAAGATCCATGAAAGAGGAATCCGGGTGGCGAAGGCTTCCAGCCAACCACTCATAATCCACCAGGATGAGGGTAATGCCACAAGCATGGCCACCCCGAGCAAGAAAAAGTAGTCCTTCCCTACCAACAGCACTATGCCGGTGACAGACGCACCCAGCACTTTTCTAACTCCAATTTCTTTGGTGCGTTGAATCGCCGTGAGAGAAGAAAGCCCAAACAGGCCAAGGCACGCGATAAAGATGGCCAGGCCAGCGAACACGCCGAAGATCTCCCCGAACTGCTGGTCCGCCTGGTACTGATTGTTATACTTCTCGTCGAGGAAAAAGAAGTTGAAGGGATTCCCCGGGAACAGCTCCTTCCAATCGTTCTCAAACTTCGCCATCGACTCACGGACATTCGATGTATTGAACTTGATCGAATAAAAACCTTCCGGAGAAGGACTGTACCTGAAGATTAGCTGATCGTAGGCTTTCTTGGACGACTCTTGCCGATAATTCTTTACCACTCCAACGATCCGGAGCGTATCGCCCCAGAAATAAATGCGATCGTCGATGGCATCCTCATTTTTTGCGAACCCCATACGGCGGACGGCCGCTTCATTCAAGACGACGCTGCCGAATTCGTTCGGCACAGATGCCGAGAAGGCTCTACCCGCGATTACCTCGAGACCAAAGGCTGGAATAAAATCGTGGTCCATTTCAATGATCCGGTACTGGTTGGCTTCCTCTGGCCGCTGACTGATCCGTCGAATGCCCCCCGCGTTGAAATCCGGAGATTCTCCGGGCACCGCGCTTGAGGCACAAACGCTAACTACCTCTGCATAACCCATCACCCGCTCCTTGAAAACTTCAAATTTGCCCCGATATGTCGAGTCGATATTGTTGGGTGACCACAGCACCACCGATTGGTCGATATTGACTCCAAGCTCCTGACTTCGCATAAAGCCCAACTGCTGGTACACAGTGAATGTGCCTACCACCAGCGTGATCGATGCCACAAATTGGAGAGTCACCATCCCTTTCCTGAACAAAACTCCCTGCCCGGTATTCTTGAACCTTCCTTTAAGAACTTCCACGGGACGATAGCCGGAAAGAACAAATGCAGGATAAAGGCCCGACAATGCCGCCCCCAGAAGGATAAGAATGGATGCAATCACCCAAAAAGAGCCGGTGGTAAAGAGCTCGTAGCCGAGGGGTCTCCCTGCCAAGCCCGCAAACCATGGCGACAGCATGATGGCCCCGCCAATAGCGACGGACAGGGCGATGAGGTTCAGGACAACCGATTCGACAAGGAATTGCTGCATCAACTGCGTCCGAAAACCGCCCATGACTTTTCGGACACCCACTTCCCTCGCCCGCTCCACCGACTTTGCTGTGGAAAGATTCACATAATTGATCCATGCAATAAAAAGAATAAGCGCCGCCACTACGGTAAGGAAGTACGTGGTGTCCCTGCTCCCATTGGCTTTAAACTCGCGGATAAAATTTGAATCCAGGTGAATATCGTTGAGCGCCTGCAGATGGAATATCATCCCGGCCTCATCCTCCTTCAAGTTCGCTCCCTCCCGCTTCTCAACGTAGGCAGGCAGTTTAGCTTCCAATGCTTTTGCGTCGGCTTTCTCATTCAACAGGATGTAGGTAAACATACCGTCCCATTGCCAGCTATTGAGTTGGGCTTCATTTCTTCGGCCGATCAGTTTCACAAACGTGGCGAATGACTGCAGCGCATCGAGTTTCATGTGCGTATTCAGGGGAAGGTCCTCAAAGACTCCACTGACCACATACTGGACCTTCTTGTTCATGATTGTTTTGCCCATCGGGTCTTCATTGCCGAAGTATTTCCGTGCCATGGACCTGGAAAGAACAATCATGTTGGGGTCATTCAAAGCCGTGGAATCAACTCCTTTCAGGAGAGAAGTCCCGAACACCTTGAAGAAATCCTTGCTAGCATAGTAGACTCCTTCCTCCTTGATAAAGTCATTCCCGTCCGTCGACAGGAGTGCGGTGCTCTGGTAGAGACGTACATAGCTGTTGACCTCCGGAAAATTGGCCTTCAAGTCAGGCCCGATGCCGACGCATCCCGCTGCCCACCGGGTAGTCAGCTCACCTTTATTGTACCGGTCCAGCTGGACCCGGAAGACCCTGTCCCCGTTGGGCCAAAATTTGTCGTAACTCAATTCGTGAACTACGAACTGTGCGATCAGCAGGCAGGCCGCAATGCCGATGGCAAGTCCAGAAATGTTCAGAATAGTAAATAGCCGGTTGCGCCTGAAATTGCGCCAAATCGAGAGGAGGTAGTTGGATAACATAGGTAGTGGCGTGATAATGTAATACCCTCCTACCGAAGAAAGGTTACGGTCGCTGGCCGCTAGCTTCTGGTCGCTAGTTACTCATATCTAAGCGAATCAACAGGATCTGCCATCGCTGCTCGAATGGTCTGGAAGCCTACAGACAACAGTGCCACAAGTACTGAGACAATAACAGCACTTAAAAAGAGGGTTGGGCTCAAAGTTGTCCGGAAGGCAAAGGACTCCAACCACCCCGTCGCCAGGTACCAAGTAACCGGTGTAGCCAGAACACCGGCCACCAACACCAAGGCTAGGAACTCCTTGGACAATAATGTTGAAATACTGGTGACACTCGCACCCAATACTTTTCGAATGCCAATCTCTTTCGTCTTGGAAACAACCAGGAACGATACCAGCCCGATCATGCCTATCACTGCGATTATGATCGTTAATATCGAAAATAGTCCAAGCACACGCGCCAGTTTTTGCTCAGACTGGTATTGCTTCTCAAATTGGTCATCGAGAAAAAAGTAGGTGAACTCATATCCGGGGAAGGTGCGGTTCCACAGTTCCTCCAGGGTTGAAAGCAGCGCTTTGGTATCGGCCGCCTGGTAGCGTATGGCATAGAGGTAGCCAGGGGCATAGTCGAGGGTGATAGGCCCGAACTTCTGCTGGAGCCCATCGTGATGATAGTTCCTAATGACACCGATGACGGTTCCTTCCGGATGCCCTGAAGGTGAAGTTATTTGTTTGCCAATAGCCTCTTGCGGCGAGCCCCAGCCAAACGTAGTCACAGCCACCTCATTCAATACCAACCCGTTTTTGAGCTCGTCAGGATGATCCTTGCTAAAACCACGGCCGGCAATAAGCTCGAGGCCAAGCAAATCAATGTAGTTCTCGTCAGCCGCCATGTATTCTACGCTGACAGCCTCGTCGCCCGACTTCCCCTCGGGATAAGCAATCTGCCCTTGCCAGCCGCGTGTACCGGGTACTTGCTCGGCGCGCGTTACGCTGTTGACCATGGCCAGGTCCGCAATTTCGTTCCGGAAAGTCTCTTTCAGTTGCTTCCAAGCAGGCCCGTTGAGGCGAACTGAGTTCACTACCACTACCTGTTCCTTGGTAAAGCCAAGTTCTTTGTTTTGCATGAAGTTGAGTTGATCAGTAACAACCAACGTGCCCGTAACCAGGGTGACAGAAACAAAGAACTGGAGAACGACCAGGAAGCGACGAAGGTTTGCCCCGCGATGGCTTGTCTGCATTTTACCCGTGAGTACCTGCGCCGGACGCAAACCTGACAGCACCCATGCGGGGTAGTACCCGGCCAAAAGCGTTATGCCGAAGAGTAAAATGCCAATCCCGGTGAGGATGCTTCCTTGTGATAGAACAGATAACGCATAGTTCTTTCCCAGTAGCTGGTTGAACAGTGGGAGGAGCAGCACCACGAAGACAACAGCGAGAAGCAGCGCCAACGCGGTGAGCACGAAAGACTCGCTCAAAAACTGACTCATGAGCGTTGCGCGGCTTGAGCCTACCACTTTGCGGAGTCCAACTTCCCGTGCACGGAAAACTGAACGTGCGGTGGCGAGGTTGATGAAATTGATACAAGCCAGGAGGATGACGAAGAATGCGATCCCGGAAAGGAGGTACAACCTGTCGATGCTGCCCTTCGGCCCCATGCCATTACCATTCCTTGAGCGCAAGTAGATATCCGGCATTGCATCGTAGGTCACGTACGCCTTTGTGCCCCAGTTTTTCAACATTTCTCCTGCTTTCTCCGTGTATATTTTCTTTGACTTCTCTGCAAATGCTTCAAAGTCAGCGCCCTCTTTAAGGAGGACATAGTTTCGCATGTTGATGTTCCCCCATCCACCATCATAGCTGAAGTCGGGCACAAGGGTTGTGTAAGTCGAGAAGGAAAGAAACATCTCCGACTGAATGTGCGACTGGGTGGGGATGTTCTTCATGATACCGGTTACGAGCATGTTCAGCGTATCGGCCATCAGCACTGTCTTTCCGAAAGCGTCTTCACCGGGGAAGAGTTTCGCAGCCAGGGTTTCAGAGAGTACTACAGAGTACGGCTCCTTCAATGCAGTATGTGGATCTCCTCTTAGAAGGGGGAAAGAGAATATCTCGAAGAACTCCTGGCTGGCGAAAAAGCTCCGTTCGCGAAAGCGCTTGTCATCCTGGTTGATGTGGAGTCCGGAGAACCTGGCGTAGAGCACTGACTCCACTTCCGGATAGTCGGTTTCCAGGACCTTGCCGACGGCCCAACCGTTGGTGTCGTTGGCTCCATCCGGCTCATCCCCGGTGAAGAAAGCGGTGTTCACCCGATAGATCCGATCGCCTTTGTCATGGAATTGATCGAATGACAGCTCGTCAAGGACAAAGACCATGATGAGAATCCCGGCGGTAAGGCCGAGGGCAAGTCCGAACAAGTTGATAAATGCGTATCCCTTGAAACGCATCAGGGACCGGAAGGCGATTTTCAGGTAGTTTTTCAGCATGGCATTGGGCTAATTAACCGGTATACGGGGAAACTCCAGCACAGTTTGGCGGTTACATTCCAAGTCCAAATTCCAAGCACCAATACCCAAATTCCAAGCACCAAATCTCAAATTCCAAGCACCAAATCTCAATCCTGATAGCTATCGGGACCAACCGATCCCACCGATTTCACTATCTTCGCGCCGGCAAGTCGGGCACGACCAGCTCCTGCTGAACTCCCCCAGGACCGGAAGGTAGCAAGGGTAGGCGGTTGTAGCGGTGCGATGTTCGGCTTGCTTCTTTATTTACTGGGATGGTGGGATTGTGTGGGATGAACAGGATAGGTGCAGCACTATACGCGCGGATGAACTCCCGTGGGGCCAGAAGGTGCAGGGTAGGCATTGTAGTTTTTACTGGGATTTTTGAGATTGACTGGGATGATCAGGATATGTGCACATTGTAGTTCGGCTTGCTTCTTTTTATTGGGATTCTTGGGATTGTTTGGGATGACCATGAAGGACCAGGCAACCTTCCTATGGAATGTCTTACCGGTCCGCGTCGCGCGGTACCGGTACCCCGATCAATTCAAAGTGCAAGTCATCTATGAAAGTTGGCCAACGCTTTCATCTTTTTCCGCTATGTAGTACCGGACGCAATACCAAAGAATGGAAGAGGCCATGATGCTACCCAAGAAGAAGTAAAAGAGTCGTCGTGCGGGCTGCAGGTCGACCAAGATAACAACCCTTCCAAGCTTTTTCGACTTCCATACTCAATCGAACTATTTCGGCACTGTCCAGTAATATCGAAACCATGCCGTGTCGTTGCGCATTTTAGAAACGTAGAGGTCAAACGTGCCTGACGACTTATAAACTGAATCACCAACGGAGATGTTGGTCCCGATTCGCGGATCATAGGCGTCTAAATAAAAGTCTTTTCCACCTAAAAAAATGATAGGCTTCCCTTTGTCCGAGAACTTTATACTGTCAACTCGGCCGCTAATTGGCGACATCCTAAACTGCTCACGACTCCACTGCCCCAATATCCACAATCCTAAACCGATGGCAAGGAACACAACGAAACCGACACGCCCCATTCTTTTGTCCTTGTCAGACACTGCACCCCGTTGATCTCCATTCGTCCCCATGGCTCCTATTCCATTCTGTAATCCTGCACGCTAACGTACCATACTTCAACCATCCGTTCAAGATGCCTATTTCTGCCCTCAAATTGCTAGTTTTGATACTTTCAACAATCACATGAAGTTCTTCATTGACACCGCCAACTTAAAAGAGATCAAAGAAGCCTACGATCTAGGCGTCCTAGACGGTGTCACAACCAACCCCTCCCTGATGGCCAAGGAAGGGATCACGGGCGCTGAGAATATTCGCGCTCACTACAAAGCCATCTGTCACATCGTCGACAACAACGTCAGCGCGGAAGTGATCGCGACAGAATATGATGCCATACTCAAAGAAGGTCACGAGCTGGCCAAAATCGACGACAAGATCGTTGTGAAAGTACCTATGATCAGAGACGGGGTGAAGGCCATCAAGAAACTCAGCAGCGAGGGCATCCGCACGAATTGTACGCTCGTCTTCTCCCCCGGTCAGGCTATCCTTTGCGCCAAGGCAGGCGCTTCATACGTCTCTCCTTTCATCGGCCGCCTCGATGATATCTCCCAGGACGGCATTGAGCTCATTGCCCAACTGCGGCTTATTTACGACAACTACAACTTCCGCACAGAAATCCTCGCCGCCAGCATCCGACACACCATCCACCTCATCAAGTGCGCCGAACTGGGCGCAGACGTAGCTACCTGTCCCCTGAAAGTCATCACAGACCTTTTGAATCATCCCCTGACCGACATTGGACTTGCTAAGTTCCTCGCAGACCATAAGAAAGGTAATCAGTAATCAAGCGGCATTCATCATGGTCATCCCATTCATCCCACAAATCCCAGTAAATGTTCAGTAGTGATCCGGTAGTCAGGGTACGAGAGGCAACAATTTTCCAGGGGCAACAGGCTGTATTGACAGACCTGAGCTTCGATATAGAGAAAGGTGATTTCGTGTTTCTCGTGGGACGAACCGGCTCAGGTAAATCTTCTTTGCTGAAGACGCTGTATGCAGACCTCCCTTTGCGTCTCGGCGATATGAACGTGGCCGGTTTCGACATCCGGGGCATCCGATCGAAACGGATTCCACAACTGCGGCGTAAAATCGGCATCATCTTCCAGGACTTTCAATTGTTCCCCGACCGTACCGTATCGGATAACCTCCTCTTTGTCATGCGCGCGACCGGCTGGCACGACTCCATCAAAATGAAGAGCAGGTTAGTGGACGTTTTGATGCAGGTTGGACTTGGATCAGTTGAAAAGAAAATGCCCCATCAACTTTCAGGCGGGGAGCAGCAGCGGGTCGTCATCGCCCGTGCCTTGCTCAACGAACCGATGATTCTGATCGCCGACGAGCCCACCGGGAACCTGGACCCTGAAGTCTCTGCCGGCATCCTCAAACTCTTCCAGCAAATCAACCGCAGCGGAACCGCCGTGCTGATGGCAACCCACAGCTACGGGCTGATCAAAAGATTCCCAAACCGTGTGCTGAAGTGTGAAGACGGTAAAATCCTCGATTCGAACAAGGATCCGATTGAGTTGAAGAGTGAGGAGGATTTCTAGTAGAAATCCCAAGCACCAAAATCCAAGCACCAAATTCCAAAACTATCGTCGGGATTTGGGATTTTATAACACCCGTGTTCCCTCCTTACGAGTGTCCTCCAAGCGCTGCAGTTGAGCATTCAACAAATCGATACGGACTAGCATGTTCAACACCAGCGCATCTTTGACTTTTTGCGAAGGGCGTCTCTTAAGTTCCTCCGACAGCACAGCATACATGGCCTCAAGTTTTTCGAAGTCCTGTGTGAATTGATCTTCCGCGAACGCCTCGTCATTGTGGATCATTGATACTTTCTCGGTGATTTGAGCGGAGTAGAACGACTCCACCTCGGTGAATTCCTTTTGTGCAAGTACATCATCGGTCCTCAGCGGTAGACGTGGTGCAATGAACAGATACGCAGATAGTCCAAGGAGAACCAGCGCGGCAGCCCGCCAAACGGTTACTGAGTTCCAGAGGCTGCGCTGGGAGGTCCCGAAGAGGTTGCCCTGGATTCGCGACCAGATTCGGTCCGGGGGCGTCTTGTCGTCAAACGCGTCGCGGCGATTGCGGAAGAAATCTTCCATGTTTTGATCTTTCATAATTTACCTTCCTCCAGCAGGGTGAGCAATTTCTTTTTCGATCTGTTAAACTGAGACTTTGAAGTTGATTCTGTAATACCGAGGATTTCGGCAATTTCGGTATGGTCGTACCCCTCTACCAGGTACAGCGAAAGCACAGACCGATAACCATCCGGCAGGGCGGCGATTGCCCTTTTTACCTGGTCGATTGAATACGGAAACGATGCCTCCTCGACAACAGGTTCTGCGACATCAAAATGATCACTGTCCGGCAATGCATCATGCCTTCGCTGCTTCAAGGCGTTGATTGCCTTGTTAACGACAATTCGTTTGAGCCATGCCCCGAATGTTGCATCTCCGCGGTAGTAACCAAGGTTACGGAAAGCGCTGATGAACGACTCCTGCAAGACATCCTCTGCTTCCTCAGGATTATTGACTATGCGGTAGCCTACGTTGTACATGCTTCTCGCATAAAGCTTGTAGATACGGTAGTGCGCCTCCCGGTCTCCCTGACGGCATCGCTCGATCAGGTCGGCGTGAGGGTTCAGGACCGTAGTCTTTCCACTCATGTGCTTCCCCTAAAGACCCTTTCCGGATGGAAAGGTTGCATCACTTCAGCGTGGCAAGGTTCTGCTTGGCTGCTTCGAACTTAGGGTCGATTTTGATGGCTTCCTCGAAGGATTTGCGGGCATTGGCGGCATCCCCCTGGGCCTTATAGGCAAGCCCTTTGAGGTTGTGGAGGGCCGCTTTCAAGGGGTGCTCTTTTGGGACATCCTTGGTGTCCTTGGGGTCACTGAACCGCACATTCAATGAGTCAATCCCTGGCTTGGTTAGCAGGATATCCGAATTGGTCAGCGCCTCACCATACCGCTTGAGGTCATATTGCAAGCTTGCCATCTTATAAAGGGTCGAGCTGTTGCTCGTAAGCAGGTAAAGCGATTCATAGCTCTGCAGCGACTTCTCCTTAATACCAAGGTTCTCGTAGCTGATTGCAGACAATTCAAGCGCCGCCCCATTGCGCGAGTTGCGCGCCAGCAGGTCGTTGCAGATCACCGCACAACTGGGATACTTCTCATTCTCAAAATAAAAGTAGGCGAGCGCAAAAATCAGCGAATCGTTACCCGGGAATTCGGCGATCAAGTCGTAAAGGGCATCCTTCGCCTCATCGTAGTCTCCCCAACGTGTGGCAATCGAATACTTCCTGGAATAGTGATCGACCATGATCCTGGCAGTAATTTCTGATTGAGTCGGGGCCGTCTGCTTTGGCGCCGTAGCTGCAGGTGCTGGCTTTGTTGCCGTGGGTTTTCCCTTCTGTGCTATCACCGTAATCGATAGGGTGAGCAAGGTCACCATCAATACATACTTCATGTCAGCTATTGGTTAATTCAACAGGTTTGATTCCTTTTTCTGCCGCGATACGCAGCAGCAAATTTAGCGCCTCCTGACGGTCGTTGTGAATTTCGCCATCCAGGATTGCATCTTTGATTCGCTCTTTCAACTCACCAATGATTCGGCCCGGCGGGAGATTAAACATCCTGATAATCTCGTCACCGGTCACGGGCGGTTGGAACGTGCGCACATGGTCTTTCGATTCCACATCAATCATCTTCTGTTCAACGCGTTCGAAATTGCCAAGGTACTTCTTCACCTTGTCGGCATTCTTCGACGTGATGTCGGCACGGCAGAGTTTCATCAAGGCATCGGTATCCTCGCCGGCCTCAAACAGCAGCCTCCGCACGGCTGAGTCGGTAACATTGTTGGCCAAGGCGATAGGCCGGAGGTGAAGACGGACGAGCTTCTGTACGAAGTCCATCTTTTCGTTCAGCGGGAGTTTCAGCCGGCGGAAGATACCAGGAACCATCCGGGCGCCACGATCTTCATGACCGTGGAAGGTCCAACCATGCCCGGGCTCAAAACGTTTTGTTACAGGCTTGGCGATGTCATGGAGTATTGCCGACCAGCGGAGCCAAAGGTCGTCCGACACCTTGGCTACATTGTCGAGTACTTGCAAAGTGTGATAGAAATTATCCTTGTGCGCTTTGTTGTCCTGGTACTCTACGCCATGCAGTGCGACCATTTCCGGAAAGAACAACTTCAGCAAGCCACTGTGGAAGAGCAACTTGAACCCATACGAGGGGAGCGGTGAAAGAATGATTTTGTTGACTTCATCCACGATGCGCTCCATAGATACAATCTCCAGGCGGTCCAAATGATCCACGATGGCCTGGTAGGTGTCAGGCTCAATATCGAAGTGGAGCTGGGATGCGAACCGTACCGCGCGGATCATGCGCAGCGGGTCGTCGGAGAACGTGACCGCAGGATCCATCGGCGTTTTCAGAATACCCTCCCGGAGGTGTTCAACGCCCCCAAAGGGATCGATGAGGTCGCCGTAGCTGGTTGCGTTGAGACTGAGCGCCATCGCATTGATGGTGAAGTCGCGCCTTTGCTGATCATCGCTGAGCGAGCCATCTTCAACAATGGGCTTGCGCGAATCGTGACGGTATGATTCCCTGCGCGCACCGACAAACTCCAGTTCAAATTCGTCGTGCTTGATCATGGCCGTACCAAAGTTCTTGAAAACAGTCACCGGCTGACCCAATTTCTTCCCCACCTGCTCGGCCCAGTTTATGCCGCTGCCTACACAAACGAAGTCAATATCCTTATTGGGACGCTTCAGGAAGAGATCACGGACAAATCCGCCCACGACATAGCCCTCCACCCCCATCTCACGGGCGGTTTCTGCAACCAGTCCGAAGATGGCGTGACGGTCAAGGGCGTCGCGATGGTTCTTTTTCAAGGGAATTAGGCCTCTTCTATCAGGCAAAGGTACGTTTCCCTCCGCGGGATAAAAAGAGGGCGCAGAGACCAATCATCATCCTGATTGTCCGCCGCAGTCCAATGACAATCGGGGCGAAGTAGGCAGGGCAGTCGATGTATGACTAGGTGAAGGGTGCCTCGACTTCGCTCGGCATGACGACCGTCTGCTAAAACAAAAGGAAGGGCCTCGGCTCCGCTCGGCCCGTCATCCTGAGCGCAGTTGAAGGATGACGGTTCGAAGGGCCTGCCCTGAGCGAAGTCGAAGGGTGCCTCGACTCCGCTCGGCATGACGTGGCACGTGTTAAAACAAATGGAAGGGCCTCGGCTCCGCTCGGCCCGCCTGCCCTGAGCGCAGTCGAAGGGTTACCGGTGATGCGTAAACGTCGGGCATGGAATGAGCTTCTGACTCTTGCGGTTGTTCCGGTTCGGAGCCTGTATCTCCAGTTTGTACTTCAACGCCACCTCATGCGAGCCCCCCGAGATGCTGCCAAGGTTTGAGACAGTAAAGTCATAGCTGTACATCACTTCCATTTTTGGCAGCTGGAATCCCAGGATGACGA
>CAZJWV010000088.1:0-14096 GCA_964549855.1 uncultured Ohtaekwangia sp. | reverse complement strand
CCAAAGGCTTTCGTCTTCACCCGGTCCTTTGTAATGCCTTTCGAAACGATGTACTTCTTCACGTTATCGACCCGGTCCTGGCTGAGTTCCAGGTTCAACTTCTCGTTGCCCTGGTTGTCGGTGTGCCCTTCCAACTGGACGACGATAGAAGGACGTTCTTTAAGCATGACGACCACTTCATCAAGGCTGGGAAATGACTCCGGGCTGATGATGGCTTTGCCCTGTGCGAAAATCAGGTGTTCAAGGACTATACTGGCGCCCTTTTTATTGAGAATGATGTCGCGGATGACTTTGCGATTGGCATCCATCGTTTTGGGATCCACGATCGCGATGCCATCGGTGTATCCGTCGGCCTTGGCGATGATCTGGTACTTGGACGAACCAAATATTGAGAATGAAAAGGTACTGTCATTGAAACGACCAAAGAGTGACCCGGTCGGAATGCTCTTGTATTCAATGCGTGCCTTGACGCCCTTGCGAGTAAGGCCATCGATCACTTTGCCTTGGGCAATGATCTCGGCCTCTTGTCCGTACATGGTTATTACCGCCAAAAGGAAAATGATGGTCAGGAAGGATCGCATACACGAAGATCGGTTAGTTTCTGCGTTCAAGTGAGCATAAGATCGGTCGTTGGGCAAATTTGCACTCCCAGTGGACGTGCTAAAGGCTAAAAGCTGAAAGCTAAAAGCAGCATGCCTTCAGCTTTCAGCTTTGAGCCTCTAGCCAAGTGTGAATTATAACTCCAATTCGATGGTCTGCCCCGGGGAGTAGGCCTTGCTGGGCTTGACAGCCGGCTTTTTGGTGGCATGTGCTGTCTTACCGCCGTTTACCGGCTTTTTTTGCGGGCTTTCGCCGAAGAGGTTTGCCTGGACGCCTTGCTTTTTCGCCTTGGCTTCGCCCTTTTCCGATTTTTTTTTTGGCGACGGCGCCGATTTGGCATCCGTCACCTTCCCGTTGACCTGAGTTTCGTCCTCCGCCTCTGTTTCAAGGCCTTTGTCACCATCGTCGACATCCTGGACCTTGGTGACTTTGTGCTGCGACAGGCGGTTGCCCATTGCCTTCCAGCCCTTCACGTCGATGATCTCTTCCAGATCGACCACTTCCATGGTCTTTTCCTTGCCTTTGCCTTTCACAACCTCGATTTCCACAGCGGGTTCGTCGGCGGTAGACGCCCACACGAGGCGTGAACCAATGCCTTCGGAAATGAAGTTGAACTCCTTGTCAGGGGTGGTGGTCTCTATCGTAAAGCGCTTTACAAAATGCTGTTTACTCTCACCGTCCCAATACACTGCAGTGATCGTCCGCTTGGGATTGAATTTCTCAACGAGGATCGTCTTCTCCGGCTCGAAACGGGTGGTGAGCTCAAATCCGGTAATCTTGTAATTCCCACTCGAGGTGATCGCCAGGATCTGGTCATCACCATCAAACTTGCCAACGGCTTTGCCACGTTTGTCCTTGTTGAGGCGTCCTGAAGGCTGATCGAACCAAAGGTCGAGTCCGCTGAGGGTGGAACTGCCGGCTTGCAACAAGTCAACCCTGCGAATCGGGTATTTCGTGATCGTATTTCCCCTTGCACCACGGCCCTTGATTTCCAACGACGAGAAATCGTACTCAAACACCTTCTTCCTTGCCGTACTGGAGGGCAACAATTTCACTTCAACCACCTCTGCCTCCCCGTTGGGATTAGAACTGAGGTAATGAACCTTGCTATTGGGGTTGCCCTGGTCAAGGACGTACTCCTTATCGCGAATGATCCCTGGCATGGTAAACCGCTTGGCGAAGCCCTTGCCGGACTTCCCATCGCTGTAGATCATGTTGTAAACCATCCGTTCGTCGCCCTTTTTCCAGACGCCGCAGTACAAAATATCTTTACCCATGAAAACTTTCTCCGAAATTCGGCTCACCAGGGCCTTACCGTCTTTGCGGATGGCAATGATGTCGTCAAGCTCCGAGCACTCACAAATGAACTCGTCGCGCTTCAAACCCCAGCCCACGAAGCCGTCTACCTTGTTCACATAGAGCTTCTGGTTGTTGGCAATTACTTCGGTGGCGGTCACCGACTGGAAGGACTTGATCTCCGTCCTTCGCTCCCTCCCTTTCCCATATCGGTCAAGGAGGCCCTGGTAGTAAGCAATTGCGAAATCCACCAGGTGACGGAGGTGATGTTGCGTCTGTTTCAGCTCCTCCTCGAGCGATTTCATGAGCTCGTCAGCCTTGAAGGAGTCATATTTTGAGATCCGCTTGATCTTGATCTCCATGAGGCGCAGGACATCGTCGTCGGTGATCTCGCGGAAGAACTGCTTCTTGTATGGCGCCAGCCCTTTATGAATGGTTTTGATCACCGCTTCATAAGTCTCACACTCTTCGATGCTGCGGTAGATCCGTTTCTCGATGAAGATCTTCTCCAGTGAGGAGAAGAGGATCTTCTCCATCAGGTCTGCCTTGCGAAGTTCCAACTCCTTCTTCAGCAGTGTTACTGTCTGCTCGGTGTTGTACTTGAGGATCTCATTCACCTTCATGAACTTCGGCGTGTCTTCTACGATCACGCAGGCGTTCGGGGAAATGCTGATCTCGCAGTGGGTGAAAGCGTACAAGGCATCCATGGCGATCTCGGGCGAGAGACCAGGCTGCAGATGGATCTGGATCTCGACATCCTTGGCCGTATTGTCGATCACCTGCTTCACCTTGATCTTCCCTTTCTCGCTGGCCTTGACGATAGACTCCATTAAAGAAGCCGTGGTAGTGCTGAACGGTATCTCCTTGATAGCCAGTGTCTTCTTATCGATCACCTCTATGCGGGCTCTTACCTTAATCTTGCCTCCCCTGTTACCCTGATCGTACTCCGAGAAATCGGCTATGCCGCCGGTGAAGAAGTCAGGGTAAATCTTGGGGTTCTTGCCCTTGAGCACCTCAATGGAGGCTTTGCAGAGCTCACAGAAGTTGTGTGGAAGGACCTTGGTAGAGAGTCCGACGGCAATGCCATCCACCCCCTGGGCCAGCAGCAGCGGAAATTTGACCGGGAGGGTCACTGGTTCCTTCTTGCGCCCGTCGTATGAGAGCTGCCACTCGGTGAGACTACCGTTGTAAACCACGTCAAGGGCGAACTTGGAGAGTCGTGTCTCGATGTAGCGGGGAGCGGCGGCGCCATCGCCGGTACGCACGTCACCCCAGTTGCCCTGGGTATCCAGTAGCAGGTCTTTCTGTCCAATGTTGACGATGGCCTCCCCGATCGCAGCATCGCCGTGGGGGTGGTACTGCATCGTATTTCCGATCACGTTGGCCACCTTGTTGAAGCGGCCATCATCCATCTCCTTCAGGGAGTGCATGATCCGGCGCTGCACGGGCTTCAGGCCATCCTCAATGCGCGGAACGGCCCGCTCCAGGATAACATACGACGCGTAGTCCAGGAACCAGTTTTCGTATAATCCGTCCACAGAAGCCAGTTCGTGGGCGGCTTCTTGCTTCGTTGGCTTAGCTGCTTTCTTCTTGCTCATTTCATTACAAAAAAATCACTCCGTCTCGGTGGCTTCCAGTTCCTGTTCCTCGACGACATCCATCTCCACCCGGAGGCGATCGATGATGAAGTCCTGACGGTCTGGTGTATTCTTGCCCATATAAAACTCAAGGGTCTTCACCAGGTGCTTCTCCTTGGCGATGATCACCGGCTGAAGGCGGATCTTTTCGCCGATGAAGGTGCCGAATTCTTCCGGAGATATCTCGCCGAGTCCCTTGAACCGTGTGATCTCGGGCTTGTTGCCCAGTTGGCGAATGGCTTTTTCTTTTTCCGCAGGGCTGTAACAGTAAATGGTTTCTTTCTTATTCCGCACACGGAAAAGGGGCGTGTCCAGGATATACACGTGACCGCCTTTTACCAATTCGGGGAAGAATTGTAAAAAGAACGTCATCAGCAGCAGCCTGATGTGCATCCCATCAACATCGGCATCCGTGGCGACAATCACCTTGTTGTAGCGTAACCCTTCGAGGCCGTCCTCAATATTCAATGCATGCTGGAGGAGATTGAATTCCTCGTTCTCATAAACCACCTTTTTGGTGAGTCCAAAGCAGTTGAGGGGCTTGCCCCGGAGGCTAAATACGGCCTGCGTCTCCACGTCTCTTGACTTGGTGATCGAACCGCTGGCCGAGTCCCCCTCTGTGATGAAGATCATCGATTCTTTGCTCCGGGCATCCTTGCCATCGTCGAAGTGAATCCGGCAGTCGCGAAGCTTGCGATTGTGGAGATTCGCCTTTTTTGCCCGCTCGTTGGCCAGTTTCTTAATTCCCGCAATCTCCTTGCGCTCCCGCTCCGATTGCAGAATCCGCTTAAGAACCGCGTCTGCCACGGTGGGGTTCTTGTGTAAATAGATTTCCAGCTCTTTGGCCACGAAATCACCGACATAGCCACGCACCGTTGGTCCGTCTGGCGCCATGTTGATGGAGCCAAGCCTGGTCTTGGTTTGCGATTCGAATACCGGCTCCTGCACGCGCACAGCTATGGCTGCGATTATGCTGGCCCGGATATCTGATGCGTCAAATTCCTTTTTATAGAAGTCGCGAACGGCCTTAACGATACCTTCCCGGAAGGCAGCGAGGTGGGTTCCCCCCTGCGTGGTGTGCTGGCCGTTTACAAAAGAATAGTATTCCTCACCGTATTGATTTCCGTGGGTCAGGGCTACCTCGATGTCGTCGCCCTTGAAGTGGATGAATGGGTAGCGTATTTCCTCGGCATCGGACTTATCCTTAAGGAGGTCCAATAGCCCGTTCTTCGAAAAGAACTTGCGACCGTTGCAATTGATGGTTAATCCGGCGTTGAGGTAGGCATAATTCCACATCAGGTCATCCAGGTACTCCGGGATGAAGTGATAGTTCTTGAACATGCTTCCATCCGGCTCAAACTCGACAAGCGTGCCGTTGCGCTCACTGCTCTTGGACTGCCTCGGATCGTTGGTGAGGATGCCCTTCTTGAATTCCGCCTGTTTCGTGTGCCCTTCACGGAAGGCCTGGACCTTGAAGTAGTTGGAGAGCGCGTTAACGGCCTTGGTGCCCACCCCATTGAGACCTACCGACTTTTGGAAGGCCCCGCTGTCGTACTTGGCCCCGGTGTTGATCTTGGAAACCACGTCGACGACTTTGCCCAATGGAATGCCTCGGCCATAGTCTCGAACCACCACCTTCTGGTCAGTGATTTTCACGTCGATCAACTTGCCGTAGCCCATCATGTGCTCGTCGATGCAGTTGTCCATCACCTCTTTTACGAGCACGTAAATGCCGTCGTCTTTCGCCGACCCATCGCCGAGTTTGCCGATGTACATCCCCGGCCGCAGGCGGATGTGCTCCCGCCAATCGAGCGACTTAATACTCGATTCGTTGTATTCCGTACTTTCCTTCGCCATGCTTACTAGTTCGCTTTTCTTGTCTCGCCGAGTGTCTAAAAAATCTTCGCGGAAGCTGCTTCCGCCCAGGTTAAAAAATGAGGACGCGTGAAATCCTTTCTAAGAAAGAATATTTTGACCTCATTTCAATCATCTGGTCATAAGTTCTATCTACAAACTTTAAAGAGGAATTGCTCTGTAATTGACTGATCTACAGTGTGTAATCAGCCAATTAACCAACGGTCTGTTTAGGTCGGATGTGTTTGATCACCAATGAAATTGGCCAGACGACGACCCAAGCAAGCATCAACACCACGCTTCCATAGATGATGTATCCAATGTTGTCGTAATTGAATTTCTCAGCGCTGTTGTAGAGGTTAAAGAACTGCAGGGAGACGACCGTAAAGAGATTGAAGAACACAACCAAACCATAGAACCAAGCCTGAAAGAACTCGTCGTTGCGGGCCATAAATTGGTTGACGAGGAATACCATCATGTTTAAGACAGCCAGCAGGCCAAGGGCAGCGTAAAAGAAGGTGTTCCTTGAAACGGCGCCGGCCTCACCTCCCTCCCTCAGCTGGATTACTTCTGGCAGAGATGCATAGGCGTAAAGGAGCACTGCCACCGAGCCCATCATGGAAACCAGCCAAATCCCTTTTGCAATACGAGCAATCATTGTGTACCTCAATTTTCGCGCGCAATGTACTGGGATTTGTGGGATTTATGGGATGACCAGGACTGGGATGTATGGGATTAATAGGATGACAATGATACGATTGTGAGCATGCGCATTGCGACTAATACCAAGGTTGGATTTTTATCTAATTTTGGATTGACTATCCCCGATGAACCCAAACCCGATTGTCCTTTCCATCCCTATTTTCTTCATTCTCATCGGGGTGGAAATTGTGGTGGAGCGTCTCACCCACCGGAACCTCTACCGGCTCCCCGACTCCATCGCCAACCTGAGCTGCGGCATCACGTCCCAGCTGTCAGGTATCTTCTTTCGCGTGCTCGCCGTCGGGGTGTATGAAGTCATCTTTTCGAAATTTGCCCTCATCCACCTGGAAAGGAACTGGATCTATTGGACTGCCCTCTTCTTCCTCGTAGACCGCGGCTATTACTGGGCGCACCGGATGAGCCACGAAATCAACCTCTTCTGGGGTGGGCACGTAGTGCATCACCAAAGCGAAGAATACAATCTTTCTGTTGCACTCCGGCAGAGCTCCTTCCAGGTAGTATGGACTTTCTTCTATTACCTCCCTTTGGCAGTGGCCGGGTTCAATACCACAGACTTTCTGCTCATCTCGTCACTCAATACACTTTACCAATTCTGGATCCACACCGAAACCATCAACAAGATGGGGTGGCTGGAATATGTATTAAACACCCCCTCGCATCACCGTGTACACCACGGAAGGGATCCGAAATACATCGACAAGAACCATGCGGGCACACTCATTATCTGGGACCGGATGTTCGGCACGTTCCAGCCGGAGGAAGAGCGACCAACCTATGGTATCACCAAGCCCATCAACAGCTGGAACGGCGTGTGGGCCAACTTTAGTCACTACGCCATCATGGCGTCGGAGCTGAAGCAAATCCCAAAATGGACAGATAAAGTGAGGTACCTTTTCAACAAACCCGGGTGGATGCCTTCTGACTTGGGTGGCTACCGGCCTGCACCCCCGGTGAGCAAGGCGACCTATCACAAATTCGATACTCCGGCGCCAGTGCTATTGGGCGCCTATGTACTGTTCCAATACACGATATGCCTGGTTGCCACCGCCGCTTTCCTCTTCAATCAAAGCTCATTCCCCATGTGGCAAAAGGCGGTTGTCACCGTGCTCATTTCCATCACGGTAGTGAACTGCGGCGTACTGTTTGAGAACAAACGGTGGGTGGTGATTGCCGAATGGTTTCGGATTGTGTCCTACCCCGCAGCGCTCATTGTTCTTGTTTTCTTGTACCAGTGGCCTTCATACCTGTGGATGGGCGCAGCCGCTTACTTCGTGATTTCTGTAGCCTGGTTTTCGCGCATCCCGAAGGCACATGGGTAGGGCCGTCCTTCTATTTCTTATTGCCCTGCTTTCTTGTTCGAAGCCGCTGCCGACTCTTGATGGGATTGACCTTTACAAATGGCGGAACGACAAGTTCGGCTGCTCCGGCGACCGGCTGTCCATGAAGACGGCGCTTACTGCCCAGTCCGACAAGCTGAAGGGCCTCTCGGAGATGGATGTGATGGAGTTGCTGGGTAAGCCTGACGAGAATGAATTGTACAAGCGTAATCAGAAATTCTACAACTACTACGTGAGCCCCGGACCTGATTGCCCTGAGTCCAAGGAACTCCCTGACAAACTGATCATTAGATTTAACGCGATGGGTTATGCCCAATTGGTCACGCTGGGACCCGCAGGGGAGTAGCATCAACCCTCGGACTCACCAACACGTCGACCCTGCAGATCGAGTAACCACCGCAAGGGCGTTAAGGCGCAAAGGGCCGCAAAGCCTAAACCAACATAGCGCCGCGCGAATCATACAAATCCAGTTAATAAGGATTATCAATCATGCCCTTCAGTCATTTTAATCAAGTGAATCAAAGTTGTAGCTTGGTCGCTTTCCACGGCATTTTGAAACCCACCCATCCATGAAGCAAGTAGCAGTGATTGGTTCCGGTACAATGGGCAACGGCATCGCGCATGTATTTGCGCAGGCCGGTTACCCTGTCTCACTCATCGATATTTCAGAAGAAGCCCTTAAGCGCGGGCTGGCTACCATCGAAAAGAACATGGGGCGGCAAGTGGAGAAGGGCACGCTCACGGAGGAGGGCAAGAAGAAAGCGTTGGCCAACCTGACGACGACCACCTTTATGAACGAAGGCATCAAGGAGGCAGACCTGGTGGTTGAGGCCGCTACAGAACAAACGGAATTGAAATTGAAGATCTTCCGAGAGATTGATGCGAACACTCGGCCCGGTACCATACTGGCATCGAATACGTCGTCGATCTCCATCACCAGGATTGGCTCAGCTACGAAGAGCCCGGAAAACGTTATCGGGATGCACTTCATGAACCCGGTTCCCCTGATGAAACTCGTGGAAGTGATCCGCGGCTACGCCACCAGCGATGCCGTCACGAATACCGTGATGGAACTATCGCGGAAACTGGGCAAGATTCCTGTCGAAGTGAATGACTACCCGGGGTTCATTGCCAACCGCATACTCATGCCGATGATCAACGAAGCCATTTATAGCCTGTATGAGGGTGTAGCGGGAGTAAATGAGATCGACACGGTCATGAAGCTGGGCATGGCCCATCCCATGGGTCCTCTCCAACTGGCTGATTTCATCGGCCTGGATATTTGTTTGTCGATACTCACGGTGCTGCACCAGGGATTCGGAAATCCGAAGTACGCGCCTTGCCCTCTGCTCGTGAACATGGTGCAGGCCGGGCATCACGGGGTGAAGTCGGGACAGGGTTTCTACAAGTACACCCCGGGGAGCAAGGAGTTGGTGGTGGCGGATCGGTTTAAATAGGTCAAACCCCCTGCTACCTAAAGGGGGAAACTGCACGAAAATCAGAATCGAAGTATCTTCCCCCTTCAGGGGGCAGGGGGTACAACGCGAACGTCATCCCCTTCAGGGTCAAGGGGCACAACGCGCCCTACTTCCTCAACAAATCCCGAATCTCCGTCAACAGTTGGATATCAGCTGGTGGAGGAGTTGGCGTCGCCGAAGCTTCATCCTTCTTCTTTGCGACATTCACTGCCTTGATGATCATGAAGAGAATAAATGCTACAATGACGAAGTTGAGGGTTGCCGATAGAAACACACCATATTTTACGGTGCCGAACAAGGTCAATTCCTCCAGGTGCGAGAGGTTAGCAGCCTCAAGAGCCGGCTTAAGCATCAAGGGTGTGATGACATCCTCAATCAGCGAGCTGACGATTTTGCTAAACGCGGCACCAATGATCACGCCCACGGCGAGGTCAACAACGTTGCCACGCATGGCGAAGGCTTTGAATTCTTTTAACATAGTTCAGGGTTTAGGGTTTAGGGATTAGGGGTCAGGTCTAAGGTAGCAACAAGTTACCGGAGAATTGAAAACGGCCGGGCATAGAACGGAACCTTTTTCCATTGCAATCGTTCTAGTGGGTTTAACCCTTGCGGTGGCGCCCGGCTAATCCTGAATTCAGTAGTTTTGCATTTCTAATGAGCACCCCCCCTACTCCTGTAATTGCTTTTGTGGATGACGACAGCGTGTACCAGTTCACGGCTTCACGAACGCTGAAGGCTACCCACCTGGCGCATGAGATCTTACAATTTCAAAACGGCAATGAAGCACTGAGCTTCCTGCGCGATGCCGCTGCTCAAAGTCGGCCCATACCCGATATTATTTTCCTGGATATCAACATGCCCATCAAAGACGGGTGGGGCTTCCTCGACGAATTCCACGAGCTTAAATCCCGCATTGGCAAAGACATCAAGATCTACATGGTGAGTTCTTCCATCGATCCGCGCGACCGAAACCGGGCCCGTAATATTCCAGAGGTCACCGACTACATGGAGAAGCCAATCAGCATGAGCAAGTTCTCTGAGTTGCTTGCCAACTGGGACAAAGAATCTAAAAAATAATCTTGAGCTGGTTTCGCAGGCCGCGGAACTTGACCAATTCGAGGCCGGTATTTCCGATGAACATCTTTGCCTGGAGCTTGATGGGAATTCGATTCATGTCGTCTGAAATCCAGCAAGCGACAGAGTTCTCTCCGTCAAAAAGCGAATTCTTCGGCATGATGGGGCGAATGCGAATGCAGGGGATCTTCCCCATCTTCGTGGAGATCACTTCCTTGCCCGTGTAGATAATTTTCAGGTCATAGGAGGCGTCTTCCAGGAACCCGGAAACGGTGAGGGTGTCTCCGATGGCGACCTTCTTGAAGTCGATGATGCGCAGAAAGAGGAAGCCGGCGACCAGGTCTTTCGCGTTGGCCGGCGTGTCATAGGTTTTTGATTCGATGGCGCCCGTGTCGCGGTTTTTCACTTTCACCTCCACCTTGCGATTTTGGTGATCGAAGAACGACTGCTCATCCCTCTTGTACTTACCTTCCCGAAGCGTACGGTAAGCCATGTGCGTGAGCAATGTGGTCGTATCGATGTATGCGCCCCAGTTGTCATTGACCTTGGCAACCCACGAAATCCAGTCGCTGGTCTCGCCGTAGGCATCCACCTTGTAACACGTGCGGCCGTTGTAGGTTTGAAGGCTCTTGTCCACCCGTGTGATTGCCGTACCGACAGTAAACACTCCAAAATGAACGCGGTATTCAAGTTCCTCACCTGTACCGTAGCTGGTATTGCGGGTGACGGGAATCTCCTTCCGCTGCGGGCTGAAACCTGCAAACAGAACAAGAAGAATCAGCCCAGCAACAAACCGCATAGTAGCCAAATTAGGCAATCACACTAATCAAATGAATCACGCGAATCATGGTCCGAATCATAGTCCAAAGCACGTGCCATCCTACACAGACAGCTGGTTTTCGCGCAAGGCATCGTTTAGGGAGGTCTTCTTGTCGGTACTTTCCTTCCGCTTTCCTATAATCAACGCGCAAGGCACCTGGTAAGTGCCGGATTGAAAACTCTTTGGAATCGTACCCGGAATTACGACGGAGCGTGGGGGAACATACTGCTTGTATTCGACCGGTTTCTCACCCGTCACATCGATGATTTTTGAGCTCCCCGTCAGCACAACATTTGCACCCAGCACGGCTTCGTGCCCAATTCGCACGCCCTCGACAAGGATGCAACGCGACCCGATGAAGGCATTGTCCTCTACAATCACCGGCGCCGCTTGCACCGGTTCCAGTACGCCGCCGATCCCCACCCCGCCACTCAGGTGGACGTGCTTACCGATTTGTGCGCAACTGCCCACGGTCGCCCAGGTGTCGACCATCGTGCCTTGATCGACGTAGGCGCCGATATTCACATAAGAGGGCATGAGGATCACCCCCTTGCTCACGTACGAGCCGTATCTCGCGATGGCGCCGGGAACGACCCGCACACCCAGCTTGGCATAGTTCTGCTTGAGAGGAATCTTGTCATGGAATTCCAGGGGGCCGGCCTCGAGCGTCTCCATGGTCTGGATAGGGAAATAGAGAATCACCGCCTTCTTGATCCATTCGTTCACGATCCAACCTTCCGGGGAAGGCGTCGCCACCCGCAATTCACCTTTGTCCAGCAGCCCAATCACCTCCCGTATTGCCTCACGGGTATCCTCCTGGCTCAAGGCTTCCCGATTCTCCCATGCACGGTCAATGTAATCGCGGAGTTCCATGGTTGTCCCTATTTTTGGCTTGTGGCACAAGAACGAGAAAAAAGCAGAATTGTCATTGCCTCCATCCTCAAGCCCGTGGACGACACGCGCATGACGGAAAAAATGGGGCAAACAATCGCGGTGGCCGGGCAATCGGAGGTGACAGTGATTGGCTTCGGCTGCGCACACGTTTCAACCCCCGGACTTACCGGGGTGCCGCTGGGACAGTTTGAACGACTGGGTTTCTCCAGGTGGTGGGCAAGGTGGCGCGTTTACAACCTGGCGTCAAAGCTGCGTCCACACGTGTTCGTCTTCACTACGCACGAACTGATTTTCCCAGCCATCTTGATGAAGATCATCTATGGAACAAGAATCATCTATGATGTCCGCGAAAACTACTTCCGGAATATTCTGCATTCAGAGGGTCTTCCTGCTTTGTTCCGGCTGCCGCTGGCGTTATGGGTGCGGTTTGTTGAAAAAGTAACGGCACCAGCGATTGACCACTTCTTCCTTGCGGAGGCCGGCTATGAGAAGGAGTTCCGTTTCTTCCGCGGGGGTTGGACAGTAATTGAAAACAAAGCAGCTAACTCCCCTCCTGCCCCCTCTCTACTTCGAAGAGAGGGGGTGGTTCCCAGCCTGGGTCACAGTGATGCTGGGCGAACTAATCTCCTTTTCACAGGGACTCTATCGGAAAGTTCAGGTGTCTTTCGCGCCATCAGGTTCGCAGAGAAGCTTTATCTCGCCGATGCTACAGTACGCCTCATTGTCATCGGTTATGCCGCTTCAAAGGTGGTTCAACGACGGCTCCGCGAGGAGGCCTCAACGAAACCCTTTGTGCAGTTGGTGGGAGTTGAGACGCTCGTGCCCCATGCCGAAATTATCAACGCCATTGCCGCATCAGAGGCAGCTATCATTTGTTACCCACTCCTGCCTCATACTGCCAATTCCGTCCCCACCAAACTCTTTGAGTACCTTCAGGCCCGCCTGCCGATACTCACTGAACCACACTGGCCGTGGGTCGCACGCTTCAAGGATTGCCAGCCATTTGTTCTCTGCAACATGGATCAGCCCGAGGTTCAGGGTATCCTACGGGCCCTGAAGTCCGGTTCATTCTTTTCCTCTGACCCCGCCGACACCTCATGGGACTCTGAAGCCCCCAAACTCCTATCTGGACTCGCCCTGAGCAGCTTGCCCTGAGCCTGTCGAAGGGCCGAAGGGATAAAAATATAGCCTAAATTATTTTTTAGACTAGTCTAAATTATTTAGGTTTGCCACTGTGATCAGTTTCACGGAAGAGAACTATCTCAAGGCCATCTACCACCTTTCGCACGGCGGCGAAAAGCCCGTCATGACCAACGAACTGGCCGAGGCTATGCAAACCAAGGCGGCTTCCGTCACGGACATGGTCAAGAAGCTGTCGGCAAAATCGCTGGTCCAGCACGAGCGCTACTACGGGGTGAAGATCACTGCGGCAGGGAAGCAACAAGCCCTTCAGATCATTCGAAAGCATCGCCTCTGGGAAACCTTCCTCGTCAAGAAACTGGGCTTCACCTGGGACGAGGTTCACGCCGTGGCCGAACAACTGGAGCACATCCAATCCCCTCGTCTCATCAACCAGCTCGACGAGTTCTTGGGCTTTCCCAAGACCGATCCGCACGGCGACCCCATCCCTGATCAGCATGGCAAGATAAAGCAGCAAGTCCTCATCGGCCTCGACCAGCTCGAACCTGGCAAGCGTGGGACGATTACCACGGTAAAAGACACCGACGCGGGGCTTCTAAAATTCCTGGACAAGATCGGCGCGAAGCCTGGGAAAGTAATCCAGGTGGTTCGGCGTGAAGCCTACGACAAGTCGATGGAAATCCTCATCGACAAAAAGAAATCGTTCATCAGCGTGGAGGTGTCGCGCAACATCCTCCTGTCATTGTAGAAGCCCATGGACCGCGCCAACTCCAAGTCACTCAGCGAAGTAAACGCCAGCATTGATGCTACATCAAGGCGAGGATGGCGCAAGCTGATTGCCTTCCTCGGCCCCGCTTACCTCGTGAGCGTGGGGTACATGGATCCGGGCAACTGGGCGACGGATATCGCGGGCGGAAGCCAGTTCGGGTATACACTCATCTGGGTCCTGCTCATGTCGAACATGATGGCGCTGCTGCTTCAAAGCCTCAGCGCCCGCCTGGGTGTTGTACGTCAGCTCGACCTCGCACAGGCATCGCGCGCCACTTACAGGCCCGCCATCAACTACGTGCTTTGGTTCCTCGCCGAGATTGCGATTGCCGCTTGCGACTTGGCAGAAGTCCTGGGGATGGCAATCGGCCTTAAACTCCTCTTCGGCATCCCCCTCGTGTGGGGCGTGTCGTTCACCGTCCTCGACACCCTCCTGCTCCTGGTTCTGCAGAACTATGGCATGCGCAAGATTGAA
>CAZJWV010000087.1:0-14267 GCA_964549855.1 uncultured Ohtaekwangia sp. | reverse complement strand
CCGGATGTTGCGATGGCAGCACGGGATGTTGCTAAGCATCCCGGGTGGGTCCGCCATAGGCGGGCTCACCCCCGCGGATGCGGGCAAGTTTCACTTGCCCGGGACTCACACACGAGAATGTTCCCGTAGCGGTCATACTCGATTTGGTATTTCGACTTCATCCGCAGTCGGAGCAGTTCCCTTGCTCTTTGAACTCTCGATTTCAATCCGGAATAGGACACACCCAATTCAGTAGCAATCCTGGTCTGGGGAACTGACTTCAATTCCGCCAATTCAAACGCGCTCCGGTATTTTTCCGGAAGGTTCCTGATCTCTTCCTTGAGGCAATCGGCGACACATTGAGCATAGCGATTCTCTTCCTCCACGGCGGGCATTGGGATTTCCACCTCTTTGCGCTTCCGGTCACGGAAGAAATCCGTGATGCGGTTTTGAGCCACCCGGAATATCCATCCTGTTAGTTTATCTGGATCTCTCAGTTGCGAGCTGTGCTGGTGGAACTGAAGAAAAACGTCTTGTACAATGTCCTGTGCGATGGTGCGCTCAGATACGCGCTTCCGGACAAAGCCCATCAGCCGGGGAGCAAGGGCATTCCAACTTTGAATATCAGCTTCCATGTTTCATCAGGTGGTTTTCAACAAAGGATTTTGAATAAGCTTTAATCTGGTCGCGAACTACCCTGAATGATTTGGCAATTTCCAGTTCTGATCCTTTGGCCTTTGCCGGATCAGGGAAATCCTGGTGGAATTGTTCTACACCTGGAAAGTAAGGGCACTGTTCGCGGGCATTGTCGCAGACGGTAATGACATAGTCAAACTTCTTTCCATCATACTCTGAAACGAGATTCGAAGTATGATTTGCGATATCTATACCATCTTCCTTCATGGCGGCCACTGCACGAGGGTTGAGGCCATGGGCCTCGATGCCAGCACTGAAAATTTCAGCCCGACCGCCCGCGAATTTGCGGAGGTACCCCTCGGCCATTTGGCTTCGGCAACTGTTGCCCGTGCAGAGAACCAGGATCTTCTTCATCTTATTTTCCGCAACAACCCGGTGCACAACAGGCTTCCCCTTTTTCGGCATAGACGGTGATGCTGTAGATTCCTCGTTCACCTGTCTTGAGGTCAGCCAACTCTGCTTCCCCGACATATAGGAGAAGAATCTCATCCGGAATATCAATTCGTTTTTCCTTCTGAATGCGGATGTTTGTGAACCCTGCATTCGCAATCAAGTCGAGGTATTCATCCTTTTGGATTGCCCCAGCCACACATCCCGCATACATCTCCGCAGATTCTTTCAGGCCTGACGGCAATTCTCCGGAAAGAACAATGTCGGAGATGCTGAAGTGCCCACCCGTTTTTAGAATCCGATAGGTTTCCGCCAAGGCCTGCTTCTTGTTGGGCACCAGGTTAAACACACAATTACTAACCACAACATCTGCAATGCCCCCGGCAAGTGGCAGATTTTCAATGTCTCCCTGTCTGAATTCGACGTTCGTGTAACCCAGTTTGATCGCATTGGCTTTAGCCTTCTCAATCATGCGCTCAGTGAAGTCCACGCCGATCACCCGTCCTTTATCGCCTGCGATTGATCGGGCCACAAAGCAGTCATTGCCGGCTCCTGATCCCAGGTCAACAACGGTGTCACCTGGACGAATCAGTGCATGCGCAGTTGGCAGGCCACACCCCAGCCCCAGATCGGCATCCTTGGCGTAACCTTCCAACTGGCTGTAGTCATCTGCCATGATGGTATAGTCCACCGGACCGCAGCCGCCGGCGCCACAGCAACTGCTGGTGTTTTCAGCTTTGCTTTGGTCGGCGATCTGGCCATACTTCTCACGAACTAGTTCTTTCAATGCTGAAGGGTTGGTTGTTTCCATGGGGGTTCTGGTTATTAGTCAATTAACAACACGATGAATCCTTGAAGCTCTCAAGTAAACCGTTTAGGTTCCCTTTCAATCGCTGCCATGCTTTTGGATCGATGCAGTAACATATGCGTGGACCTTCGATGCTTCCCTGAATCAAGCCGACTTTCTTCAACTCTTGCAGGTGTTGCGATACCGTGGATTGCGACAGCGGCAATTCGTCCACGATGTCGCCACAAACGCAAGCCTTCTTCTGGATCAAGAATTCCAGGATGGCAATACGAGCCGGATGACCCAGTGCCTTGGCAACTGCTGCCAGCTCATTCTGTTCGAGGGTGAATTCCTCTGTCTTTGTAAGGCCCATAGCTCCTTAATCGTAATATTACGATAAAGGTTTCAAAAGGGCCAAATTGTGGCAAAATGCCCCTATTTCAGGCCAAAATCGAGCTTAGAAATTCGGCGACAGCAAATATTTCGCGTAGAAATCGTCGATCACTTTCACCGCCTCCTCGGGCGTGTCGACCAGGTTGAATAGGGTGAGATCCTCTTCATGGATCATCCCCTCGGTGACCAACACCTTCTTAAACCAATCGATGATGCCGCCCCAGAATTTCTTGCCGACCAGGACAATGGGGAAACGTCCAATTTTTTTCGTTTGGATCAGCGTCAACGCCTCCGAGAGTTCATCCATCGTTCCGAACCCGCCGGGCATGACAATGAAACCCTGGGAGTATTTCACAAACATCACTTTACGAACAAAGAAATAGTCGAAGGTGATCAGCTTGTCGGGATCGATGTAAGGATTACCTTTTTGCTCAAATGGAAGAAAAATATTTAGACCTACCGATTTTCCTCCAGCACGGTTTGCTCCCTTGTTGCCGGCTTCCATGATGCCAGGTCCGCCGCCAGTAACCACACCGTAGCCATGCTGCACAAGTTGAAATGCTGTTTCCTCCGCGACCTTGTAATACGGGTGACCAGCTTTTATGCGGGCCGATCCAAAGATGGTAACGCAAGGACCGATCTTGGCGAGCTTTTCAAATCCCTCCACAAACTCGGCCATCACTTTGAAGATTACCCAAGAGTCCGAGCTTTTGATCTCCGCCCAGTCCTTATCCTTAAATGCCTTCCGGATTCTGTGCTCTTCCTCCAGCGCAGCTTTGATCAGTTCATCACTCTTCTTTTTCTTTGCCATGGTTATTTATTGAACCACCCAAGTTAGAATAAAATCTAAAACTCGTTGTGCATGAATGGGTTACCCGCCCATTAAGTGTCGAAGAGTTTCCTGGATGTGCTCGTGTTGAAAGCGATAACCGGCCTGTTGAACTCTCGCCGAGGAAACCTTGCATCCGTTGATAACGTGGTCAGCCATTTCACCCAACAGCAGTCGAAGGGCAACACCGGGCACTGCAGGGAGAATGATATGGCGATGCATCGCATCAGAAAGCGCTTTGGTCAACTCCGCATTGGTCACCGGGTTTGGTGCAGTGGCATTGTATGCGCCGGACCAATGACGCTGCTCAATCGCGGCGGCGAAAACCCCGCAGAGGTCATCGCGGTGGATCCAGCTTACCCATTGTCGACCGGAAGCCAGTGGGGCACCGAATCCCCAGCGCATAGGGCGGCTCATTTCGCGCAAGGCGCCACCCTCAGGCGTCATGACAATCCCGATCCGGATCTTGACCAGTCGTATCCCTATCGAAACAAACTCCTCAGCCTCCTCTTCCCAACGTTTCACTACGTCGGCAAGGAAGTCATTGCCTAATGGACTCTCCTCTGTGTACCAGTCGTCTGACAGGTTGAACCCATAGATCCCCACGGCCGACGCCATCACGACCGTTTTCACATCATGCGACAGCTCTTTGAGTTTCGCACGGAGGAACGCGGTCGATTTCAGCCTGCTCATCAGAATCTCCTGCTTGTAGGAAGTGGTCCATCTCTTGGCCGCCACGTTGGCTCCCGCAAGGTGTATCACCGTATCCCGACCTTTCAGCGCACTCGGGTCTATTGTACCAGCATAAGGGTCCCATTGAAATGACTCCACGGGCCCTTTGCCTTGCGATCTCCCCAGGTGCGCAACCCGGCATCCCTTTTGAAGCAAGTGACGAGTGAGGTGATTGCCGATGAGCCCGCTGGCGCCGGTGATGAGAACCGAATTTGTCAAAAGCGGGAGAATTAGGTGATCTTTACAATCAAGTTAACCAATCCGGTATGAAAAAGTTGTTGATGGTTGCAACACTCCTGTTGGCCTTCCCCTCCTGGGGGCAAAAGGTGACGGTCAACAAGAAAAGTGAACGGGTGAAGAGCGAATCGACCGATGGATACAGCACGACACTGGAGGGAAAGAAGGAAGAGGTAGAGGCCGCCTGGGCAAAGTACATCAAGTCGCTTGGTAAAGTGAAGGCCGGCTCCGATTATCAATTCGTGGAAGGTCCGGCCATGGGAGGCACTGTTTACACTTCCGGAATTCTCTATGCCAAATCAAGCGGCAACGCTGAAACGGGCACTGTGTGGATGGGAATTCGTCCGGATGAGTGGACCGTGAATGATGTGAAGATTGTTGAAGAGGCGACAGAAAAACTGGTTTACCAGTTTGGCATCAAGTTTTACAAAGACAAGATCCAGGCGCAGATTACCGAAGCGCAGACAGCACTCAATATTGTCGTTCGCCAGCAACAGCGGTTAGTCAATGAGAACAAGAATCTCAACACACGGCTTGGATTGAACGCCCAGCAGAAGATTCAGCTTGAAAAATCGCTGGAGGCGAACAAACTGGAACACCTCGTTCTCGAGCAGAAGATTGTCAACAACAAGAATGCACAGGACTCCGTGGCGGCGACCACCATTCCCATCAAACGCGCCATTGAGATGCACCAGGAGCGCCTTCGCAAAGTAAACTAATCACCGGCTGCGCCAGATGCGGCGCTCCACATCATAGTAAGTCCGCTCGTCGGGGAATTCAATGTAGTCGGTGTTCCCCGAATTGCTGGAGTAGTAAGGGAGCAGGTCTTCACCCCTAACCATTTTGTCGAACAGGAACAGGCTTCGCCTGGCCAGGGTGTCTGGAACCATCTTCCAGGTGCGGAAGACTTCTTCATAATAGGAAATCCGGAAGTCACCGTCCACGGTGAGCTTGCCGCCGATAGCCACCCGTTTTTCTGTCAAGCTGGGCGCAATACGACTTACGAGGAAATAGTGTGTATTGTCATCAGTGTACAAAGCATCGAGGCGATGAAAGCTCTTCTGTTCATCGTAATGCTCGTCATGTTCCCGAAGCAATCGATCATCCTCAGATACGCCGTCTGGCGTACGCGCCATGTACCGGATAATCCGGTTCATGAGCAAATCCTGGCGCTCAGGGGACAGATGAGAGGCCGGAGTGTAATCATTCTCCATGCGGCAGGCACCGGCCAGGAGCAGCAAAGCAAAGAACAGAAACAGATTCAAACGCATATCACAAAGGTAAAAAAAGAAGACCCGTCGGAGGTCGACGGGTCTTCCCATGTAAATCAATTTCAGCGCCTGATCAGTATACCTTGTTGATGGGTTGGAATTCAGCCCAGCCATCGGTCCAGTCTGTGGCGCCAAATGCTCCACGATAGGTACCCGTTGCATTGAAGAAGGCCACCGCCAATTTCGCATGGCTAAAATTGGCACCGGTAGCAACTGTTCCTGCCGCCGTCGCGAATGACGGGTTGGAAGGATACGTCGCTGCACTGGAGGCACCCCAGAACATAGCAGCATTTAAGCCAAGACCCGGATAGGGATCAACAGAACCAGCGGGTGTTCCGGGCACAGGCGACCAGGGAGCCGGAGCCGTAGGGTTAACCAGTGTATTGTTGTTTGCATTAAAATAGGTCTGGACAAAAGTCGCATCTCCGGAACTTAGACCGGTGGCGAATGCTACGTTGCTGGAAGTTGTAAGTGTACCCAATACCCCTGTATTCGGCGAAGCCAGGATGTTGTAGGCATAGTTCCCTGCTGCTCCCGCTGCCACGTTCAGGTTGTCAATTGTTCCCTGGTCGTCGAGACGGATACCCACCGGGAATCCTGTGAAGACCGAGTTGAAGATCGAAATCGAAGTCCTGCGGCGAATATGCGCTGCATTCTGGAAGTTGCCCGAAATGGCCCGAGCGGCGTTTTGTGCCGCCCCTGTGCCATTGTTAAAGTCGCGTGGGCCAAGGACGGTGATATTGGAGAAGACGCCGCGTGTGCAACCTGCCTGGGTAGCGCCGTCACAAACTCCTGCGATCGTGTTGCCATTGCCCTGGTTATCGCTTTCAAAAGCATTCGAGCCAGACTGGTCAGCGAAGAACGTATTACGCACGGCAAGCCCAAACTGGACGTTGCCACCCCAGCCAAAGTCGGTATCAAAATCGTCATCCCAGGAGCTGTGGGAAACAAGGTATTTACCATTGACTGTGCCGCCGAACCACTCAAAGCCGTCATCACCGCCAAAGGAAACCTGTACGTACTCAACGGTAGTTCCATTCCCAACGCCACCCAAGGTCAGGCTGTTAGTTTCGTTGTTCGGAGTCAATTCAATGCCCGCATATTCAATGCGTGTGTATTGAATCGAGCCAGAGTTTTCGGTGGCATTGGTTGATGGTGTCGCGGCTTCAGCAAGTGAGCTTCCGTAGTTTTGTGCGGGAGTAATCCCTTCGATAGAAGGTTTGGCGGGCTGGTTGACAAATGCATTGCCGAGGATGATTACTCCGCCCCAGTCGCCACGATCGCGTGCACCCACTGGGAGAGCGGATGTAAATACTACCGGATTGGTGGAAGTACCCTGCGTAACCAGTTTGCCGCCAGGCTGCACTACCAGGGTAGCCTTGGTGACTTTGTCGCCTTTAATGATGGTGCCGGCAGGAATCGTCAGCGTAACACCATTGGGTACAAAAACCTGTCCTTTCAGGAAATACTGTTGTGCGGCATCCAGCGTAACGCTGGCGGCAATTGTGCCTTGCAAGGTTTCCCCAACGCCCACCGTGAAGTTTGTGATGGCTGAAGGGAAATTCTGGTTGTCATAGATTTGGAAGCCGAGGTTGATGGTAGAGCCTACTTCTGCATCAGCTGGTACCGTGTAGTCATAGGTGGTCGGAGAAGCTACACCGGACAATGATACTACGTCTTCCTCAACGCCTGATACAAATACATGCAATTCCTTGGCCCCATTGGGGGCGGTGAAGGCGATGTTGACAGTAACGACCTCACCCGGTTTGCCAGCACCGCTCGAGGGATCGGTGGACAGGGTCGCGGCAGGTTGAATTGTGTTGTCGTCGCTGCACATCACGAGCCCGATGGCGAGGATGGCAAACGCGAAGAGACTAAGTTTTTTCATGGCTGTTGGTTTGGTCTCAAAAGTAGGCCTGCAGGCGGAGGCACCGATGTCGGCCGAATTATGAATTGATTATGCGAAGGTTAATTGCTTCGCGCGGGCTTAACAGAGAGTTAACTGCTACTCAATTTTTGACCCCAAGTTTCCACACGACACCCAGGGTGAACGTGGAGCCGACTTTGTACTGCCGGATGATCGCTTCCTTGTCGGCTACAATTTCGTTGTTGTTGTCGTTGTCCTGGTAGAAACTGTATGTCGCATCGAGCAGGTTCTGGATGTTGAATTTGGTTTCGAGGCGCCTCATCCAGGTCTTGGAGATCTGGAAATCCATAGAGTGTCGCGGCATCTCCCACCAGGAGGGAAAGTTCTTGTCGCCCACTGAAAAAATTCGAGGACCAAAGACATTGTATGCCACGTTCACAGCCAACCCGGACTTTTCTTCGAGGTAGTACACACCAGCATTGATGATATAGGGAGACTGCCCCTGCAACGGCCGGTTGCGAATCTGGTTGGCGTTCGCCGCGTTATCGCCGATATCAACGTTGCTGTGGATCCATGCAGCGTTCAAGTTCACGGAAGTATTGCGCAGAATGCGTGACATACCCAGGCTGGCCAGCGACTTCCTTAGCTCTACTTCTACGCCGTACGACATCGCCGTCGGTGCATTGCCGTAGCTGAACTGCGGATTGTCTGACGTCACCTGCAGGTAGGTCTCGATCGGGTTAGAAAAGTTCTTGTAAAAACCACCGACACTCACGACTTCGCCCGGGTTAGGGTACATCTCCCAACGGAGGTCAACATTGTCAATGGTGGCCGTTTTCAGGTTTGGATTTCCGTAGACTGCGGCTTCATACTCATACTGATAGTAAAGGAAGGGTGCCAGCTCACGGAACTCAGGACGGTTCACGGTACGACCATAGGCGATACGGACCAACGAACGGTCACTCACATTGTAAGCGATGTTAAGAGAGGGCAGTGCAGAAAAGATCGGGTTGTTGATGGCGATGGGACCTGCACTGGTGCGCGCTGTCAGGTTCTGCACGTTGTATTCCCCGCGGAACCCGGCCGTGATGTCCACTTTTCCGAGAGGTAATCTCCCGCTGACATAGCCTGCACCGAGTGTATTTTTCCCCTGGTATTTGTCTTCTGGCTTTGTGCCATCCTCAATGACGAATCCGTTCGAGCGTTTGATGTTCTCCGGTGCGAACACATGGGTAAGGGGGAGTTTTGAGAGCGAGTCTCCAACCATAGGATCAAACCCCGACGTATTTGGATACAGGTAGTTAACAACGCGCGCCTCAAAGGTCCGGGTCTTGTACTCCGCGTAGTAGCCGGCTTTAAGGGTAATCTTGCGCTTGGAGTCTGCGTTACCAAAACGCTTTTCAAAATCTGCTGCGTTGGAGAACCCGCGGTCGGCCAGCGTAGACCAGAAGCGGCCAGTTTCAAAAACGTTACCGCCCGCCGGCAATTGCATGGTGTATGGTTCCTCGGTGCCGGCTGAGCCATGATCGCGGTAGGTACGGAACCTGCGGTAGTCCGGCTCATTCCGATTCACGAGGTTGGCGCCCAGCAGCCAGGACACCTTGCTCGAGCCGTCACCCAAAGAGTGGTTTCCGATCAACTGACCGGAGTAGATCGAACGGCTCAGAAAATGGTACGCGTAGTTGAGCCGGTCAAAGTTCGGGTTCTGATAAAAGTCTACGCCGGTTCTAACGGTAGTCTCGTGCTCACCGAGTTGAACAAAAAGGTTCTTGAACTCAATTTGATTGCGATCGTCAAGATCAAAGCGCCAGTTATGCACGATGTTGAATCGGGAGTCATTGCTGTAAAAGTCATCGTTGTATTCAAACCGCTTTATCGCGCTGGTGGCGGTAAACTCGTTGTAGCGATTGAATTTGATGTTTTGATAGTGTACAAAAGTATTTGAATACGTCAGCGAGGTAAGGTTTGCGAATTTCACGCGACCGACCATGAAGCTCTTGCCCAGGTTGAAGTTGAAGCCGACGTTGGGTCGGGCCGTGGACATGAGCGGCGCGAAGTTGTTGGTCAATGACTTCCCTGCCGACTCCCGCGTGGTGGAGTTCTTTGCTGACGTACGAAGAGCGTCAGCACTTGGAAAGCCTCCGGGCAAAGAGCGAAAACCATTGTCAAATCCAAGCCAATCCGTAGCACTTCCCTGTGAAGAGACGGTGGTTTGTCCAGTCGCATTAGTTCGATAGCCGATGGACATTCCGAAATTCATGAAGTCGTCGTTGGCCGGCTGTTTAGTCACCACGCGGATCATGCCTCCTGCGAAATCGCCAGGCAGTTCTGCCGTCGCCGATTTGTAAATGAGCATCTGGTCGATGGCGCCAGAACCAATGAGGTCGAAGGAAAAACTGCGGCGGTCAATTTCTGTGCTGGGCGCAATCGAATTGTTGATCATCACCTGGTTGTAGCGCTCCGGCACCCCGCGCACGATCACAAAGCGGTTGTCGACGATGGTCACGCCGGGGACACGCTTCATCACTTCCGCCGCATCGCGATCCGGCAGGCGCGTAATTTGTTCGGCAGAAATTCCACTCACCACCAGCTTGGCTTCACGAATGTTTTTGATCAGGTTGGCGTCGGTGTTGATTTCGCGTTTGGCGGTGACCACCACTTCGGCGAGTTCTGAAACTTCTTCGGGGAGGGGAATCTCCAACGAAGTCACTTTTCCGGCTTCAACAACGACAGCTGTAATCGTCTGGGTCTTGTAAGTAACAAAGGAAATGACCACGTTATAAGTGCCCGGCTTTACGTTGTTGATCTGGAACTTGCCATCCATATCGGTAGCAGCGCCAACCGTGGTCCCTTCAATGACTACGTTTGCGCCGATAATGGCCTCATTGGACTTGGCGTCGAGCACCTTTCCGGAAAGGGTCCCGTTTTGGGCGAAGGCAACAGTGGAAAAGAGGAGAAAGAGGGCCGAAAGCAGGGTATGGCGCATGGTCTGTGGTGACGGTACAAAGGTCATCCCCCCATATTACCCGGCTGATAGTGGGCTGTTACGGAATTGTTAAACCGGGACTGGGGTGGGTGGGATGAATCCGGATAATCAGGATAGGCATTACCTGAGATGTTTGGCTCTCAAGCGGTTACGACGCCCGCGACGTAACGCTAGCTTAAACGGAACGCAAAAGGAATAAAGTTGGCTTAATCCTACTTGCCGATGGGCACCTTGGCAAGGATGGCACGGATGATGTCCGTGGTCTTCACGTTGTCTGCCTCGGCCTCGTAGTTGAGAATGATCCGGTGGTTCATGACATCGGGCGCAACCTCTTTGATGTCTTCCGGAAGCACGTAGTCGCGGCCCTCCAGGTAGGCAGCTGCTTTGCTCGCCAGATTGAGATTGATGCTCGCGCGCGGGGATGCGCCAAATTGGATATACTGTGCTTCGTGATCAAGCTTGTATTCCTTAGCATTCCGTGACGCGGAGACCAACTCAATGATGTACTTCTCCAGCGACTCGGAGATTTTTACTTTGTTCACCTCATCACGAATAGCGAAAATATCTTCTTTGGTAAGAACCGGGTTCACGGTGAAGTCAAACCGCATGTTGGCGATGCGCCTCATGATCTCCAACTCCTGTTCTTTGCTGGGATACGTTACCGACACCTTCATCATAAAGCGGTCGACCTGCGCCTCCGGCAGCGGGTAGGTTCCCTCGTTCTCTACGGGGTTTTGTGTGGCCATCACAAGGAACGGCTTATCGAGTCCGAAGGTGGTTTCGCCGATGGTAACCGTCTTTTCCTGCATCGCTTCAAGCAGGGCAGACTGCACCTTGGCGGGAGAGCGGTTGATCTCGTCGGCGAGGATGATGTTGGCGAAGATCGGTCCCTTCTTCACTTCGAATTTCCCCTCGCGCTGGTTGTAGATCATGGTTCCCACGAGGTCGGAGGGAAGAAGGTCTGGCGTAAACTGAATCCGCTGGAAGTCCAGGTGGAGGGCCTGCGCTACTGTTGAAATTGTCAGCGTCTTGGCGAGGCCAGGCACACCCTCGAGCAGGATGTGTCCGTTGGTGAAGAGGCCGATGAGCAGGCGGTTGACCATGTAGTCCTGGCCGACCACCACCTTTGCCACTTCGGTGTATACGCGCTCAATTTTCTCGTGATGAACCTGAGCTTCCGGAGATAACGTTTCCAATGTCATAAAGGCCCTTTTTCGCTAAATAAACCGCAAGTATAAAGGAAATAGCCGTAAAAAACCCCTTGGCAGGGATGAGCGGAGGTTCCTTACGGCTCAAAGTAACGGATGTCCCGGCTACCCGGTTGCTGGAGCACGGCTGTCACCAGGCTTTGAGCAACGCGATTCTCTTTGCCTTGACCAATCAACGCGCGCACCGCGTCAAGATTGTCCAGCGGCAACGCCCGTTGCGCAAAAGTGAAACCAACGTATTGTCCCTGGTCGATGAAGATGACTGATTGCTCTTCCGGTGTCCTCCCCTGGTCAACAATAATTGCAGTTTCACCACCGGGTTTGAACGAGCTGACCATTTCCTCTGTTCGTGCATTATAGACCTCCACAGTCTCTTTCCCTTCACAGGCGCCCCTGCAAGATCCGGACAGGTGGGCGAAGCAAGCACCCTTGGCTGTTTGAAGCCCTGACAGTTTTGGACAAAGGTCATGCTCCCTCACCCGGGTCCAGAGTGAACTCCAAGCCGCGCTCTTGTTTGGAAATGCAACCAGGGGCGCAGCACTTCTGCTGACGCTATTCACTGCAAAGCGTCGGTAACCGTTCCGGTCATAGTACTCGAATACACCCCACGATTCCCCTCTTGCCTTTTGTGCGAGGTTGTAGCGCGGCCATCGCGAACGAATCTCCTGCGCTTCGAGAATAAGTGCGATCAACTCGTTGCCGGTGAGTTCGTAGCGGATCCGGTGGATCTCGTTGCGGATGTTCGAACGATTCCATTCTGATGCCTCACCGGTGAAATGCCCATGGATACGCTTGCGAAGGTTGATGGCTTTCCCGACATAGATCACCTGGCCCCGGCCATCGATGAAGTAATAAACACCGGGAAGTCCCGGGAGATTCTCGTAGTCCTCCTTGCTCAAATTGGGTGGAAGAATTGTCTCACCGGAATTTCTCTTCAACGCGCGGGCAATGACTCCGCCTTCGTCCCGCTTCAGGAGCCGGTCGAAGATCTGCGCCGTGGCTTCTGCGTCACCCCCGGCCCGGTGACGGTTTTCAATGATCACGCCAAGACTCTCCGCCAGCCGGCCCAGGCTGTAGGAATCGAGGCCCGGCAATATTTTCCGACTGAGCTTCACGGTGCAAAGCTTTCGTGATGTCCACTGAATTCCCGCCTCTCCCAACTCCTTCTTGAGAAAGCTGTAGTCAAAATGCGCGTTGTGTGCGACGAATACCTTTTCTTTTAATTGTTCAAAAATCTCCGGGGCCACATCCTCGAACATGGGTGCCTGGCTCACCATGTCGTTGGTGATGCCGGTTAGCCCTGTGATGAACAGGGGCACCCTGCGCCCGGGATTGATGAGCGTTTCGAACCTGTTGGTGATGCGAAAGCCATCATGATGAATGATGGCAATCTCCGTCATTCGATGGCGCTCCGCATAACCGCCCGTAGTTTCTATGTCGACTATCGCGTACACAAGAGGTAAAGTTGACTATGATTTGTGTGATTTCATTTGATTAACATGATTAATGCATGCAGGCCATCGACAAGGGGGTCAGTTGACAAAGATTCTTTTGATGGCAATAGACGTTACATTTGTGACATCCTTTGTCAATTTGAGCTGAATGAATCTACTCATCCGCTTCCTACTGTCTGGCGTGGCTGTGATGCTCACCTCGTACCTCCTGGGTGGAGTCCACGTCACTGACTATTGGGCGGCCTTGCTGGTGGCTGCGCTGGTTTCGTTCGCAAACCTTTTTGTTCGTCCGATCCTGATCCTGTTTACCATACCCATCACCATCCTCACGTTGGGACTTTTTCTCCTGGTAATCAATTCGCTGCTCATCCTGACGGTGGATTACCTCGTCGATGATTTCCGCGTGGATGGATTCTGGTGGGCGCTGGCCTTCAGCCTTATCCTATCTGTATTCAACAGCCTGTTCACCGACCTCACCCGCGAAAAGCAGTAAAGATCGCCATCCATCACTTTTTACCCCTGACGGCCGCTTTCAAGCCCCTATTTTTCGGCTACCATACCTAGACCATGAAGAAATTTCTTTTCCTGGCCCTCATCTCGTTTGCGGCCAATGCCCAAAACCTGGCTCCCCTGACCGTCGAAAAGATTATGCGCGATCCTCGCTGGATTGGCGTAGCTCCTTCCAATCCATTCTGGAGTGAGGATGCCAAGACCCTCTACTTCAACTGGAATCCTGATCGCAATCCCGGCGACTCGCTTTACAGCGTTACGCTCGCGGACCGCACGCCGCGCAAAGTGCCGGCTAACGTGCGACGCGGTCTTCCGGCGCGAAACGGCAGCTACAACCGCGCCTGGTCCAAGAAAGTGTTTGAGCGCAATGGCGACATCTTTATCCTGGACATCGCTACTTCAAAGGTCACGCAAATCACCAATACAGCAGAAAGAGAGAGCGGCCCCTCCTTTTCATCCGACGAGAAGAAAGTCTACTTCAATATGGGTGGCAATCTCTACTGCTGGGAAATGGGCTCGGGTCTTTTCGAACAGCTTACAGACTTCCGGAAGGGAAATAAAAGGAATGATCCAAAATTGTCTGAACAAGAGAAATGGTTGAAGGCGGATCAGCTTGCTTACTTCGACGTGTTGAAACGGCGCAGTGACAACCGCAAAGCGGCGGAGAAAATCCAGAAGGCTGATCGCGGAAGAAGGCCGAAGGAAATCTATATCGAGGAAAAAACCGCCGACCAAATCCAGGCGACCCCGGACGGAAAGTACATCACTTACCGGTTGTCGAAATCTCCGACCGTGAAGAGCACCATCGTTCCGAACTACGTTACTGAATCAGGATTTACCGAAGACATCCCGACCCGCACCAAAGTAGGGGTTCAGCAGACGCAATTCGAGTTCATGGTGTACGACATCGGGCGCGACACCGTGCTGT
>CAZJWV010000086.1:0-14463 GCA_964549855.1 uncultured Ohtaekwangia sp. | reverse complement strand
GCTCCGACACTCCGGCCGCCGCCAGGGCGCGGGATACCGTCGCCGCCTTGATGAATTGAGGCCGTGCCCCAAGCACGGTGAGGATTTTCATGAGTACGAAGGTAAAGACTCAAGGCGATTAGACCCCATGAGGCAGCAGTCAAGTCGTGAAACTTGTCCTGGACTGTACGAAAAGGGTCATCCGCCGAAAGTCAAGAACCGCTTAAATAATTCCCTCTTTAACTCATCATTGAAGCCCATTTCAGCCACGGTTTTCTTGCTACATTTCTGCAGCCTGCGTGGTGGCTCCACCATCACCGGCTCAATTTCCGGATGTCACACATTAACTGAATACGACTTGAAACGCAGGGACTTTGTACAATTAACGGGAATGGGTTTGGGTAGCCTGGCCCTCCCGGCCAGCGTCTTTGGAAATCCTGTTGATCCCGCACAATTGCTTGAAAGGCCTCTTGACCCTTCGCAGAAGAAAGTGCTGGCCGATGTGGCATTGAACACGGCCCGGTCTGCGGGTGCTACTTACACGGATATTCGTATAGGAAGATACCTGAACCAGGCCATTCTGACGCGCGAGAATAAAATTCAGAACATTGTAAGCGCAGAATCGTACGGTGTCGGCATCCGCGTAATTGCCAAGGGCACCTGGGGCTTTGCATCGACCAACGATGTGACTCCAGATGGGATAAAAAAGGCGACAGAGCGTGCCGTTGCCATTGCCAAGGCCAACTCGAAGTTTCAGAAGGAACCCGTTCAACTGGCTCCGGTCAAGGGCGCTGGGGAGGTATCGTGGAATACGCCCATCGTCAAAAACGCATTCGAGGTTCCGGTCAAAGAGAAGATTGAAATGCTGCTTGCGGCCAACTCTGCTGCACTCAAAGGAGGTGCATCCTTTGCTACTTCGAACCTCTTCCAGGTAAATGAACAAAAGTACTTTGCATCAAGCGACGGATCTTACATTGACCAGGATATTCATCGCATTTGGCCCAACTTCAATGTGCAAGCCATTGACCGCGCTGCAGGAAAATTCGAATCGCGGCAAGAGATGGCCGCCCCGATGGGAATGGGATATGAGTACATGATCCCAAAGGCAGAGGATAAATTGCCTGGCCCTGGCGGCATGGTGCTCTATCGGAATAGCTATGACATTGTCGAGGACGCCGGAATTGCCGCCAGGCAAGCAAGGGAGATGATCTCTGCCAAGTCGGTGGAGCCGGGCAAATACGACATGGTGCTCGAGCCTAATCACCTGGGTCTCACCATACACGAGTCGGTAGGTCATCCGCTTGAACTTGATCGAATCCTGGGGTATGAAGCCAACTATGCCGGTACCAGCTTTGCTACTTTGGATAAACTCAAGTCCGGCACATTCAACTACGGCAGCAAAGCGGTCACCATCTTCGCCGACAAAACTCAGGCAAATTCATTGGGGGCTTGCGGCTATGATGATGAAGGTGTTAAAACCAAACGCTGGGATCTTATTAAGGACGGGATTTTTGTGAATGTACAGGCCATCCGCGACCAGGCCCATATCATTGGTTCAAAGGAAAGTCATGGGTGCTGTTATGCACAAAGCTGGAACGACGTTCAATTCCAGCGTATGCCCAATGTTTCGCTGGCACCGGGCAAGGAAGCCTATACGAGCCAGCAGATGATAAAAGATGTTGAGAAGGGAATCTACATTGCCGGCCGCGGGTCATATTCCATAGACCAACAGCGCTACAACTTCCAGTTCGGCGGGCAGACTTTCTATGAAATCAAGAACGGAGAAATTGTAGGGATGCTCAACGACGTGGCCTACCAAAGCAATACGCAGGAATTTTGGAACAGCTGTGTGAAAGTATGTGACGAAAAAGATTTCCGGCTCTTTGGATCATTCAATGATGGCAAGGGGCAGCCTTCGCAGTCAAGTGCCGTCTCTCATGGCAGTTCTACAGCACGCTTCAATGGCGTCAATGTCATCAACACGGGAAGAACCATTTAACTATTGAGATATGAAGCGAAGAGATTTTATTCAGTTGGCAGGCATGGGGGCAGGTGCGATGGCGCTACCCCTCGGCTCCTACGCCTCAGTCGACCCGGAACATCTCCTGGATCCTTTGATGGATGCGGGGCAGAAGAAAACACTTGCCGACATCGCCCTCAATACGACCAAGTCACTGGGTGCGACGTACACCGACGTGCGCATCGGACGCTATCTTAACCAGTTTGTATCTACCCGCGAAAAGAAGGTGCAGAACATTGTCAACACCGAATCTTTTGGCGTAGGCATTCGCGTGATTGCCAACGGTACCTGGGGTTTCGCAGCTACCAACGATGTTACCCCTGACGGGATGAAGAAGACGGCTGAACGGGCCGTGATTATCGCTCGCGCAAATTCGAAGTTCCAGAAAGCGCCTGTGGTATTGGCCGCAACGCCATCCTATGGTCAGGTTAGCTGGAAAACACCGATCAAGAAAAACGGCTTTGAAGTCCCCGTAAGGGAAAAGGTCGACCTCTTGTTGGCGGCTAACTCAAAAGCCATGGAGAAGGGAGCGAGCTTTGTCAATAGCCAAATCTTCCTCGTAAATGAGCAGAAGTACCTGGCCACTTCGGAGGGATCATACATCGACCAGGACATCTATCGCATCTTCCCGAACATCGGGGTTACGATGATCGACCGTGCAGCTGGCTCCTTCAAGAACCGCTCGGGATTTGGAACGCCAATGGGCATGGGCTACGAGTACCTGGATGCAAAGCCGGAGGACAAGCTCCAGTCGCCCGGAGGAATTATCCTCTATAATAAATCGTATGACATTATTGAGGACGCCGGAATGGCGGCTGACCAGGCCAAGCAAATGATTGCTGCCAAGTCGGTTGAACCCGGAAAGTATGACCTTGTCCTCGAGCCGTCACACCTGTGGTTGACAATCCACGAGTCGGTAGGGCATCCGACAGAGCTTGATCGCGTACTCGGATACGAAGCCAACTACGCCGGCACCAGTTTCCTCACCATGGATAAATGGGAAACGCAGAAGTTCAACTTTGGAAGTCCGATTGTCAATTTCAAAGCTGACAGAGTACAACCAGACTCCCTGGGTGCGGCAGGCTACGACGATGAAGGTGTGAAATGCAAGTCATGGGACCTCATCAAGGACGGCATACTCGTGAACTACCAAGCCATTCGCGACCAGGTATCCATCATCAAGCAGAAAGAATCGCATGGCTGCTGTTACGCCCAGGGTTGGGCCGACGTGCAGTTCCAGCGGATGGCCAATGTGTCGCTACAACCGGGTAAGACCACGATGACTCCGCAGCAGATGATCGCCGGAGTAGAAAAGGGCATCTACATTGTTAAGGAGGGATCGTTCTCCATCGACCAGCAGCGCTACAACTTCCAGTTCGGCGGGGTGCTGTTCTTTGAGATCAAGAACGGCCAGATCGCCGGCATGTTGAAAGACGTCGCATACCAGGCCAACACCCAAGAGTTCTGGAACTCTTGCACGGGTATTTGCGACCAGAGTGACTACCGCCTCGGCGGCGCGTTCAACGACGGCAAAGGCCAGCCTGGTCAGTCCAACGCCGTGTCCCACGGATCATCTACGGCGCGCTTCAATGGTGTGAACGTCATTAATACAGCAAGAACTATTTAATCAACGAACAAAAAGCTAGGAATCATGGCAATACTCTCAAAGGAAGAAGCGAAGAAAATCCTTGATAAGGTCATCAGCTTCTCGAAGGCCGATGGAATTTCCGCAGGCCTCAACGGCGGCAACCGTGGTAATATACGGTATGCCCGCAACAGCGTGACCACGGCAGGAGAGGACTCCAACCTCAGCGTCGCCGTCACTTCCAATTTCGGCAAGCGATCAGGTACGGCAACCATCAATGAATTTGACGACGCGTCGCTGGAGAAAGTGGTTCGTCGCGCGGAGGAACTGGCCAACCTGGCCCCGGAGAACCCGGAGTTTATGGATGGACTCGGCCCTCAGACCTATGCCGGGGATTCGAAGACTTTTATCGAATCGACGGCGAAGATCACACCCGAGTACCGCGCCCAGGCTGCAGCCGACAGCATCGGTCCGGCGGTGCCCAAGGATGTGACCGCCGCAGGTTATTTACAAGATGGCGCCACCTTTGGAGCGATCGCAAACAACAAGGGGCTCTTTGCCTATAACAAGACCACCAGTGTAGACTTTACGGTGACCATGCGCACCAACGACGGGACTGGATCCGGCTGGGCGGCGCGCGACCTGAACGATGTCAGCAAATTGAATGCAGGCGAAACATCGCGGAAGGCGATCGACAAAGCCATCATGTCGCGCAATGCCAAGGGGATCGAACCCGGGAAATACACGGTGATTCTCGAAGCTTCTGCAGCGGCGGACCTCGTCAGGCTTATGTTGAACATGAATGCTCGTACCGCCGATGAAGGCCGCAGTTTCCTTTCCAAAAAGGGTGGAGGCACGAAGATGGGCGAGAAAATCGTCGACGAGCGTGTGAACATCTACACCGACCCGTGGTATGAGGAAGCGCCTGCTTCGCCCTTTAGCGGCGACGGCCAGGCGCGCAAAAAGATGGACATCATCAAGGGTGGCGTTGTGTCCAACCTGTTCTACGACCGTTACTGGGCCTCGCAAAAGAATGTTGCTCCCGTTCCTTTCCCTGGCAACGCCATCATGGATGGCGGTACGGCCTCGATCGAAGACATGATCAAGGATACACCAAGAGGTGTCCTCGTCACCCGCTTTTGGTATATCCGTGCTGTGGATCCCCAAACGTTGCTCTTCACGGGACTCACCCGTGACGGTACGTTCTATATTGAGAACGGTAAGATCAAGCATCCGATCAAGAACTTCCGCTTCAACGAAAGCCCCATCATCATGCTCAACAACCTGGAAACGCTTGGTAAATCAGAGCGGGCGGTGACGAGCGAAGGGGGACCCGGTGGCGGCCAGAACCTGATGATCCCCAGCATGAAAATCCGGGACTTCACGTTCAGCAGCCTTTCCGACGCGGTGTAGTCGGCGCCTTCGAGAACCTCAGGCACCTTTTACTTACCGAGCGGAGCCGAGGTTCACTTAGAGCGCTAAGTACGTCATCCCGAGCGGAGTCGAGGGACGACTCTACCATATCACCTATAATCCTATGATGGTCCGAATTCGGACAGTTTTTAGGATTTGAAGAATCAGGATTGTTATTTGAGCGGTGAAACCTGTAGCCGACTGCGTGCGTCTGTGAAAAGGTGTACTGATCCTCGTAATTACTTGATTATCTCTGATCCATGGGTTCATTCACGAAATAAGGCATCATGGTAATCAGCAACATCACAAAAATCATAGTATGAAAAGAAGAGATTTTATCTACCTGTCGGGGCTGGGCGCTGCGGCGACGATGCTGCCGTTCCCGGTGACCGGAAATCCTATTGATCCCGCTCAAGCACTCGAGCCGGTCGATGTAGCCCTAAAGAAACGGCTCGCGGACGTTGCACTTAACGCCGGGAAGAGCGGCGGTGCCACCTACGTTGACGTTCGCATTGGCCGCTACCTCAACCAGTTTGTGGTCACCCGCGAGGAGAAAGTCCAGAACATCGTGAATACAGAGACCTACGGCCTGGGGGTTCGCGTGATCGCCAACGGCAGTTGGGGCTTCGCGGCCACGGACAGGTTGGACAATGATAGTATAGCAGAAGCGGCACGCAATGCCGTGGCAATTGCTAAAGAAAACTCGCGGCTTCTGACCAAGCCGGTGCAATTGGCTCCTCAAAAGGGTTACGGTGAGGTAAGTTGGAAAGCTCCCATTGTTAAAAATTCATTTGAGGTGCCCATCAAAGAGAAGGTAGATCTCCTCCTGAACGTGAACAGCGAAGCGATGAAGGCAGGTGCGAACTACATCACCTCCCTGCTCTTCCTCGTGAACGAACAGAAGTACTTTGCTTCCACCGACGGATCGTACATCGACCAGGACATCCATCGCATCTGGCCCGCTTTCTTTATCACCAAGATCGACGCGGCCACCGGGAAGTTTGATACGCGCAACTCGCTCAGTGCCCCGATGGGAATGGGATACGAGTACCTCGACTTCCGCCCCCAGGACAAGATCAACAGCGTGACTACACTCTACAAGGGTCGCTACGACATGCTCGAAGACGCGAAAGCAGCCGGAAGGCAAGCCGGGGAGAAACTGGCGGCCAAGTCGGTCGAGGCCGGCAAGTACGACCTCGTTCTCGATCCATCGCACTTGTGGCTGACCATCCACGAATCGGTTGGTCACCCCACCGAACTGGACCGCGTGCTTGGCTACGAAGCCAATTTCGCAGGGACCAGCTTCCTTACCCTTGACAAATGGCAGTCGAAGAAATTCAACTTTGGCAACAACCAGGTGAACATATTCGCCGACAAGACCCAGGTGGGTTCATTAGGCGCCGTGGGTTACGATGATGAAGGTGTTCAGTGTGGTCGCTGGGATCTAATCAAGGATGGCATCCTTGTTAACTACCAGACCATCCGCGACCAGGCGCACATCCTCGGGCTCAATGCCTCGCAAGGTTGCTGCTATGCCGACAACTGGTCCAGCGTGCAGTTCCAACGGATGCCCAACGTATCGCTTTCGCCCGGCAAAGAGAAGAAGAGTGTGGATGACCTGATCAAAGGAGTGGAGAAAGGAATCTACATCATCGGTGATGGAAGCTTCTCCATCGACCAGCAACGCTACAACTTCCAATTCGGGGGACAGCTCTTCTACGAAATAAAGAATGGCAAGATCGCGGGCATGCTTCGCGATGTGGCTTACCAGTCCAACACGCAGGAGTTCTGGAATGCCTGCGGCGGAATGTGCGATGAAAGTGACTACCGCCTCGGTGGCGCGTTTGGCGACGGCAAGGGTCAACCCCCGCAAAGCAACGCCGTGTCTCACGGTTCGGCAACGACCCGCTTCAATGGAGTAAATGTGATCAACACCGCAAGAAAAATCTAAGTTATGGCCCAACAGTGGACAAAAGACGAAGCCTTTGCCCTCATGAAGAAGGTGCTTGGCTATTCAAAAGCAGATGAGTGCGAAGTCAACCTCAACAGCAGTGAGAACGGCAACATACGGTATGCACTCAACTCGGTAAGCACCAGCGGCAAGCAGTCGCAGCGGACGTTGGTCGTTCAATCGGCCTACGGAAAGAAAGTAGGTGTGGCCACCATCAACGAGTTTGATGATGCGTCCCTCGAAAAAGTGGTGCGACGTGCCGAGGAGTTGGCACAACTGGCGCCCGAAAACCCCGAGTATGTATCTGTGTTGGGGCCTCAGACTTATGCCGAGCCGCGTACGTTCGTGCCTGCGACAGCAGCGGTGACCGCGGCGCAGCGAGCAGATATGGTGCAGAAGAGTTTGGACGTGGCAAAGAAGAATAACACCATCGCAGCCGGCTTCCTTGAAGACGGCTCGTCGGTGGCGGCCATGATGAATACCAAGGGCCTACAGGCTTACAGCAAGTCTACGAATACGAACTTCTCGGTGACCATGCGCACGCAGGACGCCAAAGGTTCTGGGTATGCCATCCGCGGTTACAACGACGTCACCAAGATGGACACGGAAGCAGCGTCCGCGATAGCGGCTCAGAAAGCCATCAGGTCTGTGGAAGCAAAGGCCATTGAACCAGGCAAGTATACCGTGATCCTGGAACCAACGGCTGTGTCTGTACTCCTTGAGAATATCTTCTTCAGTCTCGACGCACGTCAGGCTGACGAAGGAAGAAGTTTCCTGAGCAAGACCGGCGGGGCTACGAAGCTAGGCGAGAAACTCGTGGATGAACGGGTGAACATTTACTCTGATCCGATGCACCCCGACCTGCCTACCAGCACCTGGAACGGCGACGGTCGCCCCCAGGAGAAAATCTCATGGATCGAGAAGGGTGTGATCAAAAACCTTACTTATTCGCGCTACTGGGCTCAGAAGAAAGGTGTGAAAGCCATCCCGGGACCTGATGCGGCAATTATGGAAGGCGGCACCAAGACGCTGGATGAGTTGATCGGAGGTACAAAGAAAGGCGTGCTCGTAACCAAGCTCTGGTACATTCGCACCGTCGATCCGCAAACGTTGCTGCTTACAGGCCTCACCCGCGACGGCACGTTTTATATCGAGAATGGAAAGATTTTACATCCGATCAAGAACTTCCGCTTCAATGAGAGCCCCATCATCATGCTCAACAACCTCGAAGAGATGGGTAAGGTGGAGCGTACAGTGAGCACGGAGTCGAACAACAACTATCTCGTGCCACCACTGAAGATTAGAGACTTTACGTTCTCCAGCCTTTCAGATGCTGTTTAGGAAGTCCAACGGAGGCAAAGGCTGACTGACGACATCCCTGCTGGATCCGGTCATGCTTCGTCTGCGCTCAGCATGACCTAGTACCCAAATCGGTCACCCTGAGCGCAGACGAAAGGTGACCTGCCAAGGCAGCGATCCACTGGTATAAATCCGTTCGCATTTCATTGACCGGAGTGTGAAATTGCACGCGCTATGTCTCTTGACGCATCCCAGAAGTTCTTCTTTACCCGGCTCCAGTACGAGTCGGGAGATTGGGATGTCGACCAGCGCATGCCTTCGAACTTGCTCAATTCTCTCGTGGAGTACACCACCTTGCCCGTCGACGACCGGGAGAACATTGTGTCGCTGGGCAGCGACGCGCTTTTCAGGTGTCCGTTTGCCTACCTGAGCGGTCACAAGCTGGTGGAGTTCACCTCAACAGAGCGTCGCAACTTTGAGACTTACGTCAACAACGGGGGGTTCGTGTTTGTCGACGACTGCAACCACGATATCGATGGGCTCTTTGCCAAATCGTTCGAGTCGCAGATGGAACGCAGCTTCGGCAAAGCCTCGCTGTTTAAAATACCGAAGACGCATAGCATTTACCGCAACTTCTTCACCTTCGAAGGCCCACCCACCACTGCCCAGGAACTTAACGGCTGGGGCGACGACATTGTGCACGATTACCTCAAGGCCGTGGAGATCGACGGCCGGATTGGTATCTTATACAGCAATAAGGACTATGGATGCGAATGGGACTATGATTTTAGAAACAAGCGTTTCTACAAGATCGACAACACTCGCTTCGGAGTGAACATCGTGATGTACGCCCTCACCTCGTAGTGAGCAGAAACCGGAAATTAGAAGTGAAACGTTGAACCTTGAACCTGAAACCTTGAATCTGGAACCTGAAACCTGAAACTATCTTGGAGACCGCGAAAGAAATACAAACCATCGACCAGCAAGCGAGAGAGACCATCTCCAGCCTGACAGACCTGAAGAATGAGATCCAAAAAGTGATCGTCGGGCAGGAAGATGCTATCGATCAGTTATTAATCACTTTTCTCGCTGGTGGTCATGGTCTCCTGGAAGGCGTGCCCGGCCTGGCGAAGACACTGATGATCCGTTCGCTGGCGGAGGTGATCGATCTCAAGTTCCGCCGCATCCAGTTCACGCCTGACCTCATGCCCTCCGACATCATCGGCACTGAAATCCTGGAAGAGGATCACACCACGGGCAAGAGGATATTCAAATTCAACAAGGGTTCACTCTTTGCCAATATCATTCTTGCCGACGAAATAAACCGGACATCGCCAAAGACACAGTCTGCCTTGTTGGAGGCCATGCAGGAGTTTTCTGTCACCTATGCGGGGACGACGTACCCGCTAGAACGGCCATTCTTTATCCTCGCAACGCAAAACCCGATTGAGCAAGCGGGAACCTTCCCGCTGCCTGAGGCCCAGCTCGACCGTTTTCTTCTATTTATCCGCATCGACTACCCCTCGCCCGATGAGGAGCGGATGATTCTTCAGAACACTACGGGCACAGGGCTTCCGGAAATCCGCAAGGTGATAACGGGGGAACGCATCCTGAAGGCGCAGCGATTGGTCCGGGAGGTACATGTCAGTCCCGAACTCATCGACCAGGTGAGCAAACTCATTCGGGAAACCCGGCCCGCCACCAGCGAGGCGAAATTCGTGAAAGACTTTGTGCGTTGGGGAGCAGGCCCTCGCGCCGGCCAGGCAATGATACTCACTGCCAAAGCCCGTGCGTTGCTGCACGGCAACTATTCCATTACACGCGATGACCTGAAAGCCGTTGCCCTGCCTGTGCTTCGTCACCGTATCCTGATGAACTTCAAGGCCGAGGCGGATGGGGTAACCCCCGATCAAGTCACCCGGCAACTCTTGTCGAGAACCTTCGGCTGAACCCGTGAACGAACAGATCAACGAACTGCTCCGGCCCGAAGTCCTCAACACGGTCAACGGACTGGAGTTGGTGGCTCGGATTATTGTCGAGGGCTTCATGTCAGGTAGCAACCGGAGTCAGTCGGTAGGGGCCGGCATGGAATTCTCCCAATACAGAGGCTATGAGCCGGGAGATGACCTCCGCCAGTTGGACTGGAAAATGTATGCCCGGTCAGAGCGATACTTCATCAAACAGGCAGACATTGAGACGAACATCACCGTCAAGTTTATTCTGGATGCCAGCCGCTCCATGGCCTACACAGAAGGGGGGCTATCAAAGTTGCAGTATGCCAAGGTGGCTGCCGCTGCCCTTGCCTATCTCGCGCGAAAACAAAGTGATGCTTTTGGTCTGTATCTGATTAATGACAGTAAGGTCACTGCCGTGCAACCACGTTATGAGCACGCCCAGTTCATGCGATTCCTCAATGCCCTGATCCGCGTCAAGCCGGAAGGTTCGTGGAGCCGGTCGGCTGAGTTGGCGCACCTGCATGGAAACCCTGGCAAAGACCTGATCATTTTCCTCACGGACTTGTACGACGATCAGGGTGACCTTTTTGACTTCATCGGCGGCTTGAAAACGAGACGCAACGAGGTAATCGTCATTCACCTGATGGGCAAACATGAAGTGGACTTTGACTTCGACGGGTCATTTACTTTCGAGGATCTCGAGTCGGGCGATCGGATGAAAATTGATACTCGCCTGCAGCAGAAAGAGTATGCGCATCGGGTCTCTGAGTGGGTGAGGGACTCGCGCGACCGGTTGCTGGAGAAACACATCGACTATCTCACCTTCCGGATGGATGAAGAGGTAGAGAAAACACTGAGAACATTTCTTACGGTACGAAAGCGCCTGGCCCGATGAACTTCTTGCAACCCGCTTACCTCTGGGCTTTTGCCGGGCTTCTCGTGCCTTTGGCCATTCACTTGCTGAGCCGGAAGGAGGGTCGCGTGATCCGCATTGGCAGCATCAGGCACATCCGGGAAACCCCAACAAGGCAGTTCAGAAGTGTGCGGCTCAATGAGTATTTGCTCCTGTTTCTTCGATGCCTGTTGCTGGGCGGCTTGACGCTCTTCATGAGTGGTTGGTATTTGGATGGCGTGATGCAAACCCGTCAATGGCTGCTCCTTGAACCAGGATTGGAAAACAGGCCGGCGTTAAAAGAGCTACTGGACAGTCTTACCAACGCCGGATACGAACGACGTTTTCTTTCGCGCGAATTTCCAGAAGAGTTGCCGGGTGATGCCAATGAAGTACCGGACTATTACGCTCTGCTCGAGGATCTGCAAAAGCGGAGAGTGGATGCCGTGATCATTTCAACCAATAGCATAACAGGTTTTTCAGGTCCTCGTTTGGCTCTTCCTGAAAATGTAAGGTGGATCGAAGTCGCACCCGAGGCTCGCCAGGAGGTGATCCGCCAGGTACGTGTGGGCCGGGATAGTGTGTGGGTGAGGCGGGGATCGTTTTCCGCAACGGCTAGCCAATTCACAACCAATCGAAAGTCAGCAAACGACAATGAGAGCCAGGCTCCTGACACCGTGCGCATTGTCGTTGCCTATGACCAGGGATTTGAGACCGACAAAGAAATCATCATCGCATCGCTGGGGGCTATTGAGTCGCAGGTACCGGAGATAATCTTGCCACAGGGCGTGCTCACGACTGCGTATTCCGGATCATCTCACGATTGGTTGATCTGGCTTTCAGCGTCAATGCCCCCGAAGGGAGTTAAATCAGTCGTTCGTTTTTCAGATCAGCCGTTGATAGGGATTCTCGAACCGGATGGCGGGGGAGCATATCTGCTCACGACCCAGCTAACGAGCGAGGTAGCTGTCAATCGAAACCTTGCCCTGCATTTGATGAAGGTGTTGTTCCCCGATGATCAGGAGTGGGCCCTGGCGAGGAAGTACGACCGCCGGGTGGTGAGCGCAGCAGCAGCTTTCGGCCCTTCGACCCCTTCGACAAGCTCAGGGACCCTTGGCGAGGAAGCGGACCAGGCATCTATGGAATACCTCGCTATCGCACTGCTTGTAATCCTTGCACTTGAACGCTTGGTGGCTTATCAACGCAAGCAATGAATCTGACCGAAGCCAAAGCGTACCTCACAAACCTGGCCGCAAAGTTCAGATGGGTGAGGATTGTTGAATTCAAGCTTGCATCCCTCGGGCTTGGACTGCTGTTCTTTGCCTTGGCACGAACGCTTGTCGTGGGATTGACAGTTCCGATTTTTGCCGGAAGCGTATTGGCTATCGTGGTTTTCATTTTGAGGTTGCGCCGCACCGGCGCGTTGAGATGGAACGCCATGAGCGCTGCCGCATTCTTGAATGAGCGTTTCCCTTCCCTCCGCGAAAGCGCTGACTTGCTGGTAGACGATAAACCCAGAACAGGCCTCGAACAAGTGCAGCAAGGAAAAGTCCTTGCTGAGATGGGGCAGGTGAAGGGTAACGTGAAAATTCCGAATCACATCGCCCAAGCCACACTTATTCTATTGGTTGGACTTGTGGCTATGTTCCTGTTGCCTGCGGCGGTAGAAAGACCTGCCCAGAATCCCCAACCCACCGTGGCGATCCCTGAGCACGTCGAAGGGCCTTCGATCACTTCCGTTCGATTGGAGATAATTCCGCCGCCATACACTGGTTTGAAGAAAGCCGAACTCAACGATGCCGCCGCGAAAGTTCCTGCCGGCAGCAGGGTCAGATGGAAAGTGATTTTCCGGGGGAGCCCCATTTCACCAGTCATCCGGTTGTCGGCAAAGGATTCCCTTCGATTGAAAGCAGAGGGGCAGGAGTATCTGGCTTCGGCGCGTATGACGGAACGCGTGATCTACCAAATCACATGGAGCGATAGTCATGGGAAGCGCTACACTTCCGATTATTATCACATTGATATTACCGAAGACTTGCCGCCGCAAGTTGCCATCGTTGGCAGGGAGCAATTTCAAACAATTCAACCTGGTGACTCCATGAAAGTTGCTTTGCGAATGAGAGCCGCCGACGACTATGCTATCCGCGATGCTCACCTGGTGGCTACTGTCAGCAAGGGATCGGGTGAGTCGGTCAAGTTCAGGGAAGTCATTCTGAATTTCGAGGGAGCCCAGTGGCCACGGAAGCGTGCAGACCTTACCCGCCGCATAGACTTGAAAGAACTCGGCCTGGAGCCTGGAGATGAGTTATATTTCTATGCGGAGGCGGTTGACAACCGCGTTCCGCAGCCCAACATCGCCCGAACGGAGACGTTTTTCATCTCCGTGCAAGACACCGCCCGCGCAGTAACGGTTGCCGATATGGGTTTGGGTGTTGATCTCATGCCGGAATATTTCCGCAGTCAGCGGCAGATCATCATTGACACGGAGAAACTGCTCGCTGAGCAGCGGAAGATCAAGAAATCAGAATTCAATTTCCGAAGCAACGAACTGGGCTTCGATCAGAAAGCCCTTCGCCTGAAGTATGGTCAGTTTCTCGGCATGGAAGACGAGGCAGGAATTGGTGTCGTGGCGGCGCCTTTCATGGAGCAGCCGGTGAATGAAGTGGAGGAGGAAGAGGATCCCATGAAGAAATTCGGTCACGAGCACGACAAGGAGAATGAGCACAACCTGGTGGATGAGAAGAAGCCAGCAACGGGACACCAGCACGACGAAGAAAAGAAGGAAGGAGAGGAAGAGGATCCCATGAAAGCGTTTGTTCATCAGCACGACAGCGAGGAGGAAGCCACATTCTTCACGCAGTCGGTTAAAACGAAGCTAAAAACTGCACTATCGCTTATGTGGGACTCCGAGCTGCACCTGCGGATGTACGAACCGAAAAAATCACTGCCCTTTCAGTACCGGATTTTGAAGCTCTTGAAGGAGATTGCCCAGGACAACCGTGCCTATGTTCACCGCACCGGCTTTGATCCGCCACCGATAAAGGAGGAGCGCAGGCTGACCGGCGACCTCGATGAGGTGAGTCAGACCGTTGAACGGATGCAGGTCAGGAAGGAGCTGCGGTTCCAGGCAATTCAGCTGGCCCTGGCGGATGTCGAGGAATTACTGCAATCTGGTTCAACCACAATCAGTGATAAAACCCGCAGCCTTGCCCAGCAGGCAGGTTATGAAGTTTCTGTAGAAGCGCTGAAACAGCCCGGGAAATACCTGGGTACGCTCTCTACGTTGCGCAAGCTTGCCGATGGCACCATTGAGCCGGAGAATGTGCAAGCAGCACTCAGGAGATTGCGATCAGATTTCTGGTCGATCCT
>CAZJWV010000085.1:5762-14548 GCA_964549855.1 uncultured Ohtaekwangia sp. | reverse complement strand
GCCAACGAGTTTGCCATGAGCCATCGAGCTGTGAAAACACGCTTCCCTCCCACGCTCGCCTGGAAGCCGTCGTGCTGCTTTCCAAGATTTCTGCGACTTCACCGGACGTCGAAATGATATTCGGGCTCACATGGTGATGTACGAGGTCAACCCCCGCCTTGAATGAGAATGCGCCAAGACTGTCGGTCGACACCATCCACCGCCCTCCAAGGTCCTCGATGTCTGAGGCCGTGAATAGTTTACTGTCTTCGTAGGAATTGTCGATGGTGTAATGAAAGAGCGATCGGTATAGTCTCAGGGTTGACGACCAGCTGGCGTTGACGCGGCGATCCCAACGCAGGCTTTGGGTTGAATTGCCGATGCTAAAACTGCTGTTCGAGTTCTGGAGCCGCCTGTTGGTGGTGGCGCCGGGAACAAAGTTCAGTATGTCGTCGCCGGAGTAATGCGAGAACTCTATGTCATCATTCTTAGTGGGTCGGAACGACACCTTCGCGTTCAGGTCGTAGAAGTGATAAGGCAGCGACTCCCCCAACACCCTCATAACCTGGTCGACGTAAGTTCGGCGACCTGCCACCGAGATGTTGAGCTTGTTCTTTATCAACGGTTGCTCAACCATCAGTCGCGACGCGATGATACCGATGTTGCCCTTCACACGCGTTCGGTCCGAGGTTGATTCCCGCGTATAGACATCAAGTATCGAGGAGAGCCTGCCGCCGTACTCCGCAGGGAAGGCCCCGTTCATCGATTCCACCCGGGAAAGAAAGTCAGGGTTGAAAACTGACAGGAAACCAAACAGGTGGCCGGTGTTGTACACCGGGGCTCCATCCAGCAGAACCAGGTTTTGATCGGCTGCCCCACCTCTCACGAAGAGATCACTGCTTCCCTCGACGCCTTTTGAAACACCCGGCAGCAGTTGAATGGTCTTGAGCAAGTCAGCCTCACCACCCAGGACAGGAATAGAGTTGATTTCCTTGCCGGTAAGCGTAAACGATCCAGACCGGGTTGTTTGCAACTGATCGGACTGTCTATACCGTTGCGACGTCACTACCACTTCGTCGAGTTGGACCACCGCCGGGATCAACTCCACATTAAGCACAGTGTCGCCCTCTATGGTGATCGAACGATGTGCAGTCTCATATCCTGTGAATGAGACCAGCAGTACTTGTGGCCCAATCGGCACGGTGAGTGAGTAGGCACCCTTGCTATCCGTCGCCGTTGCCTTTGATGTTCCAACGATTTGTATTACAGCTGACTCCAGGCCTTGACCAGAAGCCGCACGGATGGTCCCGCTCAGGGTGGCCTCCTGGGCTGCTGCCTTGATGGTCAGCAAAAGCAGAACCAGCACAATGACTCTCACACCTTGGTGGAAGGATTACCTTGATGAATTACAGTCCCTCAACTTCTCCTACAACAAATGTACTCCCTCCTACGAATATGACATCGCCAGGTTGTGAAGCATCGGTGGCCAATTGAATTGCGCGATTTACGTCCTTTTCCACGACGCCTTTCAATCCCATTCCCTTTGCGCGCTCGGCAAGTTCACCGGCGTCAAGTGCCCTGGGGATGTTGGCCTGGCAGAAGAAGTAGTCGCCCTCCTTCGGTAGTAAACTCAGTACCCGGCTCAAATCCTTGTCATTGACCATCCCAATCACAAGGTGCAATCTCCGGTGCGAAAGCGCCCGCAACTGTTGCACCACGCGTTGAATGCCGGCTTCATTGTGAGCGGTGTCCGCAATGGTCAGGGGGCGCTCCCGGAGGATCTGCCACCTGCCTTTCAGTCCTGTCAAGGAGACTACACCCGCGATTCCCGCTTTTATTGCGCTGTCAGGAATTATATACCCGGCATCTCTCAAGACCTGCACCACAACCAAAACACCTGCGAGGTTTTCTTTCTGATAGTCTCCTTTGAGCCAGGCGATTAGTCCTTCAAGCCACAATGATCCGTTGCGGTATACGTCATACCCACCGTCATTTTCGTGGAGTTGGATTTCATCTGAAGCAAACAACAGTGGTGAATCAAGCTGGGCCGCCCTGTGAATGAAGACATCCTCTACCGCTTCCTGCCGCTCGCTTACCACGACGGGGACGCCGGGCTTGATGATACCTGCCTTCTCAGCCGCTATCTTTGGAAGTGTATCTCCCAGGAGCATCATGTGATCCCAGCTGATGTTGGTGATCACCGAGACATCAGGTGTGATCACGTTAGTCGAGTCGAGCCGCCCGCCAAGTCCCACTTCAACGACAGCGATGTCAACTTTGCGGCTCGCGAAGTAGTCGAAGGCCATACCCACCGTCATCTCGAAGAACGACGGCTGAAGACGGTCAAGTGTCTTACGCGTTTTATCAATGAATTCGACTACAAATTCTTTTTCAACATCTGCCCCGTTGATGCGAATTCGTTCCGTGAATTCTTTCAGGTGAGGCGACGTGTACAGACCGGTCTTGTACCCAGCCGACTGGAGGATTGCGGCAATCATGTGAGAAGTACTCCCCTTTCCATTTGTTCCGGCCACGTGCACCGACCGGAACGCGCGCTCCGGGTTACCGAGTGCTTCGCATAAGGCGATGGTGTTATCGAGGTCCGCTTTATAGGCTGCAGCGCCGATTCGCTGGTACATGGGCAGCGCCCTGTACATATAGTCCACTACCTCGGCGTAACGATCCATGCTGGGCAAAGGTAGAAAAACAAAAAGGCCGCCCCGACGAATCGAAGCGGCCTCTTGCCTGAGGCGGTGGCTGAGGTTCTCGAAGCCACCGCAGGCACCGGATCAGTTTCCGAAGTCGAAAAGCTTAAAGCCAACACTCACCTGGATCACCTGGTTCTTCGCTGCAGTCGAACCGGCAGTGTCGTTGATCTCCGACATGCCGATATTGTAACGTGCGTCGAACACGAATTTACTGACATCAAACCCGGCACCTACGGCGATGCTCGTGTCCGAGCCCTTCAGAAAACTCTTGACATCCGTTCCTGCCTGTGTAGCGCTGGTCAGAAATCCGAATTGAGGGCCTGCTTGAAGGTTCAGCCCACCGATTAGATAGAACTTCACGAGAATGGGAATGTTCACATAGGAAAGTTCAAGAGCGCCGGGCGACGTGGCCGACGAGATGTCTGAGCCTTGCACGGAGTAAATCAACTCGGGCTGGATGGCCAGCTTCGTGAACTTGACGTTGACGAAGGCACCGGCATGGTAGCCTGTCCGGCTGTTGTATGCCGCTCCCGGAGTACTGGTGTCAACATTAGCAAAGTTGAGGCCTCCCTTAATCCCCAACGACACTGACGCCTGGGCGACGGCGGCTGTTGCGCCGGCACATACCAGGAGGATAATCATTGCACTTCTCTTCATGTGAATTGTTTTTGGTTTGACAATGAATTCAATTAAAACTTAATAAGTAACAAGCCCTGCAAGAATCAGTCCAAGCCCAATTCCGGGTTCTTGCCCTTTATGGAACGATAAAATGAAGTAATTATTTCCATGTCCTTTTCCATGTTTTCAGTGGTGAACAAGGGAGAGCCAATGACGACCTGCTTCCGGGTGAAGTCGAAACCAACGGGGACGATTGGCACCTTGGCTCCTTTTGCAATGTAGTAAAAGCCCGTGCGAAGCTTGCTCACTTTCTTCCTCGTTCCTTCCGGGGCCATGGCAAGAATGAACCTCTCATGCCGGTCAAAGATCTTCACTACTTGTTCGACCATATCATGGCTACTCGCCCTATCGACCGGGTGCCCGCCGAGCATTCGGAAGAACCAGCCGAAGGGAGGTTTGAAGAGTTGGCTCTTTCCGAGAAATTGCGCCTTCTTTATTCTGAGGATACTTCGAGCCGCCACGCCCACAAGAAAGTCCCAGTTGCTGGTATGCGGCGCTACCGCGATTACAAACTTTGGGTGCTCTGGCATCGAACCAGTAGTGCTCCATCCCAGGAGGCGGAAGGCCAGGAGATACACGAAGCGCATCTCTGTTATTTGATGAGTTCGTCCAGGAGCTTCCCGTCGGCGGCGAACGGAAGCGTGACTTGCAGGTCATCGGACTGCTGCTGCGCTAGTTTTGCGGTCGACACTGCTCCAGGGTTGCGCGCCCAGGCTCTCCGGGCAATACCGTTGTTCACGTCAAACGACAGCATACTCCGGAGCCTGCGGTCTGCGTCGACGGTGCCGTCGAGCAACATACCAAATCCGCCGTTGATCACTTCGCCCCATCCCACTCCGCCGCCATTGTGTATGGACACCCAGGTGGCGCCCCGAAAGGAATCACCGATGACGTTGTGAATTGCCATGTCGGCGGTGAACTGGGATCCGTCATAAATGTTCGAAGTCTCCCGGTAAGGACTGTCCGTACCCGAAACGTCGTGGTGATCGCGCCCAAGCACAACGGGGCCTGTGAGCCTGCCCTCGCGAACGGCCTGATTGAAAGCTTCCGCAAGCTTAATCCGTCCGGCAGCGTCGGCATACAAAATACGGGCTCGGGATCCTACCACAAGATTGTTTGCTTTCGCAGCACGGATCCAGGCGAGGTTGTCGCGCAATTGAGGACGAATTTCCTCCGGTGCATCATTCAACAACGTCTCCAAAATCGAGGCAGCAAGTTCATCCGTCACATCCAGGTCCTCATCCTTGCCCGAAGTGCACACCCAGCGAAAGGGGCCAAATCCATAATCAAAGCACATGGGTCCCATGATGTCTTGCACGTAGGATGGGAACTTGAAGGTGCGACCGTCGGTGTTCATGACATCGGCCCCGGCCTTTGATGCCTCCAACAGAAAGGCATTTCCATAATCGAAGAAATAGGTGCCTCTCCTCACGTGGTGGTTGATGGCAGTCACTTGCCGACGAAGTGACTCCTGGACATCCTTGCGGAAACCCTCCGGGTCAGCCGTCATCTTGCGGTTGGCTTCCTCAAACGTCTGGCCCACGGGGTAGTATCCACCGGACCATGGATTGTGCAACGACGTTTGGTCCGACCCAAGGTCAATAGTAATCTCTTCGAAGGCGAAGCGCTCCCAAACATCCACCACGTTTCCCAGGTATGCTAGCGAAACCGCTTGCTTGTTTCGTCGCGCCTCTGCTACCTGCTTCACCAACACGTCCAGGTTGTCGGTAAGTTCGTCGACCCATCCTTGCTCATGTCGCTTGTGAGCTGCCTTCGGATTCACTTCAGCGACAACAGAAACACACCCGGCAATTTTTGCTGCCTTTGGCTGAGCGCCGCTCATTCCGCCAAGACCGCTCGAGACGAAGAGCTTACCTTCCAATCCTTCACCACGCTTCGAGATCTTCCTGCCTGCATTGAGCAGCGTGATGTTTGTGCCGTGAACGATGCCTTGCGGACCGATATACATGTATGAACCGGCGGTCATCTGGCCGTATTGCGTTACGCCGAGCGCATTGAATCGCTCCCAATCATCAGGCTTTGAGTAGTTCGGAATCATCATTCCGTTCGTCACCACCACCCGTGGCGCTCCCTTCGACGAAGGGAACAAACCCATGGGATGCCCCGAGTACATATGAAGGGTTTGCAAGTCCGTCATCGTCGCCAAGTACTTCATTGTCAATAAATACTGGGCCCAGTTCTGGAAAACGGCACCGTTGCCCCCGTACGTAATCAGCTCATGAGGATGCTGCGCTACTGCGGGGTCCAGGTTGTTCTGGATCATCAGCATGATGGCAGCGGCTTGCGTCGAGCGGTGCGGATATTCGTGGATGGGACGGGCATGCATCGCGTACGACGGACGAAGACGGTACATGTATATCCGTCCGTAGGTGATAAGCTCATCGTAAAATTCCCGTGCCAGCACGGCATGGTGCCGGGGGTGGAAGTATCTCAGGGCGTTGGCTACCGCGAGCTTCTTATCTGCAGTGGAAAGAATGTTCTTTCGCCGGGGCGCATGATTTACTGAATCATCGTAGGGAGCGGGCTCCGGGAGTTCGTCCGGGATGCCTTGAAGCAATTCTTCCTGGAACTTCAGTTCTTCCTCCATTAGCCTAGGATCATTTCGAGGTGGGCGGGCTTCAGGTACTCCTTGGTGAATTTATAGCCAAGGTCAAAAATCTCCTTCGCTTTCCCAATATCAAACGCCCCGAATTTGTCAAGGCCAATCGGCTCGATCACCACGTTGCAGAGTTGCTTGGAGTGCAAGGTGTTTGCGCCGATAGCCAACAACAGGCTGCGCTCAATCACCACCTTCATGTTAGTGACGTCGAACGAAGGTGTTACGCGGTTGCAATGTGAGCCAATCAAAACATCACACTTGTCGTGCAGTGGCAAAGCCGGCAGGTTGTCGAGTACCCCTCCATCAACATAAAGGGCGTTGCGGTAAGGCATAGGGCTGAAGACACCCGGTATGCTGCACGAGGCCATGATCGCCGGCACCAGTTCGCCCGTGTCAAAGTAGATAGTCTGTCCAAGCTTCAACTCGACGGCAGCCACGGTCATGGGCTTCTTTAGTTCGGAAAAGTCCACAGGAAGATGTGTCCTCAACAGGTCGCGCATGCCATCCATGCGAAGCAGTCCACCGGGTGCCAGGGAATAGCGCACGGCACTGAAGATAGACACCTGGGTGATGATCTTCAGTATTTCCCTGGGCGACATGCCGTTGGCATAGAGCGCGCCTACGATGGATCCTGCGCTGGTTCCGGAAAGACGGGTGGGCCGGATGCCAAATTCTTCAAGGGCCTCAATCACGCCGATGTGTGCAGCACCGCGGGCACCACCCCCCGATAAGACAAGCCCAATTTCCCTCATACAGGTTTACAATTCAGAAAGAGCGAATGTACGATCGATGCGCACGCCCTTTTCTGTGTGCTTCACTGTGCAACACTCGTGCACAGGATCATGCTCAAAGTAGAGAACATACTGGCTGTCTGCTGCGACCTGCAGGAACTTCTCCTTTTCTTCCATCGTCAACAGCGGCCGTGTGTCGTAGCCCATTACATAAGGCACGGGAATATGTCCTGAGGAAGGAATCAGGTCGGCCATATAGCAAACAGTGGTTCCCTTGTAACGGATCATCGGCAACATCATGTGGTCGGTATGGCCCGAAACAAAGAACAGGTCCATCTGTGAAAATGGGCTCGGTTGATCGGAGTAGACCATACGAAGTTGCCCGCTTTCCTGCATCGGCAATATGTTATCCTTCAGGAAGCTCGCCTTCTCCCGGGCGTTAGGCTCCGTGGCCCACTGCCAATGCTGCGGGTTCGTCCAGTAGGTTGCTTTCGGAAAAGTTAACGCAAAGCTCTCTTTATCGCGACGCACTCCTCCCCCGCAGTGGTCAAAGTGAAGGTGAGTAAGAAACATGTCGGTGACATCACCCGGCGAAAAACCGGCTGTCTTTAGCGACTGAATAAGACTGTGCTTGCCGTGAAGGTAGTAGAAGCTAAGAAAGCGGGCGTCTTGCTTATCACCGATCCCGTTGTCAATCAAGATCAGTTTATTTCCGTCTTCGATGAGCAGGCAGCGCATCGCCCACGTGCAGAGGTTGTTTTCGTCGGGCGGGTTGAGCTTCTGCCAGAGTGATTTTGGTACGACGCCGAACATGGCGCCACCGTCGAGTTTGAAGAAACCAGTCTCGATGGTGTGCAGCTTCATCGAGTGGTGCTATTCTTTTACAACACCCATGGCGCTGAACTTCTCAATCCGCTGGTTGATTCTATCCTCGGGTGAGAGGGTAAGCAGCACTTTGGTGGTCTCCAGGATCACCTTCTTCACTTCGGCTGCCATGGTCTTCACGTCAGTGTGCGCCCCGCCGAGGGGTTCGCGGATAATTCCGTCGATGAGTTTCAGCTCCTTCATGTCTTTGGCAGTAAGTTTTAGCACTTCCGCCGCCTGCTCTTTATAGTCCCAGCTCCTCCAAAGAATGGACGAGCAGGATTCCGGTGAGATGACAGAGTACCAGGTGTTCTCCAGCATGAGAACCCGGTCGCCAACGCCGATACCCAGTGCACCGCCTGAAGCACCTTCACCGATGATGATGCAGATAACTGGTACTCTAAGCATGAACATCTCTTTGAGATTGCGCGCTATGGCCTCCCCTTGTCCGCGCTCCTCCGCTTCCAGCCCGGGGAATGCGCCTGGGGTGTCGATAAAGCAAACAATGGGTTTGTTAAACTTCTCGGCGATCTTCATCAGTCGGAGGGCCTTCCGATATCCTTCCGGGTTCGCCATCCCGAAGTTGCGCATCTGCCGCTGCTTGGTGTTGCGGCCCTTCTGCTGGCCGATGAGCATAAAGGTTTGACCCTCGATGAGCGCCAGTCCTCCCACCATTGCCTTGTCGTCGGCTACGCTCCGGTCGCCGTGGAGCTCGATAAAATCAGTGGTGATTTCATAGATGTAGTCGAGGGTATACGGCCGATCAGGGTGACGCGACAACTGGACGCGTTGCCAGCCGGTCAGGTTTTCAAACGTCTCCTTCTTGAGGTCCTGTATCTTCTTTTCAAGGGCATGAATCGCCCTGTTCACACTTTCGTCGCTGTCGTCAGCCAACTGCTTCATATCCTGGAGCTTGTTCTCCAACTCTGCAATCGGCTTTTCGAAGTCCAATAGATTCATTTCTGCTTGATAGAGGGTCAAAATTAAAGAGTTTCCGACAAACGGCCGCAAAGCGGCTGTTTGGAAGGAACCTAGCCGATCGAAGGCGCACCACACTCACCGCGGGCACCATTCGGAAGGAACCCCTGCCGATAAACTTGGCTCCTAAAGCTGTCCTGGGGCTATTCGGAAGGAACCCCGACTAATCACACTATTTGACCACTTACCACAAACCGCTCAGCAGGGCCCCATCCTTCCGCTTTCCTT
>CAZJWV010000085.1:0-5662 GCA_964549855.1 uncultured Ohtaekwangia sp. | reverse complement strand
TATTTGACCACTTACCACAAACCGCTCAGCAGGGCCCCATCCTTCCGCTTTCCTTTGTGCACCACAAAATTGAAACTGTACATGAAACGTCTACTCCTCTCCCTCCTCCTCATCGTCTTCGGCGCAGCAACTGCCATCGCCCAACTTCCCAAGCCATCAGAAACGTTCGGCTTTGAACCCGGCGCTGATTACAAGATGGCATCCTACCAACAAATGATGGCCTACTATGCAAAACTCGACGCTGCCACCGACCGGGTGCAAATGATCGACATCGGCAAGTCGGTGCGGGGACGGGCCATCAAGCTGATCTTCATCTCCAGCGAAGAAAATATGAAGTCGCTGGACAAGTGGAAAGACATCAGCGCCAAGCTGTCTCGGGCCACGATCGCTGCCGACGAAGCGCGAAAGCTCTCGAAAGAAGGCAAGGCGATCATTTGGTTTGACGGCGGCATGCATGCGAGCGAAAAAGCCCACGCCCAGATGACGCCCGAACTCGTGTGGCGCATCGCCTCCGAAGAGTCAGACGAGATGAAGAACATCCGCAACAACGTGATCACCCTGGTTGTGCCCCTGATCAACCCTGATGGACTCGACATCGTCGGCTCCTGGTATCGCAAATACGTAGGCACACCTTTCGAGACATCGGACCCTCCAATTCTCTACCAGGAGTACGTTGGCCACGACAACAACCGCGACTGGTTCATGAGCAATATGCCGGAGACGAAAGCGGTAACCACCGTACTCTACAGCCAGTGGTATCCGCAGATCGTGCACAACCATCACCAGACGGCACCGTCGTGGGCGCGCATTTTTATTCCCCCGTTTCGCAGCCCGGTTAACCCAAGAATTCACCCGGGTGTCACCACCGGTGTGAACCTGGTCGGTACCGCCATGGCCAACCGCTTTGCCATGATGAAGATGCCCGGTGCCATTTCGCAAACAACTTTTGAAATGTGGTGGAACGGCGGCATGCGCACCGCACCTTATTATCACAACCAGATCGGCATCCTCACGGAAACATCACACGCCAGTCCGACCCCCCGCTTCTATCCACCTGATTCTGTTCCACGCAACGTGGGCGGCAAGACTACGGATGGAACAGATATTTTCTATCCGTATCCCTGGAAAGGCGGCGAATCACATTTCCGCGATGCCGTCAACTACATGTTGGAGGCTTCCATGGCCGTGCTCGACCTGGCCGCCGAGAAGCGCGACGAGCTGCTCTTTAATATCTACCAGATGGGCCGCGACGCCATCGAAGACAAGACTGGTGCCTATGCCTATGTAGTTTCAAAGAATCAGTGGGACGCCGCCTCAGGCGACAACCTTGTCAATGTGCTGATGCAAGGTGGCATTGAAGTACATCGTGCCACGGCCTCATTCAAAGTGGGAACGACAGACTATCCTGAAGGATCGTACATCATGTACGGCGGTCAGGCTTTCAGGCCATTTCTCGCCGACCTGCTGGAGAGGCAAAACTATCCAGACCTCTTTCAATTCCCCGGCGGTCCTCCCATCCCCCCTTACGACCTCACCGGCTGGACGCTGCCCATGCAGATGGGGGTGAAAGTGGATCGGATCACCGCTTCATTCACTGCCAATGCGCAGAAGCTGGATTCTAAAGTTCCGATTGCGAGCGCAAGCGCAAAAGGGAACGCGGGTTTTGGCTACGCCATCAGCCGCAACGACAACGCGAGCGCCAAGGCTGTGAATCGCCTCTTGAAAGCAGGAGAAAAGTTATCGGTAGCGACGGCAGCCTTCTCAGATGGCGGCACCAACTACGCTGCTGGGACTTTCCTTGTGGAAAAGGGTTCGAAGACACAAAGCAACATCGCGCAGATTGGCAAAGAGACAGGAATCACTGCCCAGGGAATCTCCGCGAAGCCCGCCAGCATGAAGCCCCTTCAAAAAGTGAAAGTGGGAATCTACAAGTCCTGGGTAGACAACATTGACGAAGGATGGACACGCTGGGTGCTGGAGCAGTTTGACTTCGACCTCGACACCTTGCACGATGCAGACGTGCGCACCAGGAACCTCGCGCTTTACACGGCGATTATTCTCCCCTCACAGCGCGGCGAAGAGATGATGCATGGCTACCGCAAAGGCGAAATGCCCGACGAATATGCCGGAGGCTTTGGGCTCCCCGGTGTTATGGCGCTCGAACGGTATGTCGCCAACGGCGGAACACTCATTTGTCTTGACCAGGCTACCGGCTTCGCCATCGAGCAGTTTGGGCTTCCCGTCCAGGATCTTACCGCCGGTCTCTCTACGAATGAGTTCTTCATCCCGGGCTCACTCATCAGAATGACGGTGGATGTAAACAACCCTTTGGCCTGGGGCATGCAGCCGGAGACCGCGGCCTCATTCCAGCGGAGTCGTTCGTTCAAGAAAATAATACCTCAGCGCAAAGGAGAAGGTGGCAACGAGAACACCAAGCTCGCTCCAGCGCCTGACGTTGTTGAAGTAACCAAATATGCCAGCAAGGACCTCCTGATGAGCGGATGGGCAAAAGGACATGAGCGATACCTGAAAGACAAGTCGGCGATGTTGAATGTTGGATATGGGAAAGGCCGTGTGGTGCTTTTTGGATTCAGGCCTCAATTTAGAGGGCAGACGCATGGGACGTATAAGTTGCTTTTTAACTCTATATTCTCTGGCGGAATGAAATGATGCTTTGATTAGTGACCCGAATAGTAATCAGTGATCAGTGATCGGTAATCGGTGGAACACAGTTGAGTTGAAAGAGAGTCTTTCACTTACTTGACTCCACCGATCACCGATTACCGACATACAGTAATATTCAATTCAACTGCGCCATATGAAAACCTTGCTCGCACTTGTTACATTGTTGATCACAACCACTACAATGGCACAAACTGAACTACCCTACCGCGAAATCCCCGACTACCCCACTGCCTTCACCGCAGGTACTGTAGCGGCGCGCGTAGTCGACGGCCTCGGCTTCCGGTACTATTGGGCCACAGAGGGACTGCGGCCGGAGGATCTGGCGTTCCAGGCGAACAAGGACGGTCGGACAACTTTGGAGACCGTCACTCATATCTATGATTTGACATTGAGTATTGTAAACTCAACAAAGAATGCAGTAAACGACGCAACAATCCCCAAACCAAAACTCACCTTTGAGGAATTGCGGCGCGGGACGCTTGAGAATATTCGTGAAGCGAGTGAACGGCTGAAGAAAGCCACCGACGCCGAAGTAAGTGCCATGAAAGTCATCTTCAAGAATGCCCAGGGCACGCGGGAGTTTCCTTTCTGGAACGAACTCAACGGCCCGATCGCCGATGCGCTTTGGCATACTGGACAGGTAGTCTCGTATCGCCGTGGGTCAGGGAATCCATACAATGACAAAGCGAGCGTTTTTACCGGGAAAGTGCGACCGTAGGGGAATTTGAAAATTTGAGAATTTGAAAATTTGAAGATGGGGACTGGGTAGCGGGGACAAGTTTCGTAGGCTAAGAACTAGATCGGCTCCAACTTATTGCCCGGATTTTCCCACATTAAGAGACTCTCATTTTCAAATTCTCAAATTTTCAAATTCTCAAATTAAAGTTTGTAGCAAACGATGTCGTTTGGAGTCGGTCGGTAGTAGATGAAGTTGTAAATCTGGTCAACTTCATACTCCGGATCCTTATCATTGCTGATATCGATTGAAGCTTGTATCTCCCCTGTCGCCTTGCTCACCTGGATCAGCCGATGGCCTTTCTTCTCTTGCGGCGTCATCATGATGACGAAATCGGGACTATTCTGCGAAGCCTTGTAACGCGCGCTAAACTCTTTCATACAGCGGTTTGAATAAGCAAAGCCCGCCTCTCCCAACTGGGCATACCCCTTCGACAATGCGCCTCCCAGCTCTTTCCCCACCGGGTCGGTACTCTGTGCGCCCGCTTGCGCGAATGCAACAGATGCCTGAGTTGCGGCCGCACCGATGTAGGCAGCGCGGATAGCCTGTGCAGCGTAGAGTGCCCGCATCAGCCCCGACTCCCGGGGAGCAGGATAGTACTTGGCATACTTCACCGCGCCGTCAAATCCGATCTTCATAATGTTCTGGTCAGAAGAGAGCACAATCCCATCCGACTTCACATCGATAAGTTTCGGTAACTCCTTTCCCTGGAATTCTATTTTTGTCGAAGTGATCTTCCGATACGTTCCGGCCTCCTTGTCAACTTCGAACACTGCGGTGTGCTTCGGAGAATAGACATACACTTTACCGTCAGCCCCTCTGCCTGTCGGGAATGGACGTGGTTTATCACTCATCGAGTTTCCTGCTTCGATGGATTCTTCCCATACCAGTGTTCCCGTTGCAGGGTCCAGGATATTAGCCTCCTTGGTTGTGACAAAGATGAGGCCCTTCGGGACCAATTCTGTGCGGACCAGATCGCCCTTCAGCTTTACTGAATTCTCGTAGCGAAGGCTGCCTGTCGAAGGATCGAGGATATTCAGGAAGAATTCTTCAGCCCCGTTGTTCCAAGCATTGTCGTGTGCGGTCGTGATCAGGTACCCTTTCTCGGTGGGGATGTAGTTAACTACACTCCCTTGTGCTTTGATCCCCTTGCCCTTGTTGCCCCAAAGGGTCTTGCCCGTTTCATAATCCACCAGGTTGATCGTCGGCTTCTGCGACGACCGCGGGCAGATGATCAAACCCTTTTCGTGTACGATCACCAGGTTCAGCATGTCATTCTCCTTGCCCGGTTCCTTCCACGTTGGCGCACCAGTCGCGAGATCGAATGAGTAATAATAGTTGTAATAGAATTTGCTCGGTTGGCCTTGCGTTCCAGACGTGAATCCCGAACCCGACGAAGACTCCACCTCGGTGCCAACAAAGACCTTGTCTTTGCGATAGGGTGAAAAATGAATTTGCGCCTTCTTGGATGCAAGGATTGGCTGCTTCCAGATCACTTTGCCATCCGCACTGTTTATCCTGAACACAACGGTAGGATGTGTGATGATCATTGTCTGATCGCCGAGCTCCACGGGCTCACTGGTAAGCGACTGGAGGTTTCCCAATTGGGTACCCAAGGCCTGCAGTTTGCCAAGAAATCCTTTGCCGGCGGGAGCTTCGGGGCGAAAGAGTTCCTCATTGCTCCAGAGCGGTGCACCGGAAGCAATATCGTACATGAAGATGGAGGTATTGAGTTTCCCATCCTGGCGGACACCAATGATCAGGAGCCTGCCGGAAGCGGCCAGTACATGGCGGCTAAGCACACCGATCTTTTCCTTCTGCGAATCGAACAGCACCCTGCCGGTGACCACGTCAAGCACCGCCTGCATGGGGATTTTGGAGTCTGCATCCTGTTTGTATGCGATGGTTGCAAATTCAGTCCCGGAAACTTCAGCAAAACTCGAAGCCTCCAGTGCCGCAAACCCATTCTCCCATAGGATCTTCCCATCGGTGGGGTTTACGGCGTACAAGCCAGCGTTCGTGCTAACGATAATATAACCCAGCGAATGGACTCGCTGCCAATTCACCGGGTTCTTCACCGTAGCGGTCCACGAGGCCGTTTTCTTTTGGGCAAATCCGTTCTCCGTCGCCGCGATCAGTGAGCACACGCAAAACAGGACAATGAGGTTCTTCATGGCTGGCTTGTTTGGTGAGCGATTATCAATTTAAGCAGGTTTTTATCCAGTTGTGCAAAAGCCGGGC
>CAZJWV010000084.1:0-14681 GCA_964549855.1 uncultured Ohtaekwangia sp. | reverse complement strand
TCGGTCGGAGGAGCAGCTCGCAGAGATCATCTTCCTTTTTGCGGGGCTCGCGATCTTTGTAGCCTGCCTTGGGCTATACGCGTTGGCCGCTTACTCCACGGAGCGCCGCACCCGCGAGATCGGCATTCGCAAGACCTTGGGGGCCTCGGTCACACAGCTTACCAACCTGTTGTCGAAGGACTTTCTGCGGCTGGTCATCGTCTCATTTGTGCTCGCTGTACCGCTGGGTTACTACGTCATGCACCAATGGCTGGCGGGTTTCGCGTACCGCGTTGACCTGAACGTTTTTGTATTTGTAGGTGCCGGTGTGCTCTCCTTCCTTATTGCATGGATCACAGTTGGCTTCGAATCCGTGAAAGCTGCGCTAATGAACCCGGTGGAGTCACTTCGAAGTGAATAGCCTGCTCCAGCGCTTCTGCTGTGCATGAACCCGGTCGAATCATATAGAAGCGAATAATCCTCTCCCGGCATCTGTGCCGGTATCTTCCTCCGACAAGCGAGTAAGCGCTCACACCTTGCGCCACAGCTTCGCCACTCATTTTTGGTTGATATTCGGTAAATTCAAATGCTGATGGGGCTTTGAAATGCGAATTGGTTGCTTTTTGAACTGCATGCTGCTAGCTGTTGTTGCTGCCACCTCGTGCCAGGGTCAGGCTATTTTTAATGCCCAACAAATATCCAGCGCTGGCAATGATTATATCGCGGCCCATGCAATTGATGCGGCAGGCAATAAATATCTCAGCTTGTACGTAAATCCAGGGCAACCCCTAACCATTTATGGGAAGACTTACGCAATCGGACCCGGTAATTATATTATGCGTTTTGACCCCAGCGATTCATTGACATTGATTTATAATGTTCCTGGCATTGGTGTGGTCCAGTCAATGGCGCCAGACAAGCATGGAAACCTGTTTGTAGCCAGCGAGGCCGGATTCGGATTTACTTTTATGTTCACCAAGTTGGACCCTGCGGGCCACATTATGTGGCGGGTAGAAGAGTTCATCCAGGCATCAGTTGACACAAAACAGATTTTGATTGACGACGTGGGGAATAGCTATGTTGGTGGTATTGTAAATAGTTATCTATTTTTTGGAAGACAGCTGTACATAAATCGTTTTTACCCTGATCATGATTTTTTACTAAAGTTCAATGCCGCCGGTGGTTTGGCATGGATGAACACTTCGGTTACATCAAACAACGATGTACGCATAAGTGCCCTGAGATTTGATAACCAGGGAAACATTCTAATCGGAGGGTCATTCAATACGCAAGTAAAAATGGGATCATGGTCGGTTACCAATGCAATAGGAGACAATTACCCCAATATGTTCATGGCGTGTGTTTCTCCCAATGGAGTTCTACAATGGCTAAAAGGATTTGTTGGTCCCGGTTCCTTTATAATGTATGATATTGAAGTTGACCCGGTCGGAGACCTTTATTTTACCGGAGGTTTCTTTGGCACTACTGCATTTGGAAGTGTAATCTGTTCAACGTCTCCGTGTTGTGAGCCTGATTTCATCCTTGGCAAGCTTTCAAGCAACTTCGATGTTCAATGGATTAAGTTCAGAGGAGCGGGCAATCGCAATATGGGGGGTTACCTGGCTAATACATCAAATGGAATCTTAGTGTCGGGAACGGCGTATGGCGGATTTAGAATCGACGACCTGGCACTACCAGCCTCGAGTCAACTTCAGGCTTTTGTGTCAAGGATAGATTCCGACGGCGCCGTCCTATGGCTGAAGTCATTTGGCAACGCGCTAACACCTGGTTCATATTCAGATGCTAATTCTTTCCATTTCTACAAAGCTGGCTATCAATTGTCACGAATTGGCGATGAATGTCATTTTGTCTCTGGAAATTTTGTGAGCACATTGGATACACAGAATGGTCTTTTGTCATCACAATCCAAAGATGCGTTTACGGGTACTCTGACCGAGTCAAGCGTTACGGCGGTGGATCTGGGTCCGAACCTCTCCGCCGGTTTTTGCAATGATGATTCGTTAGTTGTGTCGTTTAATTCTGCGCCAGGGGCCAATTATTACATTGCTTTGGAAGGCACGATGCCGTCTGTGACATTCTTGTCTGATACGGAGGTGGCGTTCAGCAACATAGGGTATGGTCTTACCCGGCTTAAGTGGGTAAATAGGAATTGCACCTCCGTTGACTCCAAGCTTATCACAATAAATAGGAATGGATCGGAAGGGCCAGTGCCTGACACGACCAAATTTTGTCAATTGCAATTGGATGATGCGGTCATTACTGTGAATGGATCGGATGTTGAGTGGTACTCTGATGAATCCTTGACCACTGTAATAGGAAGTGGAAATACCTTTGTACCCACGGCTTCCGATACTGTCTACGTGACCGGGTTCATCGATGGATGTGTCAGCAAGCCGAGAGAAATAACTATTTCAGTTTTTGAAAACCCTGAGCCACCCACGGGACAACCACAACAGACCCTGGATAGGGGTGAATCTATAGCAGACCTGGAGGTTTCCGGAAACGATGTGAAATGGTATACAGAGACAGGCAATTTGATGTATATAGCTTCTCCCTTGACTGGTGGTTCCACGTACTATGCTACTCAGACAGTGGATGGTTGTGAAAGCCTCCCATTTCCTGTCAAAATTGCAATCGTAACTTCTGTTGATGGCAACCAGTTGCCCTTACGGTACTTCCCCAACCCTGCAAAGGAAAACTTGACGATCTCCCTCGATAGGCCGATGAATGATGTCATAGTGAAGAACATGATGGGTCAAACCGTTCATTCCATCAACGTGAACTCGAATACCGTGGAGATTGGGTTGGGTTCATTCGCTTGTGGCATATACTTGATCCAAGTACGCTCTGGCGACAGGATAATGAGCTTCAAAGTCATTAAGGATTAGAAACCCGTCTTCCAGAGCATGATGACACGACTATATACAACAGTTGTTATCCTCACAATTTCCCTAAACTCTTTCGGGCAAGACTCAGACGAAGCCATTTATGACTTGGACTTTGTTACAAAAGCGAGTCGAAAAAAGCTTACATGCAAATGAAATTTCGGGAGTATCGCCAAACTCAATAAAGCTGGCGGCCTGCAGCAATCATTCACACCATTCAATTCGACCATAACTCTTCAAGTTAGGACCGAGCGGAGCCGAGGCCTAACACCCCCAACGAGTCACGTCATCCCGCCTGCCCGCCGTAGCGATAGCGAAGGCGGGAGCGCAGTCGAGGGATGATCGACAAACACTCAGAACGTACCCCCTACGATCCCACATGCCTCGACTACGTTCGGAATGACGACCGGTTTTGGTCCTTGCCGTGCGCTTTGGCTCCGCTCAGCGCACTGGAAAAGCCGAAACCGGTCATCCCTGAGCGATTCCCCCTCCTCCGAAAAATATTCTCACGAAGTATTGCGCAACCACCTAATTGCACATATATTTGCAACCAGATAATTGCACAATAATGGAAACAAGACGAGATGTTTTCCAGGCTATCGCCGACCCGACGCGAAGGGCCATATTGTTATTGATTGCCGCCCAGGCCATGACTCCGAATGCCATTGCAGAAGAATTTAAATCCAGCAGGCAGGCGGTTTCAAAGCACATTCAAATTCTAACAGAATGTGAATTGGTGAAGCAAGAACAGAAGGGAAGAGAAATTTATTATCACGTCAATGCAACCAAAATGAAGGACATTGATAAATGGACTGAACAATTCAGGAGAATCTTTGAAACTCAATTCAATCAACTGGACAAAATGCTATCAACCATTAAAAAACAGAAGAAATGAAAACGAATTTGCTATTTGGCTTCACCGTAGACAAAGCAACCAAAACGGTACTGATCACCCGGGAGTTTGATGCACCACTTTCGCTGGTTTGGGATGCTTTTACCAAGGCTGAAATGCTTGATCAATGGGTGGCGCCCAAACCATTTTCAGCCAAAACCAAATTCATGGATTTCAGAGTGGGCGGGCGAAGGTTTTATGCCATGGTAAGTCCGGAAGGACATGAGGGTTGGTTGCTGCAGAAATACACTTCCATTACCCCAAAAACAAACTTCAAAATGTTCAATGCGTTTGCAGACAAAGATGAGAACCCTCAACTGCCGGGTTCTGATTGGGATTACACTTTCAGGGAAGAAAATGGGAAGACAATAGTCAGTATAAAAATCTACAATGAATCGCTTGCCCGCATGGAGAAAATGATTGAAATGGGCTTCACGGAAGGATTCAAAGCGTCCATGGTCAACTTGGAAAACGTGTTGGCAACATTGTCGCAACGACAAGTTCACTGAGAGCAAAGAGTCGCTTCCACGTTGCGTTTGTTGTAACTTGAGATCAATAATATGACTTATGATCTCCGGAATCCACACCATCATCTACTCAAAAGACGCCGAAGCGGACCGCAAGTTTTTCAAGGATATTCTGAAACTGCCCAACGTCGATGTAGGCGATGGCTGGCTCATCTTCGGATTGCCTCCCGCAGAGGTGGCCGTGCATCCTAATTCCAAAAACAACTTGCATGAACTCTACCTCATGTGCGACGACATCAAGGCGTTCGTGAAGAAAATGGCCACTCACAAGGTCAAGTGTAGTTCAGTCGACGACCAGGGATGGGGTTTGTTGGTCCAGCTGACACTGCCTGGTGGAGGAAACCTGGGGGTGTATCAGCCGCGTCACAAACGACCGAAACCAGCACGTTGATCTTTTAACCTGGCAAGCAAATCTACCAATCCACAGACGCACGAACACGTCAACCCGGTTGATCGAGTAATCACCTCGGAGCCTGCCCTGAGCTTGTCGAAGGCGCGTAGAGGCGCAAAGGGCCGCAAAGTACTGACCACACCGATCCACAGATTTACCGACCCACCGGTTTTCCCTATCTTCGCGCCTTTTGAACGTCCTGCATGATACCCGTAAACAAATCCGCTGAGTCCAGTACGATCTGGAACATATTAATCGGTCTCGGCGTCGGCCTTGTGCTCGTGGCCGGCGTCATTTTCATTTATTCCCGCACCAGCGCCACCGATTTCAAGAAACTGAACGAGGACAATTGGAGGTCCGAGTCCCTTGGAGCTCCCTACATCAAATTCGATTCTCCGGTCAGGCTCACAGACGCCTCGCGACCACCCAATTCCAAGGAGCGCGAGTTTGTCCAGTACCAGATGATATACAACTATAAGGAAGGTCGCGACCTCATTATTGTCGCTACCATCGTCAACTACCTCAGCCACGTGTACATCGACCCGTTGGCACCAGAACAGTCGGTGAAAAGCTTTGAACAACTCTACGGCGCTTCAAACATTTCCTACGAAACGACAGAACTGACGATATCCAACTACCCGGCAAAGCGGATCACGGGCCGCTTTCAAATTGGTGACCGGTCCCTTATCTATGCGCGCGTCAATGTCGTACAAAAAAGCCTCGTTCGCGACCTGCTGGTGATCGTCAAGGATGGCGATTCAGAGGCAGCCCGCTTCCTCGACCGTATGGCTTCTTCTGTGGAGGTTGAATAAGCGGCGAAAAAAGGCAAAATGAAAACACATATCGCGATCACTCTCGTAGTCCTGGCCAATGTGGCGATGGCGCAGAACCGCGATCCGTTGAAAGCGGAACTTGTTACCGGCGATATCGACAGGTTTTGGGTCGCCTTTGATGCCGCCCAACCGGATTTCAAGGCGGAAGTCTTCCAGCGCGATTACCTCGACAAAGGATCCGATGGTGTGAAGGGGTTCACCAAAGGGCGCATTCAAAACGCGGAGTATTTTGCCAAGGTGGTGGCCGCGCACTCCAAATACTACGCATCGATTCGGGCGAGTACCCTGAAGATCTCAACCATGGAAATGCCCATCCGGCAAAGCCTCATCAAGTTGAAAGAGCTATACCCCAAAGCGGTATTTCCACCGGTGTACTTTGTTATTGGCGCACTCAACTCCGGTGGCACTTCTTCCGACGATGGGCTTATCATCGGCGCCGAGATGTACGGTCTGACGCGCCAAACACCCATTGAGGAATTGAATGATTGGCTTCGCGACGTATTGAAACCTGTCGACCAATTGCCACACATCGTCGCCCATGAGTTGATCCATTTTCAGCAGCGCAACACGGGCAGCTCCCTACTAGCAGCCTGCCTTCGAGAAGGATCGGCAGACTTCATGGCTGAGCTGATCTCCGGAAAACACATCAACCAGAATGTTCACGACTTCGCCAACCCAATAGAGCGAAAGCTCTGGGAGGAGTTTAAGCTCCGGATGAATGGCAAAGACTATACCGGGTGGCTTTACTCCCCTTCTCCCGGAAGACCCAACGACCTCGGCTACTGGATGGGATACCAAATCAGCAAAGCCTACTATGACAAGATGAGCGACAAGACGCAGGCCATTGCCGATATCATTGGCCTAAAAAACCCGCAGAAGTTTCTGGAGGCTAGCGGGTATAACGGGGGTGTTCATTGAAGGAGTAATGCACAGAACCACCAGTCCCACAAATCGTCGTTGGCTTTTGAGAGAGAGCAAAAGAGGGAGGCGCTTGGTGCGAATGGAGAGTTCACTCAAAAGGCTGTTGGAGTTGCTTGTTGCAACTTCGCCAACGGCCAAGAGCCAAGGGCCAAAGGCTTCTCGTGGGAACCCAGAGATTCAGAGCATCAAGCCAACTACTACGCACATTTTCCCTACCTTTACGGCCATCATGAACAATCGTTCCATCGATAGCTCACGTTCGCCCTGGGTTCTAAACCCCGGATTGTAATCCCGTAGCCAGGCATCCCGCCTGCCACCCTCTCTTTCCCTTTCTCACTTTGTTTCGCACTTAAGCCTATTGGTATATGCCCATTCAAACGCCTTTTTTCCCCCGAACGTCCGCCCTTTGTACCAGCATGAAGTACAAAGAATGGGCCGGCTACTATGCCGTCTGTTCCTACGAGATGCTGCATGACCCGGAGTACTACGCTTTCCGCAATTCAGCGGGACTGCTCGATGTCACACCGCTCTTCAAGTACCGGGTATCGGGCCCCGATGCGGCAGCATTCCTCTCCCGCATCATGGTGCGGAACATCAATAAACTGGAAGTAGGTCGAGTGAGCTACTGCTGCTGGTGCAGCGACGACGGCAAAGTGATTGATGATGGCACAGTCATGCGCCGCGGACCGGAAGAGTTCTTCGTCACCTCCGCCGACCCCTCTTACTCCTGGTTTTCACGGTTTATGCGCGGCTACCGCGTAGAGTTGACAGAGATTACTGACAACGTTGCAGGGCTCGCTCTCCAGGGGCCTACTTCACGCGACATCCTGAAGCAAGTATGCGACGTCGACCTCGACAGTCTCAAGTATTTCGCTACACGTAAGGGTCGCGCCGATGGTTATGAGGTGTGGGTCTCACGCACTGGTTATACAGGCGACCTCGGATACGAGGTATGGGTAGAAAATGCCAACGCATTGAAACTCTACGACGCCATCATGGCTGCCGGCAAGAACTATGACATCCGTCCTGCTGGTTTAGACGCACTCGACAACACGCGTGTCGAAGCAGGACTCATTCTCAAAGATGTCGACTACTACAATTCCCTGCACGCCCTAATCGACGACAGGAAATCATCGCCATACGAAATCACTCTTGGCTGGACGGTGGATCTCAACCGCGATCCATTCAATGGGCAGCAGGCACTCAAGGCTGAAAAGGCATCAGGGTCAAAGTGGTCGATTGTCGGGCTTGACATCAACTGGCCTCAGCTTGAAACCCTCTACAACCAATGCGGTCTCCCCCCGGTGATCGGCAGCCACGCCTGGAGAAGTTCTATTCCCATTTTCACTGACAAAGACAGAAAGAACCAGGTTGGTTACGCTACCAGCGGAACCTGGTCGCCCATCCTGAAGAAAAATATTGCCTTGGCCACGGTACGCAAAGAGTACGACAAGCTCGGCAGCGAGCTCCAATTCGAAGTGAGCGTTGAACACAAGCGTCACACCGTTTCAGCGATCGTTACCAAGACACAGTTTTACAACCCTGAGCGGAAAACCTCCACTCCTAAAAGCACGAAAGCATGAGCCAGAAGTATGATGCAATAATTATTGGCGGAGGTCACAACGGCCTCATTTGTGCCGCCTACCTGGCCAAAGCGGGACGCAAGGTCCTCGTCCTGGAGAAGAGGCACGTGCTGGGCGGCGCCGCAGTTTCAGAAGAAATCTACCCGGGCTTTACATTTTCAGTCGCCTCTTACGTGGTGAGCTTGTTCCGCCCACACATCATCCGTGAGTTGGAACTCGCCAAGCACGGGTACGAAGTAATTCCAATGGACTGCTCGTTCCTGCCATTGCCAAACGGGGACTCCCTGGCACGCTGGGGCGATTCGCAGCGGTCGCGACGTGAAGTGGCACGCTTTAGCAAGAAGGATTCGGAAGTGTACCCGGAGTTTGGCCGGGTAATGACCCACATGGGCAAGCTTGCGAAGGCCGTGATCGATCATCCGGCACCAGATATCAATTCCTACAAGCCATCCGAGCTTTCCAACCTTTTGCGCCTTGGCAAAGCTTTCAAAGACCTCGGTCCTGATCTGCTCCACCTCAACACGAAGCTGGTGACGATGAGCGCCCTGGATTTCCTCGACCAATGGTTTGAGTCCGACGTGCTGAAGGCGCCGATGTCCGTGAGCGGCATCATCGGAACCTTCCAGGGTATCCGTTCACCGGGTACCGCGTACGTGTTGCTTCACCATTACATGGGTCAGCTCGATGGGGTGTTTCGTTCCTGGGGATTCTCGAAAGGCGGAACCGGCGGCGTTAGCATGGCCTGCGCAAATTCAGCGATGAGCTATGGTGCAGAAATAAAAACTGAAGCGCCCGTCAAGCAAGTTCTTATTAAGAACGGCACCGCTACCGGCGTTGTGCTGGAGAACGGGGACGAGTACCTGGCCGATGTCGTAATCTCCAATCTTGATCCCAATCGCACTTACCTGAAGATGGTGGGTGAGAAGAACCTCGATGGCGACGTGGTTAAAGAGATCAAGCGCTACAAGCTGAGGGGCAGCAGCGGCAAGGTGAACCTCGCCCTTGACAGTGTGCCGGAGTTCAGCTGCCGGCCTGGCGATGGCGAACATATCCGTGGCGACATTGCGATAGCGCCTGGTACAGATTATTTGGAAAGAGCCTATGACCAAGCAAAATATGGTGAGTTTTCCACCCGGCCCTACATCAATGCGGTAATACCCACGCTCACCGATCCGACGCTGGCGCCTCCCGGCAAGCACATCATGTCATGCTTTGTGCAGTATGCGCCTTATCATATTAAAGAAGGAGCCGAGAACTGGCCGAAATACCGTGAGGCCTTCGGCGACACGGTCGTCGATACCCTTGCAGAATACATACCGGGACTTCGCGACAAAATTCTTTATCGCCAGGTACTTACGCCGTGGGATATCGAGCAGCAGATGGGGCTGACGGAAGGGAATATTTTCCAGGGTGAACTCAGCCTGGAGCAGTTGCTCTTCCAGCGCCCAATGGCTGACTTCTCAAAATACAAGACGTCCATACCCAAACTCTGGATGTGCGGATCGGGAACACACCCCGGTGGCGGCATCATGGGCGCCAGCGGCGAACTCTGTGCGAAGACGATGTTGAACTCGCGAGCTATCTAATCTACGAATCACATGAGCAAGACATACGATATCATTGTCATCGGCGGAGGCCACAACGGCTTGACCAACGCAGTATCCCTGGCGCGCAAAGGCAAAAAGGTGCTCCTCCTGGAGAAGCGACCGTTGCTGGGCGGCACCGCGGCGGGGGAAGAGTTTCATCCCGGCTACAAAACGACAGGCCTTCTTCACGACACCAGTGGTGTGAGAACTTCAGTTGTAAACGAATTAGGACTCAAACTTGCGACGAAGAAGTCAAGACCCGACGTCGCCATTCTGTCTAAAGACGGCAAGAGCATTGTACTCGGCGGCAACGTTGACGCTGCTTGTGCTTCAATTGCCAAAGTTTCGGCGAAAGACGCGGAGGCATACCGGGAATACTGTGCCTTCATTGACAAGATTAGCGGTTTCGTGCTGGGCCTCGTGAATGACATCCCTCCCGACCTCACAAACCTGGGCGGCAAGCAATTGTGGGAACTCGCCAAAAAGGGGATTGCTCTCAAGAGATTGGGCAAGAAGACAATGATGGAGTTTCTCAAGGTGGCTCCCATGAGTGTTGCAGACTTCCTCAACGAACGCTTTGAAACGCAGTTTATCAAAGCAGGCATTGCCGCACCGGCGCTTTATGGATCCTATACAGGTCCTTGGTCGTCATACACGACCATCAACCTGCTCATGTGGGAGTGTACCGCGCAAGAATCGGTTATCGGCGGGCCACAGGCGCTCATCGTGGCGCTGGAGCAGGCAGCAAAAGAGGCGGGTGTGGAAATTCGCACGGACGCCGAAGTAGACAAAGTCACGCTGGATGAGAACCGTCGTGTAAACGGAGTAAGGCTCAAAAATGGAGAGACCTTCAGCACTCCACGCGTTTCCTCCACCTGCACGCCTCAGGTCACTTTCTATGATCTGTTGATGCCCAACCAGATCGAATACTCACTTGAACACGCCATCAAACACTACCGCTCTCGCGGCACGACGGCCAAAGTGAACCTCGCGTTAAACAAGGCCGTGAATTTCAATGGAGCCGGTGCAGAGTTTGCCCGGACAGGAAATAGTTTCGATGAAATGGAACGCGCTTTCGACCCGATCAAGTATCGGAAATTTTCCGACGAGCCTATTCTGGATATTCATGTGCCAACCGTTGGTACGCCAAGCCTCGCCCCTTCCGGACATGCAGTTATTTCCATCCTTGTGCACTTCGCGCCACATCACTTCGATGAAGGCTGGTCTGACACAACCAAGAGCCGACTGCTGAAGGCGGTGCTTCAAACACTCGGTCAATACGTGCCGAACATTGCCTCGACCGTCGTTGGTTCAGAGGTCCTATCTCCCGTCGATCTCGAGCAGCGCTACAGCCTCACCTTCGGGCATATTTGGCATGGGGAACATGCCGTGGACCAGCTGATTACGCGTCCGATTCTGCACAGTGCGCGCTATGCAACACCGGTGAGTGGTCTGTATCTTTGTGGAAGTGGTTCGCATCCAGGCGGCGGGATCACCTGCATGCCGGGATACCTTGGGGCTAAGATGATGTTGATGGAATAGCTACATTCTCCCACCCCTGCCCCCTGAAGGGGGAAGAGGATTCGAGGAAAGAGTCTTAAACACAAAACCATGTCGAAAACATTCAAGAAGCGGGGCATTGACTACCCGATTATCGACGGGGCCCGGACATTGCCGGGGAAGTATTATCACAGCGAAGAGATCTACCGGGAAGAGGCGGAGAAGATTTTCTACAAATTCTGGCTCTTCGCCTGCCGGGCAAACGACATCCCTGAACCGGGTGATTACAAGTTGATCCAGGTGGTGGACGAGAGTCTCATCCTCGTTCGCGATAAGTCGGGAGCCATCAGGGCTCATTTCAATGTCTGCCGTCACCGCGGCACACAGCTTTGCACGGAGCCCTCAGGCCATTTCAAGGCAAAGACCATCCAGTGCCCCTACCACGCCTGGACATACTCCCTAGACGGAAAACTGATGAGTGCACCACTCATGCAGGAAGGTCATGGCTTTGTCAAGGAAGATTGTTCACTCCACGAGGCCACCGTACATGAATGGGAAGGCTTTGTATTCATCAACCTCGCGAAGAACCCGATCCCGTTTGAAAAACAAAATGGCGCATTGATCGGGAAGTTCGCCGACTGGAAAATGTCAGAACTCCGAACGGCCCACCACATCCGTTATGAATTGAACTGCAACTGGAAGCTCATTCTTCAGAACTACCAGGAGTGCTATCACTGCCCCGGAGTTCATCCCTTGCTCACCAGAAGGACGCCCGTACAATCCGCCCAGCACGACGTGAGTGATGGCGCCGTCATCGGAGGGTTCATGGATATCTCGCAGGAGCGTGGCAGCATGACCATGGACGGTAGCGCCGCCGCACCGCCCGTGTGCGATGTCTCCGGTGCTGACTTGCAGCGCGTTTACTACTATTCGGTGTTTCCCAATTTGTTGCTCACCCCACACCCGGATTTTGTACTGTATCATCACATTACACCGATGGGTACCGGCAAAATTATCAACGACTGTTACTGGTTGTTCCGGCCGGAAGTGATTGCCGATCCCGGTGCACAAGCCGGCATTAAATCGGCCATTGAGTTCTGGGACATCACCAACCGGCAAGACTGGCAAGTGTGTGAGCAAATGCAGGTGGGTACGATGTCGAAGCGTTTTGACAGAGGCTATTATTCCGGTCGCGAGGACATCCTCCTTCAATTGGACAAAGAGGTGCTGAAGGCCCTGGGACATCCGCCGAACGAGAAATAAGAATCTGGGATTTCCTCCTGAACGAAGATTTCCCACAAATCGCTATTGGCGGAGTCTGCTAAAAGCTAAAAGCCAATAGCCAAGCTCCAACAGCTTAGCGTGGGTACTCTTACCCTCCGATTCAGATTTCTCGCCACCGATTATTACTTTAGTTAATCAATCCCCTATATGGCCGAACCAAAAACAAGACCGACCGATGCGAGCGTCGATGATTTCATCGACAAGCAAGTCGATGAAACCAGGCGTGATGATTGCCGGGCCATTGTCTCCATGATGAAATCAGTTACTAAGAAGGACCCTGTCATGTGGGGCCCGGCCATCATCGGCTTTGGATCATTTATCTACGCCTATTCTTCCGGCAAGGAACTTACTTGGCCAGTAGCAGCCTTTTCGCCACGTAAAGCGAGTCTTACAGTCTATTTGATGCTCAGGCCTAAGGGGCATGATGCCCTGCTTAAGAAAGTGGGGAAGGCCAAGCAGAGCGGGTCATGCTTGCATTTCAAGCGTGTGGCCGACATTCACATGCCCACGCTGAAGGCGATGGTGAAGGGAAACATAGTTGAGATAAATAAGAAATACCGAGGGAAATTAGCCACCAGTCAAGTGAAGGCTAGTATGAAGGAGTAGCCTATCTACCTGTTTTCTGGCCTCGTGCATGGCGAAAACCACCTGCACATAAATCTGGGTGTATGTATTAGTCATGAAAGAACAGGACGCTCCTAACGGAGCTTCAGGCTACAACAAATCATCTTGTCTACAAACAGTTGGTCCCTAACGGGACCGGAAAAGCAAATGATTGTTTGTACGGAAATTGTTTGTAGCCTTCAGGCCGAACCGTTTATCAGCGCCCCGTAGGGGCAGCCTGTTTGTAGCCCGTCAGGGCGACCCATTTATCAGCGCCCCGTAGGGGCAGCCTGTTTGTAGCCCCGTCAGGGGCGACCAGTTTGTCAGCGCCCCGTAGGGGCAGCCTGTTTGTAGCCCGTCAGGGCGACCCATTTATCAGCGCCCCGTAGGGGCAGCCTGTTTGTAGCCCCATCAGGGGCGACCCGTTTTTCCCGATCATTTCGCGTTTTTCGTTCCAACGTTATGGAATTGGGTACCCCCGTGCATCATAAGAGAAAAACCTCTTATGAAGACCAAATTTCTCGCCGCGGTGCTCCTCGTTGCAGTTGGGACCCTGGCCCTCGTCGCGTTTTCGGGTTCGCGTGAAAAAAACCCGAGGAAATTCACAACCTACAAATCCTTGCCGAGGGGATGCGTTTATCGCACCATCATGGGTGAGGAAGAATCCGGCGGTGGTGGCAGCATTGATTATTTCACGCCGGAAAATGCAGAACACGCAATTCGGAGTGGAATTTCCTTCGTAGTCCGCGCACAGCACCCGGATGGCGGCTGGGGCTCGGGCAGTCATCATCGCCAGGATGTAATGGATCCACATGCCGTGCAGCCCGATCCTGCTACCACTTCGATGGTTGCGATGGGTTTGTTGCGCAGCGGTCATTCACTCACGCAAGGTGAATACACGCAGCCAATGCGGCGTGCTTTGACGTTTCTCCTCAACTGTGTGGAAACCTCCTCACAGCAGAGTATGACCATAACGTCGCTCACTGGCACACAGATTCAGTCGAAGTTGGGCGTCAATATCGATGTGATTCTCACGTCGCAGTTTCTTTCCAACCTTTTAGACGGTCACCTGGACTTTGATCCTTCTCTCCGTGAACGAGTTCGTCGTGCCAACGGTGTTTGCATCAACAAAATTCAGAAGGCGATGGATGGCAACGGCAGCATCAAGGGTTCCGGTTGGGCCGGAGTGCTTCAGTCCTCCTTTGCGACCAACGCCATGGAAGCAGCCCAGGCACAGGGAGTCCCAGTCGACGACAAAGCCCTGGAGAAGGCCCGTGATTTTCAGAAGAACAACTACGATGCAAAGTCAGGGGATGTTCGTACCGAACTGGGTGCAGGTGTGATGTTGTATTCCGTTACCGGTTCTGCCCGTGCCAGCGCCAAAGAAGCGCGTCGTGTAGAGGAAGAGATGGACAAAGCCAAGAAGGATGGTCGTCTTTCTCAGCAAGCCGCGCCTTCACCGGCAAACCTGGAGAAGCTTGGTTACTCCAAGGAGGAGGCCATGAAATATTCCACGGCGTACGAGGTATATCAGTCCGCCAAGGTCAAAGCGCAGGCCGACGATGTACTGGAAGGCTTTGGCAACAATGGCGGCGAAGAATTCCTTAGCTACCTCCAGACCGGTGAGAGCATGATCATCGGCAAGGACAACGCCTGGAAAAAATGGTACGATACCA
>CAZJWV010000083.1:0-14730 GCA_964549855.1 uncultured Ohtaekwangia sp. | reverse complement strand
CTGCCTGCGCCCAGCACACGATCACGAGTGTCGATTTCTTCACTGCTTCGCTGCTAATCACGCCGAGAGCTCCAGCCAAACTCAACGATATCTGGGATTCTTCCCGGTTCAAGCTGACGTGCTCGCATCCGGATTTTCTAAAGGCCATGAATGCCTTTGAGAGCAGCTTGGCAGCCAGTAAACTGGACAAGCGAACGGAACTCGGTCATTATGGTGTATTTGCCGTGTTGAATTATTCCGATGGCACGAAAGGCTACATGGCAGGCTCCGAGTCGCGGGACCTCGAGTATGGTTCCAAGGTATACAAGAAGAGGACTTACGAATTCTACAACCTGATCAACCGATACGTCAGGCTCAAGACGATAGAGACCTTTTTGAAGGATCGCAAGCTACTTGAGCCATTCGATGAGAAGCTTCGAGTGTGCAAGTGAGTGCTCAATCTTGCCCCGCATTACATTTCTCCAACCGTCAGCACACCGTCTTTTCCTTTGTCACCTTGGTCGCCGGGGCGTCCGGTAGATGTGATGCCACCATTGTTGTCCACTGTTTCTCTGGAGGCGGCACCCCCACCCAAACCTCCTGGGCCGCCTTTCTGCTTGAATATGATCGCATGCTTCTTTCCCTTGCCAATGCTTGGAGTGAATCCATTGCAGCGGTAGCGCAAACGTACATCACCACCATTGCCACCACGCCCACCGCCCTTACCACTGAGACTACTATACCTACCATCTTCTCCATTAGATCCTTGCCCCCCGCGTGTATCGATGACGAGTTGGTCCAGCTCATGAAAGACCACCTCCAGCGTTAGGTTAACGCCATTAGTCCCACGACTTCCTTTCTCTTCGTTCGCCTTACCCTTTCCTATCCACTCAACTTTCTTTCGGATGCATGCATGCTTCACAACCATTGACACATAAGGAACCTTGAATAGCAGGGAACTGCTACTTTCCATGATCAGGGTATCGATGACTATTTCAGGGACGGTCACCTCGGCTTGACTGTCCTCGGGGACGTTCAGCCGCGAATAATAAGGTTTGTCAATGGTGAGTTGCCCCATGCAACAGAACGGGCAAAGTATGCCGAGTGCAATAGCCAGTGCGCGGGACATGATCAAATGTACGGTGACCATCCAAATTGTTCAGTTGGAAGCAAATCGGAGTTCTAACTTGTTTTTTCCTGGTTCCCAACCCCTCGCACTCCCACTTCGCACCCCCTCATTTTTTGACTTTTATACACAACTCATTTACAGCTAGTTACAGTTGACCTCCAATTCGGATTGTTAAGACTTATGGGCTGTCAAAAGTGCCCGTATCGCGCTGATTTTGCAGATTTATGCCCACAAAGTGGGGGAAAGTGGAGGAAAGTGGTTAAGTTTGCTTAGGAAGACCCCGGTAAAGCCCTGAATAGCAGGACGACCGGGGGAATCCGAATGACAACCACTTATAGTCATGACTTTCTTCACCAGCGAGTTTGAATGTAAGCTCGACGCCAAGGGCAGGCTCGTCCTGCCTTCGCGGATTAAGGCTCAGCTCCCCGACGGGGAAATGGAGCTGGTAATCCGTAAAGGCTTCGAACCCTGCCTCATACTCTATCCCATGGTGGAGTTCAAGAAGGTCTTCTCAAAAATTTCAGGTCTCAACGAGTTCAACGAGGAATACCGCAAACTGCAGCGGAGTTTCCTCTCGGGCGTCGTCACCGTCGAGCTGGACAACAACGGCCGGCTGCTGATCCCGAAGAACATGCTTGCCTACGCACAGATCGACAAGGATGTCGTGCTGGTGGGTACGGGTAGCAAAGTTGAAGCATGGAATCCGAAAACCTACGAGAAGCACCAAATCACAGACCCTGGTGAGTTGTCAAAATTAGCTGGTAAGTATTTGAACGAATGAACTGCTAACTGCTTGCACGGTTGAAACCGTAAGCGGTAAGCAGTAAGCGGTGGAGCGCAGATACTTGGGAGTTTGGGTTAATGAGGTGAGTGACAACTGAATTGACAATAGTGCAGATGATGCACAACACGTTCTTAAAAATGGGTAATGGTACTATCGGCTAATTGGGAGCGGCTAACACTACATCCATCGCAAGTTAATGCACACAGGATCCTACCGCTTACTGCTTACCGATTACCGCTTACGGCTCGCAGAAACTAGATGCTTTGTAACTGCAACCGACTAGCATGTACCACTCACCCGTCATGCTGAAAGAGTGCCTTGAGGGACTCAACATTAATCCCAACGGCACATACGTTGATGCCACGTTTGGCGGAGGCGGTCACAGCATGGCGATCCTGGAAAAGCTGAAGGGCGGACGGCTCATCAGTTTCGATCAAGATGAAGACGCGGCAAAAGAAGCGCAGAAGATAGCGCATCGTTCTTTCACATTTTGTCAGGCAAACTTCCGGTTTCTGCGACAGTACCTGAAGCTTCAGGGCGTCTCCCAGGTGAACGGCATCCTTGCCGACCTTGGAGTCTCCTCGCACCAGATCGACTCCCCCGAAAGGGGATTCTCGACCCGCCACTCCGGCCCACTCGACATGCGGATGGATAAGGGCGCCAAGGTGACCGCTGCCGACGTGGTCAATACCTACTCCGAAGAAGAACTACACAAGCTCTTTGGCATGTACGGTGAATTGAAAAACGCACGGACGGCCGCAAAAGAGGTAGTAAACGCCCGATCGAAAAAGAAGCTGGCAACCACTTACGACTTGCGTGAGGCGTTGCAAAGGGTTGCTCCCCGCGGGAAGGAGAATAAATACTTCGCCCAGGTGTTTCAAGCGCTTCGCATCGACGTCAATGACGAGATGGACGCACTTGAAGATTTTTTGCACCAGAGCGAAGTTATTGAAACCGGAGGCCGCCTGGTAGTGATGAGCTACCACAGCCTGGAAGACAGGATGGTAAAGAACTTCATCGCCACCGGAAAGACTTTCGGTGAACAGGAAAAGGACCTGTACGGAAACATCATCAGGCCCTTTGAGCCGGTGAACAGGAAAGTGGTGACGGCAACTGATGAAGAAGTGAGGGAAAATAGTAGAGCACGGAGTGCGAGGCTGAGAATAGCGGTGAGGGTCAGTGGGTCGGTGAGTCGGTAGGTAGAACCTCAGAATTGGAATAGACAAGGAACTTAGAATAGATAGATAGAATGGAAAACAAGTTTCGAATTGAACCCGAAAGGAGCAACTCTCCCCGAGAGAAGGAGGAGGGTAGCGGCCAGACGCTGTTCTCGGGAATGGAGCGGCGGCTGAAACTGGAAAACTACTTCGAAGAGGGCTTCCCGGTGAAATACCTCCCGAAGATTCTGTTTGTGATGTTCCTGGTACTCCTATATATAAGCAACACGCACTATGCCGAGAAAACTGTTCGCCGTATCGATGCGGTTCAGTCGGAGGTCGAAGACCTGCGCGCCGACTATACCACGCTGAAGTCGGATCTGATGTTTGCGAGTAAGCAAAGCGAAGTGGCTCGCAAGGTGAAGGCACTTGGGCTCAAGGAATCGATTAATCCCCCGACGCGAGTCGTGACCAACGAGTAAAAGAAAATGGAAACTGGAAATTGGAAATTAGATGAGACTGCCGAGAACCCAAGGCCGAGTGCCGAGCAGCGAGAGCCTAGTAACGAGGACCGAGCAGGCAATGAACGAAAATAGACCATCGAAGAATTGAATATCAAGAAATCCATACTCATCCGCGTCCGCCTCGCCTTCCTGGCCGTGGTGATCTTCGCCGTCTGCGTAGGCGCCAAAGTTGGACACATCCAATTCGTGGAAGGTGAGCAGTGGATCCGAATGGGCAACGAGATCACGTTCGACTACAAGAAGGTCAAAGCCACCCGCGGCAACATTTACTCCGACAACGGAAGTTTGCTGGCCACTTCACTTCCATTCTACAAAGTCGCTATGGACCCTACACTGGCCGCGGACGACGTATTCCGGTCTGGCATCGACACCCTGGCGAGGCTGCTGTCTCAGTACTATAAAGACAAGTCGGCCACGGACTACAAGCGCATGATCCGCGATGCCCGCGAGACAAACAAGCAATACCTGGTGATCAACCGGAAGCAGATCAACTACCAAACAAAGAAGATGATGGCCGACTGGCCGATTTTCCGTGAAGGTCGCCTTAAGGGTGGCGCCCTGTTCGAGAAAATGGATGTGCGATATCGCCCCTTCAGCCACCTGAGCAGGCGCACCATTGGCTTCGTGAATGAAAACGGCAACGGTGCAGGGCTCGAGTACAGTTTTGAGGATGCGCTGGGTGGACAGGACGGCGAGGCGCTGTTCCAAAAAATTGCCGGCGGCACGTGGAAGCCTGTCTTCGATGCCAACAACATCAAATCCATCGATGGGCTGGACATTCAAACCACCCTGGACATCAATCTACAGGACGTCGCTGAGACCGCGCTCTATGACGCGATGAAAGGACATGATGCGGATGAAGGCACTGTGGTGGTGATGGAAGTGGAGACCGGTGAGATCAAAGCCATCTCCAACCTCAGTAGCGACGGCAGCGGTGACTACGTTGAAAAATTCAATCATGCAATCGGTGGCTCCTTCGAACCAGGCTCGACCTACAAGCTGGTGACCATGATGGCGCTATTGGAAGACACCGGCATGAAACTCAGTGACCCCATCGAGACGGGAAAGGGCGAGTTCAAATTCTATAAGCACCTGGTCCGTGACCACGAGGAAGGCGGCTACGGCACTGTTACCGTGCAACGGGCGTTCGAAGTTTCCTCAAACATCGCCATGGCTAAGTTGGCCGATAAGTACTTCGGCCTGAAGCCCCAGCAATTTGTAGGATACGCAGACAAGCTCCACCTGTCGAAACCCCTGGGGCTACAGATTTCCGGAGAGTCCACGCCGAAGATCGTCAGGCCCAAAGACAAGGACTGGAGTGGAATCGCGCTGCCCTGGATGGCGTATGGCTACGGCCTGGAGATCAGCCCTATGCATACGCTGGCACTTTACAATGCCGTGGCCAACGATGGCGTGATGATCAAACCGATTATTGTAAAGCGAATTCTGAAGGCGGATAAGGTGGTGGAAGAGTTCGAGGCTGAGGTCTTGACATCCAGCATCTGTTCGAAAAGTACGCTGAACCAACTTAAGCTTTTGTTGGAAGGCGTTGTTGACCAGGGAACGGCAAGTAATCTACGCAACGCACACTACCGGATTGCTGGCAAGACCGGGACAGCGCAGATTCTTGAAAACGGGCGCCACGCCAAGAAATATGTCACCAGTTTCGTCGGTTATTTCCCCGCACACGCGCCGAAGTACACGGCCATTGTGCTGGTGAAGAACCCGAGAGGCATTTACCAGTACGGGAACAACGTAGCAGGACCTGTGTTCAAGCGCATTGCCGACAATATCTACTCCCGCGACCTGGAGCTCCACACTGCCATGACCAAGGCGGCCGTGACCGAACCCGGTGTTTTCCCGGTCATTCGTGCAGGCCGCCAGGAAGACCTGACCATGCTCTGCAACGAATTGGGAGTTTCCAACCACAGCACCACGGAAGACGAGTGGATCAAGGCCGTGAAAAGTGGCAACTCTGTGACGTGGCGCAAGAACCCGATGATCAAGGGCCTGGTACCCGATGTGGAGGGCATGACCTTGCGTGACGCCATTTACTTACTGGAGAGCAGCGGCCTGCGCGTGTCCGTGCAGGGAAATGGCCGCGTAGCCGAACAGTCACTCTCACCGGGAACCCGGATATCCAAAGGTGCCCGCATATACATCCGCCTCACCTGATGCCTGAGATACGCGACATATTGTATGCAGTACGCATCACCTCAACGGTGGGTGATATGAATGTCGACGTGAAAGGCGTCGCCTTCGACTCTCGTCGCGTGGAGATGGGCTTCCTGTTCGTAGCTATAAAAGGAACCCAGGCCGACGGCCACAAATTCATCGACAAAGCCATCACGCTCGGCGCCATCGTCGTTGTCTGCGAAGTTTTACCTGAAAGTCCCAACCACACGGTCACTTACATCACGGTAAAAGACACGTCGCAGGCCCTCGGGTTGATTTGCGCCAATTTCTATGGAAATCCTTCCCGCAAACTCAAACTGGTGGGGGTCACCGGTACGAACGGGAAAACCACTGTGGCTACGCTGCTCTTCCAGTTGTTCACCGCGATGGGCAAGAAGTGCGGCCTGCTGTCGACGGTAGAAAACAGGATCACCGACGCCGTATTGGCCGCCACGCACACAACACCGGACCCCATCCAGATCAACCAATTGTTACTAAAGATGCTCGAAGCCGGTTGTACACACGCCTTCATGGAGGTGAGTTCGCATGCCTGTGCCCAGGGCCGGATTGGCGGGTTGCACTTCGCGGGGGCACTCTTTACCAACATCACTCACGACCACCTCGATTATCACCACACGTTCGAGACTTACATCCGTGCAAAGAAGATCTTCTTTGACGGCCTTCCTTCTGAGGCATTCGCCCTCATCAACGTTGACGACAAACGAGGGATGGTGATGCTTCAGAACACGAAGGCTCACAAGTATACCTACGGACTGAAGAAGATGGCAGACTACCGGACGAAGATCATCACCAACTCCCTCGATGGCCTGGAGTTGACATTTGACGCTAAGACCGTTTGGTTCCGCCTTATCGGGGATTTCAATGCCTACAATTTGTTATGTGTCTACGCAGCGGCTGTGCTCCTGGGAGAAGATGCCGAGGAGGTACTCCTCAGACTCTCGTCGCTGACGGGTGCCGTTGGACGCTTCGAACGCGTGATGCCGGGCACGAAGTTTACTGCCATCGTGGACTATGCCCACACCCCGGACGCACTGAAGAATGTCCTCGAGACCATCACCAATTTCCGCAGCGGCACGGATCAGGTGATTACTGTGGTTGGCTGCGGTGGCAACCGCGACCGCAGCAAGCGACCGTTGATGGCGGCCATCGCCTGCAAGTATTCCACCAAAGTGATTTTCACGGCCGACAACCCTCGCGACGAGGACCCCAAGGAGATCATCAAGGAGATGCAGCAAGGCGTAGGTCCTGCCGACGCAAAGAAAACGCTCGTGATGGTCGACAGGGAGGAAGCGATTAAAACGGCATGCATGATGGCGAAGGAGAAGGATATCATCCTGGTCGCCGGAAAGGGACACGAGACTTATCAGGAGGTGAAGGGTGTGAAGAGACCGTTTGATGATAGGGAAGTAGTTGGTCGTATGCTGAAAATGTTTGCTAACTGAATGTGCCGACTAGCCAATTAGCCGATTAGCCAATGAAATACAATGAGACGATATAAGGACAATACGATTGTGAATATGACGTTCGAATTCGCCATAGGCATAATAGATTTTACTGACATACTCCTTGAGCAGCGACGTTTTGCGCTGGCTGATCAGATAATCAAGGCAGGTTGCTCAATTGGTGCCAATGTAAGGGAGAGTCAGGGGGCCGAGAGCAAGGCAGACTTTGTTCATAAAGTGAAGATTGCGCTGAAGGAGGCGGAGGAGACGGAATACTGGCTGGAGCTGTGTGATTTTGCCAAGAAACTCCCCAAGCCAGGCAAGCTCATTGTTAAAATCGAAAGTATCATCAAAGTCCTGAACAAGATTGTATCCACTTCAAAGCGAAGCCTCAAATGAGAAGTAACCGGACCATTGGCACATCGGCTAATTGGCTAATTGGCTAATTGAAATGCTGTACTATTTTTTCAACTATATAGACCAACAGTTTAACTTCCCCGGCGCAGGTGTATTTCAATACATTTCTTTCCGCGCCGGGGCAGCAGCAGTTTTGTCGTTGTTGATCACCATCACCTTTGGTGAAAAACTCATCGGGTTCCTTCGCAGGAGACAAGTGGGTGAGGATATCCGCGACCTCGGGCTCGAAGGACAGATGCAGAAAAAGGGCACACCGACGATGGGCGGACTCATTATCCTTGCCGCCATCCTCGTGCCGACGTTGTTGTTCGCCAAGCTGGACAATGTTTATGTGCTTCTGTTGACAGTGACAACCGTTGGCCTAGGGCTGATCGGCTTCCTCGACGACTACATCAAAGTCTTTAAGAAGAACAAGGAAGGACTGGCCGGCCGGTTCAAGATTGTTGGCCAGGTGATGATTGGATTGATCGTCGGGCTTACACTCTACTTCAATAGCAGTGTGGTGATTGGTGAGAAGCAAACCGTTGAAACGGCCAGCGAGGCTTCGGTCGCGGCTCCTGAGCCGACAACCACGATGACTTATGTAAAGTCGACAAAGACTACGGTTCCTTTCCTGAAAAACAATGAGCTGGATTACAGCCGCCTTCTTCCCTTTGTTGATGAGAACTACACATGGATCATTTATACCCTCGTTGTGGTGCTCATTGTAACAGCGGTATCAAATGGAGCAAACATCACCGACGGCATCGATGGGCTGGCAGCGGGCACCTGCGCAATCATCGGGGCAACGCTTGCCATTTTCGCCTATGTCTCGGGCCGTGTGGACTTCAGTTCCTACCTCAACATCATGTACATCCCAAACCTGGGAGAGTTGGTGATCTTTTGCATGGCATTCGTCGGTGCCTGCCTGGGTTTTCTCTGGTACAACGCGTACCCGGCACAGGTTTTTATGGGTGACACCGGCAGCCTCTCCCTCGGCGGCATCATTGCCGTGCTTGCCCTGGCTGTCCGCAAAGAACTGATGATCCCCGTTCTGTGCGGAATTCTCCTAGTAGAGAATCTTTCGGTCATCATGCAAGTGTCTTATTTCAAGTATACAAAACGGAAATACGGCGAAGGAAGAAGGATCTTCCTCATGTCGCCACTCCACCACCACTACCAGAAGAAAAACATTCCTGAAGCCAAGATTGTCACACGGTTCTGGATCGTGGGCATACTCCTGGCGATTTTCTCATTGGCAACCCTGAAACTCCGGTAATATGAGTGAACGCATTGTCATATTGGGCGGAGGGGAAAGCGGAACAGGCGCGGCCATCCTGGCGAAAGCCAAGGGATTCGATGTCTTCGTCTCGGACCAGGGCCCACTTAAAGAAAACTACCGCAACGACTTGCAATCGAATGCCATCGCGTTTGAAGAGGGCGGTCATACCGAAGAACGGGTTCTCAGCGCGACACTAATCATCAAGAGCCCGGGCATATCCAAGAAAGCTGAGATCGTAAAGAAGGCAAGAGCGAAAAAGATCACCGTGATCGACGAAATCGAATTCGCCTGTCGCTACATCAAAGGCAAGATCATCGCCATAACAGGAACGAACGGAAAGACCACCACGACCCTGCTGACTTACCACTTGCTGAAAAATGCTGGTCTTAATGTAGCGCTTGCCGGCAATGTAGGGGAAAGCCTGGCAAGAAAAGTAGCTACCGCAGAATACGACTGGTACGTTGTAGAGATCAGCAGCTTCCAGCTTGATGGCACGAAAAAATTTCATCCTCACATCGGCATTTTATTGAACATCACGCCCGATCACCTCGACCGGTATGAGAACAAGATGGTGAACTATGTGAACAGCAAGTTCCGGCTCATCAAGAACCTTACCTCGAAAGATTACTTCATCTACTTCGTCGACGACAAGGTGTCTGGGGAGGAATCTCGCCAGCGATCGACAGAAGCATATCGCGTGGAGCTTTCGCTCGATCACGAAGCGATCACATCAGCCCATTACGATGGGAAGAAAATGATCTTCCAATTCGGGAAGAAATCGTTCCGTATTGCTCAAGCCGACACGACGCTGAAGGGCGCCCACAATTTGGTAAACACGATGGCAGCCGTGAGTGCCGCATACCTGGCCAAGGTGCCGGATGCAAAGATCAAGGAAGCACTGAAGACCTTCAAGAACGCCCCTCACCGGCTCGAGTCCGTAGCTACCATTGGTGGTGTCGAGTTCGTCAACGACTCGAAGGCTACCAATGTGGACTCCGTAGTCTACGCCCTCGGCAGCTACAACCAGCCGCTGGTGTGGATTGCCGGAGGCACCGACAAGGGCAACGATTACAACCTGATTCGGGAAGAAGTAAAGAAGAAAGTGAAGGCGCTGATTTGCCTTGGGAAAGACAATACGAAACTGGTGTCCTTCTTTGGCCCGCTGGTTCCCAAAGTCCGGGAAACGCAGGATGTAAAATCTCTGGTGAGGATGGCAATGGAAGAAGCAAAATCCGGCGACGTCGTATTGCTTTCGCCGGCCTGCGCCAGTTTTGATTTATTCAAGAACTACATGGACCGCGGCGACCAGTTTCGCTCGGCAGTCTTGAAGTTGAAAGAGGAGAAGGAAAACGTAAACGCCTGACGTTATGAAAAAGGTAAAAGAGTGGGCTGACGACAACTTACAGGGCGACCCTGTCATCTGGGCCGTGGTCTTTGCACTGTCCGTGATCAGCATCCTCGTAGTCTACAGCTCGATTGGGACGCTGGCTTACAAGCGCACGGTATCGCCGGAGATGTACCTCGTGAAGCACACTTTCATGGTCATGCTCGGTTTAGGTGCCATGTGGATCGGGCACAAAATCGACTACCGGTACTATTCACGTCTCTCGCGCCTCGCGCTGTGGGTGAGCGTACCACTTCTCGTTTACACCTTCACCAACGGCACCAGTGTAAACGACGCCGCCCGCTGGATCACGCTGCCGATCATCAATACTTCGTTCCAGCCGTCGGACTTCGCCAGCCTCGCGCTTATCATCAACCTGGCTTCCATGCTTTCCAAGAAGCAGCAGAACATCGACGATATCAAGGAATCGCTTATCCCCATGCTCATCTGGTGCGGTGTGATCTGCGGGTTAATCGCCCTCACGAACCTTTCAACGGCCATTCTCTTGTTTGCCACTTGCATGCTGGTCATGTTCATCGGCCGGATGCCGGTGAAATACCTGGCCATGCTGGTGCTCATCGGCCTGCTCGCTGGCGCCGCGGCTTTGAAGTTTGGTGTCCGCGGAGAGACAGCGAAGAACCGGATTTTGAGTTTCATCAACGGAAGCGAGTTACCCTTCCAGGCCAAGCACGCGCGTATCGCAGTGGCAAGCGGCGGCATCTTCGGCAAAGGCCCGGGCAACAGCGACCAAAGAAATATCCTGCCTCATCCATACTCGGACTTTGTCTACGCCATAGTCATCGAGGAGTACGGGATGATTGGCGGAGTGATCGTTTTGCTTCTGTATCTCATCCTCCTGCATCGAGGCATGAAAGCGGCCTACAACTCCGAGCGAGCTTTCGGCGGGTTGCTATCAGCCGGCTTGAGCTTCGACCTGGTTTGCCAGGCGATGGTCAACATGGGTGTGGTAGTCGGACTTGGCCCGATCACCGGACAGCCTCTGCCACTCATTAGCATGGGAGGTACAGCGATGCTGTTCACGGGGCTTTCGGTGGGGATTATTCTCAGCGTGAGCAGGGGCGAACAAGAGGAGAATTGGGGACAGGCTGTGAGTGGAGAAGAGTCTAAGAACATTCAAGCGAAGGCGGCATGAGTCTGGAAAAGAAGTTAGGAGTCAGAAGTTAGAAGTTAGAATATGAGTTCAAGAGTATGAATAAAAGGGAGCCCGCAAAGTCGTTTAGGGATCTAATCGTCTGGCAAAAGGCGCATGAACTTGTATTGATGGTCTACAAGGTGACAAAGGAATTTCCGAAGGAGGAAATTTATGGACTGACTTCTCAGTTTCGTCGAGCTGTTGTGTCTGTTGCAGCCAACATAGCGGAAGGATTCAAGAAGAAAAGTGACGCAGATAAGATTAGAATCTACAATATATCTCAAGGTTCACTTTCAGAAGCAGAATACTATGTCATCCTAAGCCAGGATTTGGCATATGGAAATATGGAACTCATTATGGAAAAGACATCTGAGGTCGGAAGACTTCTTGATTCGTATATGAAAGCAATCAAATCAAACTAAACCCTCCTAACTCCCGACTCCTAACTCCTGACTCCTTTTGACAACTAAGCGACCATATCGACTAATCATAAGCGGCGGCGGAACCGGAGGCCATGTCTTCCCCGCAATAGCCATCGCCAACGAATTCCGTTCGCGTTACCCCGACTCAGAAATACTCTTCGTCGGTGCTGAAGGTCGAATGGAAATGACACGCGTACCTGAAGCTGGCTATCATATCGTCGGTTTGTGGATTGCGGGAATACAGCGCGGCAAGATTTGGGCCAACGTGATGCTGCCGTTCAAAATGCTGATGAGTTTGTTCAAGGCAAACAAGATTGTCAAGACATTCAAGCCACACGTAGCGGTAGGCACCGGCGGTTATGCCAGTGGTCCGCTGATGCTGGCTGCAACGCGCATGGGCGTTCCGGCTTTGCTCCAGGAGCAAAACTCATACGCTGGGTTAACCAACAAGCAACTCGGGTCTTCGGTGAAATGCATTTGCGTGGCTTACCCGGGCATGGAGAAGTATTTCCCCAAATCTAAAGTCGTAATGACAGGCAACCCGGTGCGGAAGGACATTGCCGATGCGGGGCACAAACGGCCGGCTGCCTTGAAGCACTTTGGTTTCACGGAAACAGAGCGGACGCTGCTTGTCCTCGGCGGCAGCGGCGGAGCAAGGACCATCAACGAAAGTGTGCTTGCCGGGCTCGACCGGTTGATCGGAGCCAATGTGCAAGTTATCTGGCAGACGGGCAAAGTCTACTATGAGAGTGTAAAGGCCCAAGTGGCTGACAAAGATCTGCGCCGGGTGAGGCTATATGATTTCCTGAAAGAGATGGACCTGGCCTACTCGGCTGCTAATGTGGTGGTTTCCCGTGCCGGCGCCCTGTCGATCAGCGAATTGTGCCTTACACGCAAGCCCGCCGTGCTGGTGCCTTCGCCGAACGTGGCGGAGGATCATCAAACGAAGAACGCCATGGCGCTGGTAAATGCAGAAGCAGCCAGTATGATCTCCGACAAGGATGCTCCGGCAAAACTCACGGAAGAAGTGATTGCTCTCTTGAATGATACTGACCGTTGCCAACGTCTGAGTGAGCGGATTGGAACCATGGGCCGCCCCAATGCGGCAAGAGACATCGTCAATGAAATTGAACAGCTGATTGCGTGAAATTCAACGACTACGATAGCATCTATTTTCTCGGTATTGGCGGCATTGGCATGAGCGCCCTGGCCCGCTGGTTCCGCAAGAAAGGAATGCGTATCGCAGGCTACGACCGCACGCCCACGCCGCTAACGCATGAGTTGATTGAAGAGGGAATGGAACTTCATTTCGAAGACAACGTGGCCTTCATACCCGGATACATCACGCGCGAAAAGACGTTGGTGATATTTACACCGGCCATCCCCAAGGATCACACGGAGTTCAACTACCTCAAGGACCAGGACTTTACTATCCTGAAGCGTTCAGAAGTGCTGGGCTTGATCTCTAAGGATTATCACACGATCGCGGTAGCAGGAACGCACGGAAAAACCACGACGTCGTCGATGGTCGCGCACATATTGAAGACAGCAGAACGCAACATGGTGGCTTTCCTTGGCGGGATCACATCCAACTATGATTCAAACCTTGTCATGCATGGCGAGGTGGGCCCCGAGACGATTGTCGTGGCGGAGGCCGATGAATTCGATCGTTCTTTCCTGCGACTTCACCCGCAGAGCGCCGTGGTCACTTCTGCAGACGCCGATCACCTTGACATCTATGGTAACCACGCCACCATGCTGGAGGCGTACCGTCAGTTCATTGCGCAAGTCCAGCCCAAGGGATCGCTTGCCATTCATCATTCGGTTGCAGCGCTTGCATCAGCCAACAATGCAGTGCACACATCAACGTATGGGCTCAGCCAGGGACAATTTTTTGCCCGCAACGTCACCGCCCATAGCGGCTATTTCACCTTCGACCTGGTGGGTACCGGCCAATCGATCGAGGGCGTCAAGTTGGGTGTCCCCGGCTTTCACAACGTGGAGAACGCCATCGCGGCAGTCCTTGCCATTCAACACCTCAAGGTGGACAAGGAAATTATTCGCAAGGCCCTCGCCTCATTCTCGGGTGTCAAGCGCCGGTTTGAAGTGGTGTACAACAAGAACGGTTGTGTTTTCGTCGACGATTACGCCCATCACCCTGCCGAGATTGAAGCGTTCCTTACTTCCCTCAGGGCCATGTATTCAGATCGCAAGATGACGGTGGTTTTCCAGCCGCACCTTTTCACCCGCACGCGTGACTTTGCAGCAGGCTTTGCGAAGAGCCTGAGCCTCGCGGATGAGCTGGTACTCCTGGACATCTACCCGGCCCGCGAGCTGCCCATACAGGGAGTCACCGCGGATCTCATTTTCAATAACGTGACCAGCCCGGTGAAGATTAAGACATCAAAGAAAGACTTGCTCTCCACCCTCGACGGCATGGACCTCGAAGTGATTGCCACCGTGGGAGCAGGAGACATCGACCTGTTTGTAAAACCAATCCGCAAAATGCTCAGCAAGCGCCATGAAGCTTAAGAAATTCTCCATACGGAATGAGTTCAAGATCGCGGCAGGGCTGTTGTTCGTCAGCTTCCTTATCGCCTTCAGCGAACGCAAGCAGGCTGGCGTGTTGTGCACTAACGTGCGCGTGGAGATTCGCAACATACATGAGAATCACTTCATGGACGAAGCGGATGTAAACAAGCTGGTCCAGGCCAGCATCCCCACACTCAAAGGCACGGCCCTACGCCGCATTGACCTGTCATCGGTGGAAAAGGCGCTGATGGCAGACCGTCACATCCGCGATGCGGAACTCTATGGAGACCTGAAGGGTAACCTTGTCGTGCGCGTCGATCTCCGCCGCCCGATGGCGCGGGTGATCCAGG
>CAZJWV010000082.1:0-14753 GCA_964549855.1 uncultured Ohtaekwangia sp. | reverse complement strand
GTAGTTTTCTTCGGGAATGGCGCCGCAAAATGCAAGGAAGTGATCCGGCATCCCAACGCCGTCTTTGTCGAGGGGCTTTACCCTCGGGCCGCCGCCATGGGGACTGCAGCATTTCGTAAATTTGACAGTGGCGACTTTGCCGATGTCAGAACCTTCGAGCCTTCGTACCTGAAAGAATTCAAGGTGAAAACCAAAAATCCCTGAAAAGGGTTGTATAGTTCAACGAATTGCCATCATGGAAGAAACGATAGTCAACCGAGTTGCCGGCAGCGGGCTGATCACCCTCAACCTGGAGGACCACTATCCGAAGACGGAAATTCTTGAACTCGACCTGGCCCCCCTGCTCGTCGAAGGCACATTGCTGCGCGAGAAAGATCTTCGCGAGTTTGTGAAGACACACGACTTTGCCGTCTACCGCGACAAGTGGGTTGCCGTGCATTGCTCGGCAGATGCGGTTGTTCCGACCTGGGCATTTATGCTCCTCGCTGTTGCACTTCAACCACACGCCACCCGCATCGTCTACGGCAATCGTCACGTCGCGCTGGAAGTGGCGTTCCGTGAATCATTGGCGTCGGTCGATTGGAACCAGTATCGCGACGCGAAAGTCGTGGTGAAAGGTTGCAGCGACGTGCATGTGCCCGAATCGGTTTTTGTTGATGCAACAGCCAGACTCCGCGAGGTGGCTGCAAGCATCATGTATGGAGAGCCGTGCAGCACCGTACCCCTTTTCAAGCGTGGCAAGTCCTCGAGCTGACAAGTCGCAGGTGTATGTAGACGGGACGTGCAACCTCTGCAACGCGTCGGTGAAGTTTATCCTTCCACGCGACAGAAACTCCCGCTTCCAGTTTGGTAACCTGCAGTCTGAAACCACTCAACATGTGCTGGCCGCTTTCAAAGCCAATCCTGCCGAGCTTTCCTCGGTTGTTCTCGTTGAGAACGGAAAACTGTACACGCGCTCGGCGGCGGCTTTGCGGATTGCCAAGGGATTGAGCTCCGCCTGGCCATTGCTCTATGTATTTGTGCTCGTTCCCCCTTTCATTCGCAACGCGGTTTACGACTGGGTAGCCCGCAATCGGCACCGGTGGTTCGGGCGGTCATCCGCTTGTCTCGTGCCGCCCCCAGAGTGGAAGGAGGCCTTCCTCGAATAATCAAATCACCATTCAGGCTTCGATATTGTGCGGACTCCCTATTTTTGGGGATTCCCGGCCATGAAGTTCACACGAAAGAAACATAGCGACGAGTTGCTCCTGCAACTGTACGAGGCCTTGCTGCGACCACGCATGATCGAGGAGAAGATGCTCATCCTTCTTCGGCAGAATAAGATCAGCAAGTGGTTTAGCGGAATCGGGCAGGAAGCAATCTCTGTGGGAATCACACAAGCGCTCGATCCGGACGAATACATCCTTCCCATGCACAGGAACCTCGGGGTGTTCACGGGTCGACAACTTCCGCTGGATCGGCTCTTCGCTCAATGGCAAGGAACAGCGATGGGATATACAAAGGGTCGCGACCGCTCCTTTCACTTCGGAACCCGAGAACATCACATCGTAGGAATGATCTCTCACCTCGGCCCCCAAAATGGAGTGGCTGATGGTATTGCACTTGCCTCCGTACTGAAGAAAGAAAAAAAGGTGACCGTCGTATTCAACGGCGACGGCGGCACCAGCCAGGGTGATTTTCATGAGGCCGTCAACGTGGCAGCCGTGTGGGATTTGCCAGTGATCTTCGTCGTCGAAAACAATGGCTATGGCCTTTCCACGCCGAGCGCTGAGCAATTCCGCTGCAAACAGTTTATCGACAAAGCCATCGGTTATGGAATTGAAGGGGTTCAAGTGGATGGCAACAACATCCTCGAAGTATACGATACGGTAAAGTCGCTCGCCGAGCGAATCCGCAAGAAGCCGGCGCCGATCCTCCTGGAGTGCCTCACGTTCCGAATGCGCGGGCATGAAGAGGCCTCAGGCACGAAGTATGTGCCGAAGAAATTGATGGAGGAGTGGGGACGAAAGGATCCGCTTAGCAATTACGAAGAGTTCCTGGTCAGCCAGAAAGTGCTGGACAAGAAGACTATCGAATCGCTGCGAAAGAAAACAAAGCAGGAAATCGAAGGAGGCCTGGAGGTCGCATTCCGCGAATCACATCCCGTACCCGACACGAATGCGGAGTTGGCAGACTTGCATGCGCCTTATTTACAAGACGTGATTCCCTCTTCAGAGAAGAAATCTGAAAAGAGATTTATCGATGCCATTAGTGACGGACTTCGGCAAAGCATGGAAAGACACAGCAACCTCGTGCTGATGGGCCAGGATATTGCCGAGTATGGAGGAGTTTTCAAAATCACCGAAGGATTTGTCGAGCAATTTGGAAAAGGCCGTGTTCGAAACACACCCCTCTGCGAAGCGGCTATCGTCGGCGCTGGGCTTGGACTCTCGATCCAGGGAATGAAAGCCATGGTGGAGATGCAGTTTGCAGACTTCGTTACTGAAGGATTCAACCAGATCGTGAACAACCTCGCGAAGACACACTGGCGCTGGGGTCAATCGGCCGATGTGGTGGTACGAATGCCAACGGGTGCGGGGACGGCCGCCGGACCATTCCATTCACAGAGCAACGAAGCATGGTTCTTTCACACTCCGGGATTGAAGATTGTTTACCCATCGAATCCTTATGATGCAAAAGGATTGTTGTGCGCAGCGCTCGATGACCCCAATCCCTATCTATACTTTGAGCACAAGTTGATGTACCGCTCCGTGAAAGGTGAAGTGCCCGACGACTATTACCAGGTAGAAATCGGGAAAGCAAAGCTCATGCGTGAAGGAGCCGACCTGACCATCATCACCTACGGCATGGGCGTGCATTGGGCAACGGAAGTACTGAATGAACTCCCCGACGTGAAGGCTGATCTGCTGGACCTGCGAACGTTGCTGCCCTGGGATCGCGAAGCGGTGTCTGAATCGGTAAGGAAGACCAATCGCGTACTCATCTTTCACGAGGATACACTCACCGGGGGGATCGGCGGTGAAATCAGCGCCTGGATCAGCGAGCACCTGTTCGAACACTTGGATGCTCCTGTCCTCCGAGTCGCGAGCCTCGATACACCAATCCCCTTTGCTCCAACCCTGGAGGCCAATTTCCTCCCACGCGGACGACTCCGCAACGCCATTGAAACCCTGACCGGTTACTAGGGCGCCATAGGCTCCATAGAAGCCTGAAATGCACCCTTTTGTGTATCTTAGCCTTCTATTTTCCATTACCTGAGCGGCCTTTTTTACCATACCGTGGACCACATTTTTTCCAAGTCATGGCTTGGCGTCATCGGGCTTGGACTCTGCCTCCTGTTTATCGCCGGTCCGGCCGCAGCCCAGAACACGAAGGGTGATCGTCCTGCACAGGGCAACCAGCGCCAAGTCAGAGAGACCAGGCAGAAGTCGGTGAAGCGCAAGCCGCAGAAAAAGACAAAAGACATTGCCGGGCGCCGCCTTCGTACCAAAGGGAGTTCTTCTGCTAACCGTGCAAATGCGAACATCCACCAGCCCAGCACTTACACCAGGCGGCCACAAGGAGGAGGTGAACGCGCAGCAGCGCCACGTGGCCGAACGTTTTCCCGGTCCCCGAAGGGATCCACGAGGCCTGCATGGAAAGGAGATGTCTCCGGGTATCGGTTGAGACGAATGAAGCCGCAAGGTCTGGATGCAGCGCGGCACAATGTGTACCCTCAGAAAGGGCCCTACGTTCGCTATACGCGAAAGCAACCCAAGGCGCGACCACCAGTCTATTCCAAAACAATTAAGGGCAGACCTTTTCCAAAACACAAACCAAAAGGGGAACGTGCCTGGACCGGGGGGCTGCAACATGGCCCGGTGCGAAATCAAAGTGCCACGGGCAGTGTTCGAAATACTTACTCACAGAAGGGGCCGTACGTTGCTCATTATAACAAGCACGCAAAAAAGGGAACAACTTCCTATAACAACCGTCGCGAGGTTTCAAAAGTAAAACGGTACAGCCGTCCTGCCGTGACCGGGGGATCGCAACCAAGATATTATCCTTCTTCCAGAAGTCGCCCATACGTGCAGCGCGGAAGGAAGAATGTGTACTGGGGTAAGTACCAGAAGAAAGAAAAGGGAGTTACCACCGACCTTACCGGCGGTCCGGTTCGCACCAGAAACTACAAGTCCCCGGCGGCAGGACTGGTCGGCCGGGATACGCTCCAATTCTTTGGACGGAAGCCGTCCGGCGATCGTGCGCCACGCGCATCAGCCAGCGGTTATCCGACAGCCACGCGCAAAGGGTCGCGAGGATGGAAAGGTGACGTAGCAGGCTGGCCAGTGAGAAGCCCACGTAAGCCTGTGGACCGTACGCAAAAACCCTTGAAGCCAACTGAGCCCGGCATCGGCGGGATGTGGTTGAAGAGTATTTTTAACAAGAACTTCAAAGGGGTAAAGCCGAAGCACCTGGTACCCGATACGAGGGAAGCCCGGTACCAGGGAACTATTCCCAGGCAGGATGCCACCAAATCATTCGACAGCCAAGGGATCGGCTATTCAGGAAACATGAAGCGAGGTCGCACCCAGAAATCCGGGATTGGTTATTCCGGCAAGATGCGTCGAGGCAGTGGGCCGGGATTTGATCGTTCGAGCGTTGGCTATTCCGGCAACATCAGGCGGCAAGGAGGCAAGACCTTTAGCGGTGAATACATCGGCTACTCTGGCAACATCAAGCGGGGAAGAAAGCAGTTCAATGGTGACTACGTAGGATACTCAGGGACCATCAAGCGAGGAAGGAAGCAGTTTAATGGCGACTACATTGGTTTCTCTGGCAGGGATAAGCGCGGCGAGAAGGGTTTCTCTTCCGAATACATCGGCTACTCGGGCAACATTAAGCGCAGGAAAAAAGAATTCAGCGGAGACTATGTTGGCTATTCAGGGACATTGAAGCGCGGTGAACGCGGGTTCAGCAGTGAATACATTGGATATTCCGGTAACCTGAAACGCAGGAAGCCCAACTACTCTCGCGACGGCGCTGGTTATAGGGGAGATATTCCGCATGTGGGTCCCATAAAGCAATTTGAGCCAGGTGGTGTTGGTTACAGTGGCTTCATGAAACGGGGAGAGAAAGGGTATGAATACCAGGGCGAAGGGTTTTCCGGAAAAATTCGTTCGAAGAGACCTGCCAAGGGCGGAGGCAGCGTTAGCGGAGTTTTATGGAATAACAATGAATCTGCACTGGCCAAGAATCCGCCATTGGTTGGCGGAATCAACTACTCGGGTCGAATGAAGGCCAAACGTCCGGCCAAAGGTGGAGGCAGCGTGAGTGGAGTATTGTGGAATAACAACGAATCGGCGCTGGCCAAGAATCCGCCAATGGTAGGCGGAATCAATTACTCAGGCCGAATAAAGGCCAAACGTCCCGACAAAGGCGGAGGCACCGTGAGCGGGGTTTTGTGGAACAATAATGAGTCGGCGCTTGCTAAAGATATTCCGTCCGGTGCCGGAGACATCCGGAGCTCGAAAGTTCGCGTGAAAGCCAAAGACGTTAGACATAACAAGAACTCGAAACGCGGGGCGCTGCCGGGCGTAGCGCCAACGAAAGCCTCCGTGAAGGCCGGCGAATACTCCCGCGCGATGAAATTGCAATGGAACTACAAGCGCAATCCCAACAGCGCCGCTGCCGCACGCAAAACCATTGCTCCCGGAAAGGCAGAAGGACGCATTGGCGATTACCAGGGCAACGTGAAAATGCGGAAGCACTCGATGCGGGGAATGCATCCCGATTCGAAGTTCGCACACCTTGAGGAGGACAATGTGAAGGAAGAGCGCGGGTTACTGACCAATGTGAAGCTCTTCTGGCAAAAGATTTTTCATAAGAACGGAACCCAGCCCTCGAGTGTAAAGGAAAAGCCGAAGAAGCTTCAGTACGACAAACGCGAAAAAGGCCTTTGGGCCTATTGAGTGCTCTTCAGTCGAACTTGAATTCGACAAGTTGTTGTATCTCCGGCGACAAGCTTAGGGCCACAGGGCAGGTACGGGCAGCGTGTTCAAGTTTTTTCTTCTGCTCGGGGGAAGCAACAAGCGCGGGACGGGCAAACGAGATGTGTATTTCAGCAATTCGCCTGGGGTTTGAAGCCATCACTTTGGTGATTTGCGAAGTCATGCCGGTAAGATCAATTCGCTCACGCTCTGCGAGGATGCCCATCAACGTCATCATGCAACTGCTCAAAGACGCGCAAACCAGATCTGTTGGGCTGAAGGCTTCGCCCCTCCCGTTATTGTCGGTAGGAGCGTCGGTTATTACCGTATTCCCCGATTTGTCGTGCTTGTCTTGTGTTCTCAATCCACCCAGGTAAGTTCCGCTCATGGACGCCATATCGAAATCGCTTAGTTTTGCGTTCCTTAATAATCGGCTAAATTTAAGACGAAACCAGCCAGTATGCTCCGTCCCGGGTTGACCAGGTTCGTTTTCTTGCTCCTCGCTGCCGGTTTGGCCACCCCCTCGGTTGCGCAGACCCAGGATAGCTACGAGTATACTTCTGAGTTCATTTGGGGCGTCAATAAGAACTCATCGGGCGGATTTATCGGTGGCTTCGTTTTCAAGAAGTCACGCAAACTGACGGACCGTCTCCTGGAAACATTCGGCCTGGAAATCATGAATGTGAAGCATTCGCAGGAAGTTCGCCAGAGCGCACGGGCGACCGGCAATTATTTTATCTTCGGAAAAAGCAATTATCTCTACTCGTTCCGGCTACAGTACGGACGTGATTTTATCCTCTTCGACAAGGCCCCCCAACAAGGCGTGGAAATCCGTGCCGTCGGCGCCATCGGGCCCAGCATTGGAATTGTGGCGCCCTATTACATCGAGCGAATGGTCGACAACAGCTTCTTTGTAACCGTTCACGAACAGTACGATCCGACCAACCCCGAGCATCGTTTTGAGAACATCCTTGGCACCGGCAATTTGTTTGAGGGACTTGGTGAATCCACTATCCAAATGGGTGTTAACCTGAAGCTGGGCCTGGCCTTTGAGCTGGGAACGGTCAAAAGTTCAGTCACCGGTTTCGAGGTGGGGTTCCTCCTCGACACCTATTTCAACGAGGTGATCCTGATGCCCACAGTCCAAAACAAAGCGGTGTTTCCAACCGTGTATTTTACCCTGTTCTACGGGAGCCGGAAATAGACCCTTTTTGAAGGATTTTTGGGTTTTCCGTGACGAAATGCCAGGAACCGGATTGTGTTACTATATTTGAAATCCTAAAACTGAGCACTATGGAAGTGAAGAAGACAGATTCAGCAGACCTTGGCAAAAAGTCAGGATTCTTCCTGAGCATCGGCCTGCTGTTTACGATGGCAGTTGTGGTTATGGCCTTCGAGTACAAGAGCTACGACGAGTCCATCGCCGATTTGACGGGCAAGACCATGGATACCTTCGATGAAGCCCTGGAAGTGCCTCCTACGGAGCAACCCCCGCCACCACCTCCCCAGGTCCAGCAACCTCAAGTAGTTGAGGTCCCGGATGAAGAAGAAATCAAGGAAGACATCAAGGTTAACCTCGACGTTGAAGTAACTGACCAGACGAAAATCGAAGAGATCGTCGTCCAGGCCGAAGAACCAAAGGAAGAAACGGATGAGATCTTCACCATTGTAGAGGAATCGGCCAACCCGAAAGGCGGCATGGCGGCCTTTTACAAATTCGTACACGACAAACTCAGCGGCAAGTATCCTCCCCAGGCACGCCGGATGGGTATTGAAGGCAGGGTATTCGTAGAATTCATTGTTGAGCGCGACGGATCTTTGACGGCTGTAAGGGCGATCAAAGGCATTGGTGCCGGTTGCGACGAATTAGCGGTAAAAGTGGTTGAATCTTCTCCCGCCTGGAACCCCGGCAAGCAGCGCGGAAAGCCTGTGCGCCAGAAGTACACGCTTCCGATCATCTTCAAGTTGGGATAACGGTCCCTTCGAACCCTTCGACAAGCTCAGGGACCACCTCAGGGACCGAGTGATCAAAATATCAGGAACCCTGCCTCATCGAGGCAGGGTTTCTTTTTGACCACTGCTTTTTGTGATTAATGTGATTGGCCTGATGGGTTGAGTGACGAAACCAGTGAGTAGGGATTATCATTACAAAACCTACTCACTATGGAAGCCAAGAAAAATCCTGGAGCCGACCTGTCCAGAATGTCAGGTCTCTTTCTAGGTGTTGGAGCAACCCTCGCCTTGTCAATGGTGATCACCGCGTTCGAATGGAGAACAACACAAGATCCCCTAGTGGATCTCCTCCCCAAGAACGGTGACGTATTCGAGGAACTAGTGAAGATTCCTTTGACCGAGATCCTTCCGCCGCCGCCAAAAGCAATACCCGTCAAGATTGTGGTAGTGGAGCATGAAGTTGAAGCCCCACAACCGATCATAGACATTGGAACGCCCAGCGTCCCCATTGTTGAACCCATTGCCCCGGTCATCGAGCCGGAGAAAGAGCCGGGTGATGAATGGTTCATTGCTGTTGAAGAGCCCGCATCGCCCAAAGGAGGCCTGAGCGCATTTTTCAAATATGTAGGCAACAATATCAAGTACCCTCCGCAGGCGCGTCGCATCGGTATTGAGGGAAGAGTGTTTGTTGAGTTTATAGTAAGTAGAGACGGCACACTCACCGACGTGAAAGCTATCAAGGGAATTGGAGGCGGCTGCGATGAGGAGGCGGTCCGTATCGTAAAGTCTTCCCCGCCGTGGCACCCCGGAAAGCAGCGCGGCAAACCTGTGCGTCAAAAGTTTACCATTCCCATCATTTTCAAATTGGGCTAGACGAGGTGAGAGCCCTCAAAGGGTCTCCCAGCGCAATCAGGTGAATCAAGGGCATCATTTGAAAATCACAGTCAGAGGATCAGCCCCAGCACCAATCCAATGCCAATCACCAGCGCCGATGGAATCCGGGTGAAAGCCAGCAGCCCAAACGTCCCAATGGTGAAAGCATAAGTCAGGAATGAATTATCGAGGGGTTGAAAGAGGAACACGGCCGCTGCAGCAACAAGGCCAGCGCTCGCGGCCGTGATGCCTTCCAATGAGGCGCGCACGGCACGGTACTTCTTCAGGCTGTCCCAGAACCTAATCACGAAGAATATGAGGAATGTTCCCGGGAGGAAAATACCAGCCGACGACATGAACGCCCCAATAATTTGTCCCGTAAAATCCGCACCGTCCTTCTGCATGGAAAGCGCACCGATATAGGCGCTAAAAGAGAACACAGGGCCCGGCAGCGACTGCGCAATGGCATAGCCGGAAAGAAACTGAATAGGGTCGAGGTACTGCTTCAATTCCACAAACTCTGTGTAGAGCAAAGGAGTCAGCACCTGGCCGCCACCGAAGATCAGGCTTCCGTTACGATAGAAATTTTCAAAGAGACGGATCGGCAGGCTATCGGTGAAGTGACCCAGCGTGGCCGCCGCGATCAGCACGCCAGCCCAAAGCAGGAAGTTGGCCCAACTGATTTTCATCGGAATCTTCTCTTCCTTGGGCTGTTTCTTGTATTTCAGTGAGGTGATCAGCCCGGCCGCCACCAGTGCCGCTGGATAAAAGAACGGTGACCGAATGAAATAGGAACTGACTGCGGCGGCGATCATCAGGAAGACTCCGGTTCGGGTATTCACCGATTTAACGGTCATCGTGTAGGCAGCATAACTGACGAACCCGACCGCCATGGCGGGAACGAAACGCGTGAAACTAAACGTCAGGTTTCCGTGAAAGAAGGTGAGCAAAAGAGCCGACAGGGTCATCAGGACGACCGCAGGCAGCATCCAGGTGAGCAGTGTGAGATAGGCCAGGTTTGGGCCACCCAGCCGATAGCCAATGGCAGAGAGTGTTTGGGTGGAAGTAGGCCCTGGCAAAACCTGGCACAATGCGTTGATCTCCATCAGGTCTTCTTCCGAGAGATAGTTGCGCCGCTCGACGAGCACCTTGATGAAATGAGCAATGTGGGAATGGGGGCCACCAAATGTCGTGACCGAAAGCAGGGCCACGTCACGCAAGAATTCGATGTATCGTACCTGGCGATACAAAGATTACTTTTTAAGACCGATCTCTTTCAAGCGCTGATTGAGGAATTCCCCCGCAGTTGTGTCTTCCCAAAGCTTTGGATGACTTGCATCGACGCAACCGGGCAGCGCGGCGAGGCTCATCTCGCTTCGTGGGTGCATGAAGAAGGGAATAGAGAACCGCGGCATATTCATCAAGTGCCTCGGCGGATTCACCACCCGATGAATGGTGGATTTCAGTTTCTTGTTGGTCAGTCGCTCAAGCATGTCGCCCACGTTGACAACCAGTTGCTCCGGCAGCGCCGTGATCGGAATCCATTTGCCATCGCGACGAAGCACTTGCAATCCGTCGGCGCTGGCACCCATAAGCAAGGTGATGAGGTTGATATCACCGTGCTCGGCAGCTCGTACTGCATCAGCCGGGACTGAATCAGGATCCGCGATGGGGAAGTAATGGATTGGGCGTAGTATGCTGTTTCCGTGTTTCACTTTGCCGTCGAAGTAATTCTCCGGCAAACCAAGGTAGAGCGCAATGGCGCGAAGCATCTCCACACCAGTCCGCTCCAGTTGCCGGTAAACTTCCAAACTGACCGATTTGAATTCAGAGAGCTCTGCAGGCCAAACATTGTCCGGGTACTCAGCTTTGATCAGGTCATTGCCGATCACCTCCTGCCCGACATGGTAGAACTCTTTGAGGTCGCCCGTGTTCCTGCCCTTGGCATGTTCCTTCCCCTTACCGATATACCCACGCTGCCCCGACAGGCCGGGGATCTCGTACTTCTTCTTCACTTCATCCGGCTGGGCGAAAAACTTCTTGATTGTGGTGTACAGTTGCGCCGACAATTGCTCGCTCATGAAGTGGTTGCGAATAGCCACAAAGCCGATCGTGTTGTAGGCAGCTCCTAGGTCGGCTACAAACTTCTTCTTCTTCGCAGGGTCGCCGCCCGTGAAGTCTGCCAAATCCAGAGATGGTATTTGATCGTATAGTTTGTCTTCCATACTGTCGAATCGTGCTTACTAAGCTATGAATTTTTGGGTAACTTTCCCCTCTGTCAACGGTTCCAACAAGGATTCCGAGCTAGGCGAAGGAACTTGGCGTAGCGAAGGAACGGCCCGGTTGTTGTTCTAAATCAAATTCAATTAGACTCACATCAATCATATAAATCACAACAATCATAGTTATGAAGAGGAGAAAATTTATTCGTCAATCCGCGCAAGCGACCGCCATGTTGTCGCTCGGCGCCGGACTGCTTGAGAGCCTGCCTGCCTCGGGCGCATCTGCACTCACGTTTGCCCAACAGGCGCTGCCCTATGCCTACGCCGCGCTGGAGCCTTCCATCGACGCCATGACCATGGAGATTCACTACTCAAAACACCATGCCGCGTATATAAAAAATGTGAATGACGAGATCGCCGCAAAAGGGATCACGTTTGGATCAGAAACTGAGTTCTTCGCCAACGCGTCGAAGTTGTCGGACAAGGCCCGAAACAACGGTGGCGGAGCCTGGAACCACAACTTCTTCTGGCAAGTGATGAAGCCCGGGGGTGGCGCACCTGAAGGGCGGGTGGCCGAAGCCCTTTCGCAGGCATTCGGATCCGTCGACAAATTCAAAGAGCAGTTCGCCGCCGCAGCGGTAGGCCGCTTTGGTTCCGGCTGGGCCTGGCTTGTGAACGATGGTGGCAAGCTTAAGATAGGCTCGACGCCAAACCAGGACAATCCGCTCATGGACGTTGGTGACTTGAGGGGTACGCCGCTTCTCGCGCTGGATGTGTGGGAACACGCCTACTATTTAAAGTACCAGAACAAACGCGCCGACTATGTGTCCAACTGGTGGTCGGTGGTGAATTGGGAGGAAGTCGGTAAGAGGTTGAAGTAGGGATGCGGTTATTCTTCTTGTCGCTCGCTGTACTGGCGCTGCACTTCTCCGCCCGGGGCCAGGAGCGCATCGTGATGTATCCGGGTTTTGGTTCTGTTCATTTCGAATACGAGAAGGACACTTCAGCTTTTCAAGTAACACCAAAACAGGTAAGCCAGATTCTTTTTGATTACCCTGAGGCCTGGCGCGAATACAAAACGGCAAGAACACACAGCACACTTTCCGGAATTTGCGGTTTTCTCGGTGCGGGGTTAGTCCTTTTTCCCATAGCCTCGGCAGGGCTGGGTGGCGATCCGGAGTGGGGCATGGCCGCCAGTGGCGCAGCACTGATTATAGGATCAATTCCCTTGAGCAGAAGTCATCGCCGCAAAGCCCAACATGCCATCGACCTCTTCAACCAGAGACACTCTGCGTTCGCGCCGCGACCTTACTTGAAGTTCTGGGGCACAGGAGCCAGTCTCACCCTTCGTTTCTGATTCGGTCGGGGTTCGCTAATACTCTTAATCGATCACCGGAAGAATAGTCTTCGCTAACCACTTCACCGCGCGCGATTGGAGCAGCAAGCCCTGCACCCATTGCCTCCTTCGACTTGAATACACGCAACTCGTGCCACAATCCGGATTCCAAAAAAGCATTCAGCGTCTTGGCCCCTCCCTCCACCATCACTGAGCCAATGTTTCTTTTCTGGAGATCCTCCAGCAGGCTTTTTAAAAATGAATCCGCACCCAGTTTGACCAACTCCAGGTTTTCCCGCTTTTCATCGCGCATCTGATTGTAACATACAGTCGGTTGTGTTTGGTCGAAAAGATGAAGGGTTTTCGGGAGAGAGAGGTTCCGATCGATCACGAGGCGCAGAGGATTTCTTCCTTTCCAGTCACGCACCGTCAACTTCGGGTTGTCGACAAGTGCCGTCCGGGTGCCCACCAACACTGCATCTTCCTCAGCGCGCCATTGGTGTACACGCTGACGCGACAATTCATTGCTGATCCACTTTCTTTCCGGAACCAGCGGTGCGAAGTACCCGTCTGCGCTTTCCGCCCATTTGAGAATGACAAAAGGCAACCCCTGCTCCATCTGACTGAAGAAACGGCGATTGAGTTGTCTCCCCTCCTTCGTGAGCACACCCGTGGTTACTTCAATTCCGCCGGCCCTGAGTTTCCCGATACCTTTCCCGGCGACAAGCGGATTCGGGTCACCGTTGGCGATAACTACCCGCTTTACTTTTTTCGCCACCAGCAAGTCCGCACAAGGAGGTGTTTTGCCGTGGTGGGCGCATGGTTCCAGGTTCACATAGACCGTGGAACCAGCGAGATGCTCCGGGTTCTTGACGGAGTTGATTGCATTTACTTCGGCATGGGCCTCTCCAAAGCGCTCATGCCAGCCTTCACCTATTGCCCGGCCGTTGGCAACAATCACGCAGCCAACGAGCGGATTTGGGCTCACACTTCCCAGGCCGGCTTGCGCCAGGTTCAGGGCCCTCCGCATGTACATCGTGTCCTGCTCCACATGGAAAGATGGGCAAACTCAAAAACCCGTGCAAACAACAGATTTGCAAAAAAGGAGTGTTACACTTGCAACTTGTGCAGTACCCCCAGCTCTACAACGAATTACTGAAATCCCTGACTTTGCCTACAGCCGCGGGCGAGAAGCAGGCGATCATCCGTTGGCTACTCGAAGAGCGGTTGGGCAGGTCGGCCACCGATTTGATGTCGAGGGCGGAGATCAACGCCACAGCTGCGGACTTCAAAATGGAGATTGACCGGTTGAACGCAGAAGAGCCCCTGCAACACGTGCTCGGCCATGCGTACTTCCTGGGCAGGAAATTCTCGGTAGATTCTTCCGTGCTGATTCCGCGGCCGGAAACCGAGCTGCTGGTTCAACATGTACGGCAGGAATTGGTAGGCAGAACCGGCGACATCTTTGACGTGGGTACCGGTTCCGGGTGCATCGCGATTACACTGGCTTTAGAATTGCCTCAGATACGTGTGCAAGCAACAGAAGTAAACCATGCCGCGTTGAAAAAAGCTCGCGAAAATGCTGAAACCCTACAGGCGAGGGTCGTCTTTCATCACCACGACATTCTGAAAGCACCACTGCCGACTGGCCAATTGCTCGCGGTGGTTAGCAATCCACCTTACATACTCCAATCAGAGCGGTCGACCCTTGCCAACAATGTCGTCCGCTTTGAACCACCTTCTGCCCTGTTTGTCCCTGACGATGATCCTTTGGTCTTTCACAGGGAAATCGCACGAAAATCAAGGGCAGTGCTGCAGATAAATGGATTGTTGGCTATGGAAATCAACGAACAACTCGGCCAGCAAACGGCGGAGTTATTGGAGGGCGAGGGATACGGATCAATCGAACTCCATCGCGACCTCGACGGGAAAGACCGGTTTGTGACGGCCATCAAATCATAACCGCACCGACATCATCACCATGAAGTTTCTCCCGGCCTGGGGGTAGAAATAGGGAGTGCCTGCATAGGAGTAGCCGTTTGAAGAATACAGTTTATCGAAGGCATTATTGACCAGCAGGCTCCATGAAATGGACTTGAATCCCTTCGGGGTGATTTCGTAGCTGAACCGGAAATCGTTGACCCAGTATTTAGAAAGACTAACCGCCGCGCTTTCCGTGTTGTCCAGGTATTGACTTCCAACATATTTCGAAAGCCACGCGGTCTCAAACCCGGTAAAAGGTTTCCATGAAAGTTGGCTGCCTGCGATCATGCCCGGAGAAAGAATGATTTTCGTGTCGCGAGCAACTGCTGTTGCCCCTTCAAACACGACGTAGTCTTTATTCTGGTTCACGCTCCACGTGGCATTGGCGCTCCAGGTTACAGCACCAGAAAAACGCATAGT
>CAZJWV010000081.1:0-14904 GCA_964549855.1 uncultured Ohtaekwangia sp. | reverse complement strand
GAATTGCTCATCCCCGATGGATGGCGGGCGATGTCGAACGGGAAGATCTTGTCAGAAAAGTCCGAAAACGGAAAGACGCGGGTAAAGTTCAACGCCACACGACCCACGAGCTCGTACCAATTCGCTTTTATGGCTGGGCGCTTCAAAGAAATTCAGGACAAAGTGTCCGGCATGACGATGTTCTACCGCGAAACCGATTCGGTCAAGGTGGCCAGGAACGCTGAAGAAGTATTCTCCCTACACCGCGACGCCCTGGCCTGGTTGGAAGACTACACAGGCATCAAGTATCCCTACGAAAAGTTTGATTTCGCCCTCATGCCCGCGTTTCAGTTTGGCGGCATGGAGCACCCCGGGAGTATTTTTTACCGTGAGAGCAGTCTTTTCCTGGAGCCTTCTGCCTCTGTCAATGAAGAACTCCGCCGGGCAAGTCTCATCGCTCACGAAACGGCCCACATGTGGTTTGGAAACCTCGTCACCATGCAATGGTTTGATGATGTTTGGCTGAAAGAGGTGTTCGCCAATTTCATGGCTGGAAAAATCGTGGGGCCCTCGTTCCCCTCGCTCAACCATGATTTGCGTTTTCTGCTTGCTCACTACCCGGCGGCGTATGATGTAGATCGTACGGCGGGCACCCATCCCATTCAACAACCGTTAGACAACCTTCGCAACGCCGGCAGTGTCTACGGCGCCATCATTTATCAGAAGGCGCCCATCATGATGCGCAACCTGGAAACCTGGATGACCGAAGCTGCCTTCAAACAGGGGCTGCGCGAATACCTGAGTAAATACGCCTGGCGCAACGCCACCTGGGATGATCTGATTGGATGCATGAAGAAATACACCAAGGAAGACCTCGATATCTGGAACAGGGCCTGGATCAAGACCGGAGGTATGCCGGAAATGCAACTCACCAAAGCAGCAGACGGCAAAACCTTCCTGGAGATCGTGAATGACACCAGCGGATTGATTTGGCCGCAATCAATGCAGTGTCGCATACGCGCAAAAAACGTCGACATCGTGCAAAGTGTAACGATCCGAAATCAACCACGAGCGATCGTTGCGAAGTGGGATGCCTCCGGAATGCAATTCATTCCCAACTACAAAGGCCGGGGCTATGGCTATTACCAGGCTTCGGTGGACTACTTGTTAAATGAAGTTCGAAAAGAATCCGACGCTGAAGCCCGGGCAGGGATCTGGCTTACTGTTTGGGAGAATTTCTTGCATGGCGAACTTCCAGCCAGCCAACTGGTCGACCACCTATTGACCGCGACAAGCGCCGAGAAGGATCCATTGCTCCTGGAGTACCTCGTGGACAAGCTTGATCGTGTCTATTGGCAGTTTCTCGGTAGCGCCGAGCGATCGCTCATTGCCGATGAGGTTGACAACAAGATTCTCGAGAGACTTATCATTGAACAGGATAACTCACGGAAGCGAGCGTTGTTCAACGGCCTGCGTTCGATGGCCACCACACCGGCGGCCGTGCAAACCCTTCGAAAACTCTGGGCTGATGAACTTACGCTTGGGCTGGACTTGTCTGAGCGCGACCATATCCAATTGGCCTATGCCCTTGCACTGCGAGATGTTCCGGACAGTGACGAAATCCTCGCCAAGCAGCTCGACCGCATTTCCAACCCTGATCGCAAAACGGAAATGTCATTCGTCATGCCCGCATTGTCAGCCGACACTGCCGTACGCTCCGCTTTTATGAAGCGGTTGATGCAGAAAGAAAACCGGACCCACGAGCCCTGGGTGCTCCAGGCAGTTGGTTACATTCATCATCCCCTGCGCGAGACGGAGTCTGTCAAGCACCTGAGCGCCGGGCTTTGGATCATTGAGGAATTGCAGCGAACCGGGGACATTTTTTTCCCGAAAGCCTGGCTTGACGCTATGCTGGGAGACTATCAATCGCGCGAGGCCGCCGAAGCGGTGCGAGCCTACCTCAACGAAAACAAGTCATTGCGACCCGACCTTCGGAATAAAGTGCTGCAGTCTGCGGATATGCTTTTCCGGGCAGAAAAGATGGCCAGCGGGACACCCGACGCGAGGCGCTAAAAGTCTCCCTTGATTCCCGGTTGGGTTCACTTTGTTGGTGAAGAACACCAACAAAGTGCAGACAGCCTTGTCCATTGTTGGTGTTTCCGGGGACGCGCGGGTGCGACACCAACAATCAGACGGCGTTAACAAACCACAATCAAGCTAACCCGGCAACTTGACGAACATTTTTACGTTACCTAAAACGTATCTTTCTTGAACCCTCTACCACAACCTGCGTGATCCTATGAAAAACTCACTTACAATCCTCTTGTTGATTGTTGCCCTGTCCGCATTTGGGCAGGAGTCCATCCTGGTAAGCGCCGAATGGCTCAATGAGCACAAGTCCGACCGCGACCTGGTAATTCTGCAGCCAAGTTTTCTCAAGTACGATTATGATCAGGAGCATATTGAAGGAGCGCGGTACCTCTGGACTCCTTCCCTGTCGCCCGACTCTCCGGAGGGAAGCATGAATGCTCCTGACCCCGCCAAAGCCGCGGAGATTCTGGGGTCGCTCGGAATTTCCAACCAAAGTCGAATTGTGCTATGTCACGTTCGCAACGAAGTCAGTCCGACAGCAAGAATGTTCCTTGTGCTGGAACAACTCGGCATGCAAGGCAAAGTTGTCTTTCTCAATGGCGGGCTCGAAGCGTGGAAACGCGCCGGGTACCCAGTCACTGCCGAAGCTCCCGTTGTGAAGAAGGCAACCTTCAAACCCAATGTAACCATATTGCTTGTTGACAAGACTTACGTCAAGGATCACCTGAACTCAACATCAACCGTCATCGTCGACGCACGGGCTAAAGGCGCTTACGATGGTGACCCGGTCGGGCAGCCGCGTGATGGGCATATCGCAGGTGCTAAAAACATACCTTACCAGGAGATGCTCGATCAGGCTACCTATGTATTCAAGCCTTCACCTCAACTTCAGGAATACTTCACTCCAGTCGGCGCAAAAGGTCAGGAGTTGGTGGCCTACTGTTACATTGGTCAGACGGCCAGCGTGGTTTACCTGGCGGGACGAATCCTTGGGTACAACATGAAACTCTATGATGGTTCCATCCAGGAGTGGAGCCGGATCAAGGATCTGCCGATGGAGAAGACGGTGAAGAATCCTTAATCCGGATTCTTGCTCTGTTCCTTCTGAATCTTGCCGTTAACCTATTCTTAACCTACCTTTGCCGTTCCTCTTGCAACTTCCAACGCGTTCTCAGCGTTAAGATGTCAGCATTGATTGCTTTTTCGAACGCGATTTTTTAGTCACTACGATCAAGTCAACGGTGAACACGCGTAGGCGCCAAAGATAATGGTGTACAAACGCGGCAGGAGTATATATTGTTTGGTATCACTATGGGTTGGATTACATTATATGTTTCAGGTAAGACGGATTTCCGGCAGGATCTGCGGCGGAAGCTGGAACATTCATCCATTTCACATATGCCTGGGTACATAGAAAGTTACCCAGGAACGGACCCTGCTGACCTCTATTGGCTGGATGGAAGGGTCACGTTGCGCGACCTCAAGTATAAGATCGGAGCGAAGCTCATCTGGAAACACCGCCTTCGCTTCTTCACCACCCTCGAAGACTTCCTTGCAGCACGGCAAATGCCTGCCAGCGCCGACCTGACTCCGAGGGAGCAGGCAATGATCTCTGAAATGCGAGCCGCGTCGTAGCCGCGGCAAATACCAAGCTCCCCGCCTACGCGAAACGCTTCGGCGGGCAGGCAAGCTCCAAATCCCAAGCATCCCAAACATCCCACAAATCCCAGTCGGATTTGGTGCTTGGAACTGATAACTTCCGTTCCTCAACGGACAGTTATGCTATACCTACATCAACGGGTCGGGATCGTCGGCGGAGTGCGCACGCCCTTCGTCCGATCGTTCCGTGAATACAGTCGCACCGGCAACACCGACATGCTGGTGGCTACGGTTAACGAACTTGCTAAACGTTACCGGTTGGAGGGTAAGCGACTAGGCGACGTGGCCCTCGGCGCGGTGATGACCTCGTCCATCGAATGGAATCTGAGCCGCGAGGTGGTATTGAGCACAACGCTCGATCCACATACACCTGCGTTCAACGTGCAGCGGGCTTGCGCCACCAGTCTTGAAACGCTCAACCTCATCGCGCTTAAAATTGCATCGGGTCAAATTGAATCAGGCATCGCCGGCGGCAGCGACACCAACAGCGACCTGCCCATCATGTTGAAGAAGGCTCTTGCCTGGAAACTAATCGACCTGAACCAGGCCAAATCGTTTGGTCAGCGACTGGGGAAAATACTCAGCATCCGTCCGGGCGATTTCGCACCGGCTTACCCCGCCATTGTAGAACCGAGGACAGGCCTTTCAATGGGTCAGCATACGGAGAAGATGGTGAAAGAGTGGGGCGTCACACGGGCAGAACAAGATCAGTTGGCGCTGGAAAGCCACCAGAAGGCCGCGAAGGCTTATGCAGATGGATTTTATGATGACCTGGTTTTCAATTTCAAGGGAGTGAAGAAAGATCCCATGGTGCGCGCCGACACGACCCTCGAAAAGCTCGCCACGTTGAAGCCTGCCTTCGACCGAAGCCCTGCAGGAACCATGACAGCGGGAAACAGTACGGCCTTCACGGACGGAGCCGGTGCTGTTCTTCTCGCTTCAGAACCATACGCGCAGTCAAACCAGCTAACCATTCAGGCTTACGTCGAGGATGTGCAGGCCACAGCCGTAGACCATGTTCACGGAGCTGGGCTCCTGATGGCCCCTGCTGCCGCCGTCGCCAATCTGTTGAAACGAAACAACATGACGTTGCAAGACTTCGACTTCTACGAAATCCACGAAGCCTTTGCGGGGCAAGTGCTTTGCACGCTCAAAGCGTGGGAGAGCGACAAGTACTGCAAAGAGACGCTTGGCCTGAACAAGGCTTTGGGGTCGATCGATCGTTCTCGAATGAATGTAAAGGGAGGCAGTCTGGCACTGGGTCACCCCTTCGGCGGAACCGGTGCACGATGCGTGAGCACGTTGTCCAAGATATTGCACCAAAACGGAGGGGGCACGGGATTGATCTCCATATGTACCGGCGGTGGTATGGGAGTCGCGGCCATTCTCAAGAAATGAGTGTGAACCTGGAACAGAATATCCTTCGTGCACTAGTGGCAGAAAACCGCCCTGAGGCGATGGTCAATGCCGTTAAGATCGCCGGTCCTGGCATGTCTTATGAACAAGTCTTCGCTGCCATTATGGAAATGGAAAACAAGAATTATATCAAGCTTGTCTACTGCCAGCATCCGGCGGTCATAAACGTGCAGCTGACGCTGGTGGGAACAGCAGCCGTCACAAAATAGATTTGCCTTGGCTCAATATTCACTTCTTTTTAGCTTCAGTGCCTTTGTGCTGAGTGGATGCATCCCAACTTATCAGTGCTATGTTGCTAATGATTCCGATGAGGTCATATATGTTGTTACCACTCCGTCAATTGAATCACTCTACGACGAGCGGTCAATTTATTATGACTCATTAATGAAACTTAAATACAAATCCGAAGGGGGCTCAACGATTTACTACCTAAAGCCTCACTCGATGTTTCGGATTTATGGAAGTAGGGGCTTTCAGCCAGTTTTGGAACATGTCCCATTTGAATACCTGGCTATTGTTAACTCTAACGATTCCCTGGTTTTTGACGGTAAGGCGAAAATCCTGAGCGCTTTAGTTCGCGATAAGCGAGCGAATTGGTACTTCATAAGACAGAAGTAGATAGTGAAAGATCTGTATCAAATGACCAAAATTGTTGTTTTAATCTTGTTATTCCCGGTGCTGGCAATCACGCAACCGCTACCGCGTGGAAATGCGAAACGGATGGAGGGGCGGATCATGGCCCTTGGCAAATTCGGCGCCAATCCCGAAGGTGGAGTAAGCCGGGTTGCCTACAGTGATGCAGACATCGCAGGCAGGGCCTACGTGATGTCTTTGATGAAGGCAGCAGGGCTTGAGGTCTCCATTGACGCAGCAGGCAATATCATCGGTCGCCGCAAGGGCAGCGACCCCAAACTTCCCGTCATCGCCTTTGGATCACACATCGACAGCGTACCCGGTGGCGGAAACTATGACGGCGACGTCGGTTCTCTTGGGGCAATCGAATGCATCGAACTCCTGAACGAGAACAAAATCACCACCCGCCATCCACTCGAAGTGATCATCTTTCAAAACGAGGAAGGCGGCTTGATCGGCAGCGAGGCGATGTGCGGCATTCTCCCTGCAGCGGCACTGGACCTGGTGAGCAGCAGCGGCAAGACAATCCGGCAAGGAATAGCAGACATCGGGGGCAACGTGGAAAAACTACCTGAGGCCATTCGCAAGAAAGGATACTTCAAAGCATTCTTCGAACTGCACATCGAGCAAGGAGGCATACTAGACAAAAAGGGGATAAAGATTGGCGTGGTGGAAGGCATCGTCGGCATCAACCAATGGCAAGTGACCATCCAGGGCAAGGCCAACCATGCGGGCACCACGCCTATGGATCAGCGCCAGGATGCCATGGTGGCTGCTGCGCGGCTGACGGTGGCCACGAACAAAATCGCCAGGGAAACTTCCGGGAGACAAGTGGCTACTGTAGGTCGTATTCGTGCTGAGCCAGGTGCACCCAATGTGATCCCGGGCAAAGTGGTAATGTCGCTGGAAGTCCGCGACTTGTCGCACGATAAGATCCTTTCGGTATTCGGCGACATTCAAAGGCAGGGAAGATTCATTGAACAAGAGACCGGAACAACGATTACCTACGCCATCACCAATGAGAATCTGCCGGCGTTGACAGACAAAACTCTGCAGCGCTTTATCTCCGAGGCAGCAGATTGGCATGGTCTTACCTGGCAGTTGATGCCCAGCGGGGCGGGTCACGACTCACAGGACATGGCCACCCTCGCGCCGACGGCCATGATTTTCGTTCCGAGCAAAAACGGGGTCAGCCACGCACCCGACGAGTTTACGGCACCGCAAGACATGGCCAACGGGGCCAGCGTCTTGTTGCAGACCATCCTTCGAATTGATAAATAGTCTGACCTAACACACAAGTCCATGAAACTGCTGAATCTGTTATTTCTTGTCTGTATCGCGATTCGTCTTGTCGGCCAACCGCTCCCTCCCGGCAAACCCGCCGAGAATGGACTTTCTCCGGAACGGCTTGCCCGGATTGATCAGCTGGTCAACGACCACGTGAACAATCAATGGGTAAACGGCGCAGTGGTGATGGTGGTGCGAAACGGAAAAGTAGTACACCACAAAGCCTACGGGTACAGCAACGCCGAACAAAAAGTACCAATGAAGAAGGATGACATCTTTCGCATCGCATCTCAAACAAAAGCCATTACGGCACTGGCTGTGATGATGCTCTTCGAAGAAGGCAAGTTCTTGCTGGATGAACCGGTCTCGAAGTACATACCTGAATACAAGAGTCCAAAAGTTCTGGACAAATTCAACGGGGCCGATAGCTCTTATACTACGCAACCGGGAAAAGGCGAAATAACTATCCGGCAACTGCTCACTCACACGTCTGGTATCGACTATGCGGCCATTGGCACAGCGGAAATGAAAGCCATCTACGCCAAGGCCGGCATTCCGAGTGGGATCGGCACAGAGGCGGATGTGCTGGCAGACAAGATGAAGAAACTGGGGGGCCTTCCGTTAAAAAACCAGCCCGGTGAAGCATTTCTTTACGGACTGAATTCCGACGTTCTCGGCTACCTCGTCGAAGTGCTCTCCGGCATGACGTTCGACCAGTTTCTCCGCACGCGGATTTTTCAACCGTTGGGAATGAACGACACCTGGTTCTACTTACCCGCAGACAAGCATGCCCGGTTGGTTCCGCTTTACCAGTTCAAGGACAACAAACTTGCCATTGTGACGGCAGGGGCATTTGGTGCCGCACAACCGGATTACCCCAAGCTGAAAGGGACGTATTTCTCCGGCGGTGCCGGCCTTAGCTCCACCACCGAAGACTATGCCCGGTTTTTGCAACTCTTCCTTAACAAAGGAACATTCAACGGGGTGAGGCTATTGGGCACCAAAACTGTTGAGCTCATGCTCACCAACCAGACACAGCCACCGATCACGACACAGTTTGGCCTTGGTTTCGGGCTGGAAACGGATAAGAATGATTACCAGTCGATAGTCACTCGAGGCACCTTTTCCTGGGGCGGGGCCTTCAGCACCAGCTACTGGGCCGATCCGGAAGAAAAACTCATTGGACTGATTTACACCAATGTGACGTCGACGCCCTACCGCAATATGAACGAAAAGGTGCGTACCCTTATCTACCAAGCCATCGTTGACTAGGAGGAGATCTGTTTGCAATGGAGAGCAACCGATCACAAGGTCTTCGCGGGTGTTCTCTCTTGCGCATCACACTGATGAATCTTTGCGACTCCACCGATCACTGATTACCGATCACTGATTTACCAAGCTATCGCCGGCTAGCCTTGATTTCCGTAACTTTGAAACATGGCCCATAACCATGGTCATTCCCATTCAGTGCCACAGTCTGGCATAAGCAAGGCCTTCGCCTTCGGCATCTGGCTGAATTTTCTGTTCGTGATCGTGGAGTTGGTTTTCGGTTTCCGAATCCACTCCATGTCCCTGCTTTCTGACGCCGCACACAACCTGGCAGACGTTGGAACTCTTGTGCTCTCCCTCATTGCTTTCCGCCTCTTGAAAGTGAAAGCCACCGAGCATTTCACCTACGGCTACAAAAAGACCTCCATCCTTGTTGCCTTGTTCAACTCGGTCATCCTCCTGGTTTCCATTGGTGCCATCGCTTTCGAGGCCATCGGCCGCGCTTTCGCCCCGCAACCGCTTCCTGGACCGACCATCGCACTCGTGGCTGGCATCGGCATTGTCATTAATGGAACCACCGCCTTGTTCTTCCAAAAGGAAAAAGACAAGGACATCAACGTAAAGAGTGCCTACCTCCACCTGTTGAGTGATACGCTCGTTTCAGCCGGCATCGTGGTAGGAGGCATCATCATCACCTACACTGCTTGGTATTGGGTCGACGCCGTTCTTAGTCTTGCCGTCGTTGCCGCCATCCTCGTAAGTACCTGGAAACTTCTTCGGGAGAGCCTTAAGCTTTCCCTGGACGGCGTGCCGGCCAACGTTTCAGTTAAAGACGTTACGGACCTTGCCCTACGCTATGAGGGAGTTGCCGGGTTGCACCACGTTCACATCTGGGCATTAAGCTCGACAGAAAACGCGTTGACCGCACACCTGGTACTCCGCCGCAACGTGGTCCATGAACAGGAGCAAGCCATCAAGAAGAAACTACACCACGACCTCCAGCATCACAACATTCAGCACATCACGCTTGAAACGGAATGGGAAGGCGAACCATGCGCAGATGTTGATTGTGATGATCTAAAAGCTGTCACGACGGACGAGCACGAACACCGGGACGCTTAAGGTGTGTATCAAGTTGCGCTGAGCGAAGACGAAGCGCAGCTTGTGAGGAGCGGCCCGTCATCCCGAGCGAAGTCGAGGGACGTCACTGGGTGAAGTCGAAGGTGCCTCGACTACGCCCGGCATGACGAGTTTCAGTTATCGCAGTATAGGCGTCTCGTCTCCGCTCGACGCCATCATTGGAGTAAAGTGAAGTTACTTTTAGGGGTCAGCGGCACAAAGCGAACTTAGATGTCCGATTTTTTTAGCTTGAGGTAAGCGAAGTAGTTGAAAAGAATCGCCCAGCCCAGCGCGATGGCTATCGACCCAAATGTCACGTAATCGCGAATCTCCTGCAGCCAGTATCGGGACACGGGCATCGGCACAAGGTTCATTATTGATTCAAGAGGAAAGAATGGGATAGCCCCTGGCACATAGTCATCGATGTTACTCTTGATAATAAGCTCGATGAGATAGGAATTCAAAAGCAGTATGATCGTAAGTCCCGACCGTTGTACCAGCACACCCAGCATGAGAGCGAAGGAGAGGAAGGCAAATACCTCCAGGAAGTAAGCCAGAAAAAATCCGATGCCGGTCAGCCCATAGGGAAAGTCAAGCTCTGGCGAGTAGATTAGTCCCGTCACGGTTGCGATCAGAAAAACCATAACCATGCTCAAGGCACTTAGAACCAAGTTCGTCATCACTTTTGACAAGAGGAACTGTTCACGGCTCAATCCATCAATGATGTTCTGTCGGACGGTGCGGTACGTAAACTCATTGGTGATGGAAATTACTGTCATGATGGCGAGCCCCATTTTGAGAAACCCAGCGCACCAAGTCAGGTTCTGCCAGATGTCAGGGAAATGATAAATAGGGATCCGCATTATATTGAATGACCCTCCAAAACCTTCAATAGTACGATCCATCCACTTGAGCAGCTCCATTCCAGAGGCCGCGCCCATACAAAGCATTAAGAAATAGAGCCCCACGATCACCCAGAAGGTGCGGTAGTCGCGGAGTTTCTTCAGGTCAATTCTTAGCAATTGCAGCATGATCGGCTTCGGCTAGAATTTCCAAAAACTGTTTTTCAAGGCTCTTCTTCTGGGTCACCAGGTGGGATGCCACAATGCCCCTTTCAAAAAGGTAGCGGTTGAGTTCAAGGCTGTGGAATCCCTCCTTCATCTTCACCACGTAGCGCGTTTCGTCCTTGCGCACGGTCTCCGTGCCAGGAAAGGCCTGAAGAATTATTGGGAGGTCATCGTGGAACGCCATCACTTCAACAGTCTCCTCTCCTCTGCCCACATCATCCACAGGTCCTGAATGCACCATGTTGCCTTTGCGTAAAATCGCGAAGTGGGTGCAAACCTTTTGTACTTCATCGAGAAGGTGACTGGCCAGGATGATGGTCTTGCCATCGCGGGCGATGCGCCTGATAATCTCACGAATTTCTGCTATCCCCATCGGGTCCAGCCCGTTCGTTGGCTCGTCGAGGATAAGTACGATGGGATCATTCAACAATGCCGATGCGATGGCCAGGCGTTGCTTCATCCCGAGGGAGTAGGTGCGGTACTTGTCGTTGCGCCGCGCAGATAGTTCGACGAGTTCAAGGACTTTCGGAATGTTCTCTACGGGCGCCTCCTTGATCATGGCCATGAGTTCCAGGTTCTTCTGGCCGCTCAGGTAGGGATAGAAGATCGGATGCTCGAGTACAGCACCGATCTTCTTGCGAAGCTGGTGAGTCGGTGGCTGCCCGAACCACGTAAAACTGCCTGCACTTGGGTTTGTGACACCCATCTGCATCCCCAGCGTGGTTGTTTTGCCGCTGCCGTTGGGGCCAAGCATGCCGAACACCTGGCCGCGTTTAACCTCGAGTTCAAGGTTGTTCACTGCCACCAGGCGGCCAAAGTGCTTTGTTAGCTGGTGAATGGTCAGTACTGTTTCCAAGGGCCTTGGATTTTCAGTTATTGGTTTTTTTCCGGCGCCGATCCTTGTTGTTGCCCTTATCTTCGGTGAATTCACGTACTAGTTTCCCGATGTCAGAGCTGTTGTCGATGGTATTGAAGAGCGCACTTGCTTTCGAAACATCGATCGTGCCTACAATGTCAAGCACATAGAGATTTGTGGAGTCGTTGACAAGTACCACCGTCCCTGGCTTCGAGCCATCCGCATCCCGAAGGTAAACATCGAAATTGCGTCCTTCCAATCGGCTCGTTACGATCGGCTCGAATGCTTCCTTCCTGTACTTTGATACCAGGGTGGGATAATCAATTGGCTTAGCCCCTTCGTCTGTCTTGCTTACCATCAGAAACTTCATCTTTTCAATGTTCTGAATGAGTTCGTCAAATCCTTTGTCTTCCTTCTGGTTGATCATCCGGAGGGTGTTCCTGTAGAAAAAAGCACTAATCCCCCCGTGCTTCTCCTCAAGATCTCTTGTTGTCTGGCTCTGCGCCAATGCCGATCCGGCAAAGGCGAACAACAGCAAGGTGATAACAGTAGATTTCATGGGTGGCTTCGAAAAGTAAAAACGAAGTTCCCCGCGCAGGGTTGCGCAGGGAACGTTCTTGTAATTTGACTACTCGTCGTTCTTTTCCTTTTTCTTTTCGCCCTTCTCCATCTTGTGGAGCTGCTCCAGGCCGTCGATGTTCATCTTGCTGCCGATGCGGCTGATCTTCTTGAGATCGATGTCGCCGAACAGGCTCAACATCTTGAAGTCGTCGTTGCCGGCGGCAATCATCAGCAACTCGCTGATTTTTCCTCCCGATTCCTTGATGAGAAACTTCATGTCCTCGTCCTTGTCGCGGACAAACATCAACTCCTCATAGTCCTTGGGCACGATGGACAACGCTTCCTTGTACAAATCACGGGAGTCGCGCGCATCGTCTTTGGCGATCACGCGGAGGCCCTTGATTTTGCTAATGGCCTCCAGGATATCCTTGTCTTCTGGCTTTTCCACGTCCATGTTCGTAAACAGCCCAAACATCTTGCTGCTCACGGTCACCTGGGTGAACTCGGGATTATCCTGGTATTTACTGAAGAACTTGGTGACTGCCTCGTTCTGTGCGCTGGCCGCCAGCGTCATCGTCATCATCACCGCTCCTATTAAGATCTTTTTCATATTCGTCAGATTAAAAGTTTCCGTTTGTTTCTTGTTTAGTCGTTTCAGGTCAAATATTTATTTTGCTTCCTTCCTTCTTGGATTGAATTTTCTTCTCAGCCTCATTCAACATCTGCATCTTGCTGGCCTCTTTTTTCGCCTTGCCAAACGTGTTACTGATCATCTGTAAGGCGCGTTTTGTTTCCTCGAAGGCCAGTTGCGGATCCGTATAAGTGTCCACATCGTCTGAGTACCGCTTTCTTACCTCCTGCCGGATGAGGAAAGTCGCTGCCACCACCACTACGATGCCAGCCGCGATCCTTGCCATATTGCCCCACCCGATCATACTAATCAACTTTCCTCCTTGACGCCGCTTCAACTGTTTTGTTACAGCGGACTCAAAAGGTTGTGCCAGGCTCTTGCTCCTTTCAGCTTCGAAAAAAGCGAAGAGGTCGCCTGCTGCTTTCAGCGACGGAGGCACCGCGCCTTTGGCAAAGAAGGCGCGGAGCTGCTGCTCTTCCTCCAGCGTCGTTTCGGTCTGCCAGAATTTTTCCAGCAGCCGCTCTACTTCATGCAGTTCCATAAGCATCCATTTTTTGGAGTTTCTCCCGCACGGCATTGCGTGCGCGGAACAGGCTCACTTTCACCTGGCTCATGTCGATTTCCAGGATTTCGCAGATTTCGTTGTAGCTGTAGCCTTCGATGTCGCGGAGGTGCATCACCTGCCGCTGTTTCTCGGGCAACTCCGCCATCAATTGACCTATGCGCTTCATACTTTCACTCAATTCGGTCGTTTCCGCCGGGTTCAGGCTGTGATGCGTCAGGTTCATCCCCATCTCCAGGGAATCGGTGGGCCGTCTTTGCTGCTGCCGTAGCCGGTCCAGCGACAAATTTTTCGTGATCCGCATACACCAGGCTTCCATGTTCTGCACCTGGCCCAATTGATCGCGGCCCGTCCACACCTTTATCAACACATCCTGAACGATGTCCTTGGCTTCCTCGGTATTGCCCAGCATGCGAAAAGCAAAGCGGTAAAGCTTGTTTTTCACCGGGAAAACCATGTTTTGGAAGTTTTCCAAAGTCATCGATTACAGGGGCTAGACGGTGGGGGGAGGTGTATGTTACAGGGTTCTGAGTGAATTCATAGGAACCCCTAAAGTACACAGATTTGGGGGGTGGCGGATGTGAGATGCAGGATACAGATCAAGGATGCATGCTTAGCCCCGATAGGGGGCGGCACTTTGGTTGCCCCGGGCTTCAGCCCTGGGGTTAAGAAGCAAGTCTCAAGGGAGGGCCACAGGAAAATCATCCTCGGCAGGTGAGCCAGATTGGCCCGCAGATCTGAACTGTCTCCCGGGCATCAGGTTGATTTAGGAGTGGAGTTCCTCAACACATACCCCTAACCACTACTTTTACATGTCCAACCATGACCACTCTTAAAGATCTTTCCAATTATTCAGGTTCCTTCCCCACACGGGAGAACCGCATGCCCGCCTTCTTCATCGGCCACGGCTCGCCCATGAATGGGATCGAGGACAACGAATTCAGCCGCAGTTGGGCTGACCTTGGCAGATCGCTGGAAGAACCCGCCGCCGTCCTTTGCATCTCGGCGCACTGGCTTACGGATGGCACCTGGGTGACGGCCATGGAACAGCCACGCACCATCCACGACTTTTACGGATTCCCCCAGGCACTGTTTGATGTGCAGTACCCTGCGCCCGGAAACCCTGAACTGGCGAAGGAGACGGCCTCGGAAATAAAGAAGACGAAAGTAGGACTTGATCATGAGTGGGGCATTGATCATGGCACATGGTCAGTCGTGAGGAAAATGTTTCCCTCCGCCAAAATTCCCGTCTTGCAACTCAGCATCGACTACGCAAAGCCGGCTAAGTACCATTACGACCTCGCCGCAGAATTGTCGGCGCTGCGCCGCAAGGGTGTTCTCATCATCGGCAGCGGCAACATGGTTCACAATTTGCGAATGATCAATTGGAAAACTCCTGACAGCGGCTTTGACTGGGCCGAGGAGGTGAACAAGTCATTTGTGTCGCTGATCGAAAAGGGCGAGCACCAAAAGTTGATTGACTATGACGGGCTTGGATCAGCAGCCAAATTGGCCATTCCAACACCAGATCACTATTATCCCCTGATGTACTCGCTCGGGTTGAAACAAAAAGGTGAATCAACAGCGTTCTTCAATAACAAGTTATCCATGGGCAGCATTTCGATGACATCAGTGAAGATACTTTGAGATGGCCGACGAAAAAATAATCATCTATGCGGCTTACGATAATGTAGTCATGGCTAACCTGGCCAAGACCAAACTTGACGCTTACGGCATTCCTTGCTTCTTGACTGAGGAGAACTTCACAAACTTA
>CAZJWV010000080.1:0-15003 GCA_964549855.1 uncultured Ohtaekwangia sp. | reverse complement strand
AGGTGTCGTGGTGTCGTGGTGTCGTAGTGTCGTGGTGTCGTGGTGTCGTGGTGTCGTAGTGTCGTGGTGTCGTAGTGTCGTGGTGGCTTGGTGTGTCGCTATTGAGTCTCCTGGCGCTCTGACTTGTAGGTGAACTCGCCGGGTTCGTATTTTTTTGGAGCGTATAAAAATCCAAACGCCTCACAACCTTTGCGGGTGTGTTTGCTGTGGTGGATGTAATGCGCGTGAATCATGCGCTGGAGGTATCGGCTCCGCCTCACCGGGCGCCATCGAATCCGCTGGTGGACTATAACGTCATGAAAGACCACATAGAAGATGCCGTAACAGAGGATTCCAATGCCTGCCGAAATGCCGTATGGATTGTAATTCTCCAGGCTGAAATAATAGATGAGCACAATGGATGGTATGCTGAAAACGACGGCAAACAAGTCGTTCCGTTCGAATGCGTGGTCATGAACGGTGTGGTGCGACCGGTGCCAAACCCACAGGAATCCATGCATCACATATTTATGGGTGAACCAGGCGATGAATTCCCAAAACAGGAACATGCCGATGCAAATCAAGCTGCAGAACAGGATCGTAGTACCCGAATAAATCATTCTTTCCTGAAGTGAACCTCCAACACCCGGAAGCGGTAATCAAAAATACGTCTTACCGAATGGCCTACAAAGAGCCAGTGGGCTAACCTCCCGAGCATTCCCATTGGCAGCGCGTAGACGATCTCGTCCTTCATCTGCACTCCGCCGGTAACTTCTTGAAAGGAATGGGTGTGACGCCAAAGTGTGTAGGGGCCTGACCGCTGCTCGTCGGTGAACCGGAAGGGTTTGCTTGCATCGGTGATTTCTGTCACCCAAGTCACCCTGACCAAGGGCAGCACAGTTACTCGATAAGTGAGGATTTGCCCGATAAACATCCTGTTTCCCGTTCTTGATCGAATAACCATGTTCATCCCTGGGGGCGTGATGGTCCGGAGATTCTCTGGTGAGGAGAAGAAGTCCCATGCCTGATCAAGAGGTATTGGGAGGAATTGGGAACGCTGCAGGGAGTAGACCTTCACAAAGGTCTTAACAAGTAGTAAGGAGATTTGTTTAACGAAGCGCTTCAGCGTAAACCTTAAGGATGCGCTGCCTTGCGAATGCGTGGTCTACGATTGGCCGTGGATAGTTGACGGACCCCAATTCAGGAACCCATCGGCGCACGTAGGCGACCTCCGGATCGAATTTCTCCATCTGCGTTGTCGGGTTGAATACCCGGAAGTAGGGGGCTGCGTCACAGCCACTTCCCGCCGCCCACTGCCACCCGCCATTGTTTGCAGCCAGGTCGAAGTCCAGCAGTTTCTTCGCGAAATAGGCCTCTCCCCAGCGCCAATCGATGAGCAAATGCTTGGTGAGGAAACTCGCGGTGATCATCCTGGCGCGGTTGTGCATGAATCCGGTGGCATTCAATTCACGCATGCCCGCATCAACCATTGGGTACCCTGTCATTCCATCGCACCAGCGCCCAAACTCTTCTTCATTGTTCCTCCAGTCAATCCTGTCGTAGGCAGGTTTGAATGAGTTCCCGGCCACGTAAGGGAAGTGCCAAAGGATCATGTGGTAGAATTCTCTCCAGATCAATTCGTTCAACCAGGTGGTGCTTTTTTCGTGCGCAAGCTTTACAAGTTTTCTTATGCTCACGGTCCCGAACCGCAGGTGGACGCCGAGTCGTGTGGTTCCCTGCATCCCGGGGAAATCCCTTTCATCGGCATATTTCTCGATGACCCGCTGTGGAATTCTGCGTGGCGGAGGTTCAATCGAGCTTCTTGTGAACCCGAGGTCCGCCAGTGTGGGAATGGGAAGCGCTTTACACGGAGCAAGGTGATGGAGGAATTTCGAAGTAGGGTGTATGACTGGAGGGTGCTTCCGGAAAGTCTCCAACCACCGCTTGCTGTAGGGTGTGAAGACCGAGTAGGGAGTTCCGTCGGCCTTGACTACCTCGTCTTTTTCGAAGACAACCTGGTCTTTCACACTATGAAATGGTATGCCACGCGCGGCCAGTTCTTTCTTCACCATTTCATCGCGTTGCCGGCCATACGGCTCGTAGTCGTGGTTGGTGTACACGGCCTTCGGCGCCAATGAGCGGAACAGCTCAACCGGGTTCCCGTGGAGGATGAGTAGGGAGGAGCCCGCGGCCGCCAGCTCTTCCTGGAGCTGAACCAGGCAGTTGTGGATGAACGTAACCCGCGCATCGGCCGGGTCCTCCAGCTTGTCGAGGATCGTGGTGTCAAAAATAAACAAGGGAACTACGCGCTCATTTTCCACGAGTGCTTTGTGCAGCCCCGTATTGTCTTCAAGCCGAAGGTCGCGTCGAAACCAGAACACGGCGGTTGACCGGTCAAACTGCTTTACCGCCTCGGAATTGAAGAATGTAGATCTGGGCCTCAAGTACCTTCATTAACGCCTTCGGCTGTCTGATTGTTTAACTCAGCAACTATGCGGGGTTCGACCACGCTTCCAGAATTGTCGACGGTTCGGAAAAAGGCAATCTAGACTACTTCATCATCTTCAGGGCAGCCTGGCAGAGTGCGGATTGCGGATCAGCCAGCGATTCAAGGATTTCAAAGTGATTGAGGTCAACTGCGACCAACTCGACCTTCTCCCTGCGGTTTTTCAACACGGTAGCAAAGTCGAGCGTCTGGCGCTTGAACTCCGGCGATTCTTTCAAACCATAGGCCATCGTGACAGGTGCGGACCATTGTCTAAGGTTTCGCTGGGGGCTCATCGACTCCTCCATACCGTCGGTAAAATTGATGTATTTGCTGCGGGAGGAGAGTCTCACAGGCTTCAAATCATAAATACCACTGCAGAGAATTCCACCTTTTAATAATTCTCCTTTTATGTCCAACGTGGACCAATCGGTAGTCAGGGCGACGGCAGCGAGGTGAGCGCCTGACGAGTGGCCAGCGACATAAATTTGTTTTGGATTGGCTCCCAACGTACGCGCGGTTCGGAAAATAAAGGCGATTGCGTTGCGAACCTGTGCGGCCATCGGCTCCAAACTTCCATTCACCTCTTGAACTGTGGTGAAGTCGGGGATAACGACCATGATTCCCGCTTCCAGGAAAGGTTGTGCAAGAAACGCATACTCAGCAGCACTACCACCGGACCACGCACCTCCGTGGATGAAGATGAGGATCTTCCCGTTCGGTCTCTCGGGCGCCCAGATGTCCAGCGCCTGGATATCGGAAGGACCGTACTTCAATCGTAACGGTGGTTTTCTCGAAGAGCGAAATTTCTCGCTTGCCGATTTGTATCGCGCAAGAACCTCGGCCTGGTTAGGTGCCCAGTTGCGCTGGGTGTAGGCTGCGTCGAGTTCAGCCTGATCCATATTCAGCCACACCTTGCCGGGGGCCGTTGTCTGACCAACGGCGTTTGGCGATACGCAGCCCAAGGCCACCATCAGAGCGACGGTTGAGAGCAAAAACTTCCCCGATTTGTTAATCTTTTTGAGGATTTGCCTTAGGAACACTGTTGATTTCATCCAGGATCTCTTGTAAAGACAAGGGTTTATTGCCTTGCTGCCTGATCAGCTCTAATTCTCCAGCAATTCTCTGCTTGCAGCCGTCGAACACCGCTTTGAAATCAGGGTCGTCGCGGATGTAGTCGGTGAACGGGTCAACTTCGAAAAAGGCAATTTGCGCGGAACTGTTAAATACTTTCCTGTAATACTCGATTGCTTTCTTTCGTTGCCCTAGAACCGCGTACATACGTGCGATGTTTCCGTTCCAACCATAGTGAGAAAGCTGGTATTCCAATGATCTCCTCATGATGGACCTCCCTGAGTCCTCTCGACCAGTTTTGAGCATGACCAGCCCAAGATCCATGTCACGGTATTCTGTTTTTGCATAAGCCGCCTCCGCCTCTTTCCACTTTCTGGCATACAGGTAAGCTATACCTACATCCTTGTAGTAACTCATCGTATCTTCACCATAGAAATCGCGCGCCAGGAGTTTCCACTTCTCAGGGTCCATGCTAAAACGAAGGCTAAAGGACTCTTGCTCCATTAGATCGCGGGATTTCGGGTCCAGTTGCCTGGCAAGAGCTAGGTAGTAGTTCATGGAGTCTGGCACACCTATCCTCCAATAGGTGGATGCCAGGTGGAGAAGCGGAGTGATCGAGTTAGGCGCCCGCCTTCGAGCCTCCTGCTGGCAACGGACTGCATAGTGCGGTTTCGCACCCTCTCGCAAAATCCTGGAAAAGGTCATAAGCCCTGCTACTGTATCCAACTCGTAGGCCTTCTTGAGCCATTTGATTTCCTCGGTCAATTGCCCCAACATGATATAGGCACCGGCTGATTTTGGATTATTGAGGACGCCTTCTTTTGCCAGCAGGACGGCGGAGTCGTATGAACTTTCAAGCTGCAAATACATGGAAGACTGGAGGACGTAGGCATCCGCAAATTCAGGATCGAGCGCGATGGCCTGCTTCAACATCGCAATTCCTTTCCGCACGGTACCATAATAGGTACCTATTCCGAAACCGCTCACATCGGGCAGGGCCCTCGCCTTCAGGTAGAGTTCGTAGGCTTGCATGTTCCTGGTTGGTACTTCCTCCAGGCGCGCGTTGGCCTCCGGTGAGATCATCACATTGAATTTTCTGGCAATGGCCTTGGCAATTTCGGATTGGATGGCGAAGATGTCCGTTACCTCCCTGTCGTAGACCTCCGTCCACAAGTGCTTGTCAGTGCGCGCCTCAATGAGCTGGGCGGTAATGCGAAGCTTGTTCCCCGATTTCCGAACGCTTCCCTCAAGGATGTGGTCGACACCAAGTTCTTCCGCCATCTGCCGGATGTTCATCGCCTTGGTTTTTCCCTTGTAGGGAATTACCGAGGTCCTGCTCGTTACGCGGAGGGAGCGGATGCTGGAAAGGTGAGCGGTAATCTCTTCGGTGATGCCGTCGCTGAACACTTCCTGCTCCGGGTCGTTGCTGATGTTGTCGAAGTATAGCACCGCGATCGAATTTGACGGCTGGGTCGCCGCAGGTGGCTGGGAGGAAAGAATGTACTGCACGGCGAGCGCCCCGAGGAGGATGATCAGGACGAGATTGCCCGTCAATGGTTTCTTCCTCGAGGGACTAAACGGATTGTCTGCCGCGCTGGCAGAACCTGTTCGGATAATTCCACCCGGACTAAATTCATAGCGCCATGCCAAAAATAGGGCTAACGGAAAGCCGGCAACGAGGAGCATCAGCATGGCAGAATTCGCCCATCCTGGTAGGTGCAATCGCGTAAGCAGTGTTTGATAAAACTGCAGGAGTAAGAGAGCGAACACGGCGTAGACCAAAGCAACCCGTGGAAGTCCTCTTGTGAAAATCTTTGTGACGATGGAAGTTTCTACCACCTCCGGAGATACTGAATGTTTCTCTGTTGACTCTGGGATGATAGTGGGTTCCACCATTGCTAACAACAACTCTTTGATGGCATTGGCGACCTTATTGACCTGGTCTTTGTAGAAGGTCTTGTTGTGATTCTCCTCCTTTTTGTCCTGGGGTGTCAGGGGCCGGTTGACGCCAGGCGCTTTGAAAATAAAGTCAATAGACCGCAGCGGGGTGCCTAGCTCTGTTTCAAACAACGCACGGTCTTTTGCATCAAGGTCATGTATGCGAACCGGCAATATTCTGCTAGCGACATTGCCGCTGGCCAATCGGATATCGCGGCCTAACGAATCCTTTTGAGTCTGCGTGTTGAATGCGCAGAGTTCATCCTTCCACGCGAAGCTCCGTGGATCGCAATAGGTTTGTGAGATGACCGGGATGAAAATGAGGCAACGCAGTTTGCCTTCCAGGCTCTTGTCTACCTGGTGACTTTCCAGCACCCCGTCGGAGGGGTTTTCGTCGAAGTAAATGGAGATGTCCTCTTTAAGTGTAGCGTCCAGTTCCCGCTTAAGCGCACCGACAAATTCTGTGACCCACTTGTCACCCCGGTTGTCTTTCTGGCGGTAGGAGATGAAGATGTCGTAGCTGAAGCCAGGGAGCAGGGAGGGCATCTTCAAAGATACAAAGGAGTGCCCCGCAGACACCAATACTGGGGGATTTTGTGCGGTCATAAAAGGCTATACGCAGAATTGTTCTAACCTTGTCCCGGTTGACTCGTAAAAGCCAGCAAACCAAATCCATCAACCATCCCCCAATACCATGAAAACTTCTTTACGTTTCCTTTTGACCTTTGCGCTGGTAGCTGCAGCTGTGGCCCTGCAGGCGCAGGCCATCCAGCTTCCCGACGGCGGCACCAACTTGAAGCGAAAGGCCGGTACTCGCCTGGGTAATACTGAAATTGAAATCACCTGGAGTGCGCCGGGCGTGAAAGGGCGCGAGGGCAAGATCTGGGGAACTGGCGTTGCACCTTATGGCTTTACGGTGCTGGGTTTTGGATCTGACATGGAATCGCCATGGCGCGCAGGCGCCGATGAGAACACAACCATTTCGTTTTCTACGGATGTGACCATCAATGGTAAGAAATTGGCCGCTGGCACTTACGGCTTCCACATCGCGTTGTACGCCGATTCGTGCACGTTGATCTTCAATTCAAATAGCAAGGGATGGGGGAGCTATTTCTACAATAAGCAGCTGGATGTACTCCGCGTGGGCACCAAGCAGCAAAAGGACATGAAAGAGAGCCGGGAACGACTCGAGTATAATTTCTCAAAGGATACCGATCGTTCCGTTGAAATTGCCCTGGAGTGGGAGCGTTGGCGTATTCCTTTCACTGTAGAAATAGACCTCGCGAAAACGACATTGGCCTCGCTCCGCACACAACTGAGCGGGGCGCTCGGCTTTGACCCGCCCAGCTTGCAGGCGGCATCGCAGTGGTGTCTCAGGAACCAGGTGAATTATGAGGAGGCTCTTACTTGGATTAACCGGGCAACGGATCCCAACCTGGGTGGAGTAAAGACTTTTGGGGCACTGTCGACCAAGGCAAGCTTGCTTTCAAAACTGAACCAACAGGCTGAAGCCGACAAGATCATGGCCGGTGCACTGGAAACAGGTTCACCAATCGAATTGCACCAGTACGGACGCCAATTACAGGCCGAGAAGAAGAACAAAGAGGCCATGGCGGTCTTTGAATTGAACTTTAAGAGGAACAAGGGTGCCTGGCCGACTAACGTCGGGATGATGCGCGGTTATTCTGCTTTGGGCGATTTGAAGAAAGCGCTCGAGCATGCAAAGCTCGCCGTGGCGCAGGCACCGGATCCTGGGAACAAAACCTTTCTTGAGGGGGCTGTAAAGACCTTGGAGTCGGGCAAGCCGCTCTAGTGGTGATCCTAAAAGCAGAAAGCGCCCCGATATGTCGGGGCGCTTTTTTCTTTTTGGCAGCTGACTATTTCAATATGATGGTCAGCGTATTGTCACCGGGGTTGAGGTCAGTCCACAATGTGGCGAGTGCCATTCCTGCCATTGGAGACATGGCCGCAATAGCATCGTCCAGGGACTGTTCCGGACCGGTGATCGATTCATCTCCCACAAAGTGCGCCATGTAGGCATTCCTGAACTGCGGCGCGGCTGCTGCTGCATCAGTATCGGAGAGTGAGAAGGGCGGCTGGGTAAGCAGGTATGAGAAAGCACCATCAAGATGCGCAGAGAAGAACGCATTGGAATAGGTGACCAGGTCCATCCCACCGGGCAACGCGGTGCTGATTGAAGTGGTGTGACGGGATTCTACTTTCAAGGTGTTGTTGGTGAATGTCGCCACGCGCCAGGGCATTGGAGGATTTACCTGGGAACCAGTTTCGACATCGTACAACGTTTTGGCGTTGTGGCTGTGGTTTGTGATGTCATTAGCATGGTAGTGCCCGGTGAAGATGACTTCCAGGCCTGCGTCCAGGAAGGCGTTCGCATGAGTTTCCCAATTGTCAGTGACATACTCGGGATCAAGGTCGTTCTGGCTCGCATAGTGTTCGACCATGTTGTGATGCATCATGGCAAACACCCGAATGCCTTTCTGCTTAGCCTCTTCCAGCCGGTCCAGGATCCACGCGTGAGTCGCATCCTTGATATTGCCCCCAACGATGGCGATGGTTGTGTTGTCTGCGTACTTGTTGTCGTCAATCCCAAGGATCCAAAGGTTGGGATAAGGAGCCACACTCACATAACTGAGCGAGTTCGGGTCCCGATACAATGCATCGCTGTAGCCAAAGTCGGCATATAACGAGGCAAATTGTGCGGCACTGATGGAAGCTGTCGGTGTAGCCACGTCTCCGTCATAGGATACCGCTTCCGGATTATTGATATCGTGGTTTCCGGGCACCACCAGGACACGAATGCCGGCAGTACGCAGTGGCTGGAGCAGCGCAACCAGCGACTGGTGACTAACCAATTCACCGTCTTTGGTGAGGTCACCGGGAATTAGCAGGAGGTCAGGGTCCTCCTCGAGCAGGTTGGCAATCACATCTTTGGTGATGGCGTCGCTGTATTGAATCAATTTGGGATCGGCGTTCAGATAATCCTGAAAAGCGATTCCATCTTCTGCGCCATTCGTTAGCAGGGAGGGGTCCATGTAATGAATGTCAGAAACCACGGCAAGGCTGAGCACTTGTGGCGGGGGAGGAGGGTTATCGCTGCACGCGACCATTATCATGGTCACGAGGGCAAGGACTAGATTCTTGGTTCTCATTGCAGTTGTGTTTGATTTTGTCCGTCGGGTACTACCCTGCGGCCATGGATCAAAACTAAAGGCAACGGAAAGAGGCAAGCCTTGATCTTTCGCGGGCGGGCCTCAGGAGTTTGTCAATATTTACAATAACCGGGAGTATGAGTATGGGTCGTTGCGGAAACTGCAACTGATTTGGACGGCGGATCTTATTTGGAGGAAAAATGCAACTGAGAGATTGACTACTTTTCACCAATCACCCACACCCGGTTCACATCATGGGCGGTTACCCACACCTTGCCGGCGGCCACACGAACGGCACCGCTGCCATTGAGCGGACCATAAATGCGTTCGACTGTATTGGTTTTCGGATTGATGGACTGCAGCATGCGTCCAATTTTACTTCGCACCCAGACATGACCACCTGCGGCGGCAATGTCACCACCGGTTCCGGGCACATCGCAATACATCGTTGCATCAATCCGGTTTGAGGCGGGATCGATCCGCGTCACGGTTCCGTCGCCCTGGTTCAGGGTCCAGATGCCGCCTTCACCCGCGGCAATGAATCGCGGTGTTGGCCCGACTGCGATGGTGGCAATCACCTGGTTAGAGGAAGGGTCAACTCGCTGAACAGTTCCATTGTTGATGTTGGTAACCCAGACAGAACCGTATCCGAACGTTGCGCAAAATGTGTTTGGCCTCACTACAATTTTGGCAATGACCTGGTTGGAAATCGGATCAATCCGTGACAATACGCCACTTATGTCGGACACTACCCAAACTGAACCGGCTCCTGCGGCTAGGCTGAGTTCGCCGGTTGGATCTGCAATACCGGAGGGGATACGCGCAGTAATCCTACCCGTGATGTGGTCGATGCGGAATACAACTCGCTCGGTGCAACTCGCAGCCCACACCGAGCCGAAGGCAACCACGGGAGCTCCGCAGATCCCGGGTACGGTCGCCGTAAGCACGGGTTCAGCTTTACCATAGCCAAGCTTTTGGATGGCGTTTGTGTTGGTTACCCAGACATCGGCGGAGTCTGCAGCAAGAAAATCAGGGTATCCGGAGAGATTGATAGTGTGTTGCGCCTCTGTGGCAATGGCTTCTTCCTGGATTTGAAGAATAGGCACAACGATAAAGTCATCGAATACTCTGTATGCAGGCACTTCTCCCACGGTAATGAGCTCGTTATTTAGCCGTTGAAGGTCAGTAACGCTTAGAGGCAGCCGATGCTCGTTGGGTTGAAAGATCGTGCCGATGGGATAATCCAACCGTGCGCTGTCCTTCATTTCAATGTGGTTCCCGATCAAAAACGACACCGGGTTATTTTTACAAAACGCATTCAACCGGGCAATACTGGATACAAATGCAGGCCAGTCGCGGGCGTACAACCGTCCCGGATAAAATGTATCGCCCGACAGGAGGAGCTTTGTCTGTTCGTCGTAAATGGCGATAGATACTTCATCGTGGCCCGGAATCGGAATGATCGTGAGTTTTCTGTCTCCCAAGTCGAATGAAGCATTCTGGGTTGGCCAGTCGGTGAGCCGAAAGAATGATGTAACCTCTTGCTTGGTTAGGCCAACTAAGGTAGTGTTGGGTTTGCTTTTGAACTGTGGATCGCCTTCGAAATGGTCACTGTGACCGTGAGAATGAGCTACGACCAGGTTTAAAGTGCGGCCTTGTTTCTTCTCCAGATCATCGAGCAATTGTCTTACTGTGTTGTAAAGTGGGAATGATGTTGAATCCTCCGTAGCACCCGTATCCACCAGTAACGCCTGCTCATTTCCGGCAAACAAGAACATAAAGGGCGCTTCATAGTTAACGCATTTGTTTTGCCGCAGTATCCAGGTAGTTGCGTCATATTGGATCACCTGGATGGGCGGGTCTGTATTCTGAGAACAGTCTTTCGATCCATGAATCCAGTCGATCTTGCCCAACTCAGCAAAGGGCTGATTGCGGGAGCAGCCGCCGGCTAAGAGACAAAGCAGCAGGAGGGTGGTGAGCCGTCGACTGGCCATAACTTCAAAATTGAGTCAGGCGATGAATGAACGATTGATCTCCCCAATCGTCCTGATGCCTGCCTGTCCCATCACCATTTCCAGTTCATCACGCAGAATCTGGAGCACGGCTTCCACACCTTCCTGTCCGAAGGAGGCCAGCCCCCAGATGTAGGGTCTTCCGATACAAACTGCATCAGCGCCGAGTGCCAGCGCTTTGAAGATGTCTGTTCCGCGGCGGAAACCGCCATCGATCATTACCGGGATCTTCTTGTTTATGACGGTTGCCATCTCCGGCAGCGATTCGAGCGTTCCTCTTCCCGTTTCACTGGCGCGTCCGCCGTGATTGGAAATGACGATCCCATCCACACCGTGCTGCAGGCACAATTGCGCATCTTCGGCCGTTTCAATTCCCTTTACGACCAACTTGAGTTTGGTCGTGGCCTTGAGCTGGTCGACATAGTCCCAGGTAAGTTTGTCTTCGAAGTCAATTCCTTCTGCCTTTGAAACCATGGGCCTCCGCAGGAATCGATTTTCGGAGTGACAGGTGGCGCAATCGCGGGTGTCGATGCGGGCCATACGTTCAACAGTCAACCGGTTGCTGCCAGCTGCCAGGTCGACGGTAAATACAAGCACTTCAGAGCCCGCGTCTTCCGCGCGACGAATCATGTCTTTCGTTGCATCCCAGCTATTGAGGGCGTAGAGCTGATACCATACTGGTGCGCCCCTTTCGGCGGTGACATCCTCGATGGAAGTAGTGGCGACTGTTGACAGAATTTGAAGATGATTTTTGGCTTTGGCAGCGCGGGCGGTGGCCAATTCTCCTTCCTCATGGAAGGCCCGCTGGGCGCTAACCGGGCAGAGAACAATCGGTGTGGGCCATTCCTTTCCAAACAAAGTGGTTCGCATATCCACTTTCGTTGGATCGATCAGTCTCCGCATCCGGAGGCGGACTTTGTCAAAAGCGTCGCGGTTGGCCTGCAGGGTGCGGTCACCGTCTACGCCGGTGGCGAGATAGCCGTAGTGGGCGGATGGCAATTTGCTTTTGGCTAGTTTTTCAAAATCAAAGACGTCGAGGGCGTCGGAGGCTTTGTCAATAAGGTCAGCGATTGTCTTTGCGGCCTCCTTGTTTTCTGTCACAGGAGAGCATGACACAAGCGGGAGCAAGGGGCTGCCCAGGAGAAACCTGAGTAAGAGCCTGCGATGTTCGTGCTGGAGAGAGTTGTCCATGGTCTTTGTTTAAGCGCCTCGGGTAAATTAGCGAAAATAAACGCCTCAGCGATATCAAATGGAAGCCTCTGTTGGTTTGAAATGTGATCCTTGGCGATGATATTTGACCAAATGCTTCACTTCACTTTCAACTCATTAACCTGATACACAATGGACAACAATGAAGAACCGGTAAGCGACCGTCGCGAGTTTTTGGGATCTTTGGCAACTGGCGCAGCTGCCCTGGGGATGGCGACGCTCGGTGCAGTTATTCCTGCCAACGCTAACGAGGTACCCTTGCAAGAGGTCGAAACCTGGTTCGACAAAATCAAGGGCAAACACAAGATGGTATTTGATGTCACCAAGCCTCACGAGATATTTCCCTTTGCCTGGCCACGCGTGTTTCTAAACTCAAACGTCTCAACAGGCACACCGGAGAAAGAGTGTGGTGTTGTCGTTGTGCTGCGACACTCTGCCATTGGCTATGCCTTTGATGACCGCGTGTGGGAGAAATATAAGTTCGGAGATGTGTTCAGCGCGAATGATCCGGCGACGAAGGCATCCGCCACCCGGAATCCATTCGCAAATCCCAAGGAGGGTGAGTACAAGGTTCCCGGCGTTGGTGCCATCGCTATCGGGATCAAGGACCTTCAAGCCAGTGGCGTACTTTTCTGCGTCTGCAACACGGCGATGACGAAAACCGCCGCTGTGCTGGGCGCAGGCTTGAATTTTGATCCGGCTGAAGTAAAGAAAGACATGGTGGCCGGTTTGATTCCAGGCATCCAGGTGGTTCCTTCAGGAGTGTGGGCAATTGGCAGGGCGCAAGAACGTGGCTGCGCTTACTGCTTCGCCTCCTAACCAGCCAGGCGATCTCAACTTCGAAGTTGAATCACTCTATTACAGAGTATGCAACGATGGGGGTTGACTTGTTTTTCAGGACTACCTCGCCAATGCGGGTGCATGTGAAAGAAGTTTTGATCTTCTCGTAGGATTTTTCGGTTAGAAAGATCTGGCCCGGGCTGGCTGCTGTTTGAAGTCGCTGTGCTGTATTGACTACATCCCCAATCACCGTATAGTCGAGTCGCTTAAGTGTTCTGCAACCGAAATTCCCGGAGACCACCTCGCCGCTGTTGATGCCAATCGCAACCTTGGGGGAGTAGTTGAATTCAGTTGGCTGAGAGTCAATTTTATTCCGGATAGCGAGCGCGGCATCTACTGCCCGGTCGAGGTGATAGTCTCCCTTGAAAACTGCCATTACGCAATCTCCCATGAACTTGTCGACGACGCCGTTTTGGGCGATGATTTCCTTAACGATGGTTTCAAAATAGCGGTTGAGGAGCTTGACGACCGTGTCAGGCTGTTCTTTTTCGCTGATGGCCGTAAAACCACAGATGTCGATAAAAGCTATCGTGGCTTCTACTGTCTCGCTCGCGGTAAGTGATTGTTCATACTCTTTCGTGCCCATGAAGTTCAGCACGTTGGAATCCACGTACATCTTCAGGATGTTGTTTTCCTTGATGGCCTGCAGGGTTTCCCTCATTTGGTTTACATGCCGGATGGTCTTTTCCATCGTCACCTCGAGGTCATCAAAGTTCACAGGCTTGGTTACAAAGTCAAATGCGCCACGGTTCATGGCCGTTCGGATATTGTCGATATCGCCGTAGGCGGAGACCATTACCGTGCGGGAGAGGAGCGAGAGCTCGTTGAGTTTGGTGAGGAGGGTAAGCCCGTCCATCTCGGGCATGTTGATATCGCTGAGGATGATGTCGACATCGGGATGTTCCTGGAGTTTCTTCAGCGCGTCAATCCCGTTGATGGCAAAGACAAACGTGTACTTCTGGTCCCGGATTTTCTGTCGGAATTTCTGGCGGATGAGGGTCTCCAGGTCCGCCTCATCGTCGGCGACGAGAATCTTGGTCATGCGGCGCTGAGGTTTAGTTTCTCCTTGAGCGCGGTGAAGTCGACCGGTTTGGTTAGAAAATCATCCGCGCCCAGTTCTTTCGCGATCCGGTGATTCTCGGAATCGCCATACGCCGTGATCATCATGACCACCGGAGGCGGTTTAAGGTACTTTTTCTTCACCTGCTCCAGCAGCCTCAGCTCCGTCGGACTCGTCGTTCCTTGCAAAACTGACATTGTCAAACCGGATGTTGAGGAGCCTCAGCTGTTCGGAGATCACCGTGATAACATCCGCCAGTTCTTCGCTTTTGTGCATGGCCATACTGCGACTCCGCACCCGCTCGAGGGCCGCCTCAATTTGCGCTTCGCGCGCCTGGGCTTCGGCTTGCTTGAGGTCGGCAAACCGGCGGTATGCAAGACCAAATACTTGCGAAAATCTTCTTAAGAGTGATTTAGGCTCATCGTCGGGCTCCGTAAATGTTATCATGATCAATGTGCCGCCTGGAAAAAAAGCACAGTAGAACCAGGCGCGATGAACGCCAGTGGAAGTGAAATTGGTTGACTCCTCTACAATGGCAAAAATGTCGGGCTTTACTTTGTGAAGCACCTTCAGCCATTGCATCATTTTAGCTCCTTCGAGTAACAAAAGAAAATCCTCTGCCCCGGAACCATAGGCCATCAACATTTCTTCGATCAGGGAAATGCCTTTTTTGGGAATGAGAAAGTCGAAACCAACAATCTTCCGTTTACTTTCCGGCGGACGCATTGCTCCCCATGCCAATACATTTTCTTTGGATTCCTCATACAGATTGATGGCACAGGTTTCCAGTTCAGTTGCCCCGAGCAGGTCAAGTTGGGTTCTCATTTCGAAGGCGACGTCTTCCAGCTCTCGGGACGAATGCATGGCCATGGCCTTTGCTCTTACACGCTCCAATGCTGCTTCGATCCGTGCCTCACGAGTCTGTTCTTCCGCCTTCTTCAAGTCCAGGAAGCGCGTATAGATCACGCCGAAAACATTGGCAACCCTTGTCATCACAGTGCATTCCTCTGCTGTAAGGCCTTGCGTGGCAATCACATTGATAGCACCCTGCGAGAAGAAGAAGGAGTAGAAGAATTCCTCCTGGTTGTACGATAGTTGCTTTGGCTGAGCCATGTAGGTTGACATGGTGCTGTAGTACTGCCGCACCTCGTTTCCTTTCAACACCGTAAGTGCATACGGCTCCTTTGCTTTTCGGGCAGGAATTATACTTTCAAAGACCGGATGAATGTGGAGATT
>CAZJWV010000079.1:0-15453 GCA_964549855.1 uncultured Ohtaekwangia sp. | reverse complement strand
CGAAAGCATCCGCGAGTTCTGCGAGCGGGTAGGCGTAGCTCGTCGCGACAACCTCATTGACATCAATCTCCTCGAGTTTTGCGTCCGCGAGCATTTGAACAAGACGGCCGAGAGGCGTATGGTAGTCTCCGACCCGCTGAAAATTGTTCTTACAAACTACCCGGAAGGCAAATCTGAAATGTTGAAGAGCGAGAACACCCCGGGCGAAGACACTACCTGGCGTGAAATGCCTTTCGGTCGTGAGCTTTTCATCGACCGTGACGACTTTATGGAGAATCCTCCAAAGAAGTTTTTCCGCCTTGCCCCGGGCCAGATGGTTCGCCTGAAGAATGCCTACATCATCAAATGTGAAGAGGTGATCAAGGAATCAGACGGTTCAGTCCGCGAAGTGCGCTGCACCTATCTCCCCGAAAGCAAGAGCGGCTCTGACACATCGGGAGTTCATGTGAAGGGAACGCTGCACTGGGTGAGCGCTGCTCATGCGCTCCCCGTGGAAGTAAGGGTCTACGACCGACTGTTCACAGTGGAGGACCTGAGCACCCTGGAAGGTGACATCCGCGAGCACCTCAACCCCCAATCGCTGGTGATCAGGAAGGCCTTTGCCGAACCGGAACTATCGAAAGCAAACGCCGGGGATCGCTTCCAGTTTCTCCGCATGGGATATTATTGTATGGACCCCGACTCTGCCCCTGGCAAGCTTGTCTTCAACCAGACAGTAACACTGCGAGAAGGCAAGTAACCGGGTCTCTCCGCGCCCTCCGCGCTGCCTCCGTGACTCTCCGTGTTAAATCGTCACTTTCATCTTAGAGCACAAATCTTCGGACACCCGGTCTCTCCAATGCTCATGACTTCACGGAACGGCAATTTGAAACGACACCCCCTCGCTGAATCCCGAAAAATCGGGTTTGAGAAAACGGGAAGTCAATTGAAGTTGCTTGCCCATCCTTCTGACAAGCAGGTAGTGAAATGGCGGTTTGTAACTCCCTGACAAATCGTTGAGCCTGGATTTCTTGTCGGACACAGGCTGGCTGAGCCCGCCGCCTCCGCCAATCACGACAAAATCTTTTCCTTCCTGCTGGAAGCGTTCAAAGTTGTGGGAGTGCCCGGTCAGGAATAGCCTGGCTTTCCGGGAGCTCATGAAGAGTTTAACGAAGTGTTTCTGAACTTCTTCCGATGAACCCACGATCGTGCTATTGGAGTACGGAGCATGGTGACAGGTAACGATGGTGATCTTTACTCCCGGGTTTTCATCGAGGTCGGCCAATGCCTTGCGTAGCCATTGCTGTTGCGCTTCCCGGTCGGCCGAAGACAGCTTCTTAAAATTTGAATTCAAAAAGACAATGGCAACCGAGTCGATCACCCGGTAGTACCCGGTCCGTTGATGGTCAGGGAAGCGTTGTTGGAATTGCGATTCGCCCTTCCTTGCGCGTCGCATCACATCATGATTCCCCAGCACTGCCGAAACCGGTATGCCCGCTTTCCGACAACTGTCGAGCCAGGCGTCTATGCCTTTCCATTTCTTCGTTTTGTAGCCAAGCGTAACCACGTCACCCAGGATGAAGAGTGTCGCGGGTTTCTGGCGGATAATGTCGCGGAAGACAAGACCTGTGGCTCTTACATTATCATTGCGTTTCAGCACGATGGTCTCTACCCACATGGGTGCCTGGGTGTCGCTGACAAAGGCAAGCTCGGTCTGTCCATGGGCTATCTGGCTTGCCAGAGCAACCAGGATCAACGCTTTGTACGTCTGATTTTGAAGTGCAATCACTCTTCTATGGAACGGTGTAAAGTTACGATTCTCCATGCGAGGCTCTTGGCTGTTGGCTTTTAGCTCTTTGCAGACTCTGCCAATGGCCAATAGCCAAAAGCCAACTGCTTCCCGTGGGTAATGGTAGATTTTGCGCAGATGAAATACACGCAGATTACCGCAGATCAATCACAATCAATGCGGTTCCCGAACCTGATCACGTGTCCATCTGGGTCCTCAATAGTCATTTCACGCATGTTCCATTCGTAGGAGGTGGGCGGTGACAGGATCTTGGCACCTTTGTTTTTGACGATATCGTAGTACTCGTCCACGTTGTCGACCAGGAGTGCCAGCCACGTACCGGGGTGGCCCTGGTCTTTGAGGCAAAAGAAGATCTCCACGTTGTCCCTCGATATCCCGCCGAAGTCGACCGGGTCTCCCCATTCCCACGAATCGGTGAAACCGAGAACCTCTGTGTAGAACTTCAAACTCCGCTTGACATCAGTGGAGTAGAGGATGGGGTTGGTTTTTTCGAATCTCATAAGTCATCCTTTGTATGCTAATCTGTATTCACCGAAATATTGATCTACCGACCTACTGACCTACCGACTTCACCGTCTTCCTCCACCACCACTGAAACACCACCAATCCCCACATCCGCGCGTGCACATCAGAAGGATTTATCCCATACAGCTGGTTTTTCAGTTTCCTAATGGCGCTGTAGTTGAATATCCCCTGCTCTTCAATGAACTGCCTTGATAGGAGCTCATTCTTGATCATACCCTTCATATCCCTTCGCAACCATTTCAGCAGCGGAACCTCAAAGCCTTTCTTCGGCCTGTTGTAAAGCTCGGCTGGCAGGAAGTCCTTGAACGCGTCGCGGAGGAGTTTCTTCCTGGTTTTAGCATCGATCTTGAAGCTATCGGGGAGTGTGACGAGAAAGTTCACGACGTTGACATCCAGAAAGGGATTCCTCACCTCTAGCCCATGAGCCATGCTCATCCGGTCAACCTTCGTCAGCATGTCGTTGGGAAGAACGAAGCGGGTATCTGTCAGAAACACATCATTCAGATTCTCCCGTGCGCCCCTTGCACCTAAGTGGGGACCAGGGATTGTCTCCAACCATGAGCGACGTCGCTCTGCGAATTGTGTGGCGGCCCGATGCTCCGGACGCAGAAGGCGGTCGGCCTGCCGTGCCGTGGCCAATGATGCCCAGTGCCAGTAACGGTCAGCTGCGCTTAAACCTGCTCCCCGGGCGAAGCGATCAAGTTGTCGAATGGTGTTCGAGAAAGGTGCGTGTCGCGATTTCGGAAGCAACATCCACAATGGCCTCAGCGCCCTAACCATGTGTTCTGCAAGACCCGGGTTCAGCGCCCGGTAAAATGCAGCGTGTTTGTTGTATCCACCCAGGAGTTCATCCGCACCGTCACCTGAAAGCGCCACCGTCGCATGCTTGCGGGTCTCCCGGCTCAGCATGTACACGGCGATGGCCGAACTGTCGGCGAAAGGCTCGTCGATGGAGTCAAGGATGTTGTTGAGATGCGATGCCATCTCGGCGTTGCTGAGGTTGAACACGGTGTGCTCGGTACCAAAATGCTTTGACACCATCTCCGCATATCGTGTCTCATCGAAGAATTTTTCGTCGCGGAACCCGATTGAAAACGTGTGCAAGTCCGGCTTGTGGCGTTTGGCCAGTCCCGCGATAACCGATGAATCGATCCCGCCACTCAGAAAAGACCCCAGGGGCACATCAGCAATGAGGCGGCGCTGCACAGATTGCTCCATGAGTTCCCGGAACTGCGATTGCGCCTCCGTGTAGCTTGTGGCAATAAGCTTTGTGGGGTCATAGGGGATGCTGTACCAGGACTGTATAGTCAACTGCCCGCCCTTTACCCGCAGCCAATGGCCCGGCATGAGCTTACGCACCCCATTGAAGATGGTGTAAGGCGCAGGGATGTAGTTCAGCTGGAGGTAGGTGTAGAGGGAATCGTAGTCTATGTCCTTCTTGATGCCGTAGGCGACGATTGCTTGCAGTTCACTGGCGAAGAGAAGCTTGTCTTCGTCGTGCAGGTAATAAAGGGGCTTTACGCCGAAGCGGTCGCGCGCAATGAAGAGGGTTTGTTCCTGCTTGTCGTAGATGGTGAACGCGAAGAAGCCGTTGAGCTTCGGGAGACAAGATTCTCCCTCACGGATAAACAATTTAAGCAACACCTCCGTGTCCGACTCCGTGCGGAAAGTAAAACCTCTTGAGAGGAGGTCGGCTTTCAGTTCCTTAAAATTGAAGATCTCCCCGTTGAGCATGACGCACCAGCGGCCTGTCTCATCCCACATGGGCTGGTTGGCGATCTCGCGGGTGTCGATGATGCTCAGGCGGCGGTGCCCAAGACAGACCCACTCGTCCACGTACACATCATGGGCGTCAGGTCCGCGGTGACTGATGGAACCCGTGGCAGCGGCAACGTTGATCTTGGAGAACTTGCCTACAAGGTTGAAAGCGAAGACGCCGGTGATGCCACACATAGGGTAAAGATAGTAGCTGGCTTGGTTCTCGGTGCTCGGTACTCGGCTCTCGGAAACTGGGTGCTCGGCCGAGTGCCTAGCACCTAGTGCCGAGTACCCAGATTAGAAGATCTTACCAGGATTGAGTATCCCCTTCGGATCAAACACCCTCTTTATCCCCCGCATCAGTTCCAGATTCACTTCACTCATGGCGATTGGCATATAGGGGCGCTTCGCAATGCCAATGCCGTGCTCGCCGGAGAGGGTGCCACCCAGTTTGACGGTAAGTTTGAAGATTTCGCCAATGCCCTCGGGAATCTTAGTCTTCCAGTCGGCATCAGAGATGTTTTCTTTCAGGACGTTAACGTGCAGGTTGCCGTCACCCAGGTGACCGAAGCAAACGGTGTTAAAGCCGTAACGTTTGCCAATCTCCTTGATGCCCTTGGTGAGTTTGGGCAGGTTGGCACGCGGTACAACTACGTCTTCGCTCTTGGTCAATGTGTACCAGTTCACAGCCGGTGAGATTTGTTTCCGGATTTTCCAGAGCTCTTCTTTTTGAGAGGCGCTGTCGGCGAAGAGTACCTCTCCGCTTTGAAATTTTTCCACGACAGCCATCACCCGCTCTGCATCCCGCATTAGCACTTCCTCATCGTTCCCGTCAAGTTCACACAGTAGGTAGGCGTTCATGCCTTCCACCAGCTTTGTCGTCACAGGGCTGTTGAGGACCTTCTCGCAATAGGCGAAAGTTTTTTCCGCCGCCTCCCGCTCAAAGAACTCTATCCCGGAAGGCTGGATGCCGGCCACGAAGATGGCGGCGATTGCTTCACATGCTTCCTCGTTGCTGACAAAGGGGATCATCATCAGCACGGTCTTTTGAGGAAACCCGCGCAGTTTGAAAACGATTTTCGTAATTACTCCCAGGGTTCCTTCACTGCCGCACATGAGTTGCGTGAGATTGTAGCCCGTAGAATTCTTCAGCACGTTAGCAGCGGTCCAAATGATCTCTCCCGACGGGAGCACCACTTCCATGTTGATGACATAGTCGCGCGTGACGCCGTATTTCACCGCCTTCGGTCCGCCGGAATTGTTGGCGAGGTTGCCGCCGAGGAAGCATGACCCGCGACTGGCCGGATCGGGCGGGTAAAAGAGGCCTTTTTCTTTGACGGCGTTCTGGAATACTTCCGTGATCACCCCGGGCTCTACCGTAGCCTGGAGGTTCAATTCGTCGATGTTGAGGATCTTGTTAAAACGCTCCATGGAGAGCACCACCCCGTGCTTCACCGGGAGAGCCCCACCGCTCAATCCCGTGCCTGCACCGCGGGGGGTGACGGGAATTCCGTGGGAATTGCACAATGCGAGGATCTGGCTTACTTCTTGCGTTGTTCCCGGCTTGAGCACCACATCGGGGGCGAAAAAATAGTCCTCGGTCTTGTCGTGCCCGTAGTCCTCTTTTCGTTCTGCATCAAGTAGAATATGAGCTTCGCCCACCACCTCGCTCAACTGCCGGATCACGGCGTCGGACACCCTGCTCCCCACGGGCTGCATCGTTTTCGTTTCTGCCATGAATGGGCTACTTTTACTTACTTTTTAAACTGTATGTGGTTGGCGAGCAAAGGTACGCAAAACCGATTTTTTCATACCGCTGTCTCTCTCGCTCTTTTGGCCCTCGTCTTTTCCTCCTGCGCGAGTTCGCGCAAAGCCAAGGCCCGTGAGAAACAAGTGGATGCTGTGATCGAGGCGGCACGATCCTACTACGGTACGCCCTACAAGTACGGTGGCACCTCGCGGTCGGGCATGGATTGCTCGGCCCTGACCTCTGCGGCCTACCGTGCCATTGATGTGAAGTTGCCGCGCCAGACGACGGACCAGGTCACTTTGGGTGAAAAGATAAAAGTTAAAGAACTGCAAGAGGGCGACCTGCTCTTCTTTGCCACCGGCAAGAAAAAGCGCCAGATCACCCATGTTGGACTCGTCACCGATGTCAAATCGAAGGACAACATCAGGTTCATCCATGCTTCGACATCCTTGGGGGTAGTCGAGACCAACTTGTTTTCGGACTACTATATCAAGCGGTTCAGGACGGCCAGAAGGATACTCAAGGAACCTTAGGGTCACCACTATGTCGATATGCGGTGGCAATCGTGTTGACCGGCGGACACCAAAATGAAAGAAGTATACCTGCTAAGTGGACTTGGTGCCGACAAAAGAGTGTTCAGCTTCCTTGATTTGTCCGACTTCAAGGTCAATCACGTAGAGTGGATTGAACCAAACAACAACGAAACAATTCAGAGCTACGCGCAAAGACTTATAAAGCAAATAGCGACAGACCAACCTAAATTAATTGGGGTTTCGTTTGGTGGCATAATGGCCATAGAGATTGCCAAATTGATTCCGACTGAAAAAGTAATTCTAATTTCATCTGCCAAGACAAGGGATTACATTCCAATGTTCTACCGACTTGCCGGACGAATTGGATTAAATAGAATAATTCCACCTTGGATTCTAAAGAACGCCAATCCACTTACCGATTGGTTGTTTGGCGCTACGACAAAGGAACAAAAGGGCCTATTAAAAGAAATGCTAAAGGGAACCGAGGATAAGTTTTTAAAATGGGCTATTGACAAAGTAGTGAATTGGGAGAATGTTGCTGAACCAGGAAATGTAAAGACAATCCATGGCACGGCAGATAGGATTTTGCCATTTAAGACGGCAGACTTTAAAATAGTCAATGGCGGGCACCTTATGATTATGGACAAGACGAACGAACTGGATGTTGTGCTGAAACAATTGATGTGAGGCGCAAACCAGGATCGGTCCCTCATTTATCGGCACACTGAGAATTTGTACATTGATCTCTACTTCTCCAACTCAAGCATAACATGTCAACCCGACGTCGATTTCTGAAAACAACAGCGGCTATTGCGTCTGTGTACGCACTGCCTGGCAACGCAGCGACTCAGGCCAGTGGCCCCACAGTCATTTCCACCTGGAATTTCGGTAAGGAAGCAAACGTCGAAGCGTGGAAAGTGCTGTCTGCCAACGGTCGCGCACTCGATGCGGTAGAAAGAGGAGTGTGGGTACCCGAAGCTGACCCCAAGAATACCACGGTGGGATTGGGCGGTGCCCCCGATCGCGATGGAAAGGTTACGCTCGATGCCTGTATCATGGATGAGAAGTCGAACTGCGGTGCCGTGCTGTGCCTGGAGCATATCGTGCACCCGATTTCCGTGGCGCGGATGGTGATGGAAAAAACACCTCACGTGATGCTTGCCGGAGATGGCGCCCTTCAATTTGCGCTTGCCAACGGATTCAAGAAAGAGAAGCTACTCACTCCAGAGTCAGAGAAGGCTTGGAAAGAATGGCTGAAGACGGCGAAGTACAAACCCGTGGCCAACATCGAGAACCACGACACCATCGGCATGGTAGCTCTTGACAGTGCCCAAAATCTCTCAGGCGCATGCACGACCAGCGGCATGGCCTACAAGATGAAAGGTCGCATTGGCGATTCGCCCATCATCGGCGCCGGCTTGTTTGTCGACAATGAAGTGGGTGCGGCTACGTCAACCGGTGTGGGTGAAGAGGTGATTCGCATTTGCGGTTCACATCTCGTTGTGGAACTCATGAGGCAAGGGAATACACCCCAGGAGGCCTGCGAGAAGGCAGTGATGCGGATCGTCAAGAATCAACCCGAGAAGTCGAAGCAAATCCAGGTGGGCTTCCTGGCCTTGGGTAAGAACGGAGACTACGGCGCCTATGCCTTGCAAAAAGGATTTACGTACGCGGTTTACTCCGCAACCGTTCCTAATACCGTGTTCAACGCACCGAGTTACTATTGATACTCATCCCTGACCCCTGTCCCCTGACCCCTAGCCCCTGACCCCTGCCCATGATTTGCGAAGTCGTAGTCTATAACATCGAGTCGGCCCTCAAAGCGCAGGAAGGAGGCGCCGACCGCATTGAGCTCTGCGATAATCCGGCGGAAGGCGGGACTACACCATCGCCGGGACTGGTGGAAGTGGTACGACAGAACGTGACGATGGACGTTTACGTGATGATTCGTCCCCGTGGCGGTGACTTCTGCTACAGCCGCTACGAGTTCCACGCCATGAAGCGCGATATTTTTCAGTTCCAGAAACTTGGTGTCGATGGTTTTGTGTTTGGCATCCTCAACCCCGATGGCTCCCTGGATAAAGCGCGCTGCAAGGAACTTGTAGACAAAGCGAAACCCTTGCGGAGCACCTGCCACCGCGCCTTCGACATGACCCGCGACCCATTTGAAGCCCTAGACGATTGCATCGACATTGGCTTTGAGCGGATCCTCACGGCAGGCCAACGACCCAAAGCCATCGAGGGCGTTGACCTGATCAAGCGGCTCGTGGAGTCGGCGGGTAACCGAATTAAGATCATGCCGGGTTCTGGTGTCAATGAGAAGACCGTGAGCGAGATTGTTTCAAAGACTGGTGTCTCTGAGATTCACTTCTCCGCCACCGCAGAGCGCCCCAGTTCGATGACCTACCGCAATGAGGAAATCGCTGCAATGGGTGAAAAAGGTGAGTCTGAGTTCCTATTGAGAACTGTTGATGTTGATAGGGTTAGGCTTATAAGGGAGTTAGCGGTATCCGTAAGCAGTAAGCGGTAAGCCGTGGGATACGCAAGGGTGTGAGACTCGCGCACGGCAACCAAGTGCTATTTATCTCCAATCCAACTGAGCAAAGTCATACAGTGCACAAGGGCGGGATTCTAATTTCGACCGGGCATTAGACTCAACAGATGCGCGGCATTTTATTCCTGATTCTCGTCGCCCTATTTTCAGGTTGTACGAAACCCCAGCCAATCAAGGTGGCGGAGAAGGCGATGCCGGATGCATCCCTCAGGCAGAAAATAACTGCCATTTTCCCTGGAGCTGTTCCTTTCGAAGAATACACAGACTCATTGCTCTTCTTCCTCTATGCGGTGCACCGCATCGAACCTCACAAGATTTTGTTGGGTCAATCCACCTGCGTTGATGACGTGCTCAATACAAAGAGTCCTTTCACCGACCATGAAGTAAAAGGCCCATTCAATTTTGGCGGACTAGGGGGACTGCCATTTACGGGCATCACGGGCCTCAACGCATATGCCCACCACGTCCCGGACAGCGGGGCGGCTCTCTTGCTGGTAGGGCCTCACATCGGCTATTCCGAGAAAGGTGGATGGGGAACGCTAAGTCGGGATGGACAAAAGCACACCACTGACTGCTGCGGAGCCCTGGTGCAGGCACTCAGCAAACTTCAAACACCCGGAGCCATAGTGAAAAGGAGACCTTCAGAACCTGACTACCAGGAACAGGTGATTGAGCAACTTGCGCTACTGCACAAGGCTGAAATCCTGGAATCCAAGGTACCGTTGATTACGCTCACTAAACTTTTGTATTGGGAAATTGAAAACGAGATGATGAATCTTCCGCAAGAGAAAGTCGATTACCGTTACGTGATCATGATCGTCGCGGTGATTATCAATACGGACCAGGGAAAACCCGACTACATTTGGGTTGATCATATGTCCATACTTGATCTTCAGACAGATCAGTTTCTTAGGATTATGGAGAAGTAGTGTCTTTAAGGTAGAGTGGCAGAGTTGATCGCGGCAAACCATAGGATCACGATCTGCGAAAATCTGCGGCTTAAATCTGCGGCAATCTGCGGGCATGCATTTGGGACCCGTAATTTTTCCCGCAGATTGGCGCAGATTGAATACACGCAGATTGACGCAGATCCAGTACGTTCAATGGACTTGAATTATGCGATCAGCTGGATTGATGCAGAATTAATACAATATCTCAGACCGCTCGGTTCCGGACCGTCTGGAAACACATGTCCCAAATGGCAATCACACACATTGCACACCACCTCCACACGCACCATCCCGTAACTGTCGTCGCTGTGGTAGGCAATGGCGTTCTCTTTTATCGGTTGTGTGAAGCTCGGCCAGCCGGATCTCGAATCAAATTTCAAGGTTGAGTCAAACATCGGAGTACCACAACAGCGGCAGGCATACTTGCCTGGCTCATGCGCTTCGCAGTATTCACCAGTGAACGCCCGCTCAGTGCCTTTCATTCGTGCGATTTGATAGACATCAGCCGTAAGCTCCTTCTTCCACTCGGCTTCGGTCTTCTCCACGCGACGATCTGGTTTCAGATTGCCGTTGCGTGAAAGTTTCAATACATCACTCCACTTCAACATAACATTGCATTTTCATTTCCTAACGCCTAAAGCCCAACGCCCAACACCCTATTCCAGCAGCAGTTTAATCGCCATCGCCACAATCGACGCAATCATCACCCTTTTAATCCAAACCTCCCCGGCACTCACACTCCACCGGCTGGCAAACCACCCTCCAAATGCGTGTCCAACTGCAAGGACCAAACCGATTTTCCAGGCGATCTTGGATTCAAGGGCAAACACGATCACGGACACTCCCGTGTAGACGATGGCTGCAAATACCTTAACATAATTGCTCTTCACGAGGTTCAGGCGATTGACAGTGCTTAGCACGGCGATCACCATAAAACCGATGCCGGCCTGTACAAAGCCTCCGTAGATTCCCAGGAAGAAGAAGAAGATGCTCCCAATTACCTGGCTCCTTGTATCCAGCTTTTCATCACCTTTTGACTTGAACGGATCATAAAGGATAAGGAACACCGAGAGAAACATGATGCCGACGAAAATGTTTTTGAAAACGGTGTCGGGGACGCGTGAGGCAAGGAGGGAACCCATCACCCCGCCGCCCAGTGAGGCCAGACCAAGGTATAAACTGTAGGGCCAGGGGAGTTCAACACCCTTGCTCTTGAAACCAATGACAGCGAAAATGTTTTGAAAGAGAATGGCAACCCTACTGGTTGCGTTGGCCGTGGTGATCGGCAATCCCAGGAAGGTGAGTATGGGCACAGAGAAGAGCGAACCGCCGCCACCCACGGTGTTCATGAAGGCGGCCAGGAATCCGACACCGGTGATGAGGATGTATTCGTACCACTCCATCAGCGCACGCTGGCCTTGCGGACGATGCGGGCGAAAAGCCCGGGGAGAAACCTTTGCAGATAGATGGCAGAAACTTCCTTCCAGCCACCGATGTACACCTCGCGCTTCCGGCTCTCAATGGCGCGTACCATTTTCCTGGCAAAAACCTTTGGCTCAAGTCCATGGGCGGTCGTGGTGTCCATATGGTTGAGTTTCGACCCGTCGCCGGTCATGGCGTTTATCGTGATTTGGGTGTGAATCCATCCTGGACAAATGAGCGTCACGTGGAATTGCTTGCCTTCCTTCCACAGCTCGGCCCGCAGTGAATCAAAAAATCCATGGAGGGCGTGCTTGGCGGCGGCGTACCCCGACCGATAAGGCGTGCCAATGATTCCCATCGCGCTGGTGACGACCACGATGTGCCCGCCTTTGCGCTTTAAGAAATGAGGTAGGAGATACTTTGTAATTGAAACGGTACCGAAATAGTCAACCTCCATGATTTTCCTGTCAACATTCACCAGTGTGTCCTTTGCCAGGCTTCGCTGACTGATGCCGCCGTTATTGATGAGGATGTCGACATGCCCGAAGAGGTGAACCGCCGCTTCGGCAATCAACTGAAGATTTGAGGCCTCAGCGAGGTCGAAGGGAAGTAACTTGATTTCTGGCTGGGCAAGGGGATGGCAGTTGCCTTTCACACGCTCCAGCTCATCTTTTCGGCGCGCCGACAGTATCAACTTCACTTTTTTCTTGGCCAACTCGTAGGCCAGCGCTTCTCCGATTCCCGAGGAGGCGCCGGTCAGCCAGATGACTTTCCCCTGAAGACTCATATCACCGCGCCTTGCTTGAGCCGGTTGTCTTCAACGTAAACCCAGATGGTGTAGATGCCGATAGCGGTTCCGATAGGGAAGTTGAACAGCCGAAGGCAGCCCACGATCAGGGCAAGCATCATCGCCCATGACTTGTTGTTGAGCAGTCCCCAGCCAGCGATGAGCGAAGGGAGGGCTATGACAATGCAGACAAATAGGGCGATCGCCCTTACCATCGGCACCAGCCAGGTGAATACCCACTGGTCATCACTGGCCTGATCGGCGATAAAGCCGATGAACAAGGAGAAGAAAATCGATACGAACATCATTCCAAACAGGAGGAGGATGCCCGTAACCACGTAGATGATGCCAAGGATGCGTTTGTGGGAGTCCATGCGCTAGGGGTTGCGTTGGTAAATTACAAAGTCAAAGGCATATGCGTGGCGTGCGTCGATACCGTGCGGAACGCGGGATACTTCCTTCCATTCTGTGGAAGTCACCGCAGGGAAGGTGGTGTCTCCGGCCAATTCCGTTTTGATTTCCGTAAGGTACAGCCGATCTGCCAGCGGTAGCCCAAGCTGGTAGATCGCCGAGCCGCCGATAATGAAAAGCTCTTTCTCGCCTGCCTTTCGCGCGATCTCCACCGCCTCTCCCACAGAATGCACCACCGTGCAGCCAGGCAGGACAAGATTTTGTTGCCGGGTAACGACCAGGTTGGTGCGGTTGGGCAGCGGCCTGAATTTTTCCGGGATGGACTCAAAGTTCCTACGGCCCATGACGACGTGATGCCCCTTCGTGGTCTGCATGAAGTACTTCATATCGTCAGGCAAATGCCATGGCAACCCGTTGTTTACTCCGATGACGCGGTTGCGGGTGAGGGCGGCGATGAGGGAGATGGTCACGGGATGCGGGATGCGGGATGCAAGATACGATGGTGCTGGATACTGGTTGCTGGATACTGATTGCTGGATGTGAAATGCTCGTGGACCTCAACCTTGGGCCAGAATCACTGATGCCGAAGGCATCACATATTTATAGAATTTTTCATTTGGACATCGCCGACCCTGAAGGGGTCGAATAAGCTGGGGCTTTCAAATTACCGCTCAGAACCCAGCGACGCCTAAAACCTAGATCTTCGATCCGCGGAGGAAATCGGTTATCGGTAGGCGTTTCTTGCCTTCTTGCTGAATATCCGTTACACCCACCCAACCATCACCCGTACGAAAACGCAGGAAAGTTTTGTTGTCGGTCTCCCACGCGTGCTGACGGTCTCCTTTGTTGGCAGGCAACACCTCGACGCGGAATATTTTGTAAACCTTGTCATGCAAGTGCGACCATGCGGCCGGGTAGGGGCTTAAACCTCTCACGAAATTGTGGATTGCCTCGGAAGTGTGATGCCAGTTGATGGCACAGGTCTCCTTGAAAATCTTTGGAGCTGGCTTCAATTCGCCCATGGTCTTCTGTTCGATCGCTTTGATGTCACCAGACTCAATAGCCTTTACCGTCTTAAGTACCAACTGCGCGCCCTTGTTCATCAGTCGCTCGTATAGCGTACCTGCATCATCATCGGGATGGATCGGCTCCTTTTCCTGGAAGAGAATGTTTCCAGTATCGATTTCATGCCGGAGCATGAACGTGGTCACGCCAGTTTCTTTCTCGCCGTTGATGATGGCCCAGTTGATTGGCGCCGCTCCACGGTATTGCGGAAGAAGAGATGCGTGGAGGTTGAACGTCCCCTTCGGCGGCATACTCCATACGATTTCTGGTAACATGCGGAAGGCAACCACCACTTGCAGGTCGGCGCGAAAGTTCTTCAGCTCTTCAACAAACTCCGGGGCCTTCAGGTTGGCGGGCTGCAGCACAGGAATCTTGAGTTTCAGCGCGCACTCTTTCACGGGCGATCCCTGCAAAGTCTGGCCGCGACCTTGCGGTTTGTCGGGAGCGGTGACGACAGCAACTACGGTCACACCATTTGAGACAAGGGTCTCCAGGCTCGCTTGTGCGAATTCAGGTGTGCCGAGGAAGATGACCCTGATAGAACTCATCATTGCAAAGATGGAAGATTGCAGGGAAATAGTAATCGGTAATCGGTGATCAGTGATCGGTGGATACTAGTTGATTGACAAGCGAACCACCGATCACCGATTACTGATCACCCCTCACCCCTCAACTCCCTCCGTATGTACTTCTTACACACCGGGCATTCCCTCCACACATGTCCTCTAGCGGGACAAAAGTTCCTTCCAAAATAAATCATCTGCAGATGCGCCTTCGCCCACCTCTTCTCCGGAATAAGTCGCTTGAGATCTTTCTCGGTTTGCTCCACCGATTTCCCGTTTGACAATCCCCAGCGATACGCGAGGCGGTGAATATGTGTGTCCACGGGGAAGGCAGGCTTGCCAAACCACTGCGTCATCACGACGGAAGCAGTCTTGTGGCCTACTGCTGGCAATTCCTCCAATGCTTCGAAGGTATCCGGGACCCGGCCGTTGTATTTGTCAATGAGAATCTTTGAAAGCCCGTAGATCCCTTTCGACTTCATGGGTGACAAACCGCAGGGCTTGATGATCTCCCGAATCTCTTCCACCGAGAGCTTGACCATGTCGTACGGATTGTCGGCCCGTGCAAAAAGGAGTGGCGTTGTTTTGTTTACGCGCTCATCGGTGCACTGCGCCGACAACAACACAGAAATCAGCAAGCTGTACGCGTCCTTGTGATGCAGCGGTGCCTCTACCTTTGGATAGTGCTTCGCGAGGATGGCGAGGATGTCTGCAACTTTTTCAGTTTGGGTCACGGATACAACAGGTATTTCGCACGGATGACCTTGAACCAATCCAACCCCGGCTTCCAGGTGGCCTTGATGTCCTGTTCAGACATGCCCGCCCGAATTTGATTTTTCAACTCGATTGTCCCAGCCAGCTTGTCGATGTAGGGAATAAAGAACTTTTCCTTCTCAGGAAACGCGTTGTACATGGCAATCAGATATTTCAAGGTTACTTCCCCGGGCACCGGCTCCTTGGTCATGTCGATGCCATAGCAAATTTTTCCCATAAGCTTGGGATCCTTGGACATGCCGTCGATACTCACGGGTGTGAATTGATAGGGTTGCCCCTTGAGATCGGGATGGCCGGTCACCTCGAAGGGGTTGTGCGTACCTCTCCCGATGCTAAGTGCCGTGCCCTCAAACAAACAGGTGGAAGGATACATCCAGATCGCATGTTCGTTGGGAAGGTTGGGAGAGGGGTGAGAGGTTATTGGAGAGTTGTCTGTGTGCTTCCAGTTTTTCAATGTGATAACTTCCAGCGCGCAGTTTCGATTGTCTGCAAGCCATCCTTCACCATTGACCATTCTTGCATACTCACCGATGGTCATTCCGTGCGCGATAGGAATCGGGTGCATGCCGACG
>CAZJWV010000078.1:0-15555 GCA_964549855.1 uncultured Ohtaekwangia sp. | reverse complement strand
CTACTTTCGTAGTACTTTTTAAACTCATTAGCATGAAGCTGTTTTTTAAACTCATTGTCCTTGTTTCCCTGCTATCCACCCAATCCTGCATCGTCACCAAGAAGAAATTCGATGATATGCTGGCACAGAAGGTCAAAGCCGATGGCGAACTGATTGAGAAAGAAGAGCAGCTGAAGAAGGCGGAGAAACGCCTCGAGGAGTTGGAGGCTGAGCGCGCCAAGCTGGTTGCCGATACTGCGGCTTTGGGAGGCCAGAAGCGGCTAACTGCCAAGCAACTGGCTGAGCTCAACCTTGAGTATGAAAAGCTAAACGCCTATTACAAGAACCTGCTGACCAGCAGCGGAAAGATGAACCGCGAGATGGTGGAGCAACGTGACCAGCTTTTCGCCATCCAGGCCAACCTCGACAAAACCCGCCACCAGAACGATTCGCTCAGCACCAGCCTCCTCGAACGGGAGCGGAAAGTAAAAGAATTGGAGACGGTACTTGCCAACAAGGACAAAGCGGTCCAAGACCTGAAAAAGAAGATCAATGAGGCGCTGCTGGGGTTCAAGGAAAGCGATATTACGGTAGAAATTAAGAATGGGAAGGTGTATGTATCGCTGTCAGAGCAACTCCTTTTCAAGTCGGGAAGCGTTGAGGTGGACGACAAAGGCGAAGCAGCACTCCGGAAACTGGCGGTCGCGTTGAAAGATCACAGCAATGTCCAGGTCATGGTCGAAGGCCACACCGACAATGTACCGATTGGAAAGAAGTCTCAATACATGAACGACAACTGGGACCTTAGTGTCATGCGGGCCACGACCATCACCCGAATTCTCACGAACGCAGGCGTTAGAACTAACCAAATACTGGCCTCCGGCAAGGGTGAGTTCGCACCGTTAATGCCCAATACCTCAGACGCGAACCGTCAAAAAAACCGACGGACAGAAATCATCGTGACTCCGCACCTCGACGAGTTGTTTAAAATCCTGGGAACCAACTAAACCGTACCCTTATGACAAACAATCTGATCGGCCTTGCCATCCTTATTATCGATGTCTACCTGATCCTGGACGTCTTTAAGAAGTCCTGGGACACGGGGAAGAAAGTAATCTGGACTTTGATTATCCTGATTTTCCCTGTGCTGGGCGCCCTCATCTACTGGTTCGTAGGACGCAAATAAGTCAATAGTCGATAGTCCATTGTCCATGGCTTTATGGCTATGGACCATGGACTATCGACCACTTCAGAACACCTCTGGGATTGTTACTGGATTAATCTGCTTTTGCTTCACCAGTTCATTCAACTTCGGAATCCGGTCGGTAAAGATCTTGTTGAGCACCTGTAACTGCTCGTCGATCTTGCCTGTCACTTCATTATAAACCGCCTTCACCTGTGTAGTTGGCTTGAAGTCTGATCCGTCAGCTTCACCTCCAATGGCGGCCAGTTTGTTGTTGAGTCGTATTGGATAGTTAAGCGGATCCTGGCCGCTGCGGTTCTTCGTTTGATACAGGGCCTCTTCGACCTTCTTCATCTCGTCGATGATAGACTTTGCCAAGTCAGTTACATCCTTCATGTCCTCTTTGCCCTTCATGGGCTCGGTCACGCGGTTGATTTGGTCGCGCGTTGTACGAATCTTTTTCACTGCCAGGTTGGTTTCCGAGAGCTTATCTCGGACCTGAAGCAGGAAGGCAAACTGCTCCTTGATGTCGGCCAGCGAAGCTGTGGTGCGCGGGTCTTTCAGGATTTCAAAATCGACTTCCTGGGATTTTCCGTTGATGGTTAGCTTCGCTTTATACATCCCGGGAGGCGCCTTCGGTCCATTGAGTGAACCCGCCCACATGATGATGCCATCAAAACCCTCGGCGTTTTTGTAGCGCGTGTTCCAGACAAACCGGTTTCCTCCCGGCTTCATGCGGAATTGTTCTTCGTTCAGTTTCCGATCGGGTTTTGTCGCGAACTTCTTAATAAGCGTGCCGCTGGTCTCCATGATTTCCAGCGAAGCCACGGCCTTCGTGGTGTCCTTGACAAAGTAGTGGAACATGACACCGCCGGGATGATTCTTACCCTCTGTTTTCGACGGTCTTCCAAACGAGAAGCTGGGACCCATGCGGTAGCTGGGCATTGGCTTGAAGAAAGTAAAGTCAGTGCCTACCATGCCGGCATTCAGTTGGTGCAATGGCGTGAGGTCGTCGATGAGCCACATACTCCGGCCTTGTGTGGTGGCGATCAGGTTGTCGTTCTTGACGGCAAGGTCCGTGATGGGCACGGTGGGGAGGTTTAACTGGAACGGTTTCCAGCTGGAGCCATCGTCGAAAGAAATGTACATACCGCTTTCTGTTCCGGCATACAAAAGCCCGGCGCGCTTCGGATCGGCGCGCAACACGCGCGTGAAGTGCCCGGGGTCGATTCCGTCGGTGATCTTCGTCCAGGTTTTGCCGTAGTCTTTTGTCTTGTATAAATACGGTTGATAGTCGCCGAGTTTATACCGGGTGCCGGCTACATAGATGCTCCCTTTGGCGTGTGCGTCAAACTCAATGCTGTTCCACATCACCCACTGGGGCAGCCCCGTGATGCTCAGCTTAGACCAGTTCTTTCCGCCGTCAGTCGTGAGGTGCAGTAATCCGTCATCTGATCCTGCCATGATCAGGTCCTTCTCATAAGGGGACTCGCCAGCCGTGAAGATTGTGCAATAGTATTCAACGCTGGTATTGTCTTTCGTGATCGGTCCTCCGGAAGGACCCATTTTGCTTGCATCGTTGGTGGTTAGGTCAGGGCTGATGATTTCCCACTTTTCTCCGCCGTTGCGCGTCACGTGAAGCACGTTCGATGCAGCGTATAATTTCGTCGCGTCATGCGGTGAGAAGAAGATGGGGAAGTTCCACTGGAAGCGATACTTCATACCTTCCGCCCCATGACCCATCGGGTTGTCGGGCCATGCGTTTATGCCACGGCTCTCGCCGGTTGCGTGGTTACGCCGCTCCAGCAAGCCGTCATAACTTCCACCGTACACGATGTCGTTGTTTGTGGGGTCAACAGCAAGCCAGCCACTCTCACCGCCGGCGGTATCTTCCCAGTCGCGCTCACCAATCGAGTTCCCGTCGGTGCGATGAAGAATCCGCTGCGTGGAATTGTCCTGCTGAGCTCCATAAATGCGGTAAGGGAAGTGATTGTCCGTGGTGACGCGATAGTGTTGCGCCGTCGGTTGATTGTGATACGTTGTCCAGTTCTCGCCGGCGTCGAACGACACCTGGGCACCGCCGTCGTCGGCCATCACCATTCGCTGGTTGTCTTCCGGCGCAATCCAGAGATCATGGTGATCACCGTGTGGCGCATTGTAGTTGGTAAACGTGCGCCCACCGTCCTTCGAGCGGTGGTAGGCCACGTTCAGCACATACACGATATCAACGTCCTTTGTATCAGCGTAAATCTTGGTGTAGTACCAGGCACGCTGACGCAGGTTGCGATCTTCATTCATCTTCCTCCATGTGGTGCCGCCGTCGTCAGAACGATAGAGGCCGCCATTGTCATTCTCGATCTGCGCGTACCACCGATTGGAGTTTACGGGCGAGATAGAAACTGCCGAGATGCCCCAGGTGCCTTTGGGCAGCCCTTCGTTCTTGGTGATTTCCTTCCAGGTATCGCCGCCGTCCGTCGTCAACCAGAGACCGCTGCCTTCCCCGCCACTCTCGAGGCTGTAAGGAGTGCGGCGGATGCGCCACGTGGAAGCTACCAGGATGCGTGGGTTGTTGGGATCCATGCAAAGCTCGACCACCCCGGCGTCGGCATTGGCGAAGAGTACACGCTTCCAGGTCTTGCCACCGTCTTCTGAACGATAAACACCGCGTTCTTCCGATGACTTGAACAAATCGCCGAGCACGGCGGCATACACGAGGTCAGGGTTTTTTGGATGCGTGCGAATGCGGGGAATGTGACGGGAGTTTTTTAGTCCGATGGACGTCCACGTTTTCCCGGCGTCGGTAGACTTGAACATGCCGTATCCGTACGACACGTTGCCGCGCACAGTTACTTCGCCGCCTCCAACGTAGATCACATTGTTATCCCATGTGCTTACTTCGACCGCGCCGATGGATCCGCCAAAGAAGCCATCAGAGATGTTGTCCCAGGTATTGCCGGCGTCCGTCGTTCGCCAAACACCGCCCCCGGTGGCACCCATATAATAGAGGTTTGGCTTCCCGGGCACGCCGGTTACGGCAGCGGACCGGCCGCCACGGAAGGGTCCGATGCTTCGCCATTCGAGGCCACCATAAAGTTTTTCGTCAAAAGTGAGGCTCTCCTTTGCAGGGGTTGCTTTTTTCTGCCCGAAGGCAGTCAGAGTCAAGAGGACCAGGATGGGTGCGACTAGACGGGAGGTCATGGTTGTTAGGTTTAATTAGTCACGAGTTTAAGAAATTTTGCCGTGCGGGGTTTACCTTTTCTACCAATGGCGGACTGGCGAATGCCTCCGGCGGGGGTGTAATGTGCATTTTATTCCTATTTTGCTGATTCATGAAACAGGAGAACGCGAAGGGGCTCTTCAGCATCCCGGTCATCGTAGCAGCCCTTGGCTACTTTGTTGACATCTACGATCTGCTCCTGTTCAGCATCGTTAGAAAGCCAAGCCTTATTTCACTCGGGGTTCCCGACAGTCTCTTATTGACCGAAGGAGAGTTCCTCCTCCAGGTTCAAATGGCAGGACTTCTCCTCGGCGGTCTCATTTGGGGAATCATGGGCGACAAGCGGGGTAGGTTGAGCGTCCTATTCGGCTCGATACTGCTGTATTCTCTTGCCAACATTGCCAATGGGTTCGTTCAAACGGTTCCACAGTATGCCGTTCTCCGATTCATTGCAGGCATCGGCCTCGCGGGTGAACTTGGCGCCGGCATCACGCTGGTGGCAGAAGTACTCCCAGCCAGGCTTCGTGGCTATGGTACCACATTGGTGGCAACGGTGGGACTGATGGGGGCGGTGTTGGCGAATTTGGTTGCCAAGCAATTCGATTGGCACATCGCCTATTGGATTGGTGGCGGCCTTGGACTTCTCCTGCTCGTGGCGCGCGTTAGCGTCTTCGAGTCAGGAATATTTCTTCAGGTGAAGGAGCAATCCGTGCAGCGAGGAAATTTCTTCCAGTTGTTCAGCACTCGTGGCCGGTTTAATAAATTCATGGGTAGCATATTTATCGGCCTGCCCATATGGTTCACGATTGGTATTCTCATCACATTTTCTCCCGAGTTCGCGCAGGCGCTCCATGTGGAAGGTGCTGTTGTAGCAGGCGACGCGGTGATGTTCAGCTATCTCGGCTTGGCCATTGGCGACTTGTCCAGTGGTCTCATTAGTCAAATGATGCAGTCAAGGAAAAAGGTGGTGAGGATGTTTATCTTCATTACCCTGGCCAGCATCCTCGTCTACTTGTTCACGCCGGGGCGGTCGGCCGAAATGTTTTATGCCAGTTGTTTCTTCCTGGGCGTAGGAGTCGGCTATTGGGCGTTGTTTGTCACGATCGCCGCCGAACAATTCGGGACTAACCTTCGCTCCACCGTGGCTACGTCGGTGCCTAACTTCATCCGGGGCACCGTAGTGTTGCTGGTGCCCGCCTTCCAGTATTTGCGTGGTGAGTTTGGCGGAGGCGACCAGGGGGTTATCTACGGCGCACTAATCGTCGGCTTGTTCACCATCGGCGTCGCCCTCATCGCACTTCGTTATATCCACGAGACTTTTGGTCACGACATGAATTTCCTGGAGGAATAGGTGAGTACCTGGCGTCACGATCTTGCGTCTTGGGGGAAACGAGCGCTTTCAAGGACCATTCCTGGCGCGGTGCTGTGCCTCCTTTTCGTCACTTCCGCTGCGCAAAATATTGAAACCATATACAGCCTTCGCAGGCAACTGGTGGGAGCCAGTGAGGAGAAGCAGTTTGAAATGCTGAATGCGATGGGTTTTGAGTTCCGGTTCTCTTTTCCCGACAGCACCATTCACTATTGCAACAAGGCCTACGCGCTGGGACAGAAGATCCAGCTGCGAAAGGGCCTTGCGCGACCACTGAGTTTCATTGGCTTGGCAAGGGCCAATCAGGGGAATTACAAAATGGCGCTCGAGTTCTTCAATCGGTCATTGGCCGTAGCCGCCGAGCAGTCGGACACGCTGCAATTGGCTCACGGGCACAACAACGTCGGACGAATCTTCCAGGAAAAAGGAGACCTGGTGCGAGCCTACAATGAATTCATCAAAGCGCGCGATTTGTTCGAGAGCATCCATGACCTTTCAGGCTTGGCTTATGTCTATCGAAGCCTGGCCGACTTATTCAAATCCAAGGAAGATTATGGAAGAGCTCTTGAGAATTCCGAAAAGGCGTTGGAGTTAAGAAAGAGCCTTGGCGACCAGCGTGCGATCACATCTGCCTACATGGAAATGGGACTGGTATACTACCAGGTTGATTCCACAAAGCTTGCCCTTCGCCAGTTTGAATTGGCCGACTCCATTGCCTCGGTGATGGCCGACAAGATGACCAAGGCAGAGATCACCGTGGGCATGGCTGAAATCCTCTGCAAGGAGGGAAGGTCACCGGAAGCAGGGGCGCTCGCCGAAGAAGTACTCCATGTAGTGACGGAGAATACAAATCAGAAGGTCTTCATTCGGGCCCGCCTGCTCCTGGCCCGCTGCAATATCTATTGGGAAAAGTATCCCCTTGCATCCACCATCCTGGAAAAGGTTTACCGCGCCTCAGAGACATCGGGCAACCTGGTGTTCCAAAGGGATGCGGCACAGTTGCTGGGTAAAGTCAATTTGAGGATGAACAAACCGGACAAGGCCAGGGAATACGAGACCATTTCCCAGCTGCTCCAGGGCAAAATCGAAAATGAAGACCTCAACAAGGAAATCGAAAGACTGCAATTCCAGTTGTTGACGGAGAAGGCCGAAAAAGAGAATGAATTGCTGAAGGCACAGCAAGTGAAGGATGAAGCGCAAATCGCGGAGCAGCGGTTTCAAAACCTGATGCTACTGACTCTCATGACCTTTGGCGCAATCCTGGCCGTCTCCACCTGGATGGTTAGTCGCAAGCGCAAAGCAATCAATCGGCAACTCGAAGAGCAGAATCAACACATTCGCGCCCAAAGGGAAGAAATCATCAAGCAGAATACTGTTCTTTCAGAAAGCAACCGGGAGTTGGATTCACTCAACCATGAGAAGGACACGCTAATGAACATTGTGGCACATGACCTGAAGTCGCCACTCAACCGGATCTCGGGACTGGCGCACATCCTGGAGCGCGACGGCGACCTTTCCACCCAACAACAAGAATTGTTGCGTCTTGTAAAGGACTGTACCACGAGTGGTATTGACTTGATCTCTGGCTTGCTCGACGTTCATGCCTTTAATGATGAGCGGGAAACGCCCAAACCGACGGCCATTTCTTTCGACGAGTTTGTAAAGCAAAAGGCCCAACCCTTCCACGCTCTTGGTGAAGCCAAGGGAACCAAGATTCGCGGCGTGAACAAGATCCAGGGCCGTGTGCTCTGCGACGGATCTTACCTGGGACGAATTATCGACAATCTCATTTCCAACGCAATAAAATTCTCACCGCGCAATTCCACCGTCGAGGTGAACACAGAGTGGAAGAGCGGCTGCATCTATCTTTCGGTCAAGGACCAAGGGCCAGGGTTTACACAACAGGACCTCGGCCATCTCTACGAGAAATTCCGCCGCCTGAGCGCCCAGCCAACTGGAGGTGAAAGTTCACACGGCCTGGGACTGGCCATAGTCAAAACCCTTGTGGACCGTCTCGGTGGCAGCATTGAGCTGCAAACAACACCGAAGGGCAGCGAATTCCTCGTCCGCATCCCTGCGGAGCAACTTTAATATTGTTCTGTTCCCTTTAAACCTTTTTCCCACTTCGGGGTCAAAGGGCTAAAGACATTTATGAAACGAGTATTGATTTTAGTGGCGCTGCTGGTCTTGTCCATCGGTGCCATGGCGCAGGATCCGGTTAACCGCATGAATCGCAAGGAAAGGCATCAACTGTTGCGTATTCGCCAGGGGTTGGCCCAGGGTGACCTCACCCGCAGGGAGGCAGCTCAATTGCTTGCTAACCATCGCATGATCCGCCGGGCAGAATGTTCGGCCCTCGCAGATGGTCGGCTTGACCGCAGAGAGCAAAGGCGTCTTCACAAAATGCAAGTGCGTGCCAACCGAATGATCTACTGGCAAAGGCATGACCGCCAATCGAGATTGAATTGATCCCTCCAAACGCGTTTGGCTCAATGAGCTAAGCGCACTTTGGTGGGATTGGGTAAGGTGTGGGTTGTCCCGCCAGAAAACGTTTGGCTCGTTGAGCCAAGCTCAGTATGGCGGGATCTTTTTTCCCCGCCAAAATTCTTTTAGTGCAATGATCTAAGCGCAATTTGGCGGGGCCTCAAGCGTACGTTAGCGCCTGATTAAGATCCTCAATGATGTCTTCAGCATCTTCCACACCCACGCTCAGACGAATAAGGGTATCGCTTAGCCCGTTCTTCACACGTTCTTCCTTTGGAATGCTTGCGTGTGTCATCGACGCGGGATGGTTAATCAGTGACTCGACGCCACCGAGGGATTCGGCCAGGGAAAACACTTTCACATTTTCCATTAGTCGCACGGCACTTTCCAGTTTGTCGCCCTTCAATTCGAACGACATCATCCCACCGAAATCACGCATCTGTTTTTTGGCGATGTCATGACCCGGGTGGTCGGGGAATCCTGGCCAATAGACCTTGCCAACTTTCGGATGGGAGCGGAGGAACTCGGCAACCTTACGTCCGTTCTGGCAATGTCGCTCCATGCGGAGGTGGAGGGTCTTGATGCCACGGAGCACAAGAAAACAATCCTGTGGACCTGGCACCGCACCGCAGGAGTTGGTAATGAAAGCCAGCTCGTCGCGGAGTTTTTCATCATTGATGACGAGTGCGCCCATAATCACGTCGCTATGCCCGCTGAGGTACTTGGTGACAGAGTGCATGACAATGTCTGCACCGAGATCAAGTGGGTTCTGCAAGTAAGGAGAGGCAAATGTGTTGTCGACGGCCACCAGACATCCTTTCGATTTGGCCATCGTGGCGAGCGCCTTGATGTCGATCACGCGCATGAGCGGGTTCGAGGGTGTCTCCAGCCAAAGGAGTTTGGTATTTGCGTTGAAATGGGGCCGCGCGTTTTCAGCGTTTGTCAGGTCGAGAAAGTGAAACTTGATTCCGAATTTCTGGTACACTTTGGTGAACATCCGGTAGGAGCCACCGTAGAGATCGTTGCTCGTGATCACCTCGTCGCCGGGCTTCAGGAGTTTGATTACGGTGTCGGTCGCACCCATGCCGGAGGAGAAGCAAATGCCAAATTTTCCATTTTCAAGGGCGGCGATGCTTTTCTGAAGCGGGGTGCGGGTCGGGTTGGCACCCCGTGCATAGGCATAGCCTTTGTGCTTCGCCGGTGAGGGCTGCACATAGGTTGATGTCTGGTAAATGGGCGTCATGATTGCGCCGGTAGTGGGATCGGGTTCGACCCCTGCGTGAATGGCTTTCGTACCGAACTTCATGTGAGTGAATTTTGGCTGCAATTATAGCCAATAAAGCGCGCATGCGCATCAAGAAACGTCCCCACGTCCCCACGTCCTCACGTCCCAACGTCCTAACGTTGCTAGTGGTAATCTTCGTTAAAGGATTGTTAAAGGGATAACCTGTACAGCGTGGCTCCGTTTGGATAATTCAAAACCTGACTTGATGACTGCAGAACAGCGTTCTTCCCGGACCCTTTGGATCTGGATCCTTCTTACTCTCCTTCTTGCTGTTCTTCCCTGGTTTCTCGTCTAGCGGGCTAGATCACGCGATTCACATCGAACTTCTCCAGGTAGTCGGCTACGCGACGCACAAAGCTCCCGCCCAGCGCTCCATCCACAACACGGTGGTCGTAGGAGTGGGAGAGGAACATTTTGTGACGGATGGCAATCACATCGCCATGAACAGTCTCCAGCACGGCAGGTTTTTTCTGAATAGCGCCTGTTGCCATGATGGCGACCTGGGGCTGCATGATGATGGGTGTGCCCATTACATTACCAAAAGTTCCGACGTTAGAGATCGTGAAGGTGCCACCGGAGAGGTCGTCTGCCTTTAACTTGTTTTCACGGGCGCGACGAGCAAGGTCGTTGACGGCCTTTGTTAGCCCGGTGAGGCTGTATTGATCGGCATTCTTGATAACCGGAACGATAAGGTTGCCGGAAGGTAACGCCACGGCAATGCCGATATTGATTTCCTTTTTCTTGATGATGCGGTCGCCGTCGACCTGGATGTTGATCATCGGGAAATCCTTGATGGCTTTGATGATGGCCTCAACGAAGAGCGGTGTAAATGTAATTGGTTCGCCTTCCTTTTTCTCGAACGCGCCTTTCACTTTGTTCCGCCAGTTAACAACATTCGTAAGATCCGCTTCCACGAAAGAGGTGACGTGCGGCGCCACGCGCTTCGAGTCAACCATTCGCTCCGCGATCATCTTGCGCATGCGATCCATCTGGATGATTTCGTCGCCGGCGCTGATGGAGGCGGGCACCAGGGGAGCCGAGCTCCGGACAGCGACCCCGCCGCTTTGCCGGGTCTGCACGTAGTTGAGAATATCTTTCTTCGTGACGCGCCCTGCCGATCCGGTGCCGGCGATCGATTCCAGTTCAGCGACAGGGATGCGCTCCTCTTTGGCGATGTTTTTCACCAGTGGAGAGTAGAACCTTGATGAGGATTTGTAATCAGCAGAGGGGGCAGCGGATGCTCCGTTTGTTGCGGTCGAATGGGTAACTGCTGCTGCAGGTTTAGCCGCTGGGGCCACTTTGGCTGGCTCAGGCATCGGTGACCCGCTGCCTACGGATGAGTTAAGGATGGCAATGGCTTTGCCGACTTTAACGACCTCGCCTTCTTTGGCAAGGATCTCTTGCAACACGCCGGCGTGCGTGGAAGGTACCTCGGTGTCCACCTTGTCGGTGGCTACCTCAAGCACCGACTCATCTTGCTCAATGGTGTCACCAGGCTTCTTCAGCCATTTGAGGATGGTGGCCTCCATGATGCTTTCGCCCATTTTGGGCATGATCAGTTCAACCCTTGCCATGTTCGATGATTTAATGGTAAAGTTAATGGTTTTTGGGCCGTTTGGACCTCTGCAGCCGGCATCAGAATTTCCTTTGGGCCGTTTGGCGAAGCCCTCATAAATCCGTCGTCTGGAGCGGTGGTGCCGAAACCTATTTGGCGCTATGCCGTTATTTCATTTGATTTGCTTAACAAAACATAAGCATATATGGCAAAGGAATTCCTCGGTGAATTTGAAGAGCTGGTCCTCACGCTCGTGGCAGCCTTGCAAGAAGATGCCTACGGTGCCGCACTGGCAGAGGAGATCGAATCCAAAATGAAACGCGACGTCAACCTCAGCGCCGTGCACGTAACCTTATACCGTTTGGAGGATAAGGGGTACGTGAAATCGTCGTTTGGTGGAGGGACGAAAGAGCGCGGAGGTCGGCGCAAACGGATCTATACGATAACCTCTGCAGGACTTGCATTGCTGAGAGCTATGAAAGAGGCTCGCGTGGATTTGTGGAAGATGGTTCCGCAGTTGAAGATGACGCAAGGCTAGGTGGTGAAATATGAGTGAGCAAAAACCAAACCCTCCCTTGTGGGTATTCAGCCTGCTTCGACGGTTTTGCCCGCCGGAGTTGCTTGAGGAGGTACAGGGAGACCTGATGCAAAAGTTTGCGCGTGATACGACGCAACTGGGAGAAAAGAAGGCGAGGAGGCGATTGGCCTGGAATGCGGTATGTTTCTTTCGCCCCGGGATTGTCCTGAGGAACAAAATGAAATTCCGCTTTACTCAATTCTTCATGTTGGAGAACTACTTCAGGGTAGCGGTTCGGCACCTCTCAAAGCACAAGGGCTTCACAGCCATCAACGTCCTTGGAATGACAGTTGGCCTCGCGGCTTTTGTTCTCATTGCGCAATACATCGACTACGAACTGACCTTCGATCGCTTTCATGCGAATGCCGATCAGATCGTTAGGCTGACCTACGAAAAGCGCAAGAACAATGAAGTAGTTCAATCATCTTCGGGCACCTACTATGGCGCCGGTGAGTTTGCCCGGCAAAACTTTCCGGAGGTAAAGCAAGTGGCCCGATTTTATAAGTGGCCCGCTCACACCGGCGTGATCCTAAGGGCTCAAGACCGAATTTTCAACGAGAAGAATTACTTCTTCGCGGACTCGACATTCTTTGGGCTTTTTTCATCGCTCCTTATCCAAGGCGATCCCGCGTCATGTCTTGATGATCACCATTCGGTGGTCTTGTCGGAGAGGGCAGCGATTCGGATGTTTGGCTCAACTGATGTGTTGGGGAAGCCAATCGATCGGCTGGACATCAATGGCTACGTGCTGAAAGTGACTGGCGTCATGAGGGATATTCCTGAAAATTCCCATTTCGATGCCGACGTGATCATTCCATGGGACCTTGATTGGCGCCCGGAAGCCAAGGACCATTGGAAATATCCAAATCACTGGACTTACGTGCTGCTCGACAAGTCCACCGATCCAAAGACATTTGAATCAAAGCTGAATCGTGCCATTCTGGATGAGCACCGTGATGACCCTGACGTACAATCGTCGGCTGTCCCTGTTCAGCCGCTGACGGACATTCACTTCGAGGCGCACGCAAACGATGAAATCAAAGCCAATGGAAACAAAGTGAGCGTATACGCTCTTGGCTTGGCAGCGATTGCCATCCTTATCATCTCCTGGATCAACTACATCAACCTGGAGTCAGCGCGGTTCCTCACGCGAATTCGCGAAGTAGGCGTACGCCGGGTCATCGGATCATCTCATGCCGACTTGTTGCTGCAGTTCTTCCTTCAATACCTGTGCTTGTGTGTGCCGGTGCTGATACTTGCCGTTGGGTTGATCTACTTCGTTCAACCATACTATGCCCGGATAACCGGGGTTACCCTGGGTATGCCGGCGCTGGGTTCTCCGGCCTGGCTGGCTGCCGGTGCCACGTTGCTCCTCGGGATGGTGATCACCGGCTTCCTTCCTGTCTTGACACTCACCCGCCTCAACCCGATCCTTTCTTTGAAGGGTCGGATCTCAGCAGCAGGAAACATGATGAGTCGTAGGATGCTCCTTACCGTTCAGTTTTCGGTTTCGTTGGTATTGATGGCGTTGCTCTTCATTGTGACTGACCAACTCCACTTCATGAGGGAAAACGACCAAATGACCGGGCTGGACAAAGTCGTGAGCATACAGAATCCAACTACTTATGCACGCCTGGAGGATTCACTTAGAAAGGAGAAGTTCGCAGCGTTCCGGAATGAAGTACTCCTGGGCTCAGCCATAAACCGTGTTACCGCGTCATCGGCCATTCCGGGAGAGGAGGTCGGGTTTACCTACGAGAACTTTACAAAGCGTCAGCTCACCGACGCGGATGACGGGATTCCTTACAAAGTGATTTTTGCTGACGATGATTTTGTACCGCTATACAATGTGAAGCTCCTGGCAGGTCGGTACTATTCCAATGAAAATGCAGAGGACCTGAACAACAATACCATCGTACTTAACGAGCGTGGGATTCGAGCACTTGGCTTTGCATCCCCTGAAGAAGCGCTGGGCCAGGAGATTCATTTCATGGTCACTTTCGATTGGAAAAAGTACCGCATCATTGGCGTAACGGAAGACTATCACCATGAATCTGTAAAGGAGCGCGTTCAGCCAACGATTATCTATTTCAACCTTCGTACGTACCAGATGGCATTCTATTCTGTCCGGATCGACGGCCGTGCCCGCGTTGATGATGCAGTCGCCCAAATTGAGCGCTCGTGGAAGAAGGTTTGGCCGGAAAAGACATTCAACTACACCTTTATGGACCAGCGGTTCGACCGCCAATACAAATCGGAAATTCGGCTGAGTTCAATCTTCCGATTATTTTCCGGGGTGGCCATTTTGCTGGCGTGTCTTGGAATCCTGGGGATTACGCTCTTTGAGTCGCATGCGCGGCTGAAAGAGATCGGCATCCGGAAAGTCCTTGGAGCTTCAATAGTTAGCCTCATCCGCCTCCTCACTTCGTCATACATGAAGATTGCGGGGATTGCCGGTATCATTGCTGCGCCCCTGATTTTCATGGCTGCACAACAATGGTTGAGCGACTATCCCGTGCGCATTCAGGTCAGTCCTTTCTTCTTTATTGTCCCGTTGGTTTTTCTGATCATCCTGGTTGTTCTTTCTTCAGGTTACCAGACGTATCGCGCGGCAGCCTCCAACCCCGTGGACCAACTCAAGAATGAATGAGAAAAAGGACCATATCGCAATACGGCTGCTGCAAACGTTTTGTCCACCGCGTCTGCTGGAAGAAATTGAAGGCGATCTTCACGAGCGCTTTCAACGGGATGCGAAGCGCCATGGAAATCGCGTTGCGAACCGACGGCTGTGGTGGAGCGCTCTTCGGTTCTTCCGTCCAGGAATCTTACTTCGACATAGTTTGACACGGAAATTAATCTATACGCACATGATACAGAGTCACGTCAAAATTGCGCTAAGGAGTTTTGCGCGTCAGAAAGCATTTACAGTGTTGAACCTTGCCGGTCTTACCATCGGGCTGGCTGCCAGCCTGCTCATTGTTCAATATGTCCGCTACGAGCGAAGCTTCGACACGTTCCACAGCCGCGCCAAAGACATTTACCGGATTCAGTATAATGGGTGGGCCAACGGCAAACTCAATTTTGAAAGTGCGGTGGCCGTTCCAGCGGTAGCGCGGGCCCTGAAAGATAATTTTGCGGAGGTTGAAGAGTACACCCGGTTCCTGCCCGTCAATGGCGTGATGTCCTATCAGCGTCCGGATGGTGAGCAAGTCTCATTTCAGGAACAGAAATTGCAATTCGCTGACTCGGCCCTTTTCAAGGTTTTCAGTTTCAAACTTGTTAAAGGAGATCCTGCAACAGCGTTGAATGGTCTCAACAAGGTCGTGATATCAGAAACCGCGGCAGGACGCTATTTCGGCGACGAGGATCCTTTGGGGAAGACCATGATGTTCAGGGGAGACATGCCGTTTCAGGTTTCGGGCGTGTTTAGGGATGTGCCGGAAAACTCTCACATCCAGTTTCAATTCTTACTGTCGTACTCCACCCTCAACCGTCGGACGAAGAACGCATCAGAAACTGCGTGGGGCTGGTACGATTTCTACACATTTGTTCTTCTCAGGCCTGGAACCGATGTCGCGCAATTGCAGGCAAAGTGGGATGAGGTGCTGTTGAAACTCCGCAAGGAGCAATGGGAAAAAGATGACGAGCACCAGGAATTCATCCTTCGCCCACTCACCGATATTCACTTGTACTCTCATTTATTGTATGAGTCTCAACCAGCTCAGCAACGCGATGGGGATTCTGTTTACGCCCTCAGCCTCATCGCCGTGTTCATTCTTGTCATTGCCTGGGTGAACTACATCAACCTCTCCACAGCGCGCTCGTTCAGCCGGGCCAACGAGGTGGGGGTTCGTAAAGTGATGGGGGCTTTCCGATCGCAGCTTGTTGTACAGTTCCTCACCGAAT
>CAZJWV010000077.1:0-15568 GCA_964549855.1 uncultured Ohtaekwangia sp. | reverse complement strand
GAATTCGCCGATGTGGGTTCCTTTCATGAGAAGGGGAGTTGGGATTAATTACGTAAATGTATGTAAAATGGACTATGATTTGTGTGATTTATTTGATGAACATGATGAATGTGTACAGGTTCTGAGGGGGGTTCATCCTGCAGGTTCTCGCGGGAAGCTGGATAATGGGTGCTAATTTTGGTGCTGGGTTTCTGCCAGAAGCATCATGAAAATCTCGACCTGTTTTGCTCTGATAATCCTTCTTTTCTCCTGTCGCAAGGATGATTCTGCCGTCGTATTCACTTTGCCTCCAGCCACTCAGACCGGCAGCCAAACATTCGGATTTATGCTAGATGATGACGTCTGGATCAACTACGGCCAGGTGTGCCAGCCCAATGGCGGGAATTGCCGCGAGAATTTGTCTGGCGAATACTTCAGCAGCGATGGTGGCATCACCATTAAGGCAGACCAGGTGGTGTACAAGGATGGCGTCGCCCAAACACAATACTTTGAGTTGAATTTGTTTACTGGTTTTGGCGGCGAAAAGACCTACAGTACGATGACGGGCGACGACATAACGGTGCTCTACGTGCCGGTCAGTCAAATTGGTAATTCCTTTCCTTATGCCCTGCCTGATTCTGATCCAATATTTACCGTCACAATTACCAAGCTCGACACCAACGCAGGAATCATCGCCGGCACATTTTCGGGTACGCTTTTTCGAGGGATCACCGGAGGAATCTCCGCAACAGACTCAGTAGTGGTTTCTCAAGGCAGATTTGATTTGAAATACTGAGCCCCTCACCTTGATTAGCGACTGAATATTCACTTCCTGCCGACCGGGTCATGCCTCGACTCCGCTCGGCATGACGGGTACCATCTATTTTGTACCAGCCGCCTCGGCTTCGCTCGCCGCCTGTCACTCCACGGCCTGCCCTCAACTTAGGTCCTTGAGCTTGTCGAAGGGTCGAAGGTTCGAAAGCTTATCTCCCAAAGTGATACCCAAGACTGAAGAGAATCGGCCACGGCTTCTCGGCCTGGTTCATAAATACCTGATCACGGATGGGATAAATCAACTGGATGATGAAGAAATTCTCGCCAGTCACCGAACGCATTTTTGCACCTAAGCCGAAGGAAGGTCCAAAGAATGTCTCTGCCGGCCTGGAGCTACCGGAGGGTTGGAGCAAAACCGCATTGTAGCCATACATGGCAGACAGAAATCCGGTGCCCTTCTTTGCCTGTGGAGAAAAATTGAGCTCGAGACCTCCATTGAAGCCAATCGCGTCAAAGTTGTAACCCAGTCCACCAAAGATTGAAACCGGGCTGAGCGGGTTAATTGTCAGTTTTGCCCCGATGCCGCCATAGTCAAGGCCAATGCCGATTCCTGTAGCTACAGTTGGATTGATTATTTCAGGGTCTGGCGATGCCTGGTTCGCCATTATAGAGCTGGAAATCTTGGAAGTCGCGGTGGCTCCCTTTTTCGCATCGGGGGCGGGCGCGGTGGGGGCCGGAGCGGCTGCCTGGGTAGTTTCTTTCTTGGCTGGAGGCGCAGCTACCTGCTTCTGGACAACAGGTTTCATAACTATAGTCTCAACGCGCCTGGTCTTTTGATAAACAACGATACCTCTTGATTGAAGCAGTTGAATGCTGGCAGAGTCGGGCAGATTTGCAGAAAACACTACCCTCTTCATCCCGCGGAAATCGTAGGGTCCGTGGGTGGTATGCACGTACTTGGCATCGACACTATCCACTTCAGTCTCGAGTTCTGAATTTGTGACGAAGGTAATAGTAGCCGGTTGGCCCACCGCTTCGAGGGCGGTCATCACCAGGAGTACAAGTATTAATTGTCTTAAGGTCCCTTTCATTTTTTTGACCCGAAGATTTTAAGAACAACATCATTTCCCTCCGGCGACAACCGCAGCGCGAAGACCAGGCCACCATAAATCAGGGTTATCATTCCCGACCGGACAATTATATCCAAGACAACATTGTCGAACGCGGGCAGCAGCATGGAAGCCACCCAAGCCACCGCACCGATGTTCAGAACTTTGAAAAAGGCCCAGGTGAAAGGTTGTAGTCCCAACTTGGCCCATACAAAGAAGTATTTCACTCCATTGAAAGCGATCATGGTCAGTGCCGCTCCTGCAGCCGCGCCATTGATGCCGTATGCGGGGATCAGGAGGTTGTTTGCCGTCACGATCAGGAAGGCCAGCAACAGGATCAGGACAATATTGAAGGCGTAGTATTTCGAATAAACAATGATCTCGCTGCTGGGGCCGAACAGCATGTCCACAAGTTTTCCTGCACCAACGATGAGGACCACCCACTTTCCTGCCACGTAGATCTCACCCTTCGGCATGAAGTAGAAGATGCTATCGAGGTTGGCTGCGATGCCGATGAGCAGCAAAGTCCCGATGATGAATTGGTTCAATGCGGTCTTGTGGTACAACTTCCTCACCTCGGCGAAGTCATTCTTCTCAAACGCGCGTGCAATAAGTGGGGTGGCCACTTGCGTCATGGCCCGCTTCGGAATCTCGATCACGGTGGCCATATAAAATGAGGTGGTGTATACCGCCACAGGAGCAAGACCGAGAAGTCCGGCAATCATCAGGCTATCAACCTTGCCGATGATGACCAGGCCTGCGGTCCCCGCAAAGCTCAGCAAGCTGAAGCGAATGATCTCCTTGCGCAATCCTGCTTCCAAAGGCCATGTGAGCCGGAGTGCAATTCGACCATCGGCAAGGAGGGCGGCGAAGAGTATTGCCCACGACACGGCGTAGATCAACACGGAACCTATCATCATCTCCGGGAAGGTAATGGTGCCGTTGAAATACAGGAGTGCGAGTACGGCAAGCAGGGCACGAACGAATATCTCTTTGAGAAAACTGGGGAGAACATTTTTCAGCAACGAGCGCGAGTATATTTCGAGCAGCGTGGACATGACTGTTATGAATGTCAACCACAACGCAAGGCCGGTGTAGTGGATGAAATCTGCTGCGTTCGTTTCAAAGTATCCGACAATGGAAGTTTCAAGGAGAGCAAAAAGCAGGAGGAAGGCCCCGAACGCCAGGCCGGCAGCGATAAAGATCAGGTTGATGAATCCACTGCCACCGTCGGCGTGTTCGCGGAAGCGTGGGAAATACCGGACGATGCTTTGACCGAGGCCAAATTGAGCCACTTGCGCGAAGAGGATGGCTGAATCCTGCATCGTGCGCATGAGCCCCACTTGTTCCGGGGCGAGGAACCGCGGGTAGAGGTAGAGGAGGTTAAGGTACCCGATAGCGACACCGGCGTAGGAGATAATGGTGGTGACGATGCTTTGCCGGACAATCAGGCCCATGGAGGGGGAACTTGCCGCAAAATACTTTATTTGCAGGGAAATGCGCCTGCTGGATCCGGTATTAGGAAAGAAGCGACTGCAGCGGTGGTTCGAGCGGCTTCACTCGCTCGCGCTGAAGGGCATGAACTATGGCCGGGCCAGCAACTATGCCCACAACGGCGAAGCTTGGCTCGTAGACGATATCCGCCATCGAATCACCCTTCGACAAGCTCAGGGCACCGCATCACCGACAGCTGTATTTTTCGACGTAGGAGCAAACCAGGGCGCATTCGCCAACACGATAATAAAGGCGTGGGGTGGATTGAACTACCAGCTTTATTGCTTCGAGCCGTCGGTAAAAACGTTCGCGCTGTTGAAGACCCACGTCGCTGACTTGCCCTACGTGCACCTGGTGAACAAAGGATTGGGCGAGAAGGCAGAGCAAGTGGAGCTTTTTTCCGACAAGGAAGGATCTGGTCTCGCCTCGGTTTATCACCGCGACCTGTCGCACCATCGCATTAATCTTTCCATGAAGGAGACGATTGAGCTAACCACCTTGGATCAATTCTGCGCTGAGAACAACATTGAGGCGATCGACTTCCTCAAGCTCGACGTGGAAGGTCATGAAATGGCGGTGCTGAAGGGAGCAAGCCGCATGGTCAGCGAAGGCAGGGTGGGGTTAATCCAGTTTGAATTCGGCGGGTGCAACATTGACTCGCGGACGTACTTCAGGGACTATTTCAATTTCTTCAAACAGAAATACACCTTACACCGGATTCTCTCTGACGGTTTGGCGCCGCTACCGGTGTACAGTGAAAAACTTGAAGTGTTTCAGTCGGCGAACTATTTAGCTGTTAAGAAGTAAGTTCCTATCTATGAAATACTTCATTGTGCTATTGTTGGTTACTGCAAACTTCATTTCCGCATTTTGCCAGCCGGAAGTGATATATGAGACTGGCCTTATGGGGATACTACGAGATGCATCCATCCGCTATCCGCCAGATGATCGCAGGAAAGGAATTTACGGTACTGTATTGTTAAAATTCAGAATTCGTCCAGACAAGTCCATTGACAGTATCTCTGTGGTGAATTCCGCCTCACCTGCCCTGGACGCTGAAGCAATCCGAGGGATGAAGCAAACTAGCGGTCGATGGTTGACAAATGAAGACAGGTATTACCTTTTCGCAATCTCATTCAGCATTAATCCGCCTGATACCCCCGATGACGAATATTATCGTAAGAATGCTGACAAGTTTCTAAAGGAAGGCAACTATAAGAAGGCAGCTCCGTACCTGGCTTCATTGAAACGCAGGAACCCCTTGAATGTGGCGGTGCTTGATGAGCTGGCAGACGTTTATCGTCGGCTCGGTGAAGTTGAAAATGAGTCCGCTATCAGGCAATTAAGGAATACTGTTATTAAGTTCAAAAATGAAAAACGAATAATTGGCCAAGACCTGCCTCGGGACTAGAGAGCTGCATGCCGACTATTTTCGACATTTAAGTAAATGACAATGCAGATAAACATAACACCCTTCCTGATAGCAAATCCAGTGATCATGGTTTGGTCGTTGGTCATTACATTTTCTCTTCAAGGGTTCGCAGCCATTATGGGGCCGATATTCATCACAACTTTTTTTGTTGCCCTGGTCACACTGATTCTGGATCGTTTCTTTATTCACGCAATTAAGCGTCTCCACTTAATTATAGGCGAGATCGTGTTCTGGATTGTTTATTGGTTCGGACTCAATTTCCATATAGAATCTGGTGGCAGATGGTTTTCCTGAGGAGGCTTGCCACGGATTACACGGATTTTCACGGATTAGTGCAGATGTGAGTGGATCGGTGGTGTGGCGCTACCCTCAGCGTCCTTTGCGTGCATTTACTTTGCGACCTCTGCGTTCTTCATTCGTCGCCTGTTGAATCAATAGTCTACCCTCGCTTTGAAATCGGGATTGCCTCTGGTCCTGCGGCGCCTTTCCTCTTCGCCACAATCAATCCATCCACACAATAACTCTCATCAAGGTTTGCCTCGCACACAATGAGATACCCGGCTGCCTTTAGATTTTCCAAGCAGTCATTATGGAGCTTGTTGCTGTGAGTGGAAATGAAAAAGTAGTCTATTGACTGCCGGTTCAATGCGCGATGACATCCCCTGAGCATCGCCAGCTCATAGCCCTGGATGTCGCTGTGGAGAATGTTCAGGTGGCTCACATGATGCTTCTCCATCAGGTAGTCTACAGAGTAAGTTGGGATTGATCGCGATAGGTCGGTTTCGTCATTGATGAAGCCAGCATCGAAAGATCCGGACAACCCGTTCAGTTTGAAATTGAGTTTGCCGAAGTTCATTTTGTGCGGGTCTGGTTCAATCATGATACAGCGGGCAGCAGGAAGGGTCTTCGCAAACCACATGCTGTAGAACGCCCAGTAGCTCCCGAGCTCCATCATAGTGCTTCCCGGGCCGAGAGACTTCAGGACTTCCTCAAAGGCATACTCTTCCTGGGGTTCATGTACGCCACGGTTGGCAATTAATAAATGAGTATTACCGTAGTCATAGTAGCTCCCGAGGGTAATCTTTAGTCCGTTGGCGAGAAGCTGGTGGTCCTGGAAGATATTACCGGCATCAACCACCCGCGAAATCCGAGCGTTGTCTGCACTGGCGACCACTGTTTTAATGCGCTCCTTCCAGGAGGGTGTGATGGTGTATCGGCGAAAGCGACGGTGAAAATTCCACGTGAAGTAATTCACGCGGTTGAGCAGGGCAAGAAGGAGGTTATAGAACCACGGCCACTGCTTGATTTTTTGTTTCAGGCCCATCCCCCTACTTTTGATCACAATTATATAACTATTTGGAATGATCATCACCCGGCTACGCGGAGGACTCGGCAACCAGCTTTTCCAGTACGCCGCCGGCCGTGCCCTCGCCGAGCACCACAAGGTCCCACTCAAGCTTGACCTTTACACCTACACGAAGCATCCTTATCGAAAGTTCGAACTCCACCGCTTCAACATCGATGCTCCTGAAGCCAGCCGCGACGAGGTGCATCACTTTACCGGCAGCAACCCGATCAAGCGCTACCTGAACAAGCGCGAAAACTATTTTCGTTGCCCCGGTGTGTTCGCCCAGCCGCACTATCATTTTTACGAAGACTTCTTCTCACTGCCTGCTGATATTTACCTCTCCGGCTATTGGCAAAGTGAAAAATACTTTACGGGCATTGCACCGCTGATCAAACAACAGCTCATCCCGATTGTTGCCCTTGACAGCCACAATTCGGAATTGAAGGCCGAACTGGCATCGAAAGAAAGTGTGGCCATCCATGTGCGCCGGGGAGATTACGGATCTGCTGCCTACGCCTCATTCTTTGGAGGCCTTCCTGACTCGTACTATCGCGATGCGATGGCCAGCATGCGCGGACAAGTTTCCAGCCCTTCTTTCTATTTTTTCTCAGACGATATTGAATGGTGCCGGTCCAACTTCGGTGGTGAAGGCACTCAATTCATCTCACACAATAAGGGGAGTGAGGCCTACAAAGACCTGTTGCTGATGGCCTCGTGCCGCCACAACATCATTGCCAACAGTACTTTCAGTTGGTGGGGTGCCTGGCTGAATGCCAACAACGGCAAGCGAGTGATAGCTCCAGCTAAATGGTTCAAATCAGATTTCCTTGACCGCAAGGAGCCGGTCTACACCAGTCGGTATTACAACACCCGCGACCTTATCCCGGCGGGTTGGACAAGGTTATGAACAGCGGCGGGCGCATTGTCATGCTGGCCAACGCGGGCCACAAGCCTTTCGACACACGCATCTTCCATAAGGAGGCGCTTTCACTTGCCTCGGCTGGCTTCACCGTAACCTTGATTATCCCGCACGTTCAATCCCTGTCGAAAAACGGTGTGATTATCAAGGCAGTGCCCCTGCCGCAGAAGGGGTGGGAGCAATTGGTGCTCTGTCCCTGGAGAATATTTCTTGCAGCCCTCCGGGAGCCGCGAAGCTCCGTCTTTCAACTTCATGATTCAGAACTGCTGTTGGTTGGCATCGCATTGAGACTTACGGGGCGCACGGTAGTTTACGATGCTCACGAAGACACACCACTGCAGATTGCCTATCAGCATTGGATTCCGGGTTGGGTGAAACCGTTCTATTCATTATTCTATCGTGTGCTTGAGAAATTAGCGGGCTGGTTTTTTAATGCCATCATCGTTGCCGAGCCCGTGATCGCCCGTCATTACCCATCCTCCAGGGTGACGCTGATACGCAACTTTCCGCGCGCGGATTCTTTCGCTGCGGAGACTCCTCACCCGCAACGACCCGGCGTACTTGTTTACATCGGGTTGCTGAGCAAGCCACGGGGAGTAGTCGAAATGCTGGAAGGGTATCGCTTGGCCTCAGAGAAAGTGCAGCTCCGTTTCGTACTGGGTGGAAAATTTGCTCCGGCATCCCTGGAGAGTGAGCTGTTGTCGAAATTTGCAGTAGACTATCGCGCATGGCTTCCGTACGATGAAATGATAAAGGCATTGTACGATGCCTCGATAGGCATCATTGTCCCACATCCCATTGAGCGCTACAAGACAAACTATCCCGTGAAGTTGTTCGAATACATGGCGGCCGGTCTCCCGGTGATCGCATCACGGGAGGGGGAGTCCGCAGCCTTTGTACGAGAGGGCGATTGCGGTATACTCGTGGACCCTTTAAGTCATCACGAGATTGCCGAAGCCATTGTTAAATTGGTCACCGATCCCTTCGTCGCCAGGGCCATGGGCGACCGAGGTAGAAAACTCATCCTCGGCAAGTATAATTGGGAGTCGGAATCAACAAAATTGATTGCCCTCCACGAAAGATTGAGAAATGCGTAAGCCGTTTTATCGCCTGCTCAACAGCCTGGGTATTTACCCGAAACGCTGGATCGCCAGTGTTCGGGCATGGCCTTACTACCGGCGTGACCTTGCGAAACTGAAAAGCCAGTTGAAAGGAAGCGCCGAGTGGCCCTTAGCCGACTGGTACCCCGTTCTCCGCGAACGCTTCGAATCGAACGGTGACCTGAAAAGCCACTACTTTCACGAAGACCTCACGGTGGCCCGCCGCATCTTTGAGAATAAGCCGAAGAAACATGTCGACGTCGGCTCCCGGGTGGATGGATTTGTGGCACACGTGGCCTCCTTCCGCGAGATCGAAGTGTTTGACATTCGCCCACAGGATGCCAAAGTGAAAAATATCCGCTTTGTCACCGCTGATTTTATGAACGTGCCGGCCTTGCTCCACAACTACACCGACTCGTTGTCGTCGCTGAATGTAGTGGAGCACTTCGGGCTTGGTCGCTATGGTGACCCCATCGATATCGATGGAGACAAGAAAGGCCTTGAGAATATGGGTAAGGTGATCAAGCCTGGAGGAAAGTTCTACCTGTCTGTCCCGATCGGTCCGCAACGAATTGAATTCAACGCGCACCGCGTTTTCAGTGTGCAATACTTGTTGAGTCTATTGAGCCCCTATTTCCAGCTCGACCGTTTTTCGTACGTCGACGATGGCGGCGACTTGCATGACGATGTTTCGCTGACGAGCGATTTGATCCAAACCAATCTCGGGTGTCGGTTCGGGTTTGGGATTTTTGAATTTACAAAGAGATCCTAGTCCGATTGTCTTCGCGGCCATGTTTCGTGTGCCGCGATCTATAGATGTTAAGATGGGATGCTTCAGTTTCAACCGCACGGAATGGGTTCAGTGCGTGGTTCTAAGTGTGTATTTCACAGCCGAACGTGTAGGTCGCGGCATTCGGAGACCTCAGCCGCGAAAACACGCCTGGTTTGAGCCTCATACCGATGACTAATTGCGAGCCCTCCCAGGATTCTCCTTCAGAAACGCTTCCCAACTCTTGCCTTTCGACTTCGGCTTCCCATTCTGATAGTAGTGACAAACTGCCACAGCCAGGGCATCGCTGGCGTCAAGGAGTTTAGGCAGCTCGCGGAATTCAAAGATCTGCATCAGCATCTTTGCCACCTGTTCTTTCGAAGCGTTGCCGTTGCCTGTCACGGATTGCTTCACTTTTTTCGGAGCGTATTCAACAATGGGTATTCCGCGGTGCAGAGCCGCCGACATGGCCACGCCTTGTGCGCGCCCCAATTTGAGCATCGACTGCACGTTCTTGCCATAAAAGGGCGCCTCCAGTGCAACTTCATCTGGAGAAAACTCGTCCACTAATCCAAGCACGCGGTCGAAGATCTTCTTTAGCCTTAGTTCGTGTGAATCGAGGCGGGAGAGATGAATGACGCCGAACTGAAGGAGCTTCAATGACGAACCGCGGGCAAGTATCACGCCGTAGCCCATGACGTTCGTCCCCGGATCGAGTCCAAGGATGATCCGCTCACGCGTGGCAGGGGTACCGGCTTTTTTGAGTATTTTACTCACCTGTCAAAAATACAGACAAACGGGCAATGGCCTTCGCGTTCAGTCTGATCCTGGGAATCTATGTCCTGCTTCTATTAGCGCTGCTGGTAGGTTGGGTGCGCATTCGCCGCCAACCCATGCCGCCACGTACGACTGACCCCACGCCCATTTCTGTGATTGTTGCCGCACGGAACGAAGCAGGCAACATAGGCTCCCTGTTGGATGACCTGGGATCCACTGCCTTTCCGCCAGATCGATGGGAGCTCATTATTGTCGATGATCACTCCACGGATGCAACCGCAGAAATAGTCCGTCAGGCAATTTCGTCGATCCCCCAGGCAAGATTCCTCCAATTGCCAGAGGGGCGTACCGGAAAGAAGGCCGCCTTGAAGCTAGGCATTGAAGACGCTCATTTTGGTGTGATTGCTACTACCGATGCGGATTGCATCGTGTCCAAGAACTGGCTCGCGTGTATGGCAAGTTACTTTGGCCAGGAAACAACGAAACTTGTTGTAGGTCCGGTGAAACTTGTCGAGAGCAGTTCCTTCATCGACAGCTTGCAAGTCATGGAGTTTGTAAGCGTAGCAGGCACCACGGCGGCGACTGTCGGCTTAGGCCATCCCGTTATGGCCAATGGCGCAAACATGGCTTTTCGAAAGGAGACCTTCAAGGAAGTTGGCGGCTACGACGACAACCTGGTGATCGCCTCCGGCGACGACGAGTTCCTGCTGAGAAAGGTTATGCGGAAGTATCCGTTGGGGATCAGGTATCTCAATTATTACGAAGCGGCCATCACGACCCCGCCGTTGCCCACGATTGGTGCTTTTGCCAGCCAGCGCATTCGATGGGCCGGCAAATGGAGGTACAACTCGGACTGGTTGGCGCGCGCCCTGGCATTCTTCATTTTGGTTGCCCAATTCTCCTTCATTGCCCTGCTCGTTCTGAGTGTAGGACAGCCGACGCTCCTCGGCCTTGTTTTCATCAAACTCCTGCTGGAAGGCGTATTCATCGGCTGGGTGTCGCGGTTCCTCGACCAGCGTTTCGACGTATTGGCTTTTGTAGTGCTGGAATTACTCTACCCGTTCTATGTCCTGTTCATTGGGATTGGCTCCATGTTCCTTTCGTTTCAATGGAAAGGTCGCCGTTACTCCAAGGGGTAATTTTATTCTAATTTTACCGTTAAGGAGAATCATGAGTAACCAGGAGATCAAGGACCGGCTGGATCGTAAGGAGTTGGAACTCAACGCCCTTCTGGAGATTACGCAGGCAATCAACGCCAACGTACCGGAGGCTTCCTTGTACAAAATCTTCCACTTCACGCTCCGGTCCAACCTCAACATTCGTAAACTGGCGCTCTATGTTTTCGATGAGCGGTGGAATTGCCAGGTGAATTTTGGGACGAAAGTCAACTTCCTCAAACTCCAACTCGACGGCCGCTTCCACCTGATCCGCCAGGTGCACCAAATGACAGAGTTTGAGGAGAAATGTGAATTCCACGAGTTCGATCTTGTCATACCCGTGGCGCACGAAAATCAAACGTTGGCCGTCGTTTTCGTCGGCGGGCTGGATCCGGAGACAAAACTGAACTTCCAGGATGTTGTAAAATTCATCCAGGCACTCAGCAATATTATTATTGTAGCCATCGAGAATAAAAAAATGGCGCGCAAGCAACTGGAACAGGAAGCTTTCAGGAAGGAATTGGAAATCGCCAGCGACGTGCAGCAGTTCCTCTTTCCGTCCAAACTTCCCAACACCGATCGACTCAAACTTGAGGCGAGCTACCTGCCGCACGATCTTGTGGGTGGCGACTATTACGACTACATACCCATCAACAAGAACCAGTTCTTGCTTTGTGTAGCTGATGTGAGCGGCAAGGGCATTCCTGCCGCCCTGATGATGTCGAACTTCCAGGCATCACTGCGCACGTTGCTGCGGCAGATGCCTAACCTAACGGAAATAGTGGAGGCGCTCAACTACCAGGTGCTGGAAAACGCGAAGGGGGAGAAGTTCATCACTTTTTTTGGCGCCATCTACGACATCAACCTGAAGACGCTTGTCTACGTGAATGCAGGTCACAACCCGCCCCTCCTTTGGCAAAAGAAAAACGGTATTCGATTGCTGGAAGAAGGCAGCACCGTGCTTGGGGCCATGCACCCGCTACCCTCCCTGAGCGAAGGTTTCGTCACCGACCTGGATGACTTCCTGCTCTTTTGCTACACCGACGGATTGACCGAGACGGTGAATGAAAGTGGCATTGAATATGGGCAGCAGGCATTGATCGACTACTTCAGCGCGAACCATTCGAAGGACCTGAAGACGATTCATCAGGATATCATCGTGGGTCTTGATGGTTTTAAGGGCAGGAACAGCTATCGTGATGACATCACGATGTTGAGTTGTCGGGTGTCCTGAGGGTTTGCCACGGATTACACGGATTAGTCTTTCGCTTCGCTGAGGCTGCGCCTTGCGACTTTTGTACTTTTACGGCGTATGCCCGCCGGCTATTTCTTTCGAAATCCATTCTTTCTTCCCTGGTTGTACCCGGGTCTGCTGTGGCGGATGCCTTCTGCAGAGAAAAAACTCTATCTCACCTTCGACGACGGCCCCATTCCAGGCCCGACAGAGTTTGTACTCGACCAGCTGCGAAGTGCCGGCATCAAGGCAACCTTCTTCTGTATTGGCGACAACGTGAGGAAGCACCCCGAGGTCTTCGGTCGAATTGTGGCTGAAGGTCACTCGGTAGGCAACCACACATTTCATCACCTGAGTGGCTGGAAGACCAATGTTCCTGAATACCTCGCCAACGTGTCCATGTGCGACGAGGTGATCAAAGGGTCAGGATACACAAAGCCCACGATGTTCCGTCCGCCATACGGTCGGATTACCCGTAAACAGATGGCATCGCTGGTAAGCCACCGCATCATAATGTGGGACGTGTTAACCAACGACTATGCAGGCAATCTTGCTCCAGAAGATTGCCTTCGCGGTTCCTTGGCGGCTACGCGTCAGGGTTCCATTGTTGTGTTCCACGATAGCCTGAAAGCGGAAAAGAACCTGGCCTATGTGCTCCCCAGGTACGTGGATCATTTCCTCAAGCAAGGGTACACCTTCCACCTCCTGTCGTGAAGCGCGTACTGGTTTGTGCATTGGACTGGGGACTTGGCCATGCCACCAGGGCTATTCCGGTGATCCGGGAACTTCGACAGCAAGGAGCCGAGGTAATGCTTTGCTCTTCCGGTGCAGCAGGGGTCTTGTTGAGAGAAGAGTTTCCCTCTTTTGATTACCAGGAATTGCCGGGCTACAAGCCGCGGTATCCAAAAGGAAATTCCTCCATGGTACTCACCCTGGGACGACAGGGACCCCATTTCGCCGAGGTCATACGTGCAGAACACTCAGCGCTGGGAGAGTTGGTTAAACGGGTTCATCCATACGCCATCATTTCAGAGAACCGGTACGGCTGTTTCGCGCCGTCGGTTCGGTCGGTACTTATCTCGCACCAACTGAAGATCAAAATGCCTTCCGGTTGGGGATTTCTTTCGCCTCTCGCAAACGGTCGACTAAGGAGCTACGCCCGCAATTTCACTCACGTCTGGGTTCCAGATCAACCCGACGGTGAACTTACGGCCCCATTCGTATTGGACAAGATTCCACACACGTATATCGGCTGGTTGTCACGATTTACCCCCGGAGAGGCAGCGGTGGAACATGATATTGTTGCCATCGTGTCAGGGCCTGAGCCGCAGCGTTCAGCGCTTGAACAACTGATTAGAAGGGAACTCGCTTCGTTTCAGGGAAAATCAATATTGGTGCAGGGCAAGCCAGGAGAGCCGTTCGAGGAACAGGTTGGCAATTGTCGTGTGATCAATCACCTGTCTGCAACTCAACTAGAACCCATACTGCGTGGCGCCGGGCTGGTGATTTCGCGCGGGGGATATAGTACAGTCATGGACTTGATCGTTTTGGGTAAGCGAGCTGTGTTCATTCCCACACCGCAGCAAACCGAACAACTTTATATTGCAGCGTCGCTGATGAAGCGAAGGATTGCGTTTTCTATGGATCAGGAGAACTTTCAGTTGCAGACCGCGCTACGCGAATCCTCGTCCTATTCAGGTTTGGGAGGGTTCGGGAATACCGATGGCCTGCTTGCCAACGAAATCAAACAACTCCTGGTATGAGTTCCCTGGTCGACACACACGCACATGTGTATGTAAAAGAGTTTGATGCCGACCGGCTGGCTGTATTACAAAGTGCCCGCGATACTGGTCTCGGCAAGATCTACATGCCAAACATTGACTCAGACTCGATCGATCCGATGCTTGAAGTGGAAGGAAGCAATCCGGGCTTTTGCATTGCCATGATGGGTCTGCACCCTTGTTCGGTGAAGGCCGGCTTTGAGAAACAACTCTACCAGATGGAAGCGTGGCTGGGCAAGCGGACGTTTGCCGCCATCGGTGAAATGGGCACGGACTTGTATTGGGACAAAACCTTTTGGGAACACCAGCAGGAGGCGTTTCGAATCCAGGTTGGATGGGCGAAGAAATTCCACTTGCCGCTCGTCATCCACAGCCGCGACTCCATCGATGAAACCCTGGCGCTGCTCACGGCGGCTGCCGACAAGGATCTCAAGGGAATTCTGCATTGCTTCACCGGCACTGTAGATCAGGCGAAGCGGGCAACGGAGTTGGGTTTCTACCTTGGCATCGGCGGCGTGGCAACATTCAAGAACGGCGGACTGGATGCCGTGCTACCGTTTGTACCACGCGATCGCATCGTGCTGGAGACCGACAGTCCGTACCTGGCCCCGGTACCGCACCGTGGAAAACGGAATGAACCTGCCTACGTGCGACTCATTGCACTTCGGGTGGCTCAACTTTTGGGAATGGGTGTCGAAGAATTAACTGAGCTCACGTCGCGCAATGCCGCAGCGGTGTTTGCGGTGGTGGGATCTGTGACAAACTCGTAGCTTGGCAGCATGAAGGTCAATACGATCAAGCTTGACGCCGCACCCCCTGCGGGCAAAACCAATGGACGCGTACTCATTATTTATACCGGAGGTACGTTTGGCATGGTTCGCGACGCAAGTGGAGTTCTCCTTCCATTTGATTTCTCTTTGATTCTCGATCACCTCCCTGCACTTCGCAGTTTGTCGTTGCAACTCACGGTCATTGCTTTTGAAAAGCCCATTGACTCCTCGGATATCGAACCAGAGCACTGGCAGGCTATTGCCGACATCATCGACTCAAATTATGAAGGCCATGATGGTTTTGTTGTATTGCATGGTACAGATACGATGGCCTATACGGCTTCCGCACTCGCCTTCATGCTGAAGAACCTGTCGAAGCCGGTGGTCTTCACCGGCGCGCAGCTTCCGATCAGCGAGGTTCGCTCTGATGCACGCGAGAACCTCATCACGGCCCTGGAGATTGCCAGCACCCGGTATAATGGGAGGGCCCGTGTACCTGAAGTCTGTCTCTATTTTGGCAATGAGTTGATCCGTGGCTGCCGGGCGAAGAAGGCGGAGAGCCAGCACTTCGACGCTTTCCAGTCAGAGAATTACCCGCTGCTGGCGAAGGCAGGAGTGGCCATCGATTACAATGATGCGGTGATCCGGGAGCCGGGTTCAGGGAAGCTTACTGTGCGTAGGAAGTTTGACCAAAGGGTAGGCATTCTCAAACTGTTTCCGGGCATCACGGAGGAGTCGGTGTTGCCCCTGGTTCGGCAGGCGGATTTAAAGGCATTGATTATAGAGACCTTCGGATCCGGCAACGCGCCAACGGCACCGTGGTTCCTCAAGGCTCTTGAGGAGGCTATCCGGAACGGGATGCTCGTGTTAAACGTCTCGCAATGTCCCGGGGGTCGGGTGGTGCAGGGCAAATACGAGACCAGTC
>CAZJWV010000076.1:0-15639 GCA_964549855.1 uncultured Ohtaekwangia sp. | reverse complement strand
TTGCTAACGCTCACCGCACCGGAAATGACTGTGCTGGTCGGAGGAATGCGGGTGCTGAATACCAATTTTGACAAAGCACAACATGGCGTGTTCACCAAGAACCCCGAGTCGCTTACAAACGATTTCTTTGTTAACCTGCTCGACCTAAACATCACCTGGTCGGCCAAGACAGACGCAAAAACAGTTTTCGAAGGCCGTGACCGGAAGAGCGGTGCAGTTAAGTGGACTGGCACTCGTGTCGACTTAATCTTCGGTTCGAACTCTGAATTGCGGGCACTTGCAGAAGTGTACGGAAGTTCAGATGCTAAAGAGAAGTTCGTGAAGGATTTTGTCGCTGCTTGGAACAAGGTGATGAACCTGGACAGATTTTAGGATCGACTCCCACCGAACTTCAAGGCAAGCACCGTAACCAAACCCAGAATCACCAGGCAACCAATCCCCATTGTCCTGAACATGCTTTTGGATGACAGTTGAAAAAGCAGGGTATCAACCTTACCTGTCTTCCAAAATACCCACTCACTGGCAATCCTGGTTGCAATCACGGGGCTGCCGGTTGAAAGAATGATAATACCGTCACCGGTCTCCGGATTCAGCCGAACAGCGGTGTTAATCGGCGGCGTGCTCTTTCCGTCATGACCAATAATGAAGTCTCCGTTGTCGGTGACGGCGTATAGTACCGTGCCAAGTCCCCAGATGTCTACCCCCTGCATTCTTCCGTGAGGCACCCGCATCATCTTGACCGACTCAGGATCAAGTGCACCTCTGCCAATAGGTTCTCCGCTTTTGCCTGCCAAGTGGGCCTGGAAGAAGAGCTCTAAGTCGGAAAGCGTTGTGTACAATGATGTGGCTGCAAGAGCGGTATAGCGATAGTGCTTTGCCCTTGTTCCATCCGCATTGTAAAACTCTGCCAAAGGATACGCCGATGAGTCCTCGCGGTTGTAGGATGAATGGATCATGTTCAACGGCTCGAAAACAGCGTGCTGCATATGCGAAGCAAATGTCTGGTCGCTAACTTCTTCAACGACTAGCTGTACGAGCGTGTATCCGCCGCCGGAATATTTGAAGCCACTCCCCGGTTTCCTGCCCACGCGCACTGCACCACTCCTGCCTTCGTCTGCATCAGAGGCTTTGGTTAATGATTCCTCGAGGGTTTGTACGCGTGTTCCAGGTTCAAAGCCGGAATACCCAAGGCCGTCAGTGATTCCGGCGGTGTGGCTCAGGAGCCTTCGAATGGTTACTTCATCATTGTTGAACTGGCTTGGTGGCAATTGCCAGCGGGTAAGATAGGTGCCGACTGGCGCGTCCAGATCTAGTTTCCCTTCCTCAAACAGCCGCATCACGCCGAAGGCTGAAATCCATTTGCTCAGGGAGGAAACCTGAAAGACAGTGTTCCTGGTCACCGGCTTCCCTGCTGAATGGAATTTCTCGTATTCAACTTCGCCATCCTTCATGATGGCCAATGCAAAATTCCCTACGAACTGCTTTTCAAGCTCCTTGTCAATTGCGGCACGGAAGGATTCGTCGCCTTTCTTAGCTATCGGGCTGTGCCACCAGCCGTCAACTGTTCCGATGAAGGCGATGACTACCCACAATGCCATGGCAAGCAGCGTGCACAGAATAACCGAGATTACTTTTTTCATGATCCTTGAAACGACAAATCTGGATCATGCCGGTATCTAATAACACGTCACTTGGGCGTCATTCACCCGCCAATGTTGAATGCCTAAGTGAGTGACAGGTCTAGTTCTAGGATATTACCTACCAGTCAAGGCGCGTGCGCGGTAAACTATTGGCTGTTGGCTCATGGCCGATTCTTCCAAAAGCCAATAGCCAATAGCCAAGAGCCAAGGGCATAAGGTGGGTGGACTTCAATCGGAGGATTATCCAACGTTGACCGTCACTCTCAAAAACGTAGCCGGTATCGTCGTGCGGCGGTAGTTCGTGCTGTGGTTCTGTGCCTTGAAGAGGTTTTCCAGGTCTTTCTGAAGTTCGCCAGCCTTCCCTGTCTTTTCTGCGGCCTCGAACGCGTTCATCGTGGGACCATAGTAGGTGCGGAAAACGCTCACCAGTTCTGCAGGCGATCCATCAAAGTTGAACATGTAGGTGTCGCGCTGGAAGGAGATTTTCCCAGGAGAGATGCCTGCCTGGCCGAACCGCTCGATCACGTGATTCTCTACTCCCCACAGCATCGGGCTTACAAAGCCTTGAGGCGGAGGAGGTGTGTAGGCGGCACTGATTCTCAGCACCTGCGCCACGAGCGTAGGGTCTCCGGGGATCCAATTGCCCATCACGATGCGACCACCAGGCTTGGTAACTCGGACCATTTCTTTGGCAACATCATTGGGTCGAGGGGCAAACATGGCGCCGAAAATGGAAACCACGAGGTCAAACGACTGGTCGCGTTGATGCTTCAGGTCGCAGGCATCACCTTCCTCGAAGGAGATGTTCTTCAGTTCCTCCTTCATGGCGCGGAGGCTTCCCGCCTCGACCAGGTTGGCTGCGATATCTACGCCCAAGACAGTGGCTCCAAGACGTGCTGCGGGAATTGCGGTAGTGCCGTCGCCACAGCCGAGGTCAAGCACACGCATTCGACGGGTGATGCCGAGCGTTGCTACGAGCGATTCTCCGCTTTCGCGCATGGTTTGCGCTATGCGGGTGAAGTCACCCTTTTCCCAAAGGGCCTTGTTGGGGTTTACTTGAGTTGTAGTCATGATTTGCAAGGGGTTAAAGAGGTTACTTGTTAATTCCGACAATGAGCAATTCGTCCTGCATGACATTGATCACAATGAGGACCACGATGCAAATGCCGAGCGTGACTGCGAGTACTTTCTTTCCGAATGATGGATTTTTCATAGATATGCTTGTTTCAATTTCTGCTGTTTTTGAACGGCAAAAGTACCCGGGCGGCGATCGGCGGAGCATGTCAAGTTCTCCCAATAGCATGGTGGGATGTCCCGGCCCGACCGACGCCTGAAGGTCAGCGAGAAGGGGCGCAGCGCGATACGGCGGAATCGAGTGCGGAAGGCAGCAGCAACGCCTGAAAGCGCACTTTTGAAACGCCAAGACTAGTCTTTGGAACGTAGGTACAATGGTGAAGGCGGCGAAAGACTAGCTCTTTGCCTGCTCTTCGTACAGTGTCGGAGAGACACCGAAGTGTTTCTTGAAGGACTTGGAAAAATGCGAATAGTCGTCGAAGCCCACTTGAAGCGCAATTTGGGTAACGGTGTCTGCACGGTTGGCGATCAGTTTCGCGGCCTTGCGAAGCCGAATGCTTCGAATGAGTTCGCTGGGCGGAAAGCCCGTGATGGATTTGATTTTGCGATGGAGGCTCGTCCTGCTCATGCTCATTTCGGAGGCCATCTCTTCTACTCCAAAGGAAGGATTACCCAGGTTCTTCTCGACGGTGGAGATCGTGTTTCGGAGCAGTTTCTGATCCATGGACTCGATGGTGCCCTCCCCTGGGGCATCCAGGAGCGATGCCTGTTGCTGCTGCGTCAGGTAATCAATCTCCAGGTTGAGGACCTCGCGGTTCTTGCGGTGACGGTATTGGAGCCATTGATAGCCGCCAATGGCCACGGCAATGAGGAGTACAACTGCGCCAGCGAGCACATTATTCCACATTGACTGGAGCCTCTTTTCATTCTCAAGAATGCGAATGTCTTGTTCCTTCATCTCGAGTGCATGCTTTGCTTCCAATTCCACGATCTGTCTTACTTTGGCTGTGTTCAGCAGGCTGTCTCGCACTTCGTAGTACTTGCGTTGATAAACCATTGCTTCATCTTTCTTGCCCTGCCGCAGTTTCATGTCCACAAACCCGGCGTAAGCGTGGCGAACCACGCGGCGCAATCCAAGTGACTGTGCAAGAGCCAGCGACTCATTGAGGTAGCTTTCCGCTTTTTTCAGATCATTCCTGCGCACGTAGGCATTCCCGATGATCGCTCCAATCGATGCCTTCGCGACTTGGTTTCCGGTTGCTTTGGCCATTTCCATGGCGTTGAAAAAATTGCTGAAGGCCAGTGTCGGATTCTCTGACAGGTAGCACTCTCCAATGTTCGATACGATCCTGGGGAAATTGATCGGGTGCACCGCATGCGCCTTTCCCAGTTCAAGGGCCTTGAAATAAAAATGCAAGGCGCTATCCTGCTTGTCCTTTACGAACTGAATAACGCCCATTAGATTGTATATACTTGTCTGCAGTCCCCAGTTTTGACCAGCCAGGGCAAGCTTCTCTGCTTTCTGAAGCGCGTCCCAGGCCTTTTCCTGTTCAGAGACATCCATGTATCCACGAGCCAGCACGTAGTAGCTCTCCGACTGAATGGTCGAGTTGACAGCGTCAGCAAGTTGCAAGGCTTCAAGAGCTGCCTGGATCGCCAGGTCGTTATCGCCAAAAGTCCAGAACGCGAATCCCTTCAGGTTTTTAGCCTTTGCAACACCCGTGGGATAATTGAGCATTTGTGATTGAATAAGGGCTTGGTCGGCATATGCAAGGGATTGAGTGGGGTCGATCCATTGGCTTGCCTGGCTTTGACGAAGAAGTAAGCTGATTGCCGAGGTATCAGAAGCTACGTTCTCCCGCTGGGCAACAGAACAGAACGTGACCAGCGCCGCAGCAGTGAAGAGGGACCACTTCATTTCGAAATATAAGGAAGGACAATCGTTCAATAAATTGCCGATTCTCCCTTATCGGTGTCATTTCACCCGTACGGTGTACGTGAGAACATAGTCCGCGCCAATGATAACGTGTAAGTCATAACGTCCTCGAGAGATAAATGTGTGGGTGAACACGAATTCTCCCGACTCGCGTTGAATTGGCGAAATGTCGACGCTATTCGGGTTAATGAGCATTTTCACACTTTGTGCAGCGACGTTTGATTCCGATATCAAGGCCAGGGTGAATGGCGCTCTCCTCCTGGCTGTAAGCTCAAGAGAATCAGGTGTGATTGGATTCACCCCATACCGGTAAGCTGCCCGATAGGTTATGGGACGGCTGAGGAACTTCTGAAGTGTGGGCTTCTCGCCCATAAGAATCCACGCGGTATCAAGGGGATAGTGATCCCTGATAAATTGGGAAGGCTCCGCCAGAAAATAGGCATCGTCATAGCGTTGGATGGCCTCTTTGCTTGTTCCGTCGATGGAGCCGCTTGACCAGGTTGGGTCGCACAAATACCATTTGCCATTGAGCTTCACCGCATTCCAGGAATGATTGGGTACACCAGGAATCCTGGTGTTGACCTTCGATGTTCTACCATACCCATCGACAATGCGGCATTCGATTCCAGCTGCCAACGCCATTTGTGAAACCAGCCAGACGTAACCGGTACAGATGGTTCGGTTTTCGGTCTGCATTTTCTGAAAGACCCTCTTCGAGAACTTCTTGTTCCATTTTTTCCATTCCGCGGGATTCGAGACATACTTGTCTCTCATCCGGCCATATTCTACCGAAAGCGCATAGTCACTTTCGATATTCTGGCATACCCAGGTGTAGATCGCCCGGAATTTCTCGACATCATTTGAAAATGCAGCACCAAGTTTGATGCCCAGCGGATGGTACTGAAGCACAGGAAAGCCACGCATTGCCTCGGCCAAACTGTCAGGAGTCGCGAAATTCGATGAAGGGAAATCTGACCGCTGCGCAGCCAGATTTCCCGTGACTAGCAAAGCAACCGCAAGCAGCTTGAATTGACCATTGGAATTCAAGTGCAATTCATTGCTAGAAGACAGATTTCACCTTCTTCCACAACCCTTTCAGGCCGGAAGCTTTGCTCGCGTACACCTGTTCGCCGGCCACCTCGCCGAGTGTTGTCTGCAACTCCAAAGCCACATTCAGTTCGATCACGGCGATTTCACTCTTTGGTACGGTATACTCCCAGGTAACAAACCCGACATAAGAAAAATACACGACATCACCTTCCTTCAATTTCTGAGGGAATTCGAATTTCCCATCACTGTCCGTAACGGTTCCTACCACTCCTCCCTTCAGGTAGACATTTACTCCGGGTAGCACAACGCCGTCCTCCTTCGCTTTCACAACCCCTCTTAGAAGGATTTCGGTGACGACAGGAGCCGCTGGTGTCGGGTCGGTTGGTCCGCCGGCCACGGGTTGTGCCGCCAAAATCACGAGCACCGTGACCAGGCCTGCATGAAGTAGTCTTAGGAATGGACCGCGTTCCACGTGTGCGTCATCTCCCTTTTCCCAACCCATACTGGATGGATTGAGAACATTCATCGTAAAGTTTTTACTCATAGCTTGTATTGTTTAGGTTAACCTAATTTAACCAATGCAAGCCGTCAGTTTTCCCGTCGATCGTAAATTCAACCAATTGGTAGTAACCACAATGAGGGTAGATTTCTCCGAAAGCTTCATTTTTTCTTAGCTTGGGTTCCGCTCATGACCTCTGCCATTGTCCGCGTACTGATCATTTCCGCACTACTTACGTCATGCAGCGTTGACGACCAGCCCGCGTACAAGAATCCAAAACTCGCTGTCGACCGCCGGATCGAGGATTTGCTTGGCCGCATGACCCCCGAAGAGAAATTCCGCCAACTCTTCATGGTCTCCGGCGATCTTTCGGATACCTCGCTTTTTCGTTCGGGCATCTTTGGTTTCCAACTCCTCGCTCCATCCCGGGAGCATGCCGATAGTGTTCAGCGGTACTTCGTTGAACAAACACGCCTAGGAATTCCAATAATCTTCTTCGATGAGGCGCTTCACGGTCTTGTGCGCCCTGGCGCCACGGCTTTCCCTCAGGCTATCGCACTAGCGGCCACATGGGACACAACCCTCATGAGCAAAGTAGCAGGTGCAATTGCCGAAGAGTGCAGCGTTCGCGGCATCCGGCAAGTGCTGTCACCAGTCGTTAACCTCGCCACCGACGCACGCTGGGGCCGGGTTGAAGAAACTTACGGCGAGGACCCGGTACTCTCTTCGGCGATGGGTGTTGCTTTTGTAAAAGCATTCGAAGAGAGAGGCATCATTACCACGCCGAAACACTTTGTAGTCAACCATGGCGCCGGTGGCCGCGACAGCTACCCGGTGGACATCAGCGAGCGGCAGCTCAAGGAGCTCTACCTGGTTCCGTTTGAGGCGTGCATCCAGCAAGGCGGATCACGAAGTATCATGACGGCCTACAACAGTGTCAATGGCCGGCCCGCCAGCGCGAATGCATGGTTGTTGAATGATTTATTAAAAAAGGAATGGAGATTCCGGGGCTTCGCCATCTCCGATGCCAATGCTACCGGTGGAGCCAGTGTGCTGCATCGCACCTCCAGGGGCTATGCCGATGCGGGCACTCAGTCCGTAGTAAACGGGCAGGATGTGATCTTCCAAACGGAGATTGCACATGCGGCGCTCTACGCTCCTCCCTACCTGGATGGCAGCATCCCATCAGCAGTGATCGACAGCGCCGTAGCAAGAGTTCTCCGCGTAAAGTTTGAACTTGGGCTCTTCGAGAAGCCTTACACAGATCCAGGTCTGAGCGCTTCCATGGCTGACCACCGCGCATTGGCGAAGAATGCTGCATTGACTTCCATCGTCTTGTTGAAGAATGATGGCAACACCCTTCCCCTCGCACCCTCAGCTAAGCGGATTGCCCTTATCGGACTCGACGCGGTCGAAGCCCGACTCGGTGGTTACAGCGGGCCGGGCAATGACAAGATCAGCCTTCGCGATGCGTTGACAAAAACGTTTGGTGAAAAGTCAGTGACTTATGCGCCAGGCACTGGGAGGACTTCCAATTCATTGAAAACCGTTGATTCCGAATTCCTTACTACCGAAGGCACAAAAGGACTAAAGGGAGAGTACTTTAACAACATCACTCTTGATGGAGCGCCCGTGCTCACGCGCATCGATACTGATGTGGATTTTCGTTGGACCCTCAGCTCACCTCACCGTGATATCAACTACGACTTTTTCTCTGTTCGCTGGACAGGAAAATTGAAATCACCTGTGACAGGACCCATCAAACTCGGTATTGAGGGGAACGATGGCTACCGGTTATTCGTGGACAACAAGCTCCTGATTGACCGGTGGAACAGAACATCCTCGGCCGCCACACTCGTTCCGGTTGCCCTGATGAAGGATCAGTGGTATGATTTGAAAATCGAATACCGTGAGCCTTCCGGCAATTCAACCTTTCGACTTGTATGGAATGTCGGGGTTAAGAACGACGGAGATGCACGAATCACTGATGCGATAGCTCGTGCCCGGAAAAGCGACGTAGTCATTGTTGCTGCTGGCATCGAGGAAGGTGAAGGTCGCGACCGGAGTCAACTGTCTCTCCCTGGCCGTCAGGAAGAGATGATTCTTAAGTTGGCAGAAACCGGTAAACCTGTCGTCGTCATCCTGTATGGCGGCAGCCCGATCACGATGGACAAGTGGGTTGAACGTGTCGGCGCAGTGCTTGACGTTTGGTATCCCGGCGAGGCGGGTGGCGAGGCCGTGGCGGAAATCCTTGCTGGCAAGGTCTCCCCGTCCGGCAAACTGCCAATAACTTTCCCCATGAGTGAAGGTCAGTTACCCCTTGTCTACAACCACAAACCGACGGGCCGCCATGACGATTACATTGACAACAGCGGCAAACCACAATTTCCATTTGGGCACGGACTGAGCTATTCATCCTTCGAGTATTCATCCCTTCAATTTGACCGGGATTCAATCAGTTCAAATGAGGAGGTGCATGTCACCTTCACGTTGAAGAATACTGGCAGCGTCGAAGCCGAGGAAGTTGTTCAATTGTACATTCACGACGAGTTGGCCTCAACCGTACGGCCCATCAAGGAGCTCAAGGCCTTTCAACGTGTATCGCTGAAGCCGGGTGAAGCGAGACAGGTGGAGTTTGTCATCACTCCTGCCATGCTCACAATGTTGAATGAACAAATGCAATGGGTAGTGGAACCTGGGGATTTCAGAATCATGATCGGTTCGTCATCAGCGGACATTCGACTGAGGGAAATTATTTCAGCACGGTAGACATATTTCTCCAATCCGTGTTAATCCGTGCAGTCCGTGGCACACAAAGGCAATGCCACGGATTCCACGAATTTTCACGGATCAAATGAAGTGCAACTCTGGGAGTACTATCCCGTTCTCTAGTAAACCCCACTCCCATGCGCACCTTGAAGCTCATCATGTTTGCGGCGATGCTCGTGACACTTGCAGCAACACTAGTTTCCCTCCGTCTCCCTGAATCTGCGGGAGAGTCTGCGGTGGACTCCCTGGAAGTGGATCGACAGAAGCACATTGCCGAAGTAATGGCCAATATCAAGGGCAAGGAGAATCTTCCAGCTGATTCGGTTTTTAAGAATATGAAGATGCTGAACAAGATGCCAGCCGGTCGCGTGCTCCGGATCATGGACATCGCGTACTCGAAATCACTTGGAGTCTCTTGTGGTCACTGTCACAACACGAAGGACTTTGCATCTGATGAAAAGACCCCAAAGAAGATTGCAAGACAAATGTGGAGCATGATGGGAAAGATCAATGGAGAACTGTTGAAAGGGATCGCTGACTTGAAGGAACCCGTCGTGAACTGCACGACTTGTCACCGTGGGCAGAAGAAGCCTGCCCTCAATATCCCCTGACTCTTCACTCTGACTACTAATTCTCAGGCTTGTATCGGGCCTGCCACTCTTCTGTCTTCTTCCAGTCGATGACTACTCCGTCTTTCTGGGTCAAGTTCCCTTTAGAACCAATCCAGCCTTGCCAGTAGAGGTAAGTAGGGTCCTTGCCTTCCGGTGGTGCCTTGCGGGCAACGTGACCACGTAGTTCAATGCGACCGTCCGGAAGTGCGTGAAGGTAAGAGATGACGGGGTTGTTGATCGATGAGAAGGTACCAATGTATTTTTCCCATACGATTGCACCTGTCTTGTTGTTGATATACGCTATTCGTTCAACACCGCCACGATAGTTGGTCTTGGTGTTATCATAGACCAGGAAACAAACATAATAATTGCCACTTGTTGCCTGCACGACACTCTGCAGTTCCATCTCTTCGCCTTTTGGCGCGATAGCTCGCTTCCATTGGACCTTGCCATCTTTGTCCCACTTGACCAGCATGGGACCCTCATCACCATCTCCAAAGGCTGCTGCCCCACCATCAGCAGTTAGAATCAAGGGTGCGCCATACCCAGCATGCCCCATGAATTGCTCATGGTAGCTGTATGCCGACATGTGAAGTTCAAGGGAAGCCTGCTTGGCACTGTCCAGCGATAACTGGGCAAATCCACACCGGGTGATCGCCAAGAGCAATACAACAATTGTTCGTTTCATATGTACAGGTGGATTGTCGCAGATAAAGATAAGCATGGGAAGGCCTTCATTGGAAGAGGACATCCCTTCATTGTCAACTATCTACAAATCTTTAACTTAGAGTCCCTTTCGTAAGAGATTTGGCTCACTATTCACCCACTGCTTTCCTGACTGCAGCATTTCTCTGCCAGTCACTATTCGCAATTGCGCAACGCACACCACCTGCCATCGTCAACTATGGTCCGGAGGTCTCGGGTTCGGGTGTAATGGTATATGGTATAGCCCAGGATAAAGAAGGCATCCTTTACTTCGGCGTGTCAAAAGGAGTAATGGTCTATGATGGCGCCACTTGGGAATCTTACGAGCTGAACAAGAAGAGTGAGGTACGCAGTCTCGAGTATGATGCAAAATCTGATCGAGTCTATGTTGGCGGGATGACTTCTTTTGGTTACCTGGAAAAGACGCGCCAGTCCCGCTATCGTTACGTGCCACTCTCAGATTCCATTTTCCGCCAGCATCCATTCCGTGAAATATGGCAAGTGTTCGTCATTGGAGACAGCGCGCTGTTTCAATGCAACGAGGGATACTTCATCTACGCAAACCAATCGGTCAGTTTCCTTCCACTTCATCGCGCTTATATCTACCGGGTTGACGACCGGGTGTATATCTCTCAAACCAATGGACGCCTCCATCGGCTGAAAGGTGATCGGGTGGAACCAGTCTGGGATCAAACTGAAATCACGCGGGAGGCCGCATACGGTATTATCCCTTGGGATGATGAAGAGGACCTGGTGATCTTTCCGAGTGCCGGAGCCGTAAGGATCAACCATGTGACAAGGCACATCCGGCCATTTGACTACCCGCTTTCAGACCTCGTGAAGCACCGTTGGGTTTACCAGACATTGCCGGTTGGGGATGAGCTGCTTGCGGTGGCAACCTGGCAGGATGGAGTGTTTATTACCGACAGAGCCGGGAACGTAAAGTCGCAATATGGTCCTGAGCAAGGGCTGCAGGGCCAGGGGATCTACGACATGGAGCTCGATCAAGAAGGCCGTCTATGGCTTGCGCTCGACTACGGAATTTCTTTCATCAACCTCCGACCGAAGTTTGAAGTTTATCATTCCGAAAAAGGTGGGTTTCCGATCAGGGTTTCTTCCCTGGAAGCCGGCGCAGGGCCCAGGCAGTTCACCATTCGGCCGACGGATACCCTCATGCTCAGCCGCGTCCCGCTTCACGTAGACGTTCAGTTCTCACGACCTTCTTCGGAATTCGGTAAGAAGACTTTTCAATACCTGCTCGAAGGTTATGATGCTGAATGGAAGGAAACAGCAAAGAATGCAGCCGAATTCCGTGACCTCCCCAGAGGCACTTACCTCTTCCGAGTAAGGCAGACCGACGAACCGGAGACACCGGAAGGCAGGCTTGTCATCATTGTGGACCCACCCTGGTACGCGGTATTCGAAGGGCGAGCAGGCAACGCACTTGCTTTGATCATCGTGCTGGCCGGGCTCGCACTATTCATCGTCATCCGGTCGCGACAAACGCGGCGAACGCTGAGCCGTCTTGTGAGGGAAAAGACTGCAGAGATTGAGCATACCAAGCAGGAACTCATTCAGTCCAACCGTACCTTGCTGGAGACCAACGAAGAACTCGATACTTTCCTCTACCGTTCAAGCCACGACCTGGTGGCGCCGGTGAAATCCATTCGTGGCCTTATCCAACTCACGCGAATGTCACCCGAGGACCGGGAGTTGTACATGGAGATGATGGAAGAGCGGATTCTCAAGCTGGAAAACCTCCTTCATGAAATCAACAACTACGTAAGGCATACCCGGCAAGGCAACCTTGCTACGCAATTCTATGCCCACGAGCTGGTGGCGTCGGTTTGGTCGGAGATTGAGTTCATGGACCAGGAGCACCACGTAAACCTGATTAAGGAAGTCGATGCGCGCCTTCACATGGTCAGTGATGCTAACGCCTGGAGAATGATTCTCGGAAACTTGCTATCGAACGCGATCAAGTATCGCGACCTCAAAAAGACAGCGCCCTTCGTCAAACTTGCAATGCATACCGACGGCGGCAGAGTCCTTCTCACTGTCGAGGACAATGGAGTCGGTATTCCAAAGATATCGCAGGAGCGCGTATTCGAAATGTTCTACCGGGCTCACGAGACAAATTCGGGTTCAGGCCTGGGGCTGTTCCTCGTCAAGCGCATGGTCGATCGCCTGGGCGGCCAGATTCAGATCCATTCTGAGTTTGGGAAAGGGACTACTGTATCGGTCTCATGTCCCCTGCAAATTGTTGCTGAACAGCCCAATGGCAATGTGCTGCCTAAGGAGGTGAAAGCCGGCGAACCTGAGGCCTCGAAGGTGTAAGGGCAATATTCGGGCGTATTGCCGGATAACCACTAACTTCCTCATGTTATGGAAGCAGATGAACTTACCCTCAGTGAATTGATGGCCAAACTCAAGAAGGAAGGCTATACGGAAGAGCTGACCATGAAGCCCCAATTCCTGGAGTGCAGAGACGGGGAGTTGTTGATTCTCCCCTCCGAATTTCATGTCGACAAGGTCTTTCGTTTTGAAGGCTTCACCAATCCCGACGATGAATCCATTCTCTACGCCATTACCGCCTCCAAGTACAACCTCAAGGGTCTCATGGTAGAAGCCTATGGCGCGTACACCGACTCAATCTCACGGGAGATGATGCTCAAGCTGAGGGAACATTGAGCGCGTCGATCTGGGGCTTTGCAGGCTTGCTTTGAGTTAGATTTCGCTCATTTCATTCGCTCCGTCAATATCCCCAGGCACATTTGCAATCCTTCGGTAAAGCAACTGATGGAGAGGTTTTCATTTGCCGCGTGAATGTTATTGTCCGGGTTTGGAATGCGGACAGAAACGGCCGGGATTCCCAGCGTGGTAATGAATGGCTCAATAGGTTGAGAGCCGCCGGTGGTACGCTGTTTAACATACTTGCCCTTCCCAAAAACACGCAGCATGGCGTTATCCAACCACATGCCCTCAGGCGAGTTGAGGTCTGTCCGGAACGGCTTTGAACCAAGCCGGTAGGTAAAAGAGGCAAGCCTGTCGTAGGAGGCGCGGTCCAGGACTGTGGGTGTCCCTTCCACCAGGTGAAACCCTTTACTTTCAACAAAACTTCGAACCAGACCTACTGTCCTTTCGCCATCCGTTTCGGGCACGAGGCGCAAATCAATCTCCGCCACGGCTTCGGCAGGTATTATACCGCGAACATCTTCACCCGTGGACGCGGCACCTAGCCCTCTGACGTTCAAGGAAGGGTATTGAAGCGACTCTTCATAGGTACCCGCAACTTTTTCCGGGTGGGCTATACCCAGTCGGCGATTAAGGGCGGCATCGTCGTTGGGTGTATCGTTGAGTGACCGCCGCTCATCTGCTGATAAGACGATGCCATCATAAAATCCGGGAATGAGCACGCGTCCGTCTTCATCCTTCATACTTCCCAACAACCTGCTCATATGAAACACCGGATTTGGAGCGTAGTTGCCGTACTGTCCACTATGAAGTTCTTCGGAAGGGCCAAACACCGTAAGCCGAATGGTCGCAATGCCTCGTGCTCCAAAATTCAAGGTAGGCAGGTTGGAAACATGGCGGGCGCCGTCCATGATGAGCACCAGTTTGGCCCGGAGCAATTCAGCATTTTCTCCAACGAAAGCAGGCAATGTTGGCGAACCAAGTTCTTCCTGAAAGTCAAGAATTACCTTGATGTTTACGGTGGGTTTAATCTGCTTTTGATCCATCAAATCCAACGCAGACAGAAATGCCTGTGCGGGACCCTTGGAGTCGGAAGCGGATCGGGCAAATATTCTTGCCTTTGGATCGAAGGGAGCTTTCCACGCTACTGCCGTCCACTTTCCGTCCACTTCCTGCCGCTTTATTACCGGTTCGAAAGGATCGTCTTGCTCCCAAGCCAACCCTTGCGCTGGCTGGCCGTCGATCTGCAGGTACACCAAAATCCATGGCAATTCAGGGCTCGTGATTCGCTCGCCGAAAAGGTATGGCACGTCTGCTGAACGGAGCTGGCGCACTTCAAACCTTCTCGTTGACAGAGCCTTCCGGCACCAATCCATGTTGGCGGAAATCTGGGCGGATACCCTGCCATCATTCGCCAGCCTGAGAAAACCCCTCAATTCATCTAACGCCGCAGGTAATTGTTTCTCCGCAGCTTCCCGAATCTGAATGGATGATTTGAGCTGGGCAAATCCCATAAGGGGAAGCAGAGCGAGAAACAAAATGACTTTCATGATTTAGTGAGGTTTCAGCCTACTCCCCTATCCATTTAAATACATATATCGTGACAAATCCCCACAAGTTGCCGGTGACCATGCTAAGGACTGCCAGCAAAACGGCGTGCGGCATCCAGCTCCGATTGTATGCGGCGGTGACAGCAGGCGCGGTTGATATACCTCCAAGATTAGCCATGCTGCAAATTGGCAGCCACGCCATATGAACCCTCAGCCCCCACGCGGTGATCAACATGAAAAGGTAGTGGAGCAGGAGCCAGCTGGTGCATATCACCACGAAGGCGACCGGAAGATCAAGTCTGGTAAAATCAAGTCGCAGCCCAAGAATGGACATAATCGTGAGGATCAGGATCCCACCTGCCTTTATTGCGGTGGAGTGGCTCCATCCCCGGAAGCTGTTGCCAAGCAACAGGCCAGCGATGGAAAGCGCCAAAATCCTAAACACAAAATCATTCACCATCCAGATGACTACCCCGGTGCAGCCCAGCAAGCAGAGAACGGTGAAAAGAATCTCTGGTGTTGACGACTGCCGGGCATCTTCAAGCGACTCCGGTGGACTTGCCCTGATTCCTAATATCACATTTAACCTGTCGCTTGACCTTATCGCCTGGAACATGAAAAGAGTCCAGCAATTGACAAGGAGATTGTCAATTACGATAACGCTGAGGAAGAGTTCATTCGGGCAGTTCACCACTTCCTTGAGCACCAATTGACTGGTGCTTCCACCGATCCAACTCCCCACAATAGGTACGAGGCCCTTCCAATACTCTTGATCGATAAACAAATCACGGATCGAATCCGACATTGCCGAGCCAAGCAAGACAAGAGCAACGGGTAGCAAGGCAATAGTCAGGGAGCCTGTGAGGAACAAGGCAATGGGCTTCCATCCGACCTTCAGCAAGCGGCCCATAGGCAGGGCGCTCATCAAGGTAACAATGGCCAGTGGGATTATTCCGTTGCGCGAGAGGCGGTGAAGCCACACTTCGGACAAGTTCAGCGTAAAGAGATGCGTGATTGCTGCGGGAATCAAATAGGCGAGCAGCATCGTCGGGAACCAGTTTAGAATCTTTTGCACCCACCCCTCCTGCCGTCTGTCAATCCAGAGAATAGA
>CAZJWV010000075.1:9792-16020 GCA_964549855.1 uncultured Ohtaekwangia sp. | reverse complement strand
TGCAAGCCGTTGGGGCAGGCACAGAAATTGGAATGTTGAAGTTCAGCCGCGCCCACGAGTCGGAAGCCGATCACCTCGGAATCATTTTCATGGCGATGGCAGGTTACGACCCCAAGCAGGCGCCGCTGTTCTGGGAGCGCATGGCCACGACCGGTGGAGGCAACCAGCCGCCAGAGTTTCTCTCTACCCATCCTTCGCACGAGACGCGCATTGCGGATTTGAAAGGTTGGATACCGGAGGCGATGCAGTACTATAAGAAATAGTTTGTTCGCGGTTTTGGCCGTCGCGGCCAACTACCGCGATCTATGCACCCGTTAGAGAGCGTTCATTGTCGAGTTCGCACGGATACGGTTGGTCCCGGCTGTAAAGGTGCATTTCATCGACAGTGTGTAGATCGCGGCAGCCGAGACGGCGCCGCGAAGGCAGAGAGTTCGCGTTGTGCCCCTGACCCCTAAAGGGGAACCCTGTGTACCCACTTGAGTCTCTTCGTCCCCCTTCAGGGGCAAGGGGCCCGGAGTGTGCGTGGATTCCACTGATCTCTAACAGTCGCCTCCATCCATTAACTTTCGCCCATGACCGAAGCCTACAACTTCCTTGGATCATGGCAGTTGTTTCCGGAGAAGGGAACATATGAACATGGTAACAGGCCCAAGTCAGGGATATATCGCATTGCTTTTCGGGAATCCCAAAAGCAGGTGCAAGTAACCCAAAGCCAGGTCTCGATTGAAGACCATGCCTTCTCCAGCGAATTCGCATTGATCCCTGATGGAGACAACCACCCGGTCGAGGATCAAGATCTTGCAGAAAAAGCCAGCGCTCACTTTGAGGACTCGACCAACTTCAGGATTCGGTTCTTTAGAAAAGACAAAGTGATCCTTGAAGTTTCGCACGAGATCACTCCACAGGGATACCTCAAAGTAACCCAGCGGCATTTTGATGTGGACCAGGTTCGGACCAATGTGGAAATATATCACAAGCAATTGAGCGTGCTTCCGTATGCCGCTTCCGTTTCAGGCGCACTGATTCGCCCCAACGAGGAAGGGATGATCAAGCACGCGGCGCTTTCAGCCATGGAGGAGCAAACCAACATGCAGCTGACGCAAATCCGACAGCAGATTGAGTTGCTGGCGATACAGGCCCGGGAGATTCAGAAGCGGAAGGAACTTTCCCACATCATCTACGAAGCGACACTGGGATTCAATCCGGTGATCGGTCAGAAGTACCACCTATACCAACGTGAGGACGGCACACACCTCATCTCGATGGTGAGTCCGAAGGAGTGGGGCGACAAGATTCCGTTTAAAACATTTGTTGCAACAGTAATGTTGCTAGCGGATCATACTTGGAAAGAGATGTGAAGTCGGTGTGTCGGTGAATCGGTGGATCGGTGGATCGGTAGGTCGCTGGGTGGCCGGGTAACCGGATTGCCGGGACCAAATTCGCAACTAAGACACCACGGCACCACGACACCACGACACTACTTTTTGTCACTCGTGATCCCCTGGGTCTTACTGATCGCCATCACTTGCTGCATTGTCCGCTGCATGCTTTCGGTGGAGCCATCGAGAAAAATCACATTGCCTTTTCCGCTCTCGGCAAAATGCTTGATGGATTCAGTCCACATCGAAAACAAAATAAACGAAGCGTCCAGGTTGGCAGCCTTCATTTCCATGGCTGCATGGCTCATGCCCTTGGCTACTTCTTCACGGAACAGGGCAACCCCCTGACCGCGCAATTGGGCGGCCACCCTTTCGGCCTCCGCCGCAATCTTTATGGCATTTCCATCAGCTTCCGCAGACTTTGTCTTAGTGATCAACAAGGCTTGCCCTTCGTTTTCGGCGGCAGCCCTGAGATTGCTCGACGCCACCACCTGGGCCATGGACTTCATGATCGCGGCATCAAAAGCAATGTCATTCAGCTGAAGGTCCAGGAGGTGATAACCCCAGCCCTCAAGCGTTTGATCCAGTTGGTGCTTCACCTCTTTCACAATCTCCGTTCGCAGGGCAAGAATTTCTGCTTGCTTCTTGGTGGCAACAAAGCTTCGGATAGATCCTTCAATTGTTCTTATAAGAGCTGTCATGAAGCTCTCCTCGTCCATGAATTTAAATGCGACACTCTTGATGGTTTCTTCCTGTTGATTGAGTACAGAGAACAACAGCATCGCCTTGAAATTGACGTTGGCCTGGTCGGAAGTCGTCGCTTGGAATTCCAGCTCGACGGAACGGTTCTGGGTGGAGATCTTTGTAAACACCTTCTGAATGAGTGGCACGCGGATATTGAGGCCCGGGTGCATGATTCGGTTATACTTTCCGAACACGGTGATCACCGTGATGGTGCCCTGCCTGACCGTCACGAAACAGGAGATGAGGACGAGGATCCCGAGGATCAGGGATAGGATGAGAATAGGGGTGGTTTCCATGGGTAAGATTTCAATTAATTACTTATTCATAAATACCATCTGCAGGTTGCTGGTCACCGGCTACTGGTCACAGGTCACCATTTACTTCCTCAGCATGCTCAACTTAATCTCGGTCAGTTTGCGCTTGGTGTCAAGTGAGAAGTCCCCGTTCATGATCCAGTCGTAATAGGAGGGCTCATCCTTGAGTACGTCAAGAACCTTCTTTCCCTTGTGTTTGCCAAAGTTGATGAGGACTGCTCCGGAAGCTTCACGGATCATTCGTCCGGCCAGGTCCACACGCTCTGAAGAGACGAGCTTGTTGATTTCGTCCATGTCGTTGCTGATGGTCCCAAGAATGTTACCCAAACTGTCTGTAACCTGTTGGTTATCGTACCGTGCCACTTGAGAGAGGAGCACCTCCATCGATGCGCGGGTGTCCGCGGCCGCAGAGTGGGAGTCGGTGAGTGTCTTGCCACAATAGAATCGGTAAGCAGCCGCAAGGTTGCGCTTCTCCATCAAGTGATAGATGCGCTGTGAGTCGATGATACGCTTCCGGGAATAGTCGAACTCTACGTCGGCGCGAAGGAACTCTTCCACAAGAAGCGGCACATCAAAATTGAGGATGTTGAAACCGCTCAGGTCGGCGCCCTCCACAAACTTGGCATACTCTTTCGCGAGTTCTTTGAATGCAGGCTTGTCTTTAACGGCTTCATCCGTGATGCCGTGTATGGCCGTAGAGCCCGGCGGGATGGGAATGGTGGGGTTGACGAGGTTGTGCTTTTCAAGAATCTCCCCGTTGGGCATCAGTTTTACCACGGCAATCTCCACGATGCGATCCTGGGAGATGTTGGTGCCCGTGGTTTCAAGGTCGAAGAAGCAAAGCGGGATCTTGAGATTTAGTTTCATGCGAGAATGCAAAGGAACACAAAAGCGGAGAATGTTGTGGACTCTGTGTGGGACGGAGACAAGGTTCTGGAGAGGTACAGAGTAACCACCGCCCTTCGACTATGCTCAGGGCTGGCGCCGACGCAGAGGCGAAAGGACCTCAAAGGAATACACCAATGCAATGGTCATGCTGAGCGCAGTCGAAGCATGACCAGCCCTGAGCGAAGTCGAAGGGTCACAACGAATCCCCACCAAACCGCTGTATCGCTTCATAAAACATCGGCGTGGTAATGCCAAGTTTCTTCACGGTCTCTTTGGCGGCGCTGATGTTCTGCATGTTGACTTTTCCGGAGAGCTTGACGGGGTAACGTTCATTGCCGGACTCAACAAGGTATTCCTGACCACTGTCGTTTTGACTGGCGTGTGTTTTGTAACCAATGTAGAGAACATCCGGTTGCTTCATCCCCAATACCGTGACCACGGGCTCGAGGTCGAAGTAAACCAGCACGCCTCCCTTTGGGGTCGCTTTCTCGAACAGACTGAATTGCCTGGTGTAGTCCTCCTTGGTTGGGTATGCCGACGACTGGGACCACTCGATGCCGCTGATGACGCCGATGTGGTGCTGGTACTTGAGGAACATCGGGGTGGGATTCAATGTTGAAGCCAGGCCGTCCTGACCCTCAATCACGATGACCGGGGCGTCGGAGAGGCGAACGCTGTGCTTGACGCCGGGCACGGGTCTTCCCAGTAAGTAATCAAACGAGCGTTTGTGGTAGTTGAGCACGTGCAGGATCAGCAAGGTGATCATGGTCTTGCCGTAGCTGCCGGTGACCACAACCCGGTGCTTATTCACCGACTCCTGGCGTATAAACTCGGCATATGAAAGGACCGGGAGCTTAAGCGCCTGGGCTTGTTTCAATTCGGGATTGTCGAGGGCGACGACGGGGCTGGTAATCACGCCATTGAGGCGGGAATGTACCCTGTCCGCCTGCCAGCCCATTGGTGGCAGCAGTTTGAATTCCTCGAGCTTGTCGTGGACCAGGTCGTCCATCGATGCCCCCTCGGAGGCGGTGACCTGGTGGCCGGCATTCAGCAAGGCGATAGCCAAATCGCAAGTGACCGGATCACCGATGCCAATGAAGTGATATGCGCGCGAAAGGGCCATCCGGATTTATTCGCCTTCAAGTTAAGGTAAAATGTCAATCCCGGGAAGCGCCTAACCACTAGGCGATTATGGGCTGTAACCCGAAGTGTGACAACTCGTGTCGCAGGAAGAAAAAAATCAGCGCTGCGAAATTTATTAACAAGGCAGGATGTTGATGTTTGTAGATTGTTTAGAAGTTGTGGACGTGGAGGATTTTTTGGCTATCGTGAACCATTAGGTTTGTTCCTCCAAATAAAAACACGCGTCCAACAACCACGAGTATGGAGCAGCGATCAACGTCCTTGAGGTCTGGCAGCACCAAAATTGCCAAGCTCGTTCCCCGGGATATCTCGGAGAACCTCGGCAAGCTGCCGCCTCAGGCGCTTGAGCTGGAGGAAGCAGTATTGGGCGCGTTGATGCTGGAAAAGAGCGCGTTAACTGCAGTAATCGAGTTCCTCCGCCCCGAACACTTCTACACCGAACAGCATAAGGAAATCTACCAGGCCATCACCGACCTCTTCAAGGCGTCGGAACCGGTGGACATGCGCACCGTGGTCGCCCAACTCCGGAAAAACGGCAAGCTGGAGTTGGTGGGCGGCGCCTACTACATCGCCGAGCTTACCTCCCGGGTAAGTTCTGCCGCCAACATTGAGTTCCACGCCCGGATTGTGATTGAGTTGGCCATCAAGCGTGAGCTTATCCGGATATCCTCTGATGTTCAGCGCAATGCCTACGAAGACACCATGGATGTCTTTGACCTCCTTGACTCCGCTGAGCAATCGATCTTTGCCATATCAGATTCCAACCTCAGGAAGAACTACGACACGATGAAGTCCCTGATGACCCGGTCGATCCAGGATCTTCAGGAACGGAGGCACCATAAGGACGGACTCACGGGTATACCCAGCGGGTTTACGCGGCTTGACCGCTTGCTCAGCGGCTGGCAGCGATCCGACCTTATCATCATTGCGGCCCGTCCCGGTATGGGTAAAACGGCATTCGTTGTCTCGGCCCTTCGAAACGCGGCTGTAGACTTCAACCACCCGGTAGCCATCTTTTCTTTGGAAATGGCCTCGCTGCAGCTGACCAATCGCCTGATCTCCGCTGAAGCTGAATTAGAATCTGACAAGCTCCGCCGTGGTAACCTGGCCGACTTCGAATGGCAACAGCTGGTTCACCGAACCAACCGCCTCACCTCTGCACCGATCTTCATTGACGATACGCCGGCGTTATCCATCCTGGAGTTGAGGGCAAAGTGCCGGCGCCTCAAGGCAGAGCACAACGTGCAGTTGATCGTCGTTGACTATCTGCAGCTGATGAAAGGAGATGTCGGGGGCAACCGTGAACAGGAAATCGCTTCCATCTCGCGCGCGCTGAAAGGTGTTGCCAAGGAGCTTGATGTCCCGGTCGTCGCATTGTCGCAGTTAAGCCGGGGTGTTGAAACACGGGGAGGAGACAAGCGACCTCAATTGTCAGATTTGCGTGAGTCAGGTTCCATTGAACAGGATGCCGACATCGTCATGTTCCTCTATCGCCCGGAGTACTACAAGATTACGGTCGACGAAGAAGGAATGCCTACCAATGGAATGGCTGAGTTGATTGTGGCTAAGAACCGTAACGGCTCCACCGATACCGTGCGCCTGAAGTTCATCGGCAAGTACACCAAGTTTGCCGATTTCGATGGACCTTCTCCCGATTCATCATCGTTTGGCAGCGTCACCCGTGAAAGTCGGCTGAATACGTTCAAAGATGACCCGCCCCAGTTGCCTCCGCCTCAGCGGACGGATGATGACATGCCGTT
>CAZJWV010000075.1:0-9692 GCA_964549855.1 uncultured Ohtaekwangia sp. | reverse complement strand
TTCAGGCGCAGCCAGCCACTCCGTTGGACACGCTCCTCAAGAAAGCCGATGATCCCGGTCGACTGCCTGAGTCTGTCATTCTCCTTTTCAACGAACAATTGTCGAGGTTTTCCAACCCCGCCGACCTGGCCTGGATTCATGACCGAATGGCGGCGGCTTACAACCAAACCGGGGTGCTGGACTCTTCAGCAGTGCATTCATGGACGGTGTTGCAACTGGCTCCGGAAAACGAGGCACTGGCAGCGAGGGCCTATTCCAACCTGGGTGATATCGCGTATCGGAAAGGCGCCATGGCGCGCGCGAGCGATTTCTTCGACAGGGCCTTTCGCACCTACCAGCTGCTTGACAACAAGCCTGGCCAGTTCTCGTCCCTTCTTTTCAGCGCCCGCGTCAACTACTTTCTTTCCAACCCGGTAGAATCGTTGGAGGACTACAGGACGGCGCGGCTGCTGGCGGCGGACTTGAAGGACACCGTGTCGCGAAACATCATCACGTTTGAAATGGCCCGCGTGCTGCGCGATGCGTCCCGATACAGTGAGGCGGAAGTAAACCTTCTTTCGGCGCTCAAGTCCGCAGGACCCGACACCGTGCGTCGCATCGCTGTCCTCGAGGAGACCGGCAAGTTGTTCGAGACCAAGGGAGAACCGCTGCGTGCCCTCGAGGCATACAAAGAGGTCCGTCGGTTGCAATGGCTTTCCAACAATCCGATGCCGGGCTATCAGGATTTGGCACGCGTTTATGCCCGACTCAACCGGCTTGATACCGCTTCGCACTTTGCCGACAGTGCGGAGGTTGCAGATTTGCGGTCCGGCGACCCTCAGAAGTTGCGAGATTGTTACAAACTCCGCTTTCAGTTGGCAGCTCGCATGGGAGATACGACCCGTGCTTACGTCTTCCACGTGAAGTTCAAGCAGTACAGCGACTCCGTTCAACTACATGAAGCCGCTAAGCAGGTGCAGGGTGTGCGCGATGAATTGATCCTCGGTGCACACGAGGCATCCGTGAGGACTGCAGAACTCATGACACGGGCCCGCGAACTGGACGCGCAGCGCCAGCGACAATCGATGTACCTCTTGTGGACCATCGGCGGTGTGGGCATGCTGGCAATCCTGTTGGTGGTGGCGTGGCTTTATTCGAGGAGTATCCTGGCGAAAAAAGTCACTGAAAAAGAAAAGGAACTTGCAGGTCTCACCATTCAGAAGGAAAAGCTCTTTACGGTGATTGCCCATGATCTCCAGTCGCCCCTGGCGACGTTCGGAAATCTCACCAGAACACTATCGACTGAAGCCGGCAAACGAGGAGACCCTGAAATGAAAGGGTTGTTGCAGCAACTTCATAAGTCTTTAGCGGAGGTGATGCAATCATTAACGCAACTTGTGGATTGGTCGGTAGCGCAGTCCGGAACCCTGCCATTCAGGCCGGAGGTCTTTAGCTGCCACCAGTTGGCCGCTACTGTCGAAGCCCAGCTCCGCCCCCTGGCCGAAGAGAACGGGCTGAAAGTGGAGTTCCTCGTACCTGATGCAGTGCATGCCTTTGCAGATCGGACAATGGTTTCTGTCGTCCTTCGCACACTTTTATATAATGCCATCCGGTTTAGCGCGGAAGGACGCCCGGTCACCATCTTTTCAGGGCGCAAAGACGACTTGATCACATTGGGTGTCAAGGATAACGGGAAGGGTATTCCTCCGGACCGTCTTCGTCAACTTTTCCTTTGGTCGAAGGATGCTCAAGGCAGCGGTAACCAGGGCATTGGATTGCCGCTTTGCCGCGACCTGGTGGCGCGTAACGGCGGTAACCTTTATGCAGAGAGTAAGGTGGGTGAGGGGAGCACATTCTACTTCTCGCTTCCGGAACATCAGCCGGCTTCCTGAATGCGCTCCAAGCACCAAATCCCAAATCCCAAGCACCAAATTCCAAATCCCAAATTCCAAGACTATTTAGTCTCGAGCGGGCTTGGCAAAGCCGTGGGCATTTAGTTTCTTGGTTGCTGTCTCCTAAACATTCCAGTCTGTGAGAGCCCTTGTACTTGTTGGTCCCGGCCAGATTGCTTTGCAAGAATTGCCAAAACCTGAACCGGGGCCGGGAAAGATTCTTGTCCGGATGAGAGCCGCGTCCATGAACCGGCGCGATGAGTGGATAAAGGAGGGCAAGTATCCCAACATTCGTTACGGCGGCATCCTGGGGTCTGATGGATCAGGTGTGGTAGATAGTGTTGGCGACGAATCCGACAAGGATTGGATCGGAAAGGAAGTGGTCATCAACCCCAACATCAACTGGGGCCCCAATCCGGATGCGCAATCCAAGAACTACAGCATCCTGGGAATGCCGGTGAACGGAACATTTGCCGAGTATTGCCTCGTCGACCGGGACCGCGTTCAACCGAAGCCACCTCACCTGGATATACTTCACGCCGCGGCAATACCTCTGGGTGGACTCACGGCTTATCGGGCCTTGTTCCGTCAGGGAAAATTGCAGGCCGGCCAGAATGTGCTAGTCTCGGGATTTGGCGGAGGAGTTGCACAGTTTTGTTTTCTCTTTGCCCAGGCCGCGGGGGCCAACGTGTACGTGACCTCGGGCAGCGATGCAAAAATCGCCCGGGCGCTGAAGATGGGTGCTAAAGGCGCATACAACTACAAGAAGGAGAACACGTACAGCGACTTGTGGAAAACACGAGGCGGCTTTGATCTCATCATCGATAGTGCCGGCGGAGACAACATCAACAACTTCATCAAAATTTTGAAGCCTTACGGCAAGATTGTCTTCTATGGAGCTACCAACGGCATGGCTTCGAAGGTTGATTTATACAAGATGTTCTGGAACCACCTCACCCTCCAGGGCACCACCATGGGCAACGACCAGGAGTTTATCGACATGCTTGCCTTTGTTGCCAAACACCAGATTCGCCCCATCGTAGACAGCATCCGGCCGTTTTCGAAATTGTCGGAGAGCTTTGCAGACATCCTGTTACCAGATAAGGTTGGGAAAATCGTATTCCAGTTCTAACTACCTGCAGCTGCCGGGTACTGGGTGCTGGGTAGCTGAACTGGTCTCTCTGCGATCTTTGCGTGTTTTCCTCAGCGCACTTTGCGTTGAATACCCTGTCCGCCAAGACATCTATTCCTTCGGACCCCGAATCTATCAGTGAACACATATCAGCATCCAGTATCTAGCATCCAGCATCCAAATTCAGGACTTCTCCATCAACCATTGCTGCTCCGCCTGCCGAAGCTCAGCCTCGGTCTTCCGTTCGTCGAGTTTGACTGCGAGGGCAATACCTTCGGTGTAGAGGCGGGCAGCTTCAGCATCGTCTCCGGCATCAGCGGAAGCTTGAGCGGCAGGATAGTAGGTGGGCAAATACTCCGGGAATCTTGTCAGCAAGTCACGAAACACCTCGCGCGCCCGGGGAGCATCATGGTGGAGATATTCCAATGCCAAAGCGTAGCGCGGAAACGGATCGTTTGGGTCTTCCGCTATAAACTTCTTCAGTTGGTCAATTCTTGACATTTGGTACGAACGGATTACGTATTAATTCATCCTTTCGGCCTGCCCTGAGCTTCGGTTCCTGAGCTTATCGAAGGGGACAAATCAGGCCTTTTTGTATCTTGTCGGCGTCGATTTTTGACATCGTATTAACACCCTCGCTATGAAGATTTTAGTGTGTATCACACACGTTCCTGACACCACGTCGCGCATCAATTTTCTCGACAATAATACGAAGTTTGATACCGCTGGAGTTCAATTTATCGTGGGGCCCTATGACGATTACGCCCTGGCCCGTGCGGTGGAGCTGAAAGAGGCTTCAGGCGCCACCGTGACCGTACTGAATGTCGGCCTGGCGGACACGGAGCCCACCCTGCGCAAAGCACTGGCGATCGGCGCCGACGACGCCATTCGTGTGAACGCGGAGCCCACAGACTCTTATTTTGTAGCCTCCCAAATCGCAGAACATGCCAAAGGGTTTGACCTCATCCTGATGGGCAGGGAATCAATTGATTTCAATGGCGGCGTCGTCCACGCGATGGTGGCGGAGATGCTGGGCATTCCATCCGTTTCCCCGGTAATGAAGCTGGACCTTGAAGGAACAAAGGTTAAGATGGCCTGTGAGATTGAGGGAGGAAAGGAGCAGGTGGAGGCGAACCTCCCGCTGGTAGCAGGCTGCCAGGAACCGATTGCCGAATGGAAGATTCCCAACATGCGCGGCATCATGAGCGCGCGTACCAAGCCACTGAAAGTAGTAGAACCGAAGGCCGTAAATACTTCAGGCAAGACCCAACGATTCGAACTGCCTCCCCCGAAGAAGGCCGTGCAGATGATTTCTGCAGACAACGTTGGCGAGCTGGTGACCAAGTTAAAAGGCGAAGCGAAAGTATTGTAGTACACGAACCACGAGAGAATGAAAACCCTAGTATTCATAGAGCATGCTGACGGAAAAATAAAAGGCACATCCCTTGAAGCCGTGTGTTATGCCAAAGCCATGGGAGGCGACGTGACCGCCCTCGCGCTGGGAACGATTGACGCGGCGACTCTGGGTAGTGTTGGAAAATTCGGCGCATCGAAAGTGCTTCATGCGGCCGACCACAAATTGGATCACCCGATAATCCAGGTGTATGCATCGGTTGTTGCTCAAGCGATGGAACAGGAGGGAAGCACCACCCTCGTACTTGCCAACTCGGCCATGGGATCACCCGTTGCTGCCAAGGTGGCGATTCGAACCGGTGCCGGGTTTGCTTCCAACGTAGTGGAGCTTCCGTCTACCGCACAAGGTTTCCAATTAAAACGCGGCATTTACACGGGCAAGGCTTTCGCATGGGTGGATTTGAACACAGACAAGAAGGTAATTGCCATCAAGAAGAACGCTGCTGAAATCAAGGAGTCGGGTGCGGCGATAACACCCACACCATTCTCTCCGAAACTGGATGACAAAGACTTCAATACAAAGATTGTCTCCACCGAAAAAGCATCGACCGCCGTTTCGCTTCCGGAAGCGAACATCGTTGTTTCAGGTGGGCGAGGCATGAAGGGCCCTGAACACTGGGGCATGCTGGAAGAATTGGCAAAGACGTTGGGTGCTGCCACCGGGTGCAGTAAACCGGTTTCGGATATGGGCTGGCGCCCGCACCACGAGCACGTAGGCCAGACAGGTGTCAAGGTCGCACCCCAACTGTATGTCGCAATCGGGATTTCGGGGGCTATTCAACACCTCGCTGGTGTAAACTCATCAAAGTGTATTGTTGTAATCAATAAGGACGCGGATGCACCGTTCTTTAAAGCGGCTGACTACGGCATTGTTGGCGACGCATTTGATGTGATCCCCAAACTCACCCAGGCCCTCAAGGCGGCCAAATAAAGTTACAAATGGTGACGGCGGGGGATCAATTTTTGGTAATATCGCAAACCTGTAAGTGAGCGTGGCGCTGAAGAAAATCAAACTGGAAATCCTGGGGCTATCCTCGAGCCAATCACAGACGGGGTCATTTGCCCTTGTCCTCGGGGAAACCGAAGGGAACCGAAGACTCCCGATCATCATCGGGATGTTTGAAGCCCAGGCCATAGCCATCGAAATCGAGAAGATCGTGCCGAACCGGCCGATGACGCACGACTTGTTCAAGTCATTTGGCAATTCGTTTCATTTCTCCGTGGAGGAAATCGTTATCTCCGACCTCAAGGAAGGGGTGTTCTTTGCAAAGATTGTCTGTACGGATGGCCTAAAGAAATCAGAAATCGACGCGCGGCCCTCGGATGCCATAGCGGTCGGCTTGCGATTCGACGCGCCGATATTCACCTATGAGAATATCCTGGCCGAGGCCGGCATTGTGCTTACCGATGAGGAGGAGGAAGAAGAAAAGGAAGAGAAGACGGAGTCGAAGCCGGAAGCCAAGGTCAAGGTGAAGAAGGAAGGCCCCAAGAAGGGCAACGAAGACTACAAGAGCTATACAATTGAAAAGCTGAACGAAGCGTTAAAGGCTGCCATCGAGAAGGAGGATTACGAGAAGGCGGCGAAGATCCGCGATGAGTTGGGGAAACGGAACTAGCGGCGCCGGGTGTCTTCGAGAACCTGTAGTTACTCCGCATCACCGGCCTACTGATCCCACCGATCCACCGATCCACTGACCCACTGATTCACTGATTCACCGAACTACTGATTCACCGATTCAACCGATCCGCTGCCCTGCAGTATTCTTGCTTCCCCCTTTAGGGCAGAGGGTGAGGTGCGCACAATCTACTCCTTTGGCTTCTTCTTCAGCCGGGTATTCAAATACGCTTTGTCCTTCTTCACCTTTCTCGGATCTCGTTTCTTCACTTCCTTCTCCTTCGTACTCTTCCCGAGCCGGCTTGCTTTGGGATTGTAACCAAACAAATAAGACATGGAAGCGGTGACGGTTAGAAGTCGTTGATCCAATTGTTGCTGCTCAAATTGTTTTGGGAACCAGGGGCTATAGAACGCGCTGTAGGAGCCGTCCCCGCCTAGCGGGGTTAGCATGTAGGCGGTGTTGACTTCAAACATCAGTTTCTCACCGGTAATAAATGGGGTGGTAACACCCACACTTAATTCAATACCGAAAAGTACTCGGTTGACGTTGTTCAGGTACATAGTCGTTGAGGCATCCGGCGCACCGTTAAGCACGGTGGTGTAGTCAGTAGATAGGTAGGGACTATTTAGTGTACCAGAGGAGCTTATCCAGTACTTGATGGTTGGCCCAACCCCGACAAAGAGGTCAGACGCTTTGCTCAGGCTGTACCTCCGACAGAACCTTAGCGACAGTTCCGCAAGATCCATTTTCAGTTTGTTGTGCAAACTATCCGACCCGAATTGACTTACTGCCCGGGAATATCCCAGTTGGACAAGTCCATAGGATCGGCGATTGATCTTGACAAGTCCTCGACCGGCGATCATCCAGCCAACACCCGCAGAGCGCGTGAACGATGGCGTTACCTCGGGCTTGAAGAAAGGAAGCGTGCCGGTTATCCCAGCGATGAGACCCCAATGGATTCTTTCGTGTGTCCTCAGGGTGAACGGCGACTCGCGATTGTTGTCGAGTTCCTGGCCGCTCGCCGTGACAGGGGCAATACCCATCAACAGGACGGCGACCATTACACAGCAGGTCGTAAATCCACTCATTTGATCTAAAAATAGGGAAATACGGCGGCCAAACCTTTGCTGGCTCAAGGCGGTAGCCCCTCATCGAACACAAGCAAACGATTGCGGTAGTTCTGCCCTGAAATCCCCTTTATGGTTGGCTTACCTTATTCTATCTTGGCCTGTTGAACCTGTGTATGCGTGTTGGTTTTGGTGTTTGCCTGCTTGTCGCTGTGCTGATTACTTGCAGCCCTCCGCGACGCGAACGAATTCCGCCCATGCCTGAACTGACTACTCCGCGTGAGAAAATCGTGATCTACCAGGTCATGACACGATTGTTTGGGAATACAGTGACAACCAACAAGCCCTTTGGAACCCGGGAGGAAAATGGCGTTGGGAAGTTCAATGATTTCACGAACACCGCTTTGCATGCCATCAAGGAACTCGGGATCACCCACATTTGGTATACGGGTGTGATCGAGCACGCCACGATGACTGATTTCTCATCCTTTGGAATTCCTACTGACGATCCAGACGTGGTAAAGGGACGCGCAGGTTCACCCTACTCCATAAAGGATTATTACGATGTAAACCCTGACTTGGCTGTGGATGTTCGCCGCCGGATGAGCGAGTTTGAGCAACTGATCACGAGGACACACGATGCAGGACTAAAAGCCATCATCGATTTTGTACCTAACCACGTGGCAAGGTCCTACGCTTCGGATGCAAAGCCATTGGGCGTAAAGGACCTGGGCGAAACCGACGACAAATCGAAAGCGTTCTCAGCGTCCAATAACTTCTATTACCTGCCCGGGCAATCCTTCAAGCCTCCCGCAGATCATTTCAAGAGATTCAAATCTGTGTATGGAGGAATGGACGGCCTCTACGCTGAGACACCTGCCAAGGCAACCGGTGACGATTTCACCTCAAGCCCTTCGGTGGACAAGTGGTTTGAGACGATAAGACTCAACTATGGCATCGACTTCCTGAACGGTCGCACCAAATACTTTGATCCTGCGCCGGATACTTGGGTGAAAATGAAGGACATCCTGGTCTACTGGGCACTAAAAGGGGTGGATGGATTTCGTTGCGACATGGCCGAAATGGTTCCTGTCGAATTTTGGCGGTGGGTCATTCCGCAGGTAAAGGCGGTGAAACCCGACATCCTTTTCATCGCTGAGATCTATATACCCCCGCTCTACCGCGATTATCTCGACAAGGGCCGCTTCGACTATCTCTACGACAAGGTGCAGTTGTATGATACGCTTCGGCTGTTGATCGGAGGGAAGGCATTGTCCACCGAGGTCCCGGGAATTCGCGAATCTTTGGAAGACATTTCTCCCTTTATGGTGCACTTCCTCGAGAACCACGACGAGCAACGGATTGCATCTCCATTTTTTGCAGGCGATCCACAGAAAGCCTTACCGGGCATGGTGATCAGTGCGACGATTGACGAAGGACCGCTTATGATTTTCTTTGGTCAGGAAGTAGGAGAACCGGGAGCCGGGGCCGAAGGATTCAATACCGACGACGGACGGACTACTCATTTCGACTACTGGGGAGTGCCCGAGCACCAGAAGTGGATGAATGGAGGAAAATTTGACGGCGGACTGCTCAGCGACGACCAGCGCCGCCTCCGCACAGCCTACGGGAAGATCATTAATGTTGCACGGCGAGCATCTATCGCCAACGGACAATACGCCGACTTGACCGTCACAAATGTAAAAGCGCAGGCAATGAGTAGCCGGATTGTGGCTTACACACGGTTTTCAGCGGAGGAGCGACTGATTGTCGTGGCTGGCTTCAACTCAAAGGAAGAAGCCGTTCGCATTAAACTAAGCCCTGAATTGATGAGCACCTGGTCATTGAAAGGTTCACACTCACTCGAGGATCTATTGGGAGACTCGACTTTGGTCAGCCTGTCAGCTTCGGGTGAGGTATCTTTCAATCTCCCTGCATATGGAGCACGAGTTTTTAAAATGAAGTGATTTGATAATGACAAACGGCCAACAGCGGATATTGATTGAAGAGGTTCAACCCCAGGTAGACGGCGGCACCTATCCAGCCAAACGCACAGTGGGTGAGCGCGTGGATGTCACCGCGAATCTTATAGGAGATGGGCACGACCACATCAGGGCCGAAGTGTACTACCGGTTTGGAGAAAATGGTCCTTGGGCAGTTGTTGAGATGGCCCCTGGGATGAACGACGTGTGGTCTGCCAGCTTTTACGCAACACAAAAAGGAACCTGCTACTTCTACGTGCAGGCCTGGGTGGATCACCTTGACACCTGGTTCGATGGAATCAGAAAGAAAATCACAGCTAACCTTGATGTAAGTCTTGAACTATTGGAGGGTGCAGCCTACCTCCGGGAGGCAGGCGCCGGCGACAAGCAAGTCTTGGGATGGGCAGAGCTGCTTGGAAACAAAACGAAGCAGCGTGAATCCATTACCGTTGTGCTGTCAGCGGGTTTTGCCGAAGCAGTTCATCGTTATCCGTTGCGATCGCATGTCACGCGGCAGGAGAGGGAGCTGGAGATTACTGTGGAAAACAGCCGTGCGCTCTTCAGCACCTGGTACGAGCTGTTTCCCCGTTCCAGTTCACTTGTGCAGGGCG
>CAZJWV010000074.1:0-16464 GCA_964549855.1 uncultured Ohtaekwangia sp. | reverse complement strand
AGCTACTTTAACGGCGAGCGAACAAACCTGACCGCAAGTCTTAACTACCGTTTCCAACCGTATGGGGTGATATCCCTGGATGCTAACTTCAATCGGATATCGCTGCCTGCGCCATACACGAGCGCCGATATCTACCTGATCAGTCCGCGGATTGACCTCACGGTAACGCGAAGTGTGTTCTTCACCACGTTTGTTCAATACAACAGTCAGTATAAGAACATGAACATCAACACTCGCCTGCAGTGGCGGTTCCGACCCGTATCGGACCTGTTCATCGTGTACACAGACAATTACTTCTATTCGGTCGACCAACAGCCCACGGAGAATTTCACGCCGAAGAATCGGGCGATAGTTATCAAACTGACTTATTGGTTGAATCTGTGAACTGGGTACTAGGCACTCGGTTCTCGGTACTCGGTACTCGATACTCGGTCCTCGGTCCTCGGCACTCGGTCCTCGGCACTCGGTACTCGGTTTCTCGGCACTCGGTTCTCGGTTCTCGGTTCTCGGCACTCGGTTCTCGGCACTCGGTACTTGGTTTCTCGGCACTCGCGTTCAGTTGAAAATAATCAGGTTTTCCGTACAAGTAGTTCTTACCAAGAAGATAAAGCATGAGTGATATTCGCAATCATGAGTTATCGATCATTGGAGATTTGGAAACTTGCCAAAAAGCAGTTCCGGGAAATTCACGCGATGTCTCTGAAGTTGCCAAAGTTTGAACTCTATGAAGGTGGCAGTCAAATAAGGCGCTCTGCCCGGTCTGTGGGTGCCAACATTGTCGAGGGTTACGGGCGAAGGCGGTACAAGGCTGACTATGTCAGGATATTGATCTTTGCCCTTTCGTCAAATGACGAAACCATCTTTCATCTCGAAGGGCTTTATGAAACCGGTTCCCTCAATGATAAGACGCTGTTTGAAAGTCTCCTCGATCAAGCAATGCACCTCGGAAGTATGTTGACCTTATTCATCCAGTCGATTGAAGAACGGGATTAGCTCATTTTGAGTGACTAGCGAGAGCCTAGAACCTAGCGCCGAGTGCCGAGTGCCGAGTGCCTAGCGCCGAACTCACCCTCCAACAACCGTCTTCAGTTTCTCAATGAGTCCATCCCACAAATCTTGCAACTCCTGCAGGTCGTCGAAGTCGGAGTAGTCGTAGACTTTGAGGAACGTCATCTGCGTGAGCTCATTCACGTCCAGGGAGAGCTCGAAGTAGGAGGGGTCCTTCTTGTCTTCGGAAGTTTCGGGCAGGTATTCGAACCGGACAAAGTGGTTGGTGCGGTGCGCGGACATCACAGCTTTGTGTTCTTCATGATCCCAAACGAACGTGAACACTTTCTCCGGGCTGATGCGGACATCGTCGGCGAACCACTCGGAAAGGCCTCCCGCAGTCTGGATGTAAGGGTAAAGCATTTTCACCGACGCGTGCAGCTCATAGTCCACGGTGAAAAGTTGCTTCTTGGCCATTTTGGTCGTTTCCATCCCTTTTAGATTCGTATGGAATATATACGAATTTTTCCGACTGTCAAATGACCAAGGCCGAATTGGAACATTTCCGCGGGGGCTATTTCAGCCACCCGCGATCCTAAACTGTGAGAATAGTGTGGCTCCATGCCGGAACACTGCTTCGAAGCGAGTGACTTGCTGGGGTTAGATATGACAGTCGATTAAGGGGGTCGCGGGTCGTCCGAGGCGGAGCGCCCGCGACGACGTGTAGCGAGGAGCAGATTTGAACTGCCGACCTTCGGGTTATGAATCCGATGCTCTAACCAACTGAGCTACCTCGCCAAAAGAAGGCTCGCCCTGAGCCTGTCGAAGGGCGCAAATTTATAAACTTTTGGCATTTGAGGGTTGCGCGAACAAAATGGCGTTGTAAGAGATACTTACTCGCGATCAGTCAGGCTTCGTCTGCGCTCAGCCTGACCGAGTTGCCAATGAGTTGTTTTGGAGGCTCAGTCATCCTGAGCGCAGACGAAGGGGGATCTGCCATGGGGAATTTTGGCCCAATGCCAAAAAATGGCGCTATTTTTGAGACTGCCGCCGCATGCGCAAGATCGACAAGCTCATTATCAAGTCGTTCGTCGGGCCGTTTATCCTCACGTTCCTCGTTGTCGTCTTCATCCTCCTGCTTCAGCACATGCTGAAGTACTTCGACGACATCATCGGCAAGGATCTTGGATGGGATGTCGTTGGCACGTTGCTGTTCTACTTCGCCATTTTCATGACCCCGTTGGCGCTGCCGCTGGCCATCCTTCTTTCCTCGCTCATCACCTTTGGCAACCTCAGCGAGCACTTCGAGATTACTGCCATTAAATCGCTGGGTATCAGTCTTACACGCAGCCTGGTGCCCATTTTCATTATGGTTATTGGCCTCACGGTGCTCGCCTTTTATGTCAACAACACCTGGGTGCCGCGCGCCGCGCTGGAAGCCTACAGCCTGCTATACGATATCAAACAGAAAAAGCCCGCCCTTGATCTTCAGGAGGGTGTCTTCTACTCCGGGATACCGGACATCAGCATCAAGGTGAACAAGAAATACCCCGATGGAATCTCCTTGAAGAACGTCATCATCTACGATCACCGGGGGCAGTCTGGCAACAAGCAAGTAACGATCGCCGACTCGGGCAGGATGTACACCATCCTCAACGACCAATACCTCAAGCTGGAACTTTATAGAGGTTATGACTATTCCGAAGGCGCCACCGATGGAAACCGGCTCGGGCCCACAGCGGCAAACCAGGAATCGATCCGCAAGACCCAGTTCTCCAAGACAGACATCGTATTTGACCTCTCGTCGTTTGGGCTTTCCCGCACCGACAAACGCTGGTTCCAGGGCAACCGCATCATGCGGAGTGTTTGGCAGCTCGATGGCGATATGGACTCCCTGCGGACTGAAATCAGCCAGAACGACCTCAACCGTTATAACCTTCAGTTCGCACTTTTCAATTTTCATCGCAAGCCAGACACCCTTGAACTACCGGCCAGCCTGGTTCCATTCAAGAACCATAAAGATTCCCTCGAAAGGATCCGGAACCCTTACCCGGTGGCCTTTCCCCTGGATTTTGTGCCTGTTAGTTCCGCGCTACTTTCCGTGAAGACTCGCAAGTTCGCCGACAGCGTGTTTCGTGCCCGCCCGACTTCACAAGAGATTACCACAGCACTTGAGCGAACCCGCAACCTCAAGGCACAGTTGCTGAACATGAACACGAACCGTAAGAATTTTGTGAATGAGCGTAAGGTGTTCCAGATTCAATGGCACAAGATCATCGCAAATTCAATCGCCTGCATTGTGATGTTCCTGATTGGCGCCCCTTTGGGATCCATTATCAAGAAGGGTGGGCTAGGGGTCCCCGTCATCTTCTCCATTTTCTTTTTCATCATTTTCTACCTGTTCATGAGTACGGGTGAGAAGTGGGCCTTGCAAGATCGCATCACGGTGCCCCAGGGGATTTGGGCCGCCGATGTCTTCCTGACCATCATCGGCCTGTTCTTCCTGAGACAAGCCCGACTCGACGCGCGGCTGTTCGATTCCGACTACTACCAGGTGATGATTGAAAGGTTCAAGGGCCGATTTGGGAAGGGGCCTAAGAGTGCCCCGGCGGGGTGAAATTTTGCTGTTTTGGCGATTTTCCCTTACTTTTGCGCGATTAAAAAACGACCAAAGCAGTAAATACAAAGCGATGTACCTCGATTCAGCCAAAAAGAAGGAACTTTTCACCAAGCATGGGGCCGCCAAGTCGGCCAAAGACACCGGCTCCCCGGAATCCCAGATCTCCCTTTTCACCCATCGGATCAACTCACTCACTGAGCATCTCAAGGGTCACAAAAAGGACTATTCCACACAGCAGGGACTCCTCAATCTCGTCGGCAAACGCAAAAAGTTGTTGGGCTATCTGCAGAAAACCAACATCACGCGTTACCGCTCGATCATTGCTGAACTAGAGCTTAGAAAATAAACGAATTCCACAGCGGTCAGGGAACCCTTCCAAGGTTCCCTTTTCGCTTTTGTAACGGCCATTGTGGCCAAAGAAACCAACTATGAAACCTACTCCCATTGTTAAGTCCTGTCAACTGCCGGATGGCAGGGAAATCACTGTCGAAACAGGCAAGCTGGCACGCCAAGCCGACGGCTCGGTCGTTCTCCGTTTAGGCAAGACTATGATCCTTGCCACCGTAGTATCCAACAAGGAAGGCAAGGAAGGAGCCGACTTCCTCCCGCTCTCGGTCGACTACCAGGAGAAATTCGCCTCTATGGGCAAGATCCCCGGCGGATTCCTTCGTCGTGAAGGACGTCTTTCAGACTATGAGATCCTCATCAGCCGCTTGGTTGATCGCGCCATACGTCCCTTGTTTCCAGATGATTATCATGCGGAAACCCAAGTGAATATTCAATTGATCTCGGGTGATGAAGTTGCCCTTCCAGATGCCCTCGCGGCCTTTGCAGCATCAGCCGCGCTTTCAGTTTCTGATATTCCATTCCAGGGCCCAATCTCAGAAGTTCGTGTAGCCCGTGTCGACGGAAAGTATATCGTCAATCCCACGCTTGAGCAGAAAGAAAAGGCCGACCTCGACCTGATCGTGGCCGCATCGATCGATAACATTCTCATGGTGGAAGGGGAGTCGAAAGAAGTGAGTGAGGATGACATGCTGGAGGCTTTGCGCACCGCCCACGAGGCTATCAAAGTGCAGTGCCAGCTTCAGATAGACCTGGCGAAGGCGGCAGGCAAGACCGAGAAGCGCACGTACAACCACGAGACGAACGATCCGGCACTGAAAGAAGAGCTCTTCAAGCTCATGTACGACAAGGCTTACGCCGTTGCCCGCCTTCAGACGCCTAACAAGGCGAAGCGTTCTGAGGCATTCGCGAAAATTGTAGAAGACTACCTGGCGCAGCTCCCGGAAGATTCGACCATCGATCCAGGGCTGGTGAAGCGCTACTACCACGACATCCAGAAGAAGGCATGCCGTGATCTCGTATTGAATGAGAAAGTCCGCCTCGATGGCCGCAAGACCAACGAGATCCGCTCCATCTGGACGGAGATTGACTACCTGCCGTCGGCACATGGCTCTGCCATCTTCACCCGTGGTGAGACCCAATCGTTGAGTACGGTGACCCTGGGTACCAAGCTCGATGAGCAACTCATCGATGGCGCTATGTTCTCTGGCAAAAACAAATTCATCCTGCATTACAACTTCCCGGCGTTTTCTACCGGCGAAGTGAAGCCGAATCGCGGCCCCGGGCGTCGTGAGGTAGGGCATGGCAACCTGGCCTATCGCTCGCTGAAGCAGGTTATGCCTGCTGAAGATGCAAATCCCTACACGATCCGCATCGTCTCCGACATCCTGGAGTCTAATGGTTCATCGTCAATGGCCACAGTGTGTGCAGGCTCGATGGCGCTCATGGACGCCGGTTTGCCGATCAAGGCTGCTGTTTCCGGCATCGCCATGGGCATGATCTCAGACAAAGGTAAATATGCCATTCTCTCCGACATCCTCGGTGACGAGGATCACCTGGGAGACATGGACTTCAAGGTGACAGGCACTGAGAAGGGCATTACCGGCTGCCAAATGGACCTGAAAGTTGAAGGACTTACCTATGATGTCCTCAAGGAAGCATTGCTGCAGGCGCGCGAAGGCCGTTTGCACATCCTCGGTGAGATGAAGAAGGCAATTGGCCAGTCTCGCGCTGATCTGAAGCCTCATGCTCCCAGGGCGTTCACCATGGTCATCGACAAGGAGATGATCGGTGCGGTGATCGGTCCTGGCGGAAAGGTTATCCAGGATATTCAAAACACGAGCGGTGCAACTGTCGTTATAGAGGAGATAGACAAGAGGGGCCACGTAAGCATCTTCGCTACTGACGCGGGGCAAATGGATGCGGCATTGAAGCGTATCCGTGCTATCGTGGCAGTACCCGAGGTGGGAACAGTCTACGACGGCATCGTGAAGTCTATAATGCCATTTGGCGCCTTTATCGAGTTCATGCCCGGCAAGGACGGGCTGCTGCATATTTCGGAGATCAAGTGGGAGCGCCTGGAGACCATGGATGGTGTGATGGAGGTAGGCGAGGAAGTAAAGGTGAAACTGATTGAAGTAGACAAGAAAACCGGGAAATTCCGGCTTTCGAGGAAGGTTTTGCTGCCTAAGCCACCCAAAAAAGAAGAGCCGGCCCAGGTGTAGTTGCCGACAACGCTTTTTGGAACTAATTTATCGACTTAACGTTACCAGATTAGCTAAATAGCCACGATGAGACAGCTAAAGATCAGCAAGCAGATCACTAACCGCGAAAGCCAGTCGCTGGACAAATACCTCCAGGAGATCGGTAAGGTTGATCTGCTTACGCCTGACGAAGAGGTTGAACTCGCCAAACGAATCAAGGAAGGCGACCAGATCGCCCTTGAGAAGCTGACGAAGGCCAACCTCCGCTTTGTCGTGTCGGTAGCAAAACAATACCAGAACCAGGGGCTGTCGCTCGGTGACCTGATCAACGAAGGCAATCTCGGCTTGATCAAAGCAGCTCAACGTTTTGACGAAACCCGCGGTTTCAAGTTCATTTCCTACGCTGTGTGGTGGATTCGCCAGTCTATTCTGCAGGCACTTGCTGAGCAGTCGCGCATCGTGCGTCTGCCCCTCAACCGCGTGGGATCGCTGAACAAGATTTCGAAGACCTTCTCGGAACTCGAGCAGAAATATGAGCGCGAACCGTCGCCGGAGGAATTGGCCGAAGTGCTGGAAGTAACAACCGCGGAAGTGGTTGATACGATGAAGATATCGGGCCGCCACGTGAGCATGGATGCACCGTTTGTACAAGGCGAAGAGAATAGCCTGCTCGACGTGCTGGAGAATGATGGTGAAGACACTCCGGACCAGGGGCTGATGACCGATTCGTTGCGCCGCGAAGTGCAGCGGGCGCTGTCGACCCTCACTCAGCGCGAGTCGGACGTGATCGCTCTCTATTTCGGGCTGAATGGCGAGCATGCCATGACCCTGGAGGAGATTGGCGAGAAGTTCAACCTTACCCGTGAGCGAGTTCGCCAGATCAAGGAAAAAGCGATCCGTCGCCTTCGCCACACCTCCCGGAGCAAGGCCCTGAAGCCTTACCTGGGTTAAGAGTATTTGAAAACACAAACGAATTCAAAGGTCTCTTCAGGGGACCTTTTTTGTAACCATGGGAAGCGAAACAGTCAAAGTGCTCATTATCGGGTCAGGACCCGCAGGCTATACGGCGGCGATTTACGCGGCTAGGGCGGGCCTGCGGCCGGTGCTCTATACCGGCGGCCAACCGGGAGGCCAGCTGACCATTACCGGTGAAGTGGAGAACTACCCGGGCTACCCGAAAGGAGTGGACGGTCCTCAAATGATGGTGGACCTGCGTGAGCAGGCCGAGCGCTTCGGCACCCAGGTGCGCGATGGCCTGGTAACAAAAGTGGACCTCAAGCAATACCCCCTTCATGCTGTTGTCGACAACACCCATGAGATCAAGGCTGACGCCGTGATCATTGCCACAGGCGCAAGTGCCAAGTACCTAGGGCTTCCTTCCGAACAACGCCTGATGAACAAGGGAGTCTCTGCGTGCGCGGTATGCGATGGATTCTTTTACCGCGGGAAGGAGGTGGCCGTTATCGGCGCCGGTGATTCGGCCGCAGAGGAGTCAAGCTACCTTACAAAACTCTGCCCGAAAGTGTACCTGGTCGTTCGCCGGGAGGAGATGCGCGCTTCGAAAATCATGCAGCAGAGGGTGAAGAATAACCCCAAGATCGAGATCCTCTGGAACACTGTGACGGAAGAAGTGCTGGGAACAGACGAAGTTTCTGGAATACGGGTCCTGAATACCAAGACAGGCGAGCGCAAAGACATTCCCGTCAAAGGCTTCTTTGTGGCCATTGGCCACCAGCCGAACACAGACATCTTCAAAGGCCAACTTGACATGGACGAAACGGGGTACATCAAGGTGAAGCCCGGGACAACCCGCACCAATATCGAAGGCGTGTTTGCCGTGGGTGACGCCGCTGACAGGGTCTATCGCCAGGCTGTAACTGCCGCAGGCACCGGTTGCATGGGAGCACTCGACGCCGAACGCTGGCTGGCCGCCCGCGAGCACGAGACGGTTCCCGCATGAAGCTCGACATCCTGGCTCTTGCTGCACACCCCGACGATGCCGAGTTAGGCTGCGGGGGTACCTTAATCCGACACGCCAAGGCCGGGCTAAAAGTAGGGGTGGTCGACTTCACACGTGGGGAATTAGGCACCCGGGGGACACCGGAAATTCGTGCCCAGGAAGCTGAGAAGTCCGCCGGGATCATGGGGCTTGCCATGCGGATCAACCTTGGTTTACCGGACGGTTTCTTCCAGAACATCGAAGAGCATCAATTGAGGGTCGTCAGTGCGATCAGGGCCTACCAACCGGAAATTGTGTTGGCCAACGCGGTTACAGACCGTCACCCAGACCACGGTCGGGGGGCATCCCTGGCCGCAAGCGCATGCTTCCTGTCTGGCCTCGCGAAGGTTAAGACATCAGATGCCAGTGGCGCGACCCAGGCGCCATGGAAGCCCAGGGCTCTATACCATTACATACAGAGTCAGTTCTTAGTGCCTGATTTTGTAATAGATATATCAGAGGAGTGGGATATAAAGATGAAAGCTATCCAAGCATTTAAGTCCCAGTTCTATGACCCGGCGAGCAAGGAGCCGGTAACCTACATCTCAACTCAGGGGTTTCTCCGGATGCTCGAGGCGCGCGCCACTGAGATGGGGCATGCCATTGGTGTCAAGTACGGGGAGGGATTTGTCTCTAACCGGTGGCTCGGGGTGAAATCCCTAACCAACCTTTTCTGAGGTCGTCAGCGCAATCCTTTCAATCAAGCGAATCAAGGTGCCAGTCGGCTGATGGTCCACCGATCGTCGCTCCTTGTATAGAGGATGCGGTCATGGAGTCGGTTTGGGCGTCCTTGCCAGAATTCAATTGCATGCGGGTCAATGCGATAGCCGCCCCACTGCTTGGGCCTGGGCAGCACGGACTTGCCCTCAAATCGTTTCTCTATTTCCTTAACACGCTCTTCAAGGATCTTGCGAGTGCCGATGGCTGCGCTTTGCGGTGAAGCCCAGGCGCTCACTTGGCTATCCCGTGGGCGACTTTGAAAGTAGGCAGTAGCTGCTTCTTCACTTACACGGGCTGCCATCCCCTCGATCCGCACCTGCCGTTCCAGCTCCGGCCAGAAGAAGGTGAGCGCGCATGCCGGGTGATCGTCCAGCTGTTTTCCCTTCGCACTTTGAAGATTGGTATAGAAGACAAAACCGTTGGCCTCGATACCTTTTAACAGGACAATGCGGGCTGAAGGAAGGCCCTTGTCACTTACGGTGGAGAGGGTCGCGGCGGAAGGTTCGGGAATTTTTGCCTCCATCGCCTCCTTAAACCAATGCTCGAACTGACCGATTGGATGTTTGTTAACCGTAGCTTCATCCAGCGTGCTGCGGGAGTATTCCTTGCGAAGGTCTGCGAGAGGAAGCATGGTGATGATTTACCGCAAAGATGGTGACTTAATCGGTTAGGTATTCCAGTGCTGGATTAAATTTTGGAACTTCGTTTGGTTGTATGCTACCGGATGAGTTTCTTGGAAAAGTAAAGTCCATGGAATTTTTCAAATACAAAAACAAAATCAATCCAGAGAAGGGAAAGCTCCTGATTTCCGAGCCGTTTCTTCCTGATCCGAATTTTGAACGAACCATCATCCTGTTGTGCGAGAATAACAGTGAAGGCTCATTCGGTTTTGTGCTGAACAAACCCTCGTTGGCAAACGTGAGCGATGTGATGGACGACATCAAGAACTATGATACTCCGGCGCTGGTTGGGGGACCGGTTCAACAGGACACGCTGCATTACCTGCATCGTCGCCGCGACGTTGTCGACGCCGTTGAAATTCTAGAAGGCGTATACTGGGGCGGGAGTTTTGAGAAGGTTCTCTTCCTCCTCGAAACCAAACAACTGGCGCACAAGGACATCAAATTCTTCCTTGGATACAGTGGCTGGTCGCCCGGGCAACTCGACGAGGAGCTTGAACAGGATTCCTGGATCGTTTCAGACCAAGCCAGTGAGGAGTTGATTTTTGACACGGAGCCAGACGATATGTGGAAAAAGACGTTAAAGGTGATGGGGGGAAGGTTCTCGGTGTATTCTAATTACCCGAAAGACCCCCGGCTGAATTAGTGAAGAATGGCTAGTTTTGCCCTCCCGTGGGCTAATTGCATAAGGCATGGAAACTGAAGCGAAAGAAGAAGGGTTGGAGGTGGTGAATGACGCTTCTGTAGTCATCCCGGACGCCCATCCGGACAGTGTGGAAGAAGTGCATGATCATGACTTCTCGAAGGCCACAAAGAAGGAACTGGTTGACCTCCTGAAAGAGTTGGTTCGCACGGAGGATTTCCGCAAGCCGGAGGCTGTGTTGCGCGAGCTTCGGGCACGCTTCGAAGATCTCCAGCATGCGGAAAAAACTGAGGCGCTGAAGCGCTTCCTCGAACAGGGCGGCTCGCTCGATGACTTTGAGTACCGCGCCGATGTACTCGACATCGCCTTCGACGCAAACTTTAAGCTAGTCCGCAATAAACGACTTGAGCATTTCCGGAACCAGGAGATGCAGAAGAACGAAAACCTTCGCCTGAAAACGGAACTGCTCGATCAGTTGCGTGAACTCATCGATGGAAAAGACGACCGGCACAGCTTCGATAAGTTCAAAGACATTCAGAAACGTTGGAAGGAAGTTGGCGCCGTGCCTGCCGCACAAGTACGGCCCACGTGGGCGAGCTATCACGCGCTCGTAGACCGATTCTTTGACAACCGCAATATTTACTTCGAGCTCAAGGAGTTGGATCGGCGCAAAAACCTGCAAGCCAAATTGGAGCTCTGCCAAAAAGTGGAGAAGCTGGCGGGTGAGGAAAAGATCAATGTGGCGCTCCGTGAATTGCATGACCTCCATGAGGAGTACAAGCACATTGGCCCAGTAGCCCGCGAAGAGAAAGACGCCGTATGGGAGCGATTCAAGAAAGCGTCTGATGCCGTGTACGAGCGCCGCGATGGGATCCTGGCTGCGCAGCACGCTGAGTGGACGAAGAACCTTGAGCACAAGGAGAGCCTAATCGCCAGGGTGGCGGAGTTGGCTGCCTTCCAGTCTGATCGGATAAAGGAGTGGAACCAGAAAACACAGGAGATCCTGGGCATCCAAAAAACATGGGAAGGCATTGGCGCGGTTGCCCGGAGCAAAGCCAAGGATATCAACAAGAAGTTTTGGTCTGGGTTCAAGTCGTTCTTCAGTTCAAAAGGAAAGTTCTTTTCCAAACTCGAGGAAGGCCGCAAGGGGAACCTGGAGCTTAAACGGGAGCTGGTGAAGCAGGCCGAGGAGCTTAAGGCAAGTACTGACTGGGACAAGACGTCGGCAGCCCTGCGCGCGATGCAGGCAAAATGGAAAGAGATTGGACCCGTACCCGACAAGTTCCGGGAGAGTATCTATGCTTCATTCAAAGCAGCCTGCGACCACTTTTTTGAGCAACGCCGCGTTCGTTTTGAAGCAGCCGATAAAGAGCAGGAAGAAAATTTACACAAGAAAGAAGCCCTGTGTGCCGAGCTTGAGCAACTGATCGCTTCAAAGACGGCCACGCTCGACGTATTGAAAGAACGGCAGCGTGCCTTCCAGGCCATTGGGCTTGCACCGCGCAACTCGGCTGGAGAGATCAAGTCAAGGTTCACCACCCTGTTCCAGCAGGCGATGGCATCCATTGCGGAGGTACCGCAAGCCGACAAAGACCGGGTGATGCTTGAACTCCAGCTGGAGTTGATGAAGGGTGACCCGGATGCAGCATTCAAACTTCAACAGCGGGAGTACGGGCTGAAAAAGAGAATTCAGAAAGAGGAGAACGACCTGGCCTTGTTGAAGAACAACCTCGAGTTCTTTGGGCGTAGCAAGAACGCTGAGAAGATGAAGGCCGAGTTTGGGGAGAAGATCGCGGCGGGGGAGGCGGAGATTGCGGGACTCAAGGCGCAGCTCAAGCAGTTAAGGGCGGCACTGCGAGGTTCGTGAGCATTCCCAAGGGGGAATCCTATTCCAATACACCAATCAACAGACGTGCACCTATTTTAAAAGGCGAGAGACCTTTTTCGCATCTATCGTGGCCTGATCCTGACATAGATCATAGGATATCTACATAATTAGTGGGTAAACTTTGTACGGGCGTTCGCCCAATTGGGATTAGGGACTAAAGAAAAAACGCCATGAAAACCTTTGCCATTTTCGCAATGTTTATTGCAGCGTCCATTTTGCCCATTTTGTTTGTTCCATTGTTTGCACTCACCCTGCTGACACTCATGTTCCTTGCACCGGACCTGTTGACCCATCATGTATGGGGAAAGACCAAGGAGGATTTTGAGGAGGAGGAACGTTATATGCATGGTTGAGAGGATCGGTGACTAGTTCGTGGTTCGCCATCGAGGGCAACTTAGGGGGAGGGCGGATTTGTAATGCCGCTAAGATCGGCCAGGTTTGTAGTCTTCGTGGGTAATAGGCCACGAATGCCAAACTCACTTCACGACTTGCCTTTGCTCCCCTAGTTTTTCAATTCCCAATTCTACGACATCACCTGGCTTTAGCCATACCTGCGGCTTTCTGCCCATTCCCACGCCCGAAGGTGTTCCGGTTGTGATTACATCACCCGGCAGCAGGGTCATATAGTTGCTGACATAACTGACAAGGAACGCCGCCTTGAAGATCATATCAGCGGTGTTCGATTCTTGCATGATTACACCATTGACTTTCAACCAGAGTTTGAGGTTCTGAACATCTCCCACATCGGCCGGCTTGACCAGCCACGGCCCCAAGGGAGCGAACGTATCGGCACTTTTGCCCTTATCCCATTGCGAGCTTTGCTGCTGGAAAGCCCGTTCACTATAGTCGTTCATAATGCTGTAGCCGGCGATGTAGTTGATTGCATCCTGTTCGGTAACGTAGGAGGCCTTCTTGCCAATTACAATGGCAAGCTCACATTCCCAGTCGAGCTTAGTGGAGTTTTTCGGGGTGATCACATTATCGTTGGGTCCACAGAGGGCCGTTGTAGCTTTCATGAAAATGACAGGTTCTGTTGGAATGGAGGCACCAGATTCCTTAGCATGGTTGGCGTAGTTCAGTCCAATGGCCACAATCTTTGAAGGCCTGGTCACACAGGAGGCTATCCGGGCATCGGCCGATACTTCGGGGCACTTCGCCGCGTTATCCTTTAGCCATTGTTCCAAACGGACTATGCCATCGGTTGCAAAAAATGTCTCGTTGTAGTCCTCCTTAAAACCGGAGACGTCCAAACGCTTGCCGGAGGAAAGGAGCACACCCGGTTTTTCACTGCCGGGATTGCCGAAGCGAAAGAGTCTAGTCTGGGCAAAGGACTCCAGGTTAATGAGAGAAATCAGGAGAAGGAAGATGGCTAAGCGTAACTTCATAATTGTTTAAAGTTTTGACAGCACATGTGCAGCTACCTAAGCTACAAAAAGGTGGGTCATTTCCTTCTTCGATTTCGGGACGTTGCCCCGACCTTAGTTCTTCATTTTTTGGTTGCTGCCAGGAATCCTTTTTTGCATTCTTCGCAAATATGCCGCAAATGCGGTTGATTCGCTGTCTCACTGGAATTCAATCAGACAGATTGGGTGGTATGGTGAACTGGAAGGGTTACATTCCATGAAATAACCTAACCCCAAAACCCATTATCTATGAGAAAGTTGATTGTTATGCTGCTAATAGCAGCATCGGTAGGAGCCTATGCGCAAAAGGCGGACCTGTCTACTGTCAATACCGTGAAACCAAAGAAAGGACAGAAGATGGCGTTTGAAGCAGCGTACAAAGTGCACATCGCCAAGTTTCACGGGGCAGATGACAAGACCAATGTTTATGAAATCATGAGCGGTCCTTCAGCTGGCTATTACAATATTGTAGGGCCGGCGGGCACCTATGCCGACCTGGACAAGGTACGGCCTGATGCGGCAACACATAACCTTGATCTCGACAAGACCTTCTTCCCGTTGCTGGAGGATACGCGCAACGGCACCTATCAGACCATTGACAGTTGCGGTATTCGCCCTGGCGCGACGGCTGAAGCGTTTGTGGTGACGATACGGCACTTGAAGGAATCAGTAAACATTGGTGATTACCGTAGGGAATTGGCACGTGCGGCGAAAATCCGGATGACTCAAAAGACCCCATTTTGGCAAGCCTTCTCCACAACTTACTACGAACAACTGTGGGATGGATCTGACCAGGTAACGGTAACCGTTCGTTCACTTAAGGACGGATTCAAATCGTTGGCCAACGGGTTTTACCCTGCTGAGCCCGCGGGTACGCCGTCATTCCGCGACGAGTATGTGAAGCTCTATGGCCATTCGGACTGGGACGCACGTGTGAAAATCCTGGATGAGGCAGTGGCCAGCACATCACAGTATATCATGCGGCTGAGGAAGGATTTGAGTTCCAAGTAGGGAAGACTTGGTTTTTGCCTCATGGACAGGCCACTTCCGGGTGGCCTGTTTCTTTTACTGGCACCGGTTGCCGGGCCTGAGCGGGTAGGCGGAGTATGTTTGCAATAAGGCTTAGATCGGTTAGTTTTGCAGCCTCTTTAAAGCCTCCTTAGCTCAGCTGGTAGAGCAACTGACTTGTCCCGATAGCTATCGGGATCAGTAGGCTTCCCGATATCCTTACGCTTCTTTGGACTGCTTTCCTGATTGTTTTTTCTCATTGGCTGACAACGTTCTGACCTTCCTTAGGTTGGCGATGCGGTATCGCTATGTGCGTATATATCCTCTTTTCACCATCACTGAAAAGGTTTTATGTCGGCCAGACAGACGACGAGGCAAAAAGGCTAAAACAGCACTACACTCATTACTTCTTTAGGTCTTTCACGAATAGGGCAACCGATTGGGAAGTCGTTCTCATCATAAAGTGTGCTTCAAGGAATCAAGCAGTGCGAATTGAAAGACATATCAAGACTATGAAGTCGACTACTTACATCAAGAACTTGAGTCGCTACCCGGAAATGGTGGAGGGCCTCAAAAAGAGATTTGAGTAGGGGACCTTTGTTTGCAATGCACGCACTTTAGCATACTTTTGCCCCTCATTTAAGCCTCCTTAGCTCAGCTGGTAGAGCAACTGACTTGTAATCAGTAGGTCGTTGGTTCGATTCCGACAGGGGGCTCATTGAGTATGGCCATACTGTCCAGCTGGTACGCGTTTGCTATTTAGCATATGGACAGCCGCATATTTCTGATAATTCTAATTGGAGTTGCGGCGTGTAGCAGCGACTTTGAAAAAGGTGAGGACCTTATGAAGTCTGGTGAATATGATGCCGCGAGATCGAGCTTCAACAAGGTTCCGCCCGGTAACGTCAAATATGCAGACGCTCAGATTAAAATTAAGCAGATGGACACCATTTGCTCGATGCAATACCTAGAAGCAGCAATTACGGCCTATAATGACTTCAGGTATGATTCGGCCAAATTCCTCTTTTACAAGAGCATGATCTCAGGAAGGCTTGGAATTAAGGCAAGGCAATACCTCGTAAAGATTGATAGTATAGATTCAAGCCTTCAGATTGTCGCGCAAAACCGTTTGGAGGCTGAGAAGATTGAGAAAATGAATTCACTTAAACACATTAAGGGCGAAGCACAATCACTTTTCAGATCACTACTGAAATTCAAGGATAAAGGAGACTTCAAATACTATGGCTTTGGAGTCGGGTACAAATATAATAAGTGGCTTCTGGAGGTTAAGAGACTAAAAGTTAATCCTGAAAATTTGCTACTGTTGGAGTGCTGCCAATTTAGTTTAGGTGATATTGAAATGCTTGGTCTTGAATATGCCGGGTCGAGAGGAGAAGAAACTGAGTATAGCCGGTGGGCACGAAAGACCATTAGCGATGGGCTCAAAAAAGAATAGGTCGTTGTCCCGATAGCTATCGGGACGATTCCGACAGGGGGCTCTAAGCTGGGAAGTTTTTGGCCACTCCTGTTCCCATCTCAATACTCCCACGAATAGGTGTTAGCTATTGGCTTTTAGCTTTTGGGAGACGTTGCCAATGGCCAATAGCCAACAGCTAACAGCATCCCTTGGGAACTCTACATCCTGGACATCGAAACTCAGTTAGTTGCACAATCCACGTTTCCCCCCGCTTGGGTGTATGTCCCGGCCCGATAATTGTTCTATTTTGGCGTGATGATGAGGCTGGTAATTGCGGGGTTGTGCCTGGCGCTGTTGGGCTGCGGGAAGAACGACGTTGAGCCGTTGCCAGCGCATACGGCACCCGACGGAACATGGACATACAAAACCCCGGACGGAAAACTCAGCGTCCAGTTTGATCTGAAGACTACGGGTACCGTCTTGGAAATCCTGAACACGACTCTCAAGCTGGACCAACAATCGGGGATGGCCGCAGGCACGATTACCGGGG
>CAZJWV010000073.1:9004-17295 GCA_964549855.1 uncultured Ohtaekwangia sp. | reverse complement strand
GTTACGCCGGCGGATTCGACGTACAAACGGTATCGCAGAAATCTCTTCCACATAGGCCGCTCCATCGGCACGTGGTTTAACCCGGATGACTTGCCGCTTACCGCCGAACTGATGGCAAAGGTTTGGCAGGACGCGAGTTATTATACCTGGTATTGGAAGTTCAAGTATGCCCGCGTAAGGCCGTACACGCTGGAGCCGAAATTGAAGAACCTCGAGAATACGAATTGGGAGGCTTACCCAAGCGGGCACGCGGCCAATTCTTATGTGAATGCCCTTGTTTACTCAAGGATTGCACCGGAGTACGAAGACGTGTTTATGAAAGACGCGTATGATATGGCGCACTCGCGCGAAATCCTTGGCGTTCACTTTCCAACAGATGCTGAAGCGTCACTCGCTCTTGCAAGGCAGCTTGTGGATCAACTCTTTCTCAATGCGTCTTTCCTGACTGAGTTTGACCGCGTGAAAGCGGAGTGGGCCGCGAAGGCAAAAGAGAAGCTTGACTAAAGAGTGTCTTGGTGCCGTGGTGTCTTGGTGCCGTGGTTAAGATTTAACTACGACACTACGACACCAAGGCACTACGACACTTTTTACCAACCTAATCCATAGTCCTCTCCGTGGTTGCTGGAGCCGCCCCAGAAGGTGCCGTGCTTCCAGTCAAACCAGATGGCGTTTATCGGACCGCTGGTGCGGTCATCGAAGGTGAGCCGATAGCCCATGCGAGTCAACTCCTTCCTTACCCACGGCGACATCTGGTCGTTTAGCGTCAGGGCCCCGGCGCGTTTCTCATGGTCACCGAATGAAGAGTACATCTGGAAAGTTTTGAAGCTTGGCGCTTCACAAGATTCTTGCACAGTCATGTTGAACTCAACCATGTTGAGAAAGAACTGGAGGAGAAGTTGATCCTGCTCGTCGCCCGCTTGTTTGGCAAACGACAGGAATGGCTTTCCGTCTTTCAAGGCCATGCTGGGTGTAAGCGTTACACGGGGACGCTTGCCGGGCTCGATCACATTGAAAGGATTCTCGCTGGCATCAAGCACAAACGACTGGGCACGCTGGCTCATACCCACTCCGGTGTTCCCGGCTATGCAAGAGGGCACCCAACCTCCGCTCGGTGTGATCGAGACCACCCAGCCTTCTTTGTCGGTTGTCTCCACCGAGGTGGTGCCGGCAGTGAATGAATCCAGGAAGCGCTCGTCAAGGTTTAGATTTGAAGCCTGTGAATTGCCCCACTTCTTGAGCAGATCGCCATACGGATTTTGTTTTCCCTCGAAAGGGTAGGGATCACCGGGAGCAACTTTAGGATCATTCATCTCCCAGTTAATCGTCTTGCTGCGTTCTCTTGCGTAGTCCTTCGAAAGTAAACCCTTGATGGGTTCCTCCGGTGCGAAGGCGGGATCGCCATAGTAGAAATCACGATCGGCGAAAGCCAAGTTCATCGCCTGGTAAAGTGTGTGGATGTACTTCGCCGAATTATAGCCCATGGATTTCAGGTCGAAGTTTTCCAGGATGTTGAGCGTCTGCAGCATCACGGGTCCTTGCGTCCACTGTTGAAGCTTGTAAACTTCGATGCCCCGGTATGTTGTCATCAGTGGTTCTTCGATCTTCACCTTCCAATTGGCCAAGTCTTGTTCCGTGATCAGGCCACCCTGCTCCTGGCAACCGCGGGCAAATTCTTTCGCGATGTCGCCTTTGTAGAACCGGTCGTAGGCGGCGTAGATGGCCTCCTTGCGGGTCTTGCCTTTCTTCAAGGCCTGCTGCTCACTATCCACGAGTTTCTGAAGTGTCGCAAGCAGATCTTTCTGAATGAATACCTCTCCTGCGTCTGGTGCTTCACGCTTTGCACCCGGATGGGTAAGGAAAACCTTTGTTGAATACGGCCACTTCTTGATTTCATTCTTTTGGCGCTCAATCGAGTTCGCTGTCTGCGCTTCGATGGGGTAGCCTTCCGCCATCTGCATGGCTGGTGCCAGCACATCCTTCAAACTCATGGTTCCATATTCAGCGAGCATGGTCATGAGTCCACCGGGGGTGCCAGGCGTTACAGCAGCCAGGGGTCCGTATTGTGGCGGATACTTATAACCTTTCCCTTTGTAGAATTCCGCAGTGGCACCGGTGGGCGCAACACCCAGCGCGTTGATCGCAATCACCTTCTTAGTCTTGGGATTGTAGATAAGTGCCTGTGTTTCGCCTCCCCAGGCCAGCACGTCCCACATGGTACAGGTTGCTGCGAGCATGGCGCAGGCAGCATCTACGGCGTTGCCACCTTTGGCGAACGTAGTGGCGCCGGCAGTGGCGGCCAGCGGCTTGCCCGTGATGGCCATCCAGTGACGGCCATGCAAAGGGGGCTTCTGGGTTTGGACAGGCAGATTGTTGAATTCCTGGGCAACGGTTGCCGTGCAAACAAAATAGAGCATGAGGGCGCCAATCAGTCTCATAACGCGTAGGTTAGGTTAGTCTTAAATATAGGAAGGCCTGGCCGAAAGGAATACGAAAATCCATGCAGGGGCACGGGGCAAGGAGGAGCGGGAGAATGGAACGAAAGCAGGTCGGAGAAAGTGCTAAGTTTGACATCAGGCAATTTGCATTTCATGATGATAGACCAGATCCAGGAGGCCACCCAGTTTATTCGCTCACACGGAATTGAAGCTCCTGAAGTGGGAGTTATCCTTGGAACCGGCCTTGGCAACCAATTTGTCAAGGAGATCAAGAACCCGGTGGTGATCAATTATAATTCGATCCCGCATTTCCCCATCTCCACCGTGGAGTATCATAAAGGCAAGCTGATCTACGGAACCGTGAAGGGCAAGCGAGTGCTGGCCATGCAGGGACGATTCCATTACTACGAGGGCTACAGCATGCAGCAGATCACCTTGCCCGTTCGGGTGATGAAGTTGCTCGGTGTCGAGCACCTGTTGATATCAAACGCTGCCGGCAACATGAACCTCAAATGGAAGAAGGGGCAATTGATGCTCATCGACGATCACATTAATTTATTGCAAGACAATCCCCTCCGCGGGCACAACGTGGAGGTGTTTGGCCCCAGGTTCCCGGACATGAGTCGGCCCTACTCACCGCGGCTCAACAAGAAACTGATCAACATCGCGAAGAAACGCGGCATCCGTCTCAACGTCGGAGTATATGTCGCAGTGATGGGGCCCAACCTGGAGACACGCGCCGAATATCGTTTTCTCCACCGCATCGGTGCCGACGCCGTTGGAATGAGCACCGTGCCTGAGGTGATTGTCGCCAACCACATGGGAATTCCATGCTGTGCGATTTCGGTGTTGACGGATGACTGCGATCCTGACGACCTGAAGCCAGTCGACCTCAGGCAGATTGTTGAAACGGCCGGCAAAGCTGAGCGGCGGTTGACAGAATTGTACCTGGAACTGATATCCAAGATCTGATGGTTGGCTACAGATCAATGCTCCTTCGTGCGCTGCGAGGGTCAGTATTGCAACCTTTGGGGAATTCGAAGCGTCTAAATGCTTGTATTATCCCCAACACGCCATGAAATCCCTTCTTTCCGCCCTGTTACTGGTTGTTTCGATGGTTGCATCAGGTCAGACCAAGGACGGCATTTACAAGCTGGACCAAGACTACAAGATGAGCCCAAATGGCACCCTGAAATTGACATGTTCTGATGCTAAGGTGACCGTGACAGGTTCGAGCCGTGGCAATGCGCACGTCCACGTTTACCGCCAGGTGACGACAAGGGGCGTTGTGTTTGGACAGGAAGAGTTTAACATTGACGTTCTTGAAAACGACGGTGACCTGACGGTACGCGAGCACTCCAACTCGACCGTTGTAGGAATGATTGGATATCACTATGAGAAATACGAGATCACGATAGACTTACCCGAGGGCGCAAGTCTCCAGGTTCGCGGTGATGACGGCGACTACCGCATTCGCAACGTGAACGGACGAATTGCGATGGACATCGACGACGGCGACGTAGATCTTATGGGTTGCTCCGGCGACGACTTCCGCTTCCAGTTGGACGATGGCGATATTGTCATGGACAGAGGCCGTGGTCGACTCGACATAGATGCAGATGATGCCGACGTGAAAATCACCGGCGGCCAATTCACCTCCATTATCGCCGACATGGACGACGGGGATTTGGAAATTGAAACATCCCTGGCAAACAATGGTGAATACCTCATCAACACACAGGATGGCATGGTGGCCATGACCATCACGCAAGGCGGCGGAACGTTTGATGTTCGGCATGATGATGCGCGCCTGATTACGGAAGGAAACTTTGAGAAAGTAGAGCGCTCGGAAAGCCGCACGAAACTCACCCTCGCCAGCGGCACCGCACACGTCGACATCCGCTCGGATGATGCACGTGTGAGATTGATCCGCCGGTAGTTTATACGTCGCAGATGGTGATCGCCTTCTTGAGCGACGCCAGCTTGTCGGGACGGCTCGGGATGAATTCCTGCGCAACGAAGCCTGTAAATCCAGTTGCTACAATAGCCCGCATGATGGCGGGGTAGTTAAGTTCTTGACTCTCGTCTATTTCATGACGACCCGGCACCCCGCCGGTGTGGTAATGAGCAATGTATTTTGCATTCGCCTGCAGCGTAGCAATCACATCGCCTTCCATGATCTGCATGTGGTAGATGTCATATAGGAGGCGAAAGTTGGCTGATCCTGTCTTCTCGCACAAAGACACGCCCCATGCCGTGTGGTCACATTGATAGTCGGGGTGATCAACTTTGCTGTTGAGTAATTCCATGCACACCGTGATGTTGTGACGCGCGGCAATCTTCAGCACTGGCTCAAGTCCGCGGGCACAGTTTTCCAATCCCTGCTGGGAAGAGAGTCCGTTCGCATTCCCGCTGAAGCAGATTACGTTTTTCAGCCCGGCCTCCGCGGCTTTGGGAATGTTCTCGGTGTAATCTTTCAAGAGCGTAGCGTGCAGGGAGAGGTCATTAAAACCGCGCGTGAGGCCGATCGGTGTGGCGTAGGCCATCGCACACGTTAGCTTGTACTTGGCCGCTATGGCCCACTGGTCGGCCCGCAGGAGGTCAATGGACGTGATACCATATTCGACGGCTGCCTCGCAAAGCTTTTCAAGCGGGATGTCGTTGTAGCACCACTCGCATACAGAGTGGAGAATGTTTCCCTTCAGCGGCTGACGTGTTTTCATGCTAAACGAGGTTTCAGGTAAGAGGGCGGCGCCTGCCATCCCTACCATTGATTTCAGTGCAGCCTTCCTGTCCATTCCAGTTTATTTTTCCTGGCGATAGATCACTCCGTCGCGCATGACAAAGATCGTCTTGCGGAGCTCGGATATTTTTTGGGACGGATCTCCACTCACCGCCATCAGATCAGCTTTCATGCCTGCACGGATCGATCCCACCTCGCTGTCAATGTGGAGCGCCTTTGCATTCACCGAAGTTGCAGCGCGCAGCAGGTCAATAGTTTTCATGCCGCCGTACTCGCCCATGAGCTCCAGTTCATACACGTTCTCACCATGCGGGAAAACTCCCACATCACCACCCAAACCGATAGTTACGCCGGCATTTACGGCGATAGTCAGCGTTTTCTTTTTGTTGACGACTGGCGCAGGCTCCGGGTCTTTCCCTTTTTTCCAGCCACGGTATTGATTGATAGCATCGATGGCGGCCACGGTGGGATAGTAGGTGACTTTGTGTTGCTTCATGAGCTGGGCGATTTCTTCATCCAGAAAATCTCCGTGCTCGATGGTTTCTGCCCCCGCCAGGATGGCTCGGCGGATGGCCTCCTTGCTCTTGGCGTGGCAAACGAGGTAACGACCACTGCTGCGTGCCACTTCGTTTACCAGCTTGAGTTCGTCCAATGTGAATGAAGGCTGGTCTTCTCCTTTTGTTCCCCACCGGTAGTCAGCGTACACCTTGATGAAGTCGGCGCCCTTGCCGATTTGGTCGCGCACAACGCGCACGAGTTCATTGCCGTCGGCGGGCTCGGCACCCAGCATGATCTGCATGTCGGTGTCGTACCCCTTCGGTCCATAGGATCCGGTAGAAACGATGGCCCGGCCAGCCACAATCATGCGGGGTCCAGGAACGATGCCCTCGTTAATGGCGCGCTTGAGGGCCACATCCGAATAACCGGCTCCCTCCGTGCCGAGGTCGCGAACAGTGGTAAACCCGGCCATGAGGGTGTTGCGGGCATGAACTGCCGCGCGTACCGTGCGGTAAGAATCCGACTCTTTAAGCACCTGGGTATCCCAGTCCGTGATGTTGTAGGGGTACAGCAACAGGTGCGAGTGACCTTCAATCAGCCCCGGCAAGAGCGTGCCCTTTAGTGTGACTACCTGCGCATCCTGTGGCGCAGTGACAGAAGCCGCAGGTCCTGCGGCAGTGATCAGGTTGCCTTCCACGACGACGGCCCAACCTTCATGCATTTCCATGCCGTCGAAAACCCGGTCGGCCTTGATCAGCATTGAAGACTTTGGCTGCGCAAAACTTTGCACAGCGAGTGCGAGTAGAACCCAAATGAATTTAATTTTCATGACGTGGATATGTGGTCATGAAAAGGTAGAGACAATTAGCCGATTAGCCAATGTGCCAATATGCCGATTAGCCGATGAGTCTGTTAATGGGCTATTCTATAAGTCCTTTGATCAAGGCAATCCTTCAATCCTTCGAATCAAGGTGCTAGTTGGTCCCGAAATTTTCCGCCCTGTCAATAATGCTGCCAGTGAGGCTCATGAGGTCCGTGTAAGCATCGATCAAATTGTAGACCGCCTCAAGATTGGCCAGCGACGCGTTGAGGTAGTTAAGCTGGACAAGGCGCAGGTCGATGGCGTTGAGGAAACCGACACGATAACGTTCTTCGGCCAGGCTTATGTTAAGTTCTGTGGCTCGCTGGTTGGTCCGCGTGATTTCGACGATCTGCTTCCGCTGCTCGAAAAGGTCGAATGCAATCTGCAGGTCTCGCTGAAGGGAGAGCTTCAATTGGTCCGTGGTCTGTTGTCCAATCAGTTCGCGCGTCTTGGCATTCTGGACGCTGCGTTGGATCTGCCCTCCATTGAAAAGTGTCCAGCGAAGGGAGAAGTTTGCGTAGGTGCCATAAGAATTTCCCTCAACGGTACGGGGCACAGGCGCATACGTAGTGCTGATCACAGGTTGCGCTGGATCATCCAACAAGTAGCCTACAGTATTTTTCACCTCTGTGCCTCCGGTGGTTGGCCGAAAGTTCGCCCGTAACCAGTCAAGACTACCTGTCGCTCCAAAATTGATATTAAAAGAGGGATACAACCCCGAGCGGGCCAGCTGCGTGTTGCCCCGCAAAATCGCCTGGGTTACGTATTGGTTCTTTAATATGAAGTTGCTCCCCGTCATTTTTTGCTCCAGGTCGGAATAGACGAACGTGGGAGGGTTAAAGCGGAGCGGCTGGGGAAAGCTGTAAGTCTTGTCGACGGGCTCGTTCATGAGGACGTTCAGATTGCGCACGGCATTGCGGTAGTTGAGCCGTTGAAGAACCAGGTTCCCCGAGTCGGTAAGAAAGTTGCTTTCTTCTGTCAGTACGTCAAACGTGATTGCACTGCCAACATCCTTTTTCAACTTCACCTGTTCGTAACGGGTGCGTGAGAGTTCAAGGAGCTTTTCGCGGACCGCAAGACGTTCTTTCTCCAGGAGCACGAGGCTGTACCCGAGGATGATACTCTGAAGTGTGTTCTGCACAACGATCGATGCATTCCCTTCCGACTGTTGCTGCAGGCGTTCGAGTTGATCCTTATTGATGCTGACCGCAAAGCCATTGAAGATAATCCAGCCGATGTCAAGCTGTCCCGGGATGCTGTTGGAGATGCTCGTGCCGGGTACGGCAAATGGGTTGGCCGGCACACGGTTGACCGCCGCGTTCGTGCTGCTGAGCAGTAAGTTGATGGTTGGGTACCGCCCCGCCTGCCCTGGCGTGTTGTTGTTGCGGGCGATCTCGACGAGGGATTTCTGAATGCGGATGTCAAAGTTGTTCTTCAGTCCCCGCTGGATCACCTCCTCAAGGGTCAATGGTTCCTGGGCGAACAGGACGCCTGGGAATGTTAAAAACGCGATGAGGAGTCGAATTTTCATGGATATGGATCGCAAAAGTAGAACTTCAACGCCTAGTCCCGCCGTCGAGTTTTGCAGATGGTGATTTTTTGATTTAACGGACCGTGGTGAGCGGAATCAAGGCGTTAGATAGCTTTCTCTACGGTCTCGCGGAGGTTGATCCAAAAATTGTTGTAGCCCTCCCCGATGCGGATATCCAGCATTCCGAGTGCCAGCATTTCCAGGATGGCCAGGAAGTTGAAG
>CAZJWV010000073.1:0-8904 GCA_964549855.1 uncultured Ohtaekwangia sp. | reverse complement strand
GCGGATATCCAGCATTCCGAGTGCCAGCATTTCCAGGATGGCCAGGAAGTTGAAGATCAGGGCTACCCGCGTGGGATTCTGATTCACCATCTCGGAAAACGGCAGGTTAGGCTTTCTCGTAAGCTCATTGAGAATAAATTCCTTCTGGCCCTCAACCGTGTAGGGATACTGCACCACCTGGTGCACCGGCCGATTTTTCTCTTCCTCGTAGCGACGGGAGACCTTTTCAAACACCTGCATGAGCTTGTAAAGGTCGACGGTCTGCAATTCGGCTTCCACATTGACACTTGCTGCAAGCGCCTTCACTTCTTTGAGAATGTTGCCGCGCTTTTCCTTCTGGAGTTCGCTATCCTCCATCTTCTGGAAGGCCTCAATCACCGACTTGTATTTCTTGTACTCCAGAAGGTGCTTCACCAGCTCTTCCCGGGGGTCGATTTCATTTCCGTGTTCGTCAAGTTGCGGCCGCGGCAGAAGCATCCTGGATTTGATGCGCATCAATGTGGCGGCCACCAGGATAAACTCACTGGCCAACTCTACATTGAGGGTCTCCAGTTGGTGGAGGTAGTCAAGAAAATCATTGGTGATCTTGGCGATCGGGATGTCGTATATATCCAGCTCATCGCGTTCGATGAAGAACAGCAGGAGGTCAAACGGACCTTCAAACAAAGGGAGTTTAATTTCGAAATTCTCAGTAGTCATTGTGGTTCGACCCGCTCACCACGGGCCGCGCAAAATTATTCAAATACAGAACAAAAAAGCCGGGACCGGGCCAATTGTGTAGATTTGGGGTGAAATTTGGCCGCAAAACGCTCTAAACAGTTACCTTCATTCGTTGTTAGGTACCCAGACCCGCCGACAACTCATATGCTCATCACTCCCGGTCCTCTCCTGGCGCAGATAAACAGCCCGGCCGACCTTAAGAAACTGGATCAGGCCCAATTGGTCCAGCTATGCCAGGAGTTGAGGCAATTCATCATCGATAATGTATCCATCTATGGCGGCCATTTCGGGGCCAGCCTGGGCGTCGCTGAGCTTACCGTCGCCCTGCACTACGTGTTCAATGCCCCCTACGACCTCATTGTTTGGGATGTCGGTCACCAGGCGTATGGCCATAAAATTCTTACCGGACGGCGGGACATATTTCACACCAATAGGGTATACAAGGGCATTTCGGGCTTCCCCAAGCGAAGCGAAAGTGAGTATGATGCATTTGGCGTAGGCCACTCTTCCACCTCCGTATCTGCAGCGTTGGGCATGGCTGTTGCCTCAAAGCACCTCGGGCTCGACGACAAGCAGCACGTAGCTGTGATCGGCGACGGAGCGCTAACAGGCGGCATTGCCTTTGAAGGACTGAACAACGCCGGGGTGTCAAACACCGACCTTCTCATCGTACTCAATGACAACTGCATGTCGATTGATCCCAACGTGGGGGCCCTGAAAGACTATCTCACCGACATTACTACTTCGAAGACTTACAACCGACTCAAGGACGATGTGTGGAACCTCCTTGGCAAACTGTCGAAGGTTGGGAAGAACGCCCAGGAAGTAGTATCGAAAGTTGACCAGGCGCTGAAATCGGCACTGCTCAGCCAAAGCAACCTCTTTGAATCGCTAAACCTCCGGTATTTCGGCCCTGTTGACGGGCACGACGTAGATCACCTGGTGGCGGTATTGAAAGACCTGAAACAGATCAAGGGGCCCAAGATTCTCCATTGCGTCACCGTCAAGGGCAAAGGTTACGCGCCGTCCGAATCGGGGAACAAGACGACATGGCATTCGCCGGGCACCTTTGACAAGATTACTGGAGAGATTCACAAGAAAGTTCATGACACTCCGCAACCCCCCAAGTACCAGGATGTGTTCGGACACACCCTCGTTGAACTGGCTAAGAAGAACTCTAAGATAATCGGCATCACACCCGCTATGCCCTCAGGTTCATCTATGAACATCATGATGAAGGAGATGCCTGATCGGGCCTTTGACGTTGGCATCGCCGAACAGCACGCGGTCACATTTTCGGCTGGCCTCGCTACCCAGGGGATTATACCCTTCTGCAACATTTACAGTTCGTTCATGCAGCGGGCGTACGACCAGGTGATTCATGATGTCTGCATACAGAACCTTCCCGTGAATTTTTGCCAGGATCGCGCTGGCTTTGCCGGATCAGACGGGCCCACCCATCACGGCGCTTATGACTTGGCCTATTTCCGTTGCCTGCCAAATATGATCGTAGCGGCGCCAATGAACGAGGCAGAATTGCGCAACCTGATGTACACCGCCCAATTGCCCCGCACAGAGACGGCGTTTTCTATCCGTTACCCAAGAGGCCAGGGAGTAATGCCCAATTGGCGCACACCATTCGAAGCGATAGAAATCGGATCTTCCAGAAAACTGCGCGATGGTGACGACGTGGCAATTCTCACCATTGGGCACATCGGCAATTATGCCGTCAGCGCCTGTGACGCTCTCGCAAAATTGGGAATACGGGCTGCGCACTACGACATGCGCTTTGTAAAACCCCTGGACGAAAACGCGCTGCACGAAATCTTCACCCGGTTCCGCAAAGTGGTCACCGTCGAGGATGGTTCCATCCAGGGGGGATTTGGCAGTGCTGTGCTGGAGTGGATGGCCGAGCACCATTTTTTTGCCGAAGTGAGACGCATGGGCATCCCGGACCGGGTCGTGGAGCACGGGGAGCAAATCGAACTGCACAACGAGTGCGGCTTTGGCCCCGAAGGCATCCAGGAAACTGTGGTTGCCCTGCTCGAAGGCGTTTCTCGGGGACAGTAATCATGGGACACATCGCGTGCTCGGAAAGGGGCAGCGGCGCTCCGATCGTTTTTCTTCATGGCTTTTGCGACAACCGCTCAATGTGGGATGAGTTTGTCGAGCCCTTCACCGCCCGATACCACGTTATCACCATTGACCTTCCTGGTTTCGGTGATTCTACCCAACTACCAGCTCCATTTACGATCGACCAGGTGGGTGATTATTTGTATCACTGGTTGCGAGAACAAAAGATAGAGCGACCGCTGCTCATCGGACATTCATTGGGCGGGTACGTAGCACTCTCGATCCTCGATCGGTACCCGGAATTCCTGGCTGGACTGGTGTTGTTTCATAGCACACCGGTAGCCGACAGTGAAGAGCGAAAAGAGGTTCGCGACCGGGTGATTGCTTTTGTTCGTGAACACGGGGTTCCGAAGTATCTGGAGTCATTTGTTCCCGGCCTTTTTAAAGACAAGCAAGATCCTGCGATCAAGGGAACACTGTCGCGAATGATGGGCACAAAACCAGAGGCATTGATTGGATATGTGGGGGCCATGCGTGAACGGCCCGATCGAACTGATGCGCTTTTGAAAAGTCAACTTCCCATGCTGATCATCGGCGGGATGCACGACGCCTTAATTCAGATTTCTGATCTCGAAAAAATTGCTCAAAAGTCACCAAAAACAGTGCTTTATAAGCTGCCCCAAGCCGCACATATGGGGGTTTTTGAATCAAAAAAGCAGTGTCAGGATACGATTTCCTCTTTTGCGGCCAATAGTCTGCCGAATCGGGGCACATAATTTTTAGGCGGCTTTGGAATTTATGGTCTAATCCCGCTAAATTGGTGATTCCATTAAATTGCTGTGAATTTGGAGAGTCTCTATATTTGTCTCTGATCATTAACTGAAAACACGAAAACACCATGGTTCAAAGTCCTTATGCAGCGTGGAACGGTATGGCCCTGAACATCGCCTATGGGTGCTGGGCCCTGGGCATTCTGGTGGTCCTGGGATACATCGTCCGGTTGTCGACAGTCCCGGACAACAAGGACAAGTACGACTTTATCAATCGCAATGAGGTGAAGGTGCTTTGGTACGCTTCCCTGATTCTGATTTTAGGTGCCTGTGCATATTTCAACTCCAACATTGTCGAGTTGACCACCATCATGACGTTTGTTCGGATATTCCTGACGGCCATGATGGGAACAATTGCTGCGCTGATTGTGCAAAATCTCCTGAAATTCTACTATCCCTTCTTCATCGAAAAGCGTTTGAAAGTACTTCGCTATAAGCCACGGATTTCTCCGAAGACGGGCAAGCCGATGAAGCTCCTGAGCGAAGAAGAAGAAGACGCACACCTCGACGAAGGCATGCAGGCAGAAGAGAATGTGTTTTCAGTGGACTATGATGTTTGGAAAGACGAGGAGACGGGCTTCATCAAGATTGAAAAATACGCCGGCCATTTGCACGCCATTCAGTGCCCTGAGTGCAACTACCAGACCTTTAAGGTGAACCGCGAGGAAATTCTGAAGGCCCCTACCGATACGGAAGAAGGCGAACTCCTCAAGCACTACCAGTGCAGCTATTGCGGTTACAAAGCCCGCAAGACGGTACCGCTGAAGCCCCAAGTGAAAACGCCTGCTGCTACGGCAACTGCGTAGGTGGCTTCGAGAACCTCAGCGACCGATTAGCATAACAGAAAGGCCCCACAGGGGCTTTTTTGTTGCCCGTTAAATGACAGGTAACCGGATTTGATCCGTGTAGAAAGTGAACCGGGTGTGTTGAACGTCTAGCGGTACGATCTTTTCGATCATGTCCTTCTTATGATTGTAGAAAACCTCGAGGTAGAAATTTCCCATCAGGTACAGGTTCACCTTGTAGCCGTAATAGCGAATGCTCATTACGCATGAACCCTGCTCATGCAACAGCCGCACCTGGCTCTCGAAGTTGGCGCTCAGAAAATCCTCCGCCGAGATCATAGATAAAAATACCAAAACGATAATCCAGGACCAAGCTGCCCTTCGATTTCCTGCCCCCGGGAAAACGGAAGAGATGGGCGTCTAGGGCGAGAGGAAATTTCCAGTTTCGTGACCTGTCTAGGTGGGCCTACAGCTTCAGTTAACGGAGGTTCTTGTTGAAGAACGCGAGAGTACGCTCCCAGGCCAACTTGGCTGCCGCCTCATTGTATCGTGTAGGCGCCGTATCGTTGTTAAAGGCATGCTGCGCGCCGTCGTATTTGTACAATTCGTAAGCGATGTTCGCTTTCTTCAATGCCTCTTCGTAGGCGGGGATGCCGGCGTTGACCCGATCGTCCGTGCCGGCGTAATGCAGCAGGAGAGCGGCTTTGATCTTCGGAACCTCTGCGGCGTCGGGTTGAGTGCCATAGTAGGCAACAGCAGCGTTCAGATCGGGCGCATTCACGGCAAGCAGGTTCGTCATGCGCCCACCCCAGCAAAAGCCAACGACCCCGGTCTTGCCTGTGCAGTCTTTCCGCGACTTGAGGTATGCGATGGCTTTGACAAAGTTGTTGGTATTCCGGGTGGCGTCAATCTTCTGAAACATTTCGCGGGCCTTGTCGGGATCGGTCGGTGTGCCGCCCTGCGGTGAAAGGGCGTCAGGGGCCACAGCGAGGAAGCCGGCCAGGGCAACACGGCGCGCAACGTCTTCAATATGTGGATTCAATCCGCGGTTTTCATGGATGACAATAACGCCCGGGTACTTGCCGTCGGCCTTTGGACGTGCGACGTAGGCTTTCATCTCGTCATCACCCGGGTAGGTTACACTCTCGGTCACCAGCCGGTCATCCTGGTCGGCAATGGTTTCTGCCTGGGCATAGTTCACCTCGAGCAAGGGAAGCACCGCAAGTGCCGCCGCCGTGCTGCCCGTCAGTTTGACGAGCCGTGACATGAACTCCTCACGCCTCAAGGGCTTGTGGGTGAATTCGTCATAGAGGTTGATGATGCGCTGGTCCATAGGTGTAGTTTTTCCCTATTTACAGGTTCATTACATAAAAATCCAGCGGAAATGTTGTGGGTGGAGAATACATTAGAGGAAGAATGAAGGTCATAAGATTTTTCATGTTCAATGCTTTCGCTAAGCAGTACCTGAATAGTCATCGATTTGTCGGCGATCAAGGCAAACGATTCAAAGCGATGGGATGGGAGTTGCTATACAACCTATCGGTATTTTTCCCTTGGCTGGTAATATTGTCATTGCCCACGTTGATCTTTCGCAAACGACCCGGCATTGGTGAGACAATACCCTCCGATTCTTTTTTGTTTGATTTGCTGTTTTTTGTCCCTCCAGCTCTTCTTTATTTTGCTATACTCAACAAGGATTTTTTTAATGGACAGAGTGTAGTAAACAGACTTTTAGGGTATCAAATTGTTAACAATAAGACCATGAAGCCAGCGAGTTCACTTCGTTGCATGTTGAGAAATGTGCTTGCTCCTGTTTGGCCAATTGAAGTAATATTCGTTCTATTTTCTCCAAGCAGGCGACTTGGAGACTTTATCGCAGGAACAAAGATTGTTGACGTTCAAGTTTCTGATCCTGAATTGATACTGACTGCTATGGAGCAAAGGAAGCTTGATGCGGACGCAAGGGCTACTCTTTTGGCATCCATTGTTGTATTGGCCCTTTATGCTGCTGCGAAGAATGTCCTACTGGACATTTAATACATGTCGATTTCTAGGTAACTGAAAAAGCCCACCCAAGGAACTCGGAATAGGCTTTTATTGGGGTGAAAGACGGGACTCGAACCCGCGACCCCCAGAATCACAATCTGGTGCTCTAACCAACTGAGCTACATTCACCGTTTGGGGAGGGCAAAGGTAGCGGGACGGCGTAGAAATACAAAGGTACGTCGACCGGCCGGTCACCCTTCGTCTGCGCTCAGGGTGACCGGTAGACCTTGCGAATCTGGGGAACTCAGTCAGGCTGAGCGCAGACGAAGCCTGACAGCATCGAGGCGAACCCTTCCAAGGCTCACACACCTCGGAAGGCCAGACGCATACCGGGCTTCCCCTCCCGGATTTGTCCATCCTCGTAGGCCAGGCGACCGGACACAAAAGTGTGTGTCACCCGGGCGGAAAAAGTCTCTCCCTCGAACGGCGACCACTTGCACTTTGCCAGGATGTTTGATGTCTCAACCTTCCATGGTCGATTTGGGTCGACAATGACAATGTCGGCGAAGTAGCCTTCGCGCAGGAAGCCGCGCTCTTTGATTCGAAACAGGACCGCCGGGTTGTGGCACATTTTCTCCACCATGCGCTCCAGAGAAATTTTCCCGCGCCGTACAAACTCCATCATCGCCACGAGGCTGTGCTGCACCAGCGGTCCGCCAGACGGCGCCTGGAAATAGGTCGCAGATTTCTCTTGCAACGTGTGTGGCGCGTGATCCGTAGCAATCACGTCGATCCGATTATCCAACAAGGCTTGCCAAATGCCCTCTTGATCAGTTTTGGTTTTAATTGCCGGGTTCCATTTGATCTTCATTCCGAGCCGGGCATAGTCGGTATCGGTGAACCAAAGGTGGTGGATGCACGCTTCGGCGGTGATCTTTTTCTGTGCGAGGGGAAGGTCGTTTGAGAAGAGAGAAGTTTCGCGGGCAGTTGACAAATGAAGAACGTGCAGCCTTGTCCCATGCTTTTGCGCAAGACTGACGGCCATGCTCGACGACAGGTAGCAGCCTTCCGCCGAACGGACCTGTGGATGCTTCTCCACGGACATGTCTTCACCGAACTGCTTCCGGAAGGACTCCATGTTCTGACGGATGGTGGGCTCGTGTTCACAATGCGTTGCAATCAGCCCGGGAAATTGCGAGAATATTTGTTCGAGCACCGTTGGGTCGTCGACCAAAAGGTTGCCTGTTGAGGATCCCATGAAGATCTTCAAGCCACAAACACGCGTAAGATCCGTCTTCAACACTTCTTCCAGGTTGTCGTTCGACGTACCCATGAAGAAGGAGTAGTTGGCAAGGGAGTCGCGGCCGGCAATCCTGTATTTGTCATCCAGCTGCGCCTGCGTGAAAACAGGAGGCACGGTATTGGGCATCTCCATGTAGGATGTCACGCCACCCGCTACCGCTGCCCGTGAATCCGTCAGGATGGTTGCCTTGTGAGTAAGCCCGGGTTCACGAAAATGAACCTGGTCGTCGATCACTCCCGGGAGGAGGAGGTGACCCTTTGCATCCAGGGTTCGTTCTCCATCGCGGACTGTGGTGCCAATCTGCTCAATGCGCTCGTCGCGAATAAGCACCTCACCTTCCGTCACCTTTCCCTCGTTTACTATCTTCGCATTAACAATCCGGGTGGTCATCCGGCAAAGATAAACTCAAACCCGTGGAAGCCGACAACGCGCTGTGGACTGACCTAAAGTTGAATCCCCAGCTCCTGAAGACCGTGCATGAACTGGGCTTCGATCGTCCGACCGAAATTCAACGACGGGTTATCCCCCTCGTTCTTGGCGGCCAGGCGGTGATTGGCATTGCCCAAACCGGCACGGGCAAAACGGCCGCCTACCTGTTGCCCTTGCTGCGCAAGCTCTCACACGCCCAGGGAAGCGAACCCCGGGCGCTGGTACTTGCGCCAACCAAGGAACTTGTCGTTCAGCTTGCTGCGCATGGCGCTGCCTTGGCTCGTCACACGGATTTGCGATTAGCCGCGTTGTACGGAGGTGTCGGCCCGAAGACGCAGATCGAAAGCCTTGAAGCGGGAACCGACATCCTTGTAGCCACCCCGGGCCGGTTCCTGGAACTTTACCAGAAGCAAGCGATTGCCGTGAAACAACTTCGCACGTTGGTACTCGATGAGGCAGACCGGATGCTGGAAATGGGGTTTCGGCATCAGTTGCGAAAGATCTTTGAGGTGATCCCATCGAAGCGACAGAACCTGCTATTCTCCGCCACCTTCCCGGAGTCAGTTGAAAAACTGTCGGAGGAGTTCCTGTTGTTTCCAACGAAAGTGGAAGTAAGTCCTCAATCCACACCGGCAAAGGAGGTCAGTCAATCGCAATACCGGGTGCCAAACCTGAAGACTAAAATCAACATGCTGGAATACCTGCTTGCCGACCGTGACCGTTTTAATCGTGTCATGATTTTTGCACGCACCAAGCAATCCGCCGACGATGTGAGCAA
>CAZJWV010000072.1:0-17429 GCA_964549855.1 uncultured Ohtaekwangia sp. | reverse complement strand
GGGTGACGGTCAGGACCGCAAGGTTCGGTCATGCTTCGGCTCCGCTCAGCATGACCATGGAAGACTTTTGTATTCCTTTGCGCAACTTCGCGCCTTTGCGCCTTTGCGGTGGTTACCGCCTCTCTAGGGTTTACGGAAACATCGACCCCTTCGACTATGTACCCAAGGAATGGGTATCTTCACCGCGTGAAACGATTCCTGTCTTATACAATCTTGATCGGCGCTTTGCTCCTTACCGGCTGCTTCGGCTCACGAAGCAACGATGATGATCAGGGCGAACCCCTCGACAGCGCCCTCATCATTCCGCGCGAGGACCTGATGTCTGTCAATGAACTTACCTCATCGACGGGAAAGATCTGGACAGTTCGTCAAACCCCAATGCTGGACTCAGGACTCGTGAATGTCAGGATAGAAGTGAAGGGGTTCACAAACGGGGACCTTTCGGTCGATTTTGGGGAGGTGGATCCGGTTCTATCAGTTTCACTTGACGACATTGACCACGACGGTTTCCAGGAAGCATACGTGGTCACGCAATCCTTGCCTCCATTGGCCTTCGGCTCAATCCTGGGACTGGCGTCCATTAGAGACTCTACGGTGTCCGTGATTTCTTTCGAGGGCCCGACACCTTACACGATGAAGGAGGGAGAGGTGTACGACGGCTATCGTGGCGGCGATGTGTTTACTTTCAAAGAGGGGAAACTAAGCTGCACTTTCCCAGTGTATCGGCCCGACGATCCGGAGGGCAAACCTTCCGGCGGTTCACGCACGGTCGAATATCAACTCAGCGGTGGAACTTCAGGGTTCAGGCTTACACCCGTCAAGAAGCCTTAGTCTACCGTCCGTGGGAAACGAACTGTGACTTGAAACAATCCAGGTCCTTCGCATCACCAACTTCTGAAACCCCGCCACTCATGTTTACCACATTCTCAAAACCCTGCGTGGTGAGAAAGTATGCAGCGCGTGGACTGCGGTGACTGTGGCTGCAGTACACAAGGATTTCTTTTTTCTTGTAGGCTTCCAGTTCCTTGATCCGCTCGTCCAATTGGTCGACGTTGATGTTGATCGCCCGCTGGAAGTGACCATAGCTCCCTCTGCTTGATCCATTGAACTCACCGGGTGAGCGCACGTCCAGCACAATGGCGTCGGGATTTGCTGCCATTCGCTCGCAGAATTCCTTTGGAGAAAGATGCTTGATCTTGATGCTGGATTTTTCTACCAAGGCCATCCGGCACGAGGAGCATGTCCCTGGCTTGTCCGACACCCGTCCGTCGCAGGAACTCCCGCAGGGCGTGCAGACATATTCCTTCTTTTGGGCGTGAGCGCCCGACAGGGCCAGGAGCAGAAACAGGAGTGAAAGCAGTTTTCTCATATGATTTGTTGGGATAGGAGCACGAAGATAAATGTGATGGCAGCCTCTCTTGTGATGAAAACGATAAGTACACTCAATGTGTTTCCCGGATTTGTGTTTCCAGCCGTTGGACAGCGAAAGCCGGCTCAATTTACCGGGCCTTCCGCGCGCCGCTGCCTGTCCAGGTACTTGCCAGTCTAATCGCTGCATAGGCATTTACGATACCTCCGGTGGCGCTCAATTCTTCAAACGGAATGATTCCGCCGCCGGGACGGTTGACTTTGAGGCCTTTGTACCGGCGAGCGGATGACTTGATGATCTCGGCCACGTCCTGTGCAGAGAACTCGGGGTAGTAAGACCAAATCAATGCGGCCAATCCAGAAACCATCGGCGCCGCCATGCTTGTCCCGTCTTCCTCTTTGTACTTGTTGACGGGTACTGTTGATAAAATATCGACACCTGGGGCAAACACGTCAACCGACTCGTGTCCGTAGTTGGAGAAATTCGCAACCAGGTCCACGCCCTTTTCACGGCCAGAGGCACCCACCTCCAGCCAATTCGGTGCTGTCTTTCCATCCATGTATTTCCTTTCAGGGAAGTTGGGCTTCTTGTCGTTGTCCTGGTTTTCGTTGCCGGTGCCATGCACAAACAGCACTCCCTTCGACACAGCGAAGGCTACAGCCTCGTCAACAACGACTTTGTCCGGCGACAACGATTTTCCAAAACTCATGTTGATGATTTTTGCACCATTTTCGGCGGCATACCGGATGGCATTGGCGATGTCCTTGTCACGCTCGTCACCATTGGGAACGGCGCGCAGTATCATGATGCGTACTTCTCCGGCAATTCCCCGAATTCCGATGTCATTGGTCCTGTCTGCGCCAATAATGCCGGCGACGTGCGTGCCGTGCAAGGGATCGGGGCCTTTGACGTTGTTGTTGCCGTAGTACTTCTCCCGAGGATCATTAGGATGGTCTTCAACCAATTGTCTTGGATCGAAGTCGGGATTGAAGGCGAATTCAGCCGCTATCCGGTATTGATCAGCGGCCTCCTGGATTTCCTCACGGAGTTTGGTCAGATCGGTCTGGTTGTCTGTCGACTCCAGCACCAGGCGAACAAATCCCTTTGCAAAACTCAGTACTGGGCTAGTTGCCTTAAACGAATCAATTTCTGCTGGTGTCACCGATTTAACGCCGAGTGTGGCGCAGATGGTATCGAGGCTGAACGCAAAGTTGGCGTTCATGCGCTTGTAGTATTCATACTCCTCAAAACTCTTTGCGCGAAGCCGGGTGAATTTTTCTTTCACGCGGAGGTATTCTTCGTACTCTTTGCCACGACCCGCGGAACTGTTGCCGTATAGTTTGTGGAGTCTTATGTATTCGCGGGTAAGCTCGTTGGTGTCTTCGCCCACCTCACCCCCCGGTCCCCCGATGAAGTTCCAACCGTGTATGTCGTCGATGTACCCATTGTGGTCGTCGTCGACTCCATTGCCAGCCACTTCGCCAGGGTTAGTCCAAACAATGCGCCTCAGGTCTTCATGGTCGATGTCAGTACCGCCGTCGATGACCGCAACAATTATTTGTTTGGGGCTTTTGTTGCGAAGCAAGTCGGCGTAAGCTCGTTCCACACTTATTCCCTGGACATTATCTTTTTCGGGATCGAGGAGGTACCACGTTTTGTCCGGTGAGATGGGTTGCCCAACAGAATGAGTGGCAATTACGAGCAAACTGTAAAGCAGGGCGCGGGCAGAGTGGAGGCGGGGATGCATTAGTTGTGGGTCGAATCACTGCAAATCATCGCAAACCAATTATCGGAGTCAATCAAACTTCATGAGAAAATCATAGCAAATCACGGCAAAATCATGGTAATCATGTCAAAATCATGTGAATCACAGTCAAACCTTACGCTGGAAATCTTCCTGCCCACACTGCCGCGATTCCTGTGTGGGGTCCATGCACCTTTGACTCAAACGATAAACGAAACCCGAGAGATATGGTGTCCCTGAGTTTACTGGCTGTTGGCTCTTTCTTCGTCTTGTTTTTTCGCTACGCGGCTACGGAGAACCGGCTGCGTGAGTCGAGCCCCGCAGCGCGGGTGGTGCTCCATTAATTGCGAGACCCGACAGTAGGGAGGGTCGAAGCAATCCAGAAGGCGCGACTCACCTCGACACGCCCGGGGTAAGCTTCTAGTCCGCCCGGTCTTAAACAACGAAAGGTCCGTCTTGCTAGACGGACCTTTCTTTTTGGTGCCGAAGGCGGGACTCGAACCCGCATACCTTGCGGCACACGCCCCTGAAACGTGCGTGTCTACCAATTTCACCACTTCGGCATCGTGCCCGGGACTGGACTCGAACCAGCACAGCTTGCGCCATACGCCCCTCAAACGTACGTGTCTACCAATTTCACCACCCGGGCAGATCGTTGACCCGACTTAGCAATGGCTAGGTCGGGAAGGCAAGGCGGCAAAGGTAAAAAAGCTTTCCCTTACGCCAAATCCTGCCAATTGCACTAGAGCCGAAGATCGGACTTGAACCGACGACCTACGGTTTACGAAACCGTTGCTCTACCAGCTGAGCTACTTCGGCTTATGCGGCCCTTGCCATCCGCAAGGGACCACAAAAGTAGAACTATTAAGAACATCCGTTCAAAAAAACCTTTATCATGGTATAGTGAATTCAAGCACTGTGGATAAACGGGGATTGACTTATGCCATCGTCGGCGGCGGCATTGGCGGCCTCTCTACGGCAGTTGCCCTCCAGCGGAAGGGATTCAACGTTGTCGTGTACGAAGCTGCCCCTTCATTTAAACCCCTGGGAGCCGGCCTTGGCCTCGCTGGAAATGCGGTGAAGGCCTACCGCGACATGGGAATCGAGACTGAAGTGGTAAGCGCCGGAAAGCAATTAGCGCACGCCTTTATTAAAGAGGAGAATGGGAGGGTGATCAGCCAAACGGACATCCGGGAGATGACCCGGCTGTTTGGAGTGCTGAACAGCTTCACGATTCACCGCGCGGATTTGCATGAGCGTCTGGCATCGTTGCTCCGTCCGGGTACATTGGTATTCGGGAAAGCCGTCAACGCGATTTCCAACAGCAACGATGCGGTGGCGATTGGGTTCGCGGACGGAACACAAGCGAATGCGCACTTTGTCATCGCTGCCGACGGCATCCACTCGGTAATCCGAAAGCACTTGATGCCCGGAACTGAACCTCGCTATGCCGGCTATACCTGTTGGCGCGCCGTAATCGATAGGGTGCCCCCAGAAGCCAACCTGGACGAGACGTGTGAATTCTGGGGAAGAGGCCGAAGGTTTGGCGTAGTTCCACTGGCCGGTAATAGAATTTATTGGTTCGCCACGCTGAATGCTAATCAGAACGATCCGGCAATGAAAAAGGCAACGGTGAAAGATCTTTGTGAAACATTCCGGGACTTTCATTCGCCAGTTCCTCAAGTCCTGGCACTCACGCAGGATGAGCATTTGATCTGGGGCGACATCATTGATCTCAAGCCCATCAACCGTTTTGCTTTCCCACGGATTCTCCTGATCGGCGATGCGGCACATGCGACCACTCCAAACCTTGGCCAAGGAGCATGCATGGCCATCGAAGACGCCGCCACCGTGTCGAATGCGCTCGAAAAGTATGAGCCGCAGGAAGCATTCTTACGATTCGAGCAGCATCGCTTGAAACGAACCGCAGGTATTGTCAGTCAGTCGTGGACGCTGGGCCGGCTGGCACAATGGGAGAACGGACTGCTGCGCTCACTCCGCAATGGAGCGCTTCGCCGCGTGCCTCAGCGGATGATCCGGCAACAACTTCATGAGTTGTACGACGTTTCGTTCGTGCCGTGAACCATCCGGCTAACGACCATTGGGTAGCGGCAACTAACATTCGTTCCAGGAAATTTTTTTCGCAGCGCGATAGGATGTGCAAGGAAAACTACTCATTCTTGTCCCATGACACGCGCAACTATCGAGCGGGACAATTTTTTGAACTCATTTAATGATTCGTTGCAGGTGGTCCTGCGTCGAATTATTATCCTGGAAAAAAATTCCTCGGGGTAGTGTCCAATTGATTATCAACAAACAGAGAATATCAACGCAGACCGCCCCGACTAGTCGGGGCGGTTTCATTTTATCTACTACCACACCAACTAACGATTGTTACCATCATGAAGTCCTACTACACCCCCGACACCATTCTTTTTCTCGACGGAGAGTACCGCCGCGCGGCTGACGCACACACAGACCTTTTCGGACAAACACTGCACTACGGCTATGGGGTGTTTGAAGGCATTCGCGCCTACGAAACGATCAATGGTACAAAAATTTTCAAGGCTCAGGCTCATATGGAACGACTCATCGAAGGTTGTCACCTTGTGGGAATACCGATGGAATGGGGCGCCGAAGAACTGGTCCAGGCTGCCTATCAAGTGTTGAACCGTAATCAACTCGCCAATGCATACATACGCCCCTTGGTGTTTTGCAGTCCAAACATGTCACTCACAGCGCCGGAGTCTGTTTCATTGATGATTAGCGCCTGGGACTGGGGCAAGTATTTCACGGCGTCCTCCTTGCGCGTTTGCCTCTCATCCTTTCAAAGACCAAACCCCAAGTCCATTCATATGGAGGCAAAAACATGCGGACATTATGTTAACAGTATCCTGGCGACATCGGAAGCAAAGTCCCGCGGTTATGACGAAGCCTTGATGCTTGATATGAACGGTTTTGTCGCCGAAGCGCCCGGCGCGAATTTCTTTCTGGAGGTCAACGGAACCCTGGTCACTCCCCGAAAAGGGCATATCCTGCCCGGCATTACCCGCTCAGTGGTGCTTGACATTTGCCGGGAACTTGACATCGCAGTGACCGAGCGTGATATCACACCCGGTGAACTGGAATCGGCTGACTCGGCATTCTTTTGTGGGACAGCAGCGGAAATCACGCCACTCGAGTCGATCGATGGTGCGCCGTTGGCCAAGCCATGGAAAAAATCCCTGGGAGGGATCATCCAGGAAGCGTACCAGTGCCTGGTACTTGACAAGAATTACAACTACGTCATCGTCTGATCCGCATGTCGCTCAATCGTCACAGCCGGACCCTCACCCAGGATACCACCCTGCCTGCTTCACAGGCGATGCTCTACGGTATTGGCCTCACTGAGCAAGACATGGAAAAGGCACAGGTGGGCATTGTGAGTACAGGATTCGACGGCAATACCTGCAACATGCACCTGAACGGACTGGCATTGGAGGTGAAGACTGCGGTGTGGGACCAGGAACTCGTGGGGCTCATCTTTCACACCATTGGTGTCAGCGATGGCATTTCCAATGGAACCAGCGGCATGCGGTATTCTCTCGTGAGCCGGGAGATTATTGCGGATTCCATCGAAGCAGTTTGCGGCGCCCACTACTACGACGGCCTCATCGCCGTTGTGGGGTGCGACAAGAACATGCCGGGCGCGCTGATGGCGAAGGGCAGGCTCAACCGCCCCGCGCTGATGGTCTATGGAGGGTCAATCGCTGGCGGTCGATGGAAGGGAAAAGCATTGAACATCGTATCCGCGTTCGAAGCCCTTGGTGAAAAACTTTCCGGCAAACTCTCGGAGGAAGATTTCAAGGGCATTGTTCAGAACGCCTGTCCAGGTGCCGGCGCCTGTGGGGGAATGTATACGGCCAACACCATGGCGTCGGCGATCGAAGCACTGGGTATGTCACTGCCTGGTTCTTCATCCTTCCCTGCAGTGGGCAAAGAGAAACAGACCGAATGTCGTCTCGCCGCTTCCGCGATGCGGCGATTGCTGGAACTTGACCTGAAGCCGCGTGACATCATGACCCGGGAAGCATTCCATAACGCGATCACCGTAGTCATGGCCCTTGGCGGATCTACCAATGCCGTTCTCCATCTCATCGCCATGGCGCATTGCGTAGGTCTTCGTCTCACGCTTGCGGATTTTCAGAAACTGTCCGACGTCACACCTTTGCTCGCCGACCTCAAACCCAGCGGAGCGTTCCTGATGGAGGACCTTCACCGAATCGGAGGAACGCCGGCAGTAATGAAGTACCTCCTGGAGAAGGGATATCTCCATGGTACGCCGATGACTGTGACTGGAAAATCTGTGTCGGAAAATCTTGCTAACGCTCCTACACTTGCTTTTGATACGCAGCAGGTTATTCATCCCATTGAGAATCCGCTAAAGAAAACCGGGCATCTCCAGGTACTCCAGGGCAACCTGGCCCCTCTTGGTGCTGTGGCCAAGATCACAGGCAAGGAGGGAGAACGCTTCAAGGGTACCGCGCGCGTGTTTGACGATGAGTTCTCGCTGGCTCCCGCCCTCGCCGACGGGAAGGTGCAAGCCGGCGATGTCGTCGTGATCCGGTACGTGGGACCACGGGGAGCCCCCGGGATGCCTGAAATGCTTAAGCCAACCAGTCTTATCGTGGGTGCGGGACTAGGAAAGTCAGTCGCGCTCATTACAGATGGTCGGTTTTCGGGCGGCTCACACGGATTTGTGATCGGCCACATTACTCCGGAGGCTGCCGATGGCGGCTTGCTTGCCCTGGTTGAAGATGGCGACTTGATTGAAATCGATATTCCTGGGCGGCAGATCAACCTGTTAGTGGATGAAAATACCCTTTCAATCCGAAGATTGAACTACAGGCCAAGGCCGATACCGGTACCGAATGGAGTTTTAGGTAAGTATGCTCGTCAAGTCAAAACTGCCTCGGAAGGGTGCATCACGGATGTCTGCTGAAAAGAACATCACACACCGGACCGGTGCAGATACCCTCATGCAGTGCCTGCTCGCTGAACAAGTAGACATTTTATTTGGGTACCCGGGTGGTGCGATCATGCCGGTATACGATGCCTTGTTTGACTACTCGGACCAACTCACGCATATCCTCGTTCGGCACGAACAGGGTGCCATACATGCCGCGCAAGGATACGCCCGTGCCACCGGCCGCGTCGGTGTCGTGCTGGCAACGTCCGGACCCGGAGCTACCAACCTGGTCACTGGTCTCGCCGACGCGCTTATCGATTCGACTCCCGTGGTGTGCATCACAGGCCAGGTGTTCGCGCATCTTCTTGGCACTGATGCCTTCCAGGAAGTGGACGTCATCAACACGACGTTGCCGGTAACCAAGTGGAACATTCAGGTGACGGAGGCTAAGGATATCTCCCCGGCCATTGCAAAGGCATTTTATATCGCACGAACTGGCAGGCCCGGACCCGTTCTTGTTGACATTACCAAGAATGCCCAACTGGAGTCCCTGCCAGTGGCGCAGCATCTGCCATGCACAGGCATACGGACGTACAAAGTCAAGCCGACGTTGTCCATGGACAGCATCAAGGCAGCAGCGGATCTCCTGAACCGGGCAAGGCGACCGTATGTACTAGCCGGTCAAGGTGTGCTCTTATCCGGCGCGTCTGCAGAACTGGCGGCGTTTTCGGAACGAACAGGAATCCCCGTAGCGTGCACCTTGCTGGGACTCGGCAGCATCCCAGTCACTCATGCTCACTATGTGGGCATGCTTGGAATGCACGGCAACTACGCCGCCAATGTGAACTTGAACGATTGTGATGTATTGCTTGCCATCGGCATGCGTTTCGATGATCGGGTGACAGGCAACGTATCCACATTTGCGCGACAGGCCAAGATCATTCATATCGAAATCGATAGGGCAGAAATCAACAAGATCGTCAAGGCAGACGTCGCGATCCATGGAGATGCTAAAGAAACACTCACAGCCCTCACGACCTATGTTCTTGCAAGAGAACATACGTCATGGCTTGGTCAATTTCGAAAGCTTGGCCTCCTGGAGTATGAAAAGGTGACCGCTCGCGAGTTGCGTCGCTCAGAATCCCTTTCAATGGCTGAAGTGGTTCATGAATTGGCTGAGCTTGCGGAGCCGGACACAATCATACTCACCGACGTCGGGCAGCACCAGATGGTAACGTCGCGGTACTACCCGTTTTCAAACCCTCGTACCAGCATCACTTCGGGAGGCGCAGGCACTATGGGCTTTGCGTTGCCCGCCGCCCTGGGCGCTAAAATGGGAATGCCTGGCAAACCAGTGGTTGCAGTTATTGGCGACGGAGGGTTTCAAATGACGATGCAGGAGCTGGGGACGATCATGCAATACAAGATCGCCGTCAAGATCCTCATCCTGAACAACAACTTCCTGGGAATGGTGAGGCAGTGGCAGGAACTCTTCCACGACAAGCGATACTCCTTCACGGAACTTCCTAATCCAGATTTCGCAGCCCTGGCATCCGCCTACGGGATTTCGGGTACTCGGATCAGCCGCCGTGAGGAGTTGCGAACTGCCCTCACCGAATTCCTAGCGTTCCCATCTGCCTGCCTGCTTGATGTTCAGGTAGCCCGGGAGGAAAACGTCTTTCCCATGGTGCCTGCCGGTGCCGGCGTGGCCGATATGCTTCTCGAAGTGCCGTTGCCGAAGGAAGAAGCTGTAGTTCAACAGTAACCGAAATAGTGATGAAACAGGATTTTCAACTCGTCCTCCTTGCTGACAACAACTTCTCCGTGTTAAACCGGATCCTGAACATTTTGAATCGACGTCGGGTCCGCATTCGATCCTTGGAAGCCAGGGAAGACGCCACCGACATACACCAGGGCAGCGTGTCCATGATCATCCATACCAGCGCTGACCTGGCGGAGAAAGTGAGACTTCAGATGGAAAAGCTGATTGAAGTGGAGGCCGTCAGCTACCGCCTGAAGCCTGGGCCTCAGAAAAAGAACTCAATTATTGCATACACTTTATAACAAAGAACAATGGCACAGATCAATTTTGGAGGTACTTGGGAGGAGGTAGTCACTCGTGACGAATTTCCGATGGAGCGGGCCCGCGAGGTTCTGCGCGATGAAACCATAGCCATTCTTGGTTATGGAGTACAGGGACCGGCACAGTCGTTGAACCTTCGCGACAACGGGTTTCGCGTAATTGTAGGACAACGGCAGGGCGGTCGCAGTTGGGAGAAGGCGGTCCAACATGGTTGGATCCCCGGAGAAACATTGTTCGACATGGAGGAAGCGACACGGCGGGCAACCATCGTGCAATTCCTTCTTTCCGATGCCGGGCAGATTGCAGCCTGGCCCAAAATCATCAAACACCTGACCCCAGGAAAGGCGTTGTATTTTTCTCATGGATTTGCTGTGACGTTTGCCGATCAAACAGGCATCGTGCCACCGAAGGACATTGATGTGATTCTTGCAGCGCCCAAGGGGTCTGGCACTTCTGTACGACGGCTTTTTTTACAAGGCAAGGGAATCAACTCCAGTTTCGCTGTTCACCAGGATGCGACCGGGCGTGCGCGGGAGCGGGTACTTGCGCTTGGTATCGGGGTAGGGTCGGGATATCTCTTCGAAACGGACTTTCGAAAGGAAGTCTATTCCGATCTTTCCGGTGAACGCGGCACACTGATGGGCGCGATCGCGGGAATCTTTGAAGCACAATTCGAAGTGCTCCGTTCAAAAGGCCACAGCCCTTCAGAGGCTTTTAACGAAACAGTAGAGGAGTTGACCCAAAGCCTGATGCCGCTCGTGGCGGAAAACGGAATGGACTGGATGTATGCCAACTGCTCTACGACGGCGCAGCGCGGTGCTCTTGATTGGAGAAAGAAATTCAAGGCGGCGACGCTTCCGGTCTTCCGCGAGTTGTACCAAAGCGTGGAGAGTGGTGCGGAAGCCACGCGCACGATCGCCCAGTGCAGCCAACCCGACTATCGGCAGCAGCTTGCCAAGGAGTTGCACGAACTGCGCGACAGTGAATTGTGGCAGGCAGGCCAGGCCGTTCGATCGCTTCGACCTGAAAAGAACTTGGTGGAGGCGAGCATGATTGATCCCTAAACCAATAACAAACAGTCGTAAGTGAATAATTTTTTCCTCGCTTAAGTCGGAGACTGAAATTAAGTTCATCACCTTCGCGTTGTAAGCATTGAATCGCCCTGTCGAATGAGCAATCATGAGGCAGGGCGGTTTCATTTTTGGTGCTTGAGAGCAAACGAACAGTTGTTGTGAAGTTGAAAACACTCTTTGAAAAGATCTGGGATGCACACGTGGTTCGACGGGCCGATGGATTTCCGGATGCCCTTTTTATCGACCGACACTTTATCCACGAAGTAACCAGTCCACAGGCGTTTGACGGCTTACGCGCCCGCAGAATCCCTGTGTTCAACACGGCGAGGACGACGGCAACTGCCGACCACAACGTACCCACCAAGGATCAGCACCTGCCCATCAAGGAAGCCCTGTCGCGCCACCAGGTGGACACACTTCGGAAGAACTGCAAGGAATTTGGCGTGGAACTCTATGACCTTGGCCATCCCTTCCAGGGCATCGTCCACATCATCGGCCCGGAACTTGGCCTGACACAACCGGGGATGACGATTGTATGCGGCGACAGCCACACGTCTACCCACGGAGCATTCGGCACCATCGCCTTCGGCATAGGCACCAGCGAAGTCGAGCAAGTGCTGGCCACACAGTGCGTGCTGCAGAATAAACCAAAAACCATGCGCATCGAGATCAACGGCAAGCTCGGCCGCGGCGTGGTGAGCAAAGACATTATCCTCTACATCATATCGAAGATCTCCAGCAGCGGGGCCACCGGGTACTTTGTAGAGTATGCCGGTGATACGGTCCGCGGACTTTCTATGGAAGCGCGGATGACCATATGTAACATGAGCATTGAAATGGGAGCGCGCGGTGGACTCATCGCCCCTGATGAGACAACCTTCGCCTATTTGCGTGGAAGGAAATTCGTCCCTCAGGGCGCAGCGTTTGAGAGCGCTGTTGATCGTTGGAAGTTGCTGTCAACAGATCCTGGAGCAAAATATGACAGGTTGCTCACCATTGATGCCGCCGAAATCGGACCGATGATAACCTACGGCACCAATCCGGGTATGGGTATGCGGGTGACAGACAGAATCCCGACGCCGTCCGAGCGCAAAGAACTTGGAGACGCCGGCTCTTTCCGGAGCGCCCTGGAGTATATGGGCCTTGAGGAAGGCACAACCCTGTTGGGCAAACCCATCGACTACGTGTTCATCGGCAGTTGCACGAACGCGCGTATTGAAGACCTGCGCCTGGTCGCTTCGCTCGTCAAGGGAAAGCGGCGTGCCGACAGCGTTGAGGTGTGGGTGGTGCCGGGCTCGAAGCAAGTGGAAGAACAGGCACGACGCGAAGGCTTGGACCGAATTTTTGCCGAGGCTGGATTTGAACTCCGCGAGCCGGGTTGCTCGGCTTGCCTGGGCATGAATGAAGATAAGGTACCACCCGGCAAGTACTGCATTTCGACTTCCAACAGAAACTTCGAAGGCCGCCAGGGCCCACGGTCTCGCACCTTCCTGGCAAGCCCGCTCAGCGCTGCTGCTGCCGCCATCACTGGAAAGGTAACTGACGTGAGAACCTGGATGGACAACTGGCCATGGCTAAAGAAAAGTTCACAACCCTTCGCTCAACAGCGGTACCGATCCCGAACGAGAACATCGATACGGACCAGATCATACCTGCACGTTTTCTCAAGGCAACGACTCGGGAGGGCTTTGGCGAGAATCTCTTTCGCGATTGGCGATTCAATAATGCCAATCAGCCGGTTAAAGATTTTGCACTCAACAATCCCACCTTTTCAGGGTCGATCCTGATTGCCGGGAAGAATTTTGGTTGCGGAAGCAGTCGCGAGCACGCGGCTTGGGCGCTTCATGACTATGGCTTCCGGGTCGTGATCTCCAGTTTCTTCGCAGACATTTTTAAGAACAACGCGCTCAACAATGGACTGCTTCCACTCGTGGTGAGTGATGCCTTCCTGAAAAAGTGCTTTGATGCCGTTTCGGGCAAAGCCAAAACGATGATTACGGTCAATCTGTCAGAGCAGCGTGTCACCCTTGAGGACGGGAGCTCGGAAGCCTTTGACATCAACCCTTACAAGAAGGCCTGCCTGTTGAACGGGCAGGACGATATCGATTATTTGTTGGGACTGAGGGAAGAAATAAGAGAGTTTGATTTGAAACGCACCATGGCATGAATGCAAACATTGTCATATTGCCTGGTGACGGCATTGGGCAGGAAGTGACTGCCGAAGGGAAGAGAATCCTGGAAAAGATTGCCACGGCATTTGGCCACCGGTTCACTTTTGAAACGGGTCTTATCGGCCACGCTGCCATTGAGAAAACTGGGAATGCATTGCCGGATGAAACCCTTGAGCGGCTCCGGAAAGCAGACGCCATTCTTTTTGGGGCTGTGGGCCATCCTAAGTATGATAGCGATCCCACCCTTGCGGTCAGACCAGAACAAGGCTTGTTGCGGATGCGCAAGGAGCTTGGACTTTACGCCAACCTCCGCCCGATTAACCTTTTTGATGAGCTGCTGGACGCGTCGAGCATCAAGCCGGAAGTTCTGCGCGGCGCAGACATCCTGTTCTTCCGTGAGCTTACCGGCGACGTTTACTTCGGTGAGAAGGGAACAAAAGACGACGGCAAGACGGCCTACGACCTGATGGTCTACGAACGCCATGAGGTGGAGCGGATTGCACACAAGGCATTCCAGGCCGCGCGCCTTAGAAGAAAATTGGTGACCTCCGTCGACAAGGCGAACGTGCTCGAGAGCTCGAGGCTGTGGCGGAAGGTTGTTCAAGAGATTAGTGCGCAGTATCCCGACGTGACCCTGGAGCACGAGTTTGTTGACGCCATGGCCATGAAGCTGATCAAGCAGCCGCGCCATTTCGATGTCGTCGTCACAGGAAATCTATTCGGAGACATCCTCACCGACGAAGCCTCGCAGATTGCGGGTTCCATGGGCATGCTTGCCTCCGCATCCATCGGCGACACCGTTGGGCTTTACGAGCCCATACACGGCAGCGCACACGATATCACAGGCAAAGGGATTGCCAATCCACTTGCGTCGATACTTTCAGTAGCCCTGATGCTTCAGATCTCCTTTCAGCTTGTCGAAGAGTCGGAGGCGGTAGTGGAGGCAGTCAGAAAAACCCTTAGCCAGGGATGGCGGACATCCGACATCGGCGCGGCCAATACTTCGGCAGAAAAAATTCTTACCACACGAGCTATGGGCGACGCTGTCCTCCGCCAGCTCGTTCGCAATTCCGTTCCCGTTACTCCTTAATATCTATCCAACCCAGAAGTTATGACCCAGAAAGTCCAGATTTTCGACACTACCCTTCGCGATGGCGAACAAGTGCCCGGTTGCCAACTGAAGACCGACGAGAAAGTGATTATCGCCCGGGAGCTCGAAGCGCTGGGGGTCGACGTGATCGAAGCCGGGTTCCCCATCTCAAGCCCCGGCGACTTCCTGTCGGTGGTGGAGATTTCAAAGGTGGTGACTCACACCACTGTTTGTGGTTTGACCCGCGCCAAGAAGGAAGACATTGACGTGGCAGCCGAGGCCCTCCGTCACGCAAGGTATGGTCGGATTCACACCGGCATCGGCTCTTCCGACGTGCACATCAAGCACAAATTCAAGTCGACCCGTGAGCAAGTACTTGAACAAGCCGTCTGGGCGGTGAAGTACGCGAAGCAAAAGAACTACGAAATTGAATTCTACGCGGAGGACGCCGGTCGCGCTGACCTTGCTTTTCTCGCTTCAATGATTGAAGCAGCGATAGCAGCAGGCGCGGACGTCGTAAACATCCCCGACACGACCGGTTATTGCCTTCCGCACCTTTTTGGGAAACGGATTCAATACCTCTTTGAAAACGTGAAGAACATTAATAAGGCTGTCGTGTCGGTTCATTGTCACAACGACCTTGGAATGGCAACGGCCAATACTATCTCGGGTATCATCAACGGAGCACGGCAAGCTGAAGTGACCATCAACGGGATCGGTGAGCGGGCCGGCAATACCTCGCTGGAGGAGGTGGCCATGACGCTCAGGACCCATAAGGATCTTGGGTTTTATACAGACATTCAAACGGAGCGAATATTCGAGATCAGTCACATGGTGAGCGAGATGATGCGGATGCCGGTGCAACCCAACAAGGCGATTGTTGGCAGGAATGCATTTGCTCACTCATCCGGGATCCACCAGGATGGCTTTTTGAAACATGCTGAGAACTACGAGATCATGAATCCCGCCGATGTTGGTGTTCCCACATCGAGCATCGTTCTCACGGCGCGCTCCGGGCGTGCGGCGCTGAAGTACCGCCTGGAATTGCTTGGTCATCACGTAGAAGGGCAGGAGTTGAACAACATCTATGAGCACTTCCTGCTGGTTGCTGATGAGAAGAAGATGGTGGATGATAATGACCTGATGACGCTTGTTGCCAGCCATTTAGTCCTGGTACGTTGAGAAGGCACTGGCCACTAGGCACTGGGTGCTAGGCGCTGGGTACCAGGTGTACACACGCACAATCCCATTGGTTTCCCAGGGAGCATTTTATTCGTGCCATCGCGCTTTCCTTACCATTATTCTACGGCTTACCATTTACTGCTTACCGCTTACTTCTTAAATCGCAGCCGGGTCTTCAGTAGGCCTTGCGCCGGATTATTGTTTTGCTCCTCCTTCAGTAGTGATAATCTCCAGCATCGCCTCCCTTACTTTCCTGATCTTCTCAAGTTCCGCCTCCAGGTATTCGCGGTACACTTCGACCCCAAGGCTATCAGCGGGGGGAGAAAACTTGTGCATCCAATCCATCATCATGTGGCCTACGGAGTCCAGGTTTGAGATGCGTTGCTCGAGCTTTTTACGCTCTTCGGGAACGAGGTTCGGGCTGGCGGCAATCTGGTCCTTGAGTTTCTTCTTAAATGCTTCGATATCATTCATCTTAGGCATCACCTCGTCGTGAACGTCCATCACCTGGTCGTAAAGGATCTGGTTGACATCGGTGGAATCCACTGTCACCGTTAAGGATGTGTCGGCTCTCTTGCCACCGCAGGCAGCGAGGAGCGTGACCAGGCTCAAAAGGAGGATGCGGTTCATGGGATTTTGCGTGTTTGCTACGAAGGTAAGGTGCAGACTTGGGCGACTATATCGCGGGGATCAACTATTTTCCGTACAAAATTGTGTCTGGCGCCTCAAAAGAGGGTGGGAGTGAACGGCTACAACCCCTAACGGCAGTTCGTCTGTCCGCCGTTGGAAGAAAGTTTGGCAGGCCAAACGATGACCGATTGGATAAAAAGAAAAAATAGGCGTTCTTGCCTGCATGAACACGAAGCGATTTTATTTCTACTCCTATTATTTCTGGACCCGGAAGGGACTTGAAGGAGTAGCGCTTAGTTCATAAGCATCAAAAAAAAGAAACTACACCCGAAGGTCCCGTCAAAAGCGGGACTTTGATTTTTATGATAGCTATGATAAACATGATTGGATGATGTGATAGACATATTGATATGACAGTGAGGAAGACAAAAAGAAAAAATGGAGTCAAGCAGGCCCTGAAAGGCAAGCCGGGAGTTCGCGTAGCCATTCAGGGTATTGCAACGAGTTTCCATGAGGTGGCCGCATTTACCCACTTTGGTGGACCGGTAGAGACCGTCGAGTGTCTCACGTTTCACCAACTTTGCGAGGCGCTGAAGAACGGCAAGGCCGACTACGGGGTGATGGCCATTGAAAATTCTATTGCTGGGAGTATCCTGCCGAATTACTTTCTATTACAACAGTATCATTTCTCCATCATCGGCGAGATCTACCTTCCCATTCATTTCCACCTGGCTGCGTTGCCCGGCGTAAGGTTAAAAGATATTCGCACAGTTGAATCTCACCCGATGGCCATTCGCCAATGCGCAGAGTTTCTCCAGGGTCTTGAGGACGTCGCTATCCGGGAGAGCGATGACACGGCATTGTCGGCAAAACTTATCAGCGAAAAGAAGTTGATGGATGTTGCGGCAATCGCCAACACACAGGCCGTAGAGAAATTTGGACTCCAGATCCTGGAGAAGGGGATTGAGACCCATCGCAAGAATTTCACACGCTTCCTCATTCTAACCCGGAGCCGCACCCCGGTGCCTGGCAGCAACAAAGCTTCCATTTCATTTGAAGTGGCAAACGAAGTGGGCAGCCTGGTGGATGTGCTGCTTGTGTTTCGACAACATGCCATCAATCTCACCAAGATTCAATCC
>CAZJWV010000071.1:0-17483 GCA_964549855.1 uncultured Ohtaekwangia sp. | reverse complement strand
GAATCACCAAGGTCTGTCTGGCTTATCGCGCCATAGAGTTGGCGATTTTTCAAACCCGACTTCCTGAAGACTGCGACGACACGCGTCAAGGAGCCGCGGTCCCGCGACATCGTTTGGAAATATTCTTTTAGCGTGATGTGTCCCTCTTTCTCAAAAGCATGGCCAGTTTCCACAAGGTCTCGGATACGGTCGGCGCGGAAGTCGCGGTACTCCTTTCGCAAACAGCACCATCCGATGAGGTGCCAGGACATTCCATAATAAGAGACTCCAAGGGGTTCGACCTCTCGTCGTGTACTTTCCCCTTCTGAGTTGGTGTACGTGATCTTCAACACCTTCCTCGCCGCAACCGCACGCTGGATGGCTGTCATGAAATTGTCGGGGAACTCCGTATTCGGCTCAGGTCGCGAACGCACGAAAACTTCGACGTTTCCGTCAAGGTGCTGCAAAGAGTCTTTTTCATTGGCATTAAGTACCGCCTTGATCTTTACTAAGGCCGACGTATAGGCTTGCCTGACCGACTTGTCCGTCATCTTCTCCACCAGTTTGCCTGCCAGCAACAGCGAGTTCGCCTCGTCCTGGGTGAACATGACGGGCGGCAAATGATAACCGTCAACGATAAAGTATCCTGTGCCTGCTTCAGAACCAATGGGTACCCCGGCTTCCATAAGGGCCTTCACATCGCGGTAAACGGTGCGGGTGCTGATCTCAAACCGATCTGCAATTTCCTCCGCCTTCACCACCTTTTGTGACTGAAGTTGGATGAGAATGGCAGTAAGCCGGTCGATGCGATTCATGACTCACATTATCTACTCCTACCAGAACTTGATGTACAAAGCCGCCAGGACCATAAGAATACCAATGATGAGGACCTTGGAGGAGGCACTAATTTTAAACATTTCCTTGTCCAATTCAAACGCTTTGGGGTTCACTTTCGGTCCGGACAGGCTCATCAGCACCATGACGCCGACGGTGAAGAAAAATGACAGGGCCATGCAGAGCAAGAAAGGAATCTCATAGCCGCCTTGCCCGTTGGGGTAGGCAGTATACAGCCAGGTGTCGTTGCCGAACCAGGCAGGGGCGTAGTTGTTAAACACCACCGACAGGATGAAGCCAGTAAAGATGCCGGCCACGGCTGCCGCTCCGGTGGTCCGCTTCCAAAACATGCCCAGGATGAACATCGCAAACACACCGGGGCTGATGAACCCGGTGTACTTCTGGATAAAAGTGAAGCCACCCTCGCCTCCAATCCCCAGCAAATCTGACCAGGTGAAGAAAATGGCGATGAGCATGGCTGCCAAGACCGTTACGCGCCCGATCCACACTTGCTTCGTTTCAGTGGCCGACTTGTCGATGTACTTCTTGTAGATGTCGAGCGTGAAAATCGTAGATATGCTGTTGGCCTTGCCGGCGAGCGATGCCACGATTGCGGCAGTAAGTGCTGCAACCGAAAGTCCTTTCAGTCCGGAGGGAAGGAAACTGAGAATGGCGCTGTAGGCTCCATCCTTGGTGGTGAGCTGCGGCAAATCACCATGACTTGCAAGTACATATGCCGCAATGCCGGGCAGCATGACGATGACAGGCATCAACAGCTTGAGGAATGCGGCAAACAGAATCCCGGTGCGTGCCGTTTGTAAGTCAGCACCCAATGCACGTTGTGTGATGTATTGGTTGCAGCCCCAGTAATTCAGGTTGACAATCCACTGACCGGCCACGTACATCAGGATGCCTGGCATTATCAAATACTTGCTGATTTCGGTCTGGCTACTTTCGGCAGTCGGCTTGTCGAAGATCATGTGAAAGTGGTCCGGTGCTTGCTCCATCAGCATCTGGAACCCGGCGAAGGCGCCTTCCGTGCCGAAGTTTTTCGCCACGATGGTGAGTGCAAAGTAAGTCGTGGCCAGTCCACCAAGGATCAGTACCGCCACCTGGATCACGTCGGTGTAGCCAATCACTTTCATCCCGCCTAAAGTGATGATCAGGGCGAACACAGAGAGTCCCAGCAAAATGATGTGGAGTGAGTCGCCGCCAACGAGGCCGTTGATGGCCACAGAGCCGAGGTAAAGGATAGAGGTCAGGTTGACGAAGACATATAAGAATAGCCAAAACACAGCCATGATCAGTGCGGCGCTCTCGTTATACCGCCGCGTAAGGAATTGGGGCATCGTGTAGATGTGGTTCTTCAAGTACACCGGCATGAAGTAGACGGCGATGATGATGAGCGACACAGCGGCGATCCACTCATACACGGATATGGCAATGCCGACAAAAAATCCTTCACCGCTCATACCGATGAATTGCTCCGCCGAGATGTTGGAGGCGATCAGTGAAGCACCGATGGCCCACCAGGTGAGCGATCCTTCAGCCAGGAAGAAGGCTTTGGAATCCAGCTCCTGTTTTCGCTTCTGGCGATAGATCCAGTATCCATACACGGCCACGATGACGAAGTACGTGACGAAGACAAGGTAGTCGGCAAATTGCATGAGGATGGTTTAGGCGTTCTCCCGATGAGTTCCTTGTGCCAGCGCCACAGGATAGAACTCCGGGGTTGTCTTAAAGGACGCAAAATATTTGGTTGATACCAATGCTTCAAACGCCTCCTCCTTCCCTGGGCGGATAAGGTTGATCGTACATCCGCCAAAACCGCCGCCCATCAGCCGGGAGCCAATAACGAGTTCAGGGTGTGCCGCTGCACTATCAACCAAAACATCCAGCTCGGCACAACTCACGTCATAAAGGTTCCTTAACCCGTCGTGGGTGCGGAACATCAGGCGCCCCACCTCGTCAAGATCTCCCCCCGCAAGCGCAGCCGCAGCCTGCCGGGTACGGGCAATCTCTTCCACGATGTAGCGACACCTGGTAAATACTTCACGGCTCATGGCATCCCCAGCAGCAACAAGCTGATCAAGGCTCACATCACGCAACGATTTGATCGTCGGGTCTTCCTTCCTCAATATGAGAACACCCTCCTCGCAGGCCGCACGCCGGGCATTGTAGGCGCTTGACGCCAGCGAATGTTTCACTTTCGTGTCGGCGAGAAGCAGGGTACCTTTTTGAGAAGGAAACTTGATTACAGTGTGTGTGTTGGAACGGCAATCGAGCAACAAGAGGCTGCTCTTCTCACCAAACAACGAAGCGTATTGGTCCATGAGCCCGCACTTCACGTGTGCAAATTCATGCTCGGCATACTGAGCGATGAGCGCAAGGTCAAGCCGGTGAAGTTTGGCTTTCGTCAACTCATTCAGTGCAAATCCAAAACCGCAGCACAAGGCCGCAGATGACGAAAGTCCGGCACCGGCGGGAATGGTACCTCCAAATAAGCAGCTGATCCCCGGCAACTCAATGCCCCGTTTTCTGAATCCGTCAATCACACCCATGAAGTAGTGCTTCCAGCCTTCACCGGGAAGAAGTTCTTTCAACGAAAAGGATGCTGATTCACCAAAGTCCACCGCCACGGCATCGCATTTACCAGAGTCATTGGCGGCGATGGCGAACACGAGGTGTTTATCGATGGCGCCTGGAAGCACGTAACCCTCGTTGTAGTCGACGTGTTCTCCGATGAGGTTGATCCGTGCGGGGGCCACGACCAGTATGGGTTCATGCTGGTACCGTTCCCTAAACTCCCCGGCAAGTCGCGCGGTCAATTCACCCATATAACAATAATAGACAGTTTGCCCGACTGACCAAAAGCGAACACCTATCTTCGATTGCGAACATGCCAGCTGGCGAGGGAGCACCCAATGCGGGATTAGGGCACTGGTATGGCCTTTGCAAACGGTACCGCATGCTCAAGAACTTTACCCTCCTTTTCCTCCGAAACCTGCGCCGGCAGAAGCTGTTTACCTTCATCAACCTCCTGGGCTTGTCGGTAAGCATCGGTAGTACGTTGCTGATTTACCTCTACGTTCGGCAGGAATTCAGTTATGACAACTTCCATCACGGCGCCGACCGGATCTACAGGGTCAACCAGACTTTCATCTGGGCCGAAAAGGATAATCATCAGTTTGGATCTACGGGTCCCGGGGTTGCCTTTGCCCTGAAAGAGGAACTGCCCGAAGTTGAATTCATCGCCCGCCTTCACAGTCGTGGCGACTTGATCGTTACCAGCAACCAGGATCCTGCCAACGTGAAGTCGTATGTGGAATCACGCATCGTAGTGGCAGACTCCAACTTCTTCAAGATGTTCAACTTCCCGCTATTGCAGGGGAATCCGGAAACAGCTTTGCGTGGAGTGCAGCAAGTCGTCCTCTCGGAGTCAACAGCGCGCAAGTATTTCGGAGAGGAGAATCCGATCGGAAAACGATTGATGATTGGCACCTCTGAAGAACAAATGGATTGCGAAGTGACTGGGGTGATCATTGACCGTCCGGAGAACACTTACATCGAATATGACATACTGCTGTCTATGGATAGCTACCCGGTAATCAACCGGTTGTCCTGGAGTTGGGTGTGGACCCAACTGGAGACCTACGTCCGTTTCCGCGAAGGAACTGACATGGACAACACGCGCGAAAAGCTGGTAGCTCTACCGAAAAAATACGCCGATCTCACGCTTCGCCGTGCGATGAACACGACGTACGACGAGTTTGTCAAATCCGGCAAGAAGTGGGAATTGTTTCTTCAACCGCTTACGAGCATCCACCTCCCGCCGGAAACGGTGTACAACCGAATTAGTACTGCAGGCAACATCACCATTGTATATGCGCTGATCGGATCTGCTGTCTTTATCATTCTCCTTTCCTGCGTCAACTTCATGAATCTCTCTACCGCGCAATTCCTTCGCCGCATGAAGGAGGCAGGGATTCGCAAAGTGCTGGGCATCGGGCGCCGTGAACTGATCTTCCAGTACGTGATGGAGGCCGTTGTCTTCTGCTTGCTGGGCTCACTGACCGGCGTGGCCCTTATGGAGTTCCTCCTTCCCACTTTCAATACCATCAGCGGCAAGAGCCTTGAGTTTCATCCGCTTAGCGATATGCCCCTGCTGGCAGCGTTGGGGACCCTGGTGCTGATGATGGGCGTGGTATCCGGAACCTATCCAGCCGTGTTCCTCACCTCATTCAACCCGGTACAGGCCATCAAAGGGAAAGTGCGTTCCGGGCAGGAAGGAAAATTGCTGCGCAACGGGCTTGTTGTCTTCCAGTTTAGCGCGTCCATCGTCCTGATGTTGTGCACTGCGATTGTTTTCCAACAGCTGAACTTCATTAACGAAAAGGATCTTGGCTTCAACAAGGAAAATCTAATCGTTCTGAACAACGTGGAGGTCGTCAAGGGACGCCAGGCGTTGGCCGATGCAATCAAGAATCTCCAAGGTATCGAGGAGGTCACCCGTGCTACTTCTCTCCCTCCCTACCTGTGGGGTGGCGACACTTTCACTGCGAGCGGAATGGACAACCGCACGTTCAACATGAACTTCACTACGACCGATGAGCATTTCATTCCAACCCTCGGCGTGCGCCTCTTGTTTGGTCGCAACTTCTCGGCAGACATTCCGGCAGACACCAGTCGCGTCATAATTAACGAAGCAACAGTCAAGCGGATTGGCTGGGAACTGAACGAATCAGTCATTGGAAAATTAATTGAATACGACGACCTCAAGGCGGAAGTGATCGGCGTGGTCTCTGACTTCAACTATTGGCCGTTGCAAACGGAAATCGAGCCTATGGGGATGTTCCACATCAATAGTGCGAAGCTCGTCGGTGAAGGCGCCAAGGAATTCCTCGGCATGCGCATCCACTTCGAAGACCAGCGCCAGTGGAATTCACTGGTTGAGGGCCTTCAAAAGATTTGGAAGCAACACGCCGGGAACACCGCGTTTGAATACCAGTTCGTCGACGACAACTTCTCCAAATCGTTCAAGACTGAGGAGCAATTCAGCAAGGCCCTCACCGTGATGGCCGGTCTTGCCATCATGATTGCAGGGCTTGGATTGCTGGGGATGATCGTTTACTCTCTCGAACTCCGCACCAAGGAAATCGGGATCCGCAAAATCTCGGGAGCCTCTGCCTGGAATATCATCTTGCTCATCTCAAGGAGCTACAGCTTTCTGATCCTGGCTGCCTTCGTCATTGGCGCGCCCCTTTCCTGGTGGATGATGGATAAATGGCTCAGCGGCTTCGCTTACAGGATCGCGCCGTCACCGTGGCTTTTTGCAGGAGTCGGAGTGGGTACACTGATCGTTGCGATTTCTATCACTTTCTACCACTCGCTGAAAGCAGCGTTGACTAACCCAGTGGAAGTGTTGAAGGATGAATGAAACTTCACACGTTCCTATGAAATGTCTTACCGGTCCGCGTCTCGCGGTACCGGTACCCCCTGGATCAACGCACTCACCCTACTATCGATCCTCCCTCGAGTGCGGAGCACATTTCATAGAAAGTCACGCACCTTGATTTCCAAGGGGTACCGGAGCGCGAAACGCGTCCGGTATGACACTTCGTAGTCTATTGAGGTCTCTTAACACTCCACGTAAGTCCTCCCAAAACGACCAGCAATAGCACCCAAGAAGCCGCCAAGGTTATTTTATTCCCCACCATGTAAGGCTTCGGTTCAAACCTCATCTCTACCATCTTCGCATTGGCGGGTATCTCGAGAGCCCGAAGCACATAATTCGCACGCAGCAGTGGAACCTCCTTCCCATCGATGAAGGCGTGCCAGCCTTTTGGGTAGTAAATCTCCGAGAAGACGGCAAGTCCTCCGACCGTCGATGACACTTCGTAAGTCATCACGTTGGGCTTTTGGGCTGTCAACTTCAACACCGAGGTGCTGTCGTAAACCACCGGGGAATTGATTTTGAATTTCGACTGATCAATGACGGCAATGTTACGCGTGTCCAGGTCGCACACCGCTGCAAGTTCCGCTGTGGGACTGTCAACCAGCTTCATTTCCTTGACAAACCAGGCCGGCCCATTTGCCATGGTGTTGGGGATCACGTTGGCTGCCTCGTCGCCGTAGGTGACGTACTTCACATTCAGCATGTTCAGCACGCCAAGTGTTGAGAAGTCACCGCTGCCTTTTCTAAGACCATCGATCATTTCCTGTGTCTCTTTTGAGACGCAGGAGTCTACCAGGTCCTGGTAGCGTCTCAGCTTGGCACCGTGGTAGCCACCTATGGAGTTGTGGTAATATGATGTTGACGCATCATTCATACCCCCTTGCAGGTTGTAGACGCGATAATATCCCGGGTCCCGCATGATTTGCTGGCTTGCCTCAGTCAGGGTATGCGACGTTGAACGCTTGCGTGAGAAATTATCTTTGGAAAGGTACCGCCGGTCGACCAGCGTGATGTCGAGCAGCACCAGTGCCAGTAGCGAGAGGGTAAGGATGTTCATCTTGATCCATTTCTTGCAGGCAGCGAAGACGAGCAGGAACGGGAGAATGGTGAACCAGAAGGATCGCCATGCGTCGGACTGCAGAAGATCCATGCGATCATTCCGCAGTGCTGTCCGGAACCAGACCGGCAGGTCCATTTCGGTTGCCTTCAAGAATGATCCGAAGCCGCCGGTGACCGCCAGGAGAAGGCAAAAAGCCGGAACCACCAATGCCCACAGTAATTTTCTCTGACGCTGCGGGTTCAACTCGGCGCTGAATATGGATTCCAGGCCCAGGGTCGCCAGCAACGGCAGCGCCATCAGCGGAAGGATCAGGGCGAATGTTACCGACCTGAACTTGTTATACCCAGGAAAATAGTCGAAGAGAAAATAGTTCAAGCTTGGAAATGTGCTTCCCCAACTGAGAGCGATGCCGATCACGCCGATAGCACCAAGCCACCAAACGTACTTTTTCTCTGCGAAGAGTATTCCGATTGCCGCTAGGAGACAAATGACGGCGCCCGCATAGTATGGCGCCGCAAGCCTTTGAGGCCCCCAATACGCAGATGTGTATGGGGCAAGTTGATTGGCCAACTCATTGTTTCCGGAGTTCACGAGCGCCTGGTACGAGGCACTTTGTTCATTCTGAAAAAGATAATTTGAGCTAGAACCTCCAAGAATGTTTGGAATCATTAGCGTCAAGGGCTCGGAGATTCCATTGCTGAATTCGAACGCGTACCACTTCGGAAGGCCATCAACATTACCCCCTTTATCGTCAACCAATTCAGATTGGCCGCGGTAGGAGTAGCGGCTATACTCCGTCACTGCCCAGAACTGTCCGAAGAAAGTTCCTACTGCCAGCAGTACCGCCGGAATCAGCAAGAGAAGGTTGCGCCCGAAGTCGCGAAGTGTTTTTTCGCGGAAAGCGATAAAAAGTTGCATCGCCCCGTAGCCGGCCACGGCGATCATCAGGTAATAAGTCATTTGTAAATGCTGCTCGCGGAGGTGAAAGGCCATGGCCAGAGCGGTAACGGAGAACCCAAGCAACCGCTTCCCTGAAAACGTAAGGTGTATGCCCGCCATCACCAGCGGCATGAAGGCGATGGCTCCTATTCGGGCGTTGTGACCTGCTACCAGGCCAACGATTAGGAAAGAGGATAGTCCAAAGGCGACGGCCCCTGCCATCGCGAAGTAGGGACGGACGCGGAAAGTGAGGAGCAAAATGTAATAGCAAAGGAAAGACAGGAAGATGTTCCCGACCGGGTGCGGCAGGAAGAGGGACATCACCTTTTTCATCCCGACCACGACCCCATCGCTCCAATGGACGTTGACTAAATAGGCGGGCATCCCGCTGAACATGGTACCCGCCCACAACCCCTCCTCACCTGTCGCTTCACGGTAGTCGCGCAATGCCTTGCTCGCGCCCAGGTGTTGCTGAATGTCATACTGGCTCAGCGACTTGTTTTCAAAGAATACAGGGCTGAAGAAGGCCACCGTTACGAATAGAAACAGGCCGACAGCCAGCAAGTGAGGCAGTATGTCTTTGGAGAAGTTCAGCTTCATGAGGAATTGCGCGAATTTTCCGCAAAATAGGAAGGATTTGAACAATGGCCTGTTTTTACCGCGCCAGGGGCAATTCTGTCCAATCTCTCAAATAATTTTTTCAACCGGTTAAACCCGTCGATTACCTCGTTGTCAAAGCAACACCAATCGGTGTGTCCGGATTCTTCGCCCGGAAAAAATCTCTGCAAACTTCTCTCGCGCCTTAAACGCCACGGCAGGTCCCGCATCTAACGGGCAAAACAAAACTGCCATGAAAAAGAACCTGTTCTTCAACAAGCAAGGATACATCAGCCTCCTGCTTTCACTGCTCACCGTGGTGAGTTGCAACAACTTCGACACCACGGGGGAGTTCTCGGCTGAAGACTCTGACGATGTTTCCACGGAAGCGCTCGACGATTCGTCGAACGACGACGCGGAAGACCTCGGCTTCTCGTCCCTGACTACAGTGTCCGATCCAAACGGCAAGGTGGCCAGTGTGGACGACCGCTTTGAGTGCGCCGTAGTGACCAAGACCGGCGACAAAATGGGTGGTACCATCCGGATTGACTTTGGTGGCGGCTGCAAGGACAAACGCGGTCGCATGCGGGTTGGCGCCATCGTGATCACCTACGTAGGTGTGTGGCATGAAGCCGGCTCGACCTGGTCGATGACTTTCGACAACTACTCGGTGAATGACGTGAAGCTGACAGGTACCCGTGTTGTAACCAACATCACCACCGACCCTACGCGCCGCCGCTTCCAGGTTGACGTTGAGGACGGTGTGGCCACCTGGCCTGACGGTCGCATTGCCCGTCGCCGCCTGCACCACATCCGTGAGCATGAGTGCGATGCAAACAACATCCTCATTCGCCTCATCATCTACGGTACTGCCGAAGGCAACCACCGCAACGGTCGTGGCTACCAGATCGAGATTCTCGAGCCCCTGATCTACTCGCGCGCTTGCTTTGCCGAAGGTGTCATCATCCCCGTGAAGGGAGTGAAGCTGATCAAACACGGCAACCGCCAGATCACTGTTGACTACGGCGACGGACGTTGCGACAACGTGGTGACGCTGATCAATGTGAATGGAAGGAAGTGGGATATCCGGATCCCTGGGTAAGAAGTAACCCCTTGAGTGAGGCCGCCCCCTGTAAGTGGGGCGGCTTTTTTTATTTTGAGACTTTCTTTGTGGGTTCTCCTGACTAAACCGGAAAACAGTAAACAGTAAACAGTAAACAGTAAACAGTAAATGTAAAATGTCTATCAGGTGGGCTTCATTTCACACCCTTGCGAGCAGTAGTGATACTTGCGGTAAAAATGGCAATTAGTTCCTTGGACTCATTGAGTGCCAAATCATCTGAAAGAACCTTCCTGAGGCTTAGGAGTTGGAGGTTGATAGAAGACTCTCGTACCTCTTTCAAAATTACCTTCATTTTGTGAATAAAGTCCTTTCTGGATTCTGCGGCCTGAGCTTCGCCGTAGTGCAGGGCCGATGAAGTTCCAGATCTTAGCAATTGCTCACCCAAGTGATTGCAAATTTTGGTGTTGGGGAGTGCATCGATGATATCCAGGATCATCGAAGCGAATTGAATCAAACGCTTTTCAAGATTGTATTCCTTTTGTGCCATGACGCACATAACTAGCCGGTCTGTCATTTGTCAATCATGTTTTCCTGATGATTTTGTTCGGCAGACCAATCCTCTTGCATTCCTTTCTCATTTTACATTTACTGTTTCCTGTTTTGCGGTTTCTTCAGGATCACTGCAAAACAGGGGGTCGCTTCACCTGTTGAATTTTCAATCTGGAATGTGCAATTTAGAATCTGCCACAAACCATGAAAAAGCTCCTCCTTCTTCCTTTGCTGGCCTTGCTGTGCTGCCAACAGCCTAAGCCTACTTATGATGTCAAAGCGGAGGAAGCTGCCATCCGCGCAGTGCTGGAGGCGGAGCAGATTGCCTGGAACAACGGAGACATTGAGAAATTCATGGAGGGATACTGGAAGTCAGATTCTCTGCAGTTCATGAGCAACCGCGGCATCAATAAGGGCTGGCAGGAGACGTTCGACGGTTACAAAAAAGGATATCCCGACCGGGAGTCAATGGGAACACTTCGTTTCGAGATCATCAAGATCACACCCATCGATGAGCACTTTGTCGTGTCAGGAAAGTACTTTGTCACCCGCCTGAAGGGGAACCTGGAGGGTGGGTTCACTTTGATCTTTAAGAAGATCGAGGGGAGATGGGTTGCAATCTACGACCACACAAGCTGAGGAAATTGGAAACTGGAAATTGGAAATTAGGAGGGTCTCCCAATTTCTAATTTCCATCCCGGCACAAGGCCGGGACCAGTTTCCTACTCCACCGCCATCTCCTTCCGCACGAAACTCATGAGTTCCCTTATGTACGGCTTGCTGAAGTCAAACTTGATTCCAGCCGCCTTATAGATCTCCGGAATTGTTCTCAGGTTCCCCAGCTTTAGCGCGCGCTGGTAGCCAGCCAATCCTTCCTTCTTGTTGAGTTTAAAATTTCGCCACATCGCAATGGCCCCGAGCTGCGCCATGCCGTACTCGATGTAATAGAACGGAACCTCATAGAGGTGAAGCTGCTTCTGCCAGAGGAAGTCTCGCGATTCCTCAAGTCCAGACCAGTCAGTGACCGTGTCGGCAAATTCCTGGAAGACGACGTTCCACTGACGCTTGCGCTGATCGGAGGTGTGCTCCGGGTGTTCGTAAATCCAATGCTGCAGCTTGTCGATCGTTGCAACCCAGGGCAAGGTCTCGATGATGTCCTCCAATTGCTCCTGGCGTGCCCGTGCGAGGTCTTGCGGATTGGAAAAGAAAACATCCCAGTGGTCCATCGACAGCAACTCCATGGACATGGATGCCAATTCCGCCACTTCCATTGGCGGACTCTTGAAGTCGGCGAGCGAGAGGTCCTTGGTGAGGAAATTGTGAACGGCGTGACCACCCTCGTGCATGAGCGTGGTCATGTCGCGCATGGTGGAGGTGGCATTCATGAAGATGAAGGGTATGCCAATCTCGGCGAGCGGGTAATTGTAGCCACCAGGGGCTTTGCCTTTACGCGACTCGAGGTCGAGGTGGCCCATCTTCTCCATCACGGAAAGGCACTGGCCCAGGAATGGGTCGAGACGGTTGAACGCTTCGATGCCTTTCGCTGTCAGGTCTTTTCCACCGGAGAACGCCACCAGGGGCGGCCGTCCTTCCACGTCGACAGCTTTGTCCCAGGGACGCATAGACTCCAGCTTCATCTTTTCCTTTCGGATTTCTGCCAGCTCCTCCAGCAGGGGGACTACTTCCGACGAAATGGATTCGTGGAAGTCAAAACAATCCTGGGGTGTGTAGTCGAATCGCCCGTAGGCTTTGAACATGTAGTCACGGAAGTTTTTGAACCCCGCATTGACGGCTACCCGATGCCGGAGTCCGATTAGTTTCGTGTAGAGTTCGTCAAGCGTCTCCTTGTCTTTCAGTCGTCGCGCTGCTACGAGGCGATATACCTCCTCGCGTACCGACCGATCCGTTTCCTGTAGGAGAACGGAGGCTTGCTGCAAGGTCAACTCCTGGCCCTTCCAGGGAATGGTCATCGCCCCGTTGAGTTGAGCATATTTCTGTGACTCAAGGTTGATTTCTGTGAACAGGGGAACGTTCTCTTCGCGGAAGATTTCGATGTCTTTCTTCAGGTTTCGGATGAGGATGGTAAAGCCTTCTTCCTTTGAGAGCGCCTCCAGGTGCGGCGATTCCGCAGCCTTGCGGTTTAGCTGGTCGCTTACTGGGGCAATCTGCGGTTGAATATTCTGAACGAAGTCCTGATATCGCTCCAATAGCGCTTTGTCCTCCGTGTAGCACGTCATCTTGATGTAGCGCCAGCCCAAGTCCTCGCTGATCGCCGATTCGAGTTCACTTCGGTCGAGAAACCATTTCCGAAGGTCGTCGGGCGATTGGATAGGACGAGCGCCAAGGTTGTCGAACCAGGGCTTTAGTTCGTCCCAGGTGGTGACGCTGAAGGACTCGGAGATAAATTGGCGAGGGGGACGGTGAGGGAGGGATGGCGCTGACATAACGGAAGTTTTGGAAAATGTAGAATGTAAAATAAGAAATGTAAAATGTAAAAGTATCCCACTTCTACATTTAGCATTCTACATTTTACATTCTTCGGTTTCTAACGGAAGCTTTTTACGAACAAACACAACTTCTCACTTATCACCTCTCACCCCCTACCGGACCATAAAAGAACACCCATGTCCCAAAGTCCTTCGTAAACTTCTCAAACCGGTGTTCCACGCCGGCGGCTACAAAGAGGAAGTCGCCAGGCTTGAACTTTACCCGTTTGTTGCCGTTGAAGAACGTGCCCGTTCCGGACGCGATTATATAGACCTCATCGCGGTTGTGTGGTTGTTGCTTGTCAACTTTATCAGGTTTGTAGAATTCCACAACCAGGGAGCCGTGCTTGAACAGTTCTACAAATACCGACTTACTCGCCTTGAGGGATCTTATGGCCTTGTCTAAAGAGATTTCTTTGCCAGTCATTGATCTATTTCTTAAATCTGGAACCAATCTACCATTTGAGCATTTGTCACACCAGTGGAAGAAAAAAGAAAGCGCCAACCTGGGCGCTTTCTCAAAAGAGCATTTATCCCTTTGCCCTAGAGCATATACTCAAAAAGATAGGATGCCGTGATCAGGGTCATCCAGGCCCTCGCCAGGCTACGGGTCGGTGAGAACAATACACCTGCCAAAAGGGCGAACACCATAGGAATGTTAAAGAAGATCCATTTGTACTCTACCGAAAACAAATTCAGGTAAAAAAGCGACCATCCCGCGAACAGCAGCGGTACCAAGAACACAAACACCGTTACCAGGCCCTTCCTTGTTTCTGTCTCGTTGACCAGCCAGGCCGAAGAGGCCATGAAGATCACCGCCATCACAATGCGAACTTCCAGGTTCAGAAAACTGCCGCCCAGGAACGGAAGCAGAAAACACGAAATGGACATCAATAACGTCACAAGAAAGGATGGCCTGCGAAGCCGGAGGTTGTTTTCCATATGGGCCCAAAGCAAGGCCATGAACTGCAGGCCTGCACCGAAGATCACAACGATCAGAATGATGTTTCCAACGTAGACATCATTGGTAAACAGCGTGACAATCCTGTAAGCGGCAAGCGGAAACAGCAGGATCATCAAGAACCTTTCGATACCTGGCGTATGCTTGTCATGCAAGTGGGTTAACAAATTGCCTTTTCCCGAAGCATGGTTGTACACAAACAGCGTGTTATGAATCGCTGAGCCGAGGGTCACAACTACAGCCATCACCAGCAACTGGTCGGCGCCGGGAAGGTGCATGAGCTTGAACGCGTAGCCCGCCATCATCAATAATGCGCCAGCCACTACCGTGAGAATTCGAATGGATCCCTGTCTTTCCCGATTCAAGGCAATGCCAGTTAGAGAACCGGTAACCAAAGCCACCCCAACTGAAATAAAGGATGCCAGCAGCAATTCTGGTGCGAATGGCAGGTGAAGGGTTTTGAAAATGATGCTGGCAAAGGAGAGCCCCAGCGCAAGCCAGGTCGTACCGCGAGAGATGGTAAAACGCTTTTCAATGGTAGTCATAGTTTGTGATTGGAGGTTTCGAAAATGTTCTTGTGAAAGTGATTGAAGCCAGGCATTCCAGGCCTCTTCGAAGGTTGCGCCGGCTGCCATTCGTTCTTCCAGGTCGCAGGCGACATGATCTGTCATATCGTCGGCTAGTGGTTTGAAGGTCAGGCCGTGCTCCACGAGGAAGATGTGGATTTTGTGCAGTCGCTCTGGACTTAGGCGTTCCATGCCAATGCCATTTTTCCTTTGGGATGATCCGCAAGGAGGTTGTTCAGCAAGTCATTGAAGCGCTTCAGCTCAGAGACTTTCTGCTTCGCCGCGGACTTGCCATCGGGGGTTACTGTGTAGTACTTACGCGCACGGCCATCGACTACTTCTGTGTTGGAAAGCACGAAGCCTTCGCTCTCCAGTTTGTAAAGCACCGGGTAGAGCGCGCCATACGTTAGGCGAAGCTCACCTGCAGAGATCTCCGTCACTCGCTGGCTGATTTCATAGCCGTACATCTTACCCTGTTCGGCCAGAAGCTTCAAAATGATCGTTTTGAGCGTCCCTTTGAGGTATTCAGAACTCATATATATAATTTGCTTAAATATAGATACAAATTGAAATAATGCGCAAGTGTTAGGTCAAACAATTTTTGATTCTGCAGTCAACTGGCTGGATATCAGAAGACTGCCACAACCAAATCGCACTTACTTCCGTTTCCAAACCATGCTCGCTACGGCCTTCCCCGACCTCAATTGGCTCAAGAAGCAGGCTAACACCTCGTTTGACGATCGCCGGGGTCTTCACGGAATAACCCTCCCCACCCAGGGCTGGCCCAACGTGATCATGAATGTCAAGGCTTCACGGGTGGTACGCGATGGCATCAAGGGTCCACTATCCATCTTTAGCAACCTGTCTGGCAAGAGCACCGTGACGGTAGACAAGTACCGCGTTCACTTGACACCTGGCACATTCTTCATCACCAACGCCGGACAATTCTACAACCTTGAGATTGGTACCTCAACAACGGAAACGGCCAACATTCATTTCGGTGAGGGGTTCTCACAGGGGGCTCTCCGTTCCCTTGAGCAGTCGCCCGAGCAGCTGATGAACGACGACACCCTGCAAACGACCTCGTCTTTCTACAACAGGGTTGTTCGGATGGATGCAGATTTCCAAAAGCTGTTGACAGCTGCCTTAGCGCCCGGCAAGAATTCTCTCGAGGAAGACCAGGCATTATTTGACATCCTGACCAAGCTGGTTAACGACGAAGTTCGCCTGCGCCGTCAGCAGGATCAGCTGGCCGCTTTGAAAAAATCGACAAAGGAAGAAATTCTCAAGCGGATGCTTCGCGTTACTGACTACCTCTACACAGTTACGGATGCGCAACCAGACCTTGACGAGCTCTCTCGAATCAGTTGCCTCTCAAAATTCCACTTCCTCCGGTTATTTAAGATTGCCTTCGGCCAGACACCCCATCAGTTTCTCACATCCCTGAAAATAGAGCGAGCCAAAAGCCTCCTCCGCTCCTCCCAAGCCGACGCCAAAGCCATCGCCAGCTCTCTCGGCTACAAAGATGCCAGCAGTTTTAGCCGCCAATTCTTCCAGCACGTTGGCGCCTACCCCTCGCACTACCGCAGGAACGCCTCCTGATTTCGCAGATGTCCTAATCCGTGTAATCCGTGGCAAGCAATTAGCAATTTCTGTCATCTCCCCTCCCCCTCAGTCCCCGTTTCTTTGTATAAATTGAAACAACCATGGACTCCACCCTCTTCTCCCTCACAGGTGCGGGCTTTGTTCTCGTAACTGTTATTTTCTACCTGTGGTTCTACCGTGTACTCAAAAGCGGTATCAGTAAGACCACGTGGACCGACGAAAGGAAACGCGCTATTGCGAATCGTTTTCTTTTCGTCACCATTCTCTGGGCGACTATCGTCCTTGCCGTGGCCTCCACGGACTTCTTCTCAGATTTCTCCAGCTTCCCACCCCGGTTCATGATCGCCATCATCACCCCGATGGTCCTCATCTTGTTCGCGGTGTTCTCGAAGCCAGTGACGGAACTGCTTCCTCACATCCCTTCAAAAGACCTTGTGAACATCCAGGTGTTCCGCGTTCCTGTTGAACTCCTCTTATGGGCCTCTTTTGCCATTGGCGCTGCGCCGGAGCAAGTAACTTTTGAAGGCCGCAACCTCGACGTGCTCTCAGGCCTTCTCGGACCGGTTGTCGGGTTTTTTCTTATCCGCAATCGCCTTGCGGTTTACCTGTATAACTTCATTTCCCTGGCCCTTCTCATCAACATCGTTGCCGTGGCCTTTCTCTCCCTGCCTACGCCCTTCAGGATGTTCCTCGATGAGCCCTCCAGTATCATGGTCTCACAGTTTCCGATTATCATTCTCCCAGCGATGCTGGTGCCCCTGGCCTACGGCCTGCACTTCCTTTCGTTGAGACAACTGGCACTTCGCAGAGAGTAGGATCAATCCCTATGAAATGTCATACCGGTCCGCGTCTCGCGGAACCGGTACCCCCTGGATCACGCACTCACCCTCCTATCGATCCTCCCTCGAGTGCAGTGCGCGCATTTCATAGAAGATCACGCACCTCGATTTCCAAAGGGTACCGGAACGCGAAACGCGTCCGGTATGACATTTCATTGGAGAGCGTTCGGAGTATGATCCTCAACAAATCACTAAATTCATGGCAACCAACAAGACCATGAATCGTCTCTGCCTGCTACTTCTACTTCTTTTTGCCACACTAACCTGCTTCGCCCAAAAGTCTGGCGCTGACCTCGACAAGAGACTCAAAGAATTCGACGCCTATACCCAGGCGGCACTCAAGCAATGGGAAGTTCCCGGTGCCGGTGTCGCCGTGGTCAAGGATGGTAAAGTCATTTATCTCAAAGCCTTCGGCACCCGTGACCTTAATACCGGCGCCCCGGCCAATACCGAGACGCTGTTCTCCATTGGCTCAACCACCAAAGCCATGACTGCGGTTTGCCTGGGCATGCTCGTCGACGAGGGAAAACTGGCGTGGGACGACCCGGTG
>CAZJWV010000070.1:0-17593 GCA_964549855.1 uncultured Ohtaekwangia sp. | reverse complement strand
GCTGTACACCATTGCCCTCGCCCAGCCGCAGAAACTTGCCATCTTCAACGACAAAGACTTCGGCGCCACAGGAAAGAAAATGCCCAGCGCACAGGTGGCCATCCAAAAAGCTGTCGACGCATGCGCTGCTGCCGGGGGTGGCATGGTCTACCTTCCTCCCGGGGAATATTCCTCCGGAACGATCACGCTCAAAAGCCACGTCCGCCTTCACCTGGAAGCGGGAGCCACGCTTTTCTCCATCAAGGAAAAGAGTGCCTTTGGCAATGACCCACTGAAAGAGGCATTGATCTTCGCCGACGGCGCAGAGAATATTTCAATCGAAGGCCGGGGCACCATCGACGGCCAGGGAAAGTACGAATGGCGGCTCAACGACATCGAAGATGATTTCATCCGTCCCAACCTCGACGCATTGGTCGCGGCAGGCAAGTCCCCGCTCCGCTCCTTCCCCAAGAAAGATCAGTTCGGCAAGCTGGTGCTCCTCCTGCGCTGCAAGGATGTTCGAATCACAGGCCTTTCATTCATCGATTCCCCAAGTTGGACAATTCATCCATACGCCTGCGAACGACTGACCATCGACGGCATTTACATTCGTTCCAGCCTGAAAGAGGGCGTCTGGGCCGATGGCATCGACCCCGACGGCTGCAAGGATGTGCGCATTTCCAATTGCACCATCGAAACCGGCGATGATGCGATTGTATTTTATTCCATGAACTGGTATGGACCGGCCCTGCCTTGTGAAAACATTACGGTGACCAATTGCCGGCTGACATCCAGTTCGAGTGCGATCAAGTTCTGCGATGGCAACATGAACGCCATCCGCAACGTCACCATCAACAATTGTGTGATCCGCAGTTCAAACCGCGGCATCGCCTTCATGAACTTTGACGGCGGGGAGGTCAGCGACGTTGTGCTTTCCAACCTGACGGTTGAATGTATCCGCAACGATTGGTTTTGGTGGGGCGACGGCGATCCGCTGCACTTCAACATCAAGCGGCGCAGCGAGGTACACAAGAGCATCAAACCGGAGGATGACAAAAACCCGGCAGGAAAGATCCGGCGAGTGCTCATCACTAATGTGATCGCTCGGGGTTATGGCTCCAGCATCTGCAACGGCCACCCGGACAGCTGGCTGGAAGACATCACGCTGAACAATATGAAATTGACGGTGGCGCATGATCCGACCGCACCCTACGACAAGGCTAGGACTGCCCTGGTATTCAAGCAGGCAAGAAATCTGAAGTTGAAAGATGTAGAAGTCACCTGGGAGCGTCCGGGTTTTGACAAATGGGAGAGCGCCTTGACGCTGGAAGAAATTGACGGACTCCAGCTTGATCACTTCTCAGGCATGGCAGGCCAGCCAAAATTTCCAACGATCCTACTGAGAGATGTGGAGCATGCCGTGATCCGAAATCTGTCGGCCCAGCAGGGCACAGAGACCTTTCTTCAATTTGTGGGCGGTCGGACGAAGGGCATTCTGCTGCACGGGAACGATTTCCGGTCTGCGAGGAATCCGTTTGTCTTTGATACGGGGTTGATTGGGGCGCAGATTCGGAGTGAAGGGAATGTTCTCTCTAAGCCTTAAAAGCGAAAACTTTGCGATCCTTTGCGCCCTTGCGCCCTTGCGGTGGTTACCGGAATCTCCAGGGTTTACGAATACGTGAGTCGGTTGGTCGGACACCAGAGCGCGTTGTGCCCCTAACCCCTAAAGGGGAACCGAGCAATTCCCAAATCTGCGGAAATCTGCGTGCATTAAATCTGCGAAGATCTGCGGGAAAATATCCGGTCTGAAATGCATGCCCGCAGATTGCCGCGGATCGAATACACGCAGATTAACGCAGATCTCTGTAGCCCAGTTGCGCGCTGATGTTAAGCAGGAACTTTTAAGACCATCATCACAAACGCCCCCAGCGGAGTAAGCAGGGCAAAAAGCCCCCACAAAAAAAGTAATCGGTGATCGGTAATCGGTGGGCCGGTGGTTTGCTCTAAGCCGGCACTTTTAAGACCATCATTACAAATGCTCCAAGTGGAGTAAGGAGTGCAAATAGTCCCCACAAAAAAGGTAATCGGTGATCAGTGGGTCGGTGGTTCGCTCTAGGCCGGCACTTTTAAGACCATCATGACAAATGCACCAAGGGGTGTAAGGAGAGCAAATAACCCCCAAAGATCCCAGGCACGGTATACTCTTTGAAAGGCAGCCCAATCAAAGTTGCCACCCTGCTCCGCTGTCATCGCATGAATCTTCTTCTGAAGCGGGGCAACGAATATCCCAAACGCAATCCCCGACAGCGAAAACAGTATAATCGACCAAAGTATCCACCCCGTCCCGAAAATCGGGTAGCCGGCCTTTATCGCGCCCCAGATGCCGAAGATGATAATGCTGAATACCCCAGGAATCGTGAACCACCGATCAGAGACAATAATGCCGCCCATGGCGTGGTGCATAATCTTGACGTCTTTGGTCTTCACTGCCCACCGCATCCAGAATAAACCGGTGATGATGTTTCCTAGGAAGATTACGACTGAAAAGATGTGGAGGGCTTTGAGGGGGAGGGTTTCCATGGGAGTGGTGATCGGTAATCGGTGATCGGTGATCGGTAATAGGTGATAGGTGGGTCGGTAGGTCAGTAGGATCGGTGGGTCGGTGGATTAGTGAGTCGGTAAATACATAGTTGCTAATACTCCCTATCAGGATTGTGCTCGATATTGAAAGGTGGCCTGAATTTCTTGATCAACGCTTTCTCTAGCTTTTCGCGCTGCCTTCTTCTCTTGTCCCAATCGTCACCATATCGATCCTTGAATTTAATGATTGAGAATCTGTGAAACTTACCTTCCATTTTGTGGCCTCGAAAAAACCGCGTTTCCAGGTTACGGGTCTCGCCCACATAGAGCACTTCACCTTGTGCATCAAACAATAGATACACACAAGAAACGTCAAAAAACTCTTCAATCTTCTCCGGCTTGTATCTTTTCAGCGTGTCTATGTCCTCACAGACATACTTTGATTTCACACCTTTGAACTGTTCCAAATTCATAGAAGGCGGCTATTACATGCGATCTGGAACCCGAATTCCCAACAAAAGCATTCCGCTGCGGATGACGTCAGCCGTGGCTAGAGAGAAAGCAAGGCGAAAGTTGCGCCTCGCAGCATCGGGCTCGCTGAGGACTTGAATGCTCTGGTAGAATTGGTTGTAGTCCTGGGCAAGCGCGTAGACGTAGTTTGCGATTACTGCAGGCGAGTATTCGCGTGCTGCTTCTTCCAGTCTTGCCGTGTACTGACTAAGCCGAATAATGACATTCCGCTCTACGTCTTCAAGACTCCACCGATCACCGATCACCGATAACCGATCACCTTCGGTGCCCGCCCTCCGTAGCATTCCTCTGATTCGCGCATGAGTATATTGTATAAAAGGACCCGTGTGTCCCTGCAGCGAAATACTCTCATTGGGATCAAACAACATCCGCTTCTTCGGATCGACTTTCAACAGAAAATACTTCAACGCCCCCATCCCGATCATTTCCGTTAGCGCGTCTACCTCCCCTTCGCTCATCCCCTCCGTCTTCCCCAGCTCTGCGGTCTGTGCGGCAGCGTCGTGGACCATGTCTTCCATGAGATCATCGGCGTCGACCACGGTGCCCTCGCGGCTCTTCATTTTACCCGAAGGGAGATCGACCATGCCGTAGGACAAATGAAAACACTTGTCGGCCCAGCTAAAGCCCAGCTTCTTCAAAATCAAGAACAACACCTTGAAGTGATACTCTTGCTCGTTGCCCACCGTGTACACCTGCCCCTCGATCTTGGGGAAGTCGCGGAAGCGCAAAATGGCTGTGCCGATGTCCTGGGTCATGTACACGCTCGTGCCGTCGGCGCGCAGGAGCACTTTCTGATCGAGGCCATCGGGCTCAAGATCCACCCACACGGAACCGTCGTCCTTCTTGAAGAACACGCCGGAAGCCACGCCCTTCAGCACCTCTTCCTTGCCGAGTAAATACGTTTCAGATTCGTAGTACAGCTTTTCAAAGTCCACGCCCATGCGATGGTACGTTGCCTCAAAGCCGGCGTACACCCAGCCGTTCATTTTCTTCCACAGCGCCAGGGTTGCGGCGTCTTTCGCCTCCCATTTCAGCAATAGGTCCACCGCGGCCTTCATCATTGGCGCCTCTTTCTCTGCTTGCTCCTCCGTGCGGCCTTTCTCCACCAACGCCTTCACCTCCTCCTTGTACTTCTTGTCGAACTCCACGTAGTATTTGCCCACGAGCTTGTCGCCCTTCATGCCGCTGCTTTCCGGCGTCTCGCCGTTGCCGAACAGGTTCCAGGCAGCCATGCTCTTGCAGATGTGGATCCCCCGATCGTTGATGATCTGCACCTTGTGCACCTTGTAGCCCAGGGCCTTGTAAATCTCTGCCACGGCGTAACCGAGGAAGTTGTTGCGCAAATGACCCAGATGCAGGGGCTTGTTTGTATTCGGCGAGCTGTACTCGACCATTATTTCTTTAGTCGAAGGTGCTTGCTTGCCATAGCCGGCCGTGCTCACGATGTCGTTGAGCGTCTTGATCCAAGCCTCGTCGCTGATGGAAAGATTTAGAAACCCCTTCACAACGTTGAATTTCGCCACGAGGGTGCCCTTGGCGAGGGCTTCCCCGATCTGCTTCGCCGTTTCTTCCGGGGATTTCTTCGAAAGCTTCGTCAGGGGGAAGCAGACAAGGGTGTGGGAGCCTTCGAACTCGGCATTGGTGGGTTGGACTTGCAAAGCCTGGGGAACCTGCCCGAACAAAGCCGCAACCGCCGATTCTATCTCAGTGCGAAGTTGTTGGTCGATGGTCATCAGGCGCGCAGTTTCAGGGTTGCAAGATAGGTGGATTTGAGAGTCTGCTCCGAATGGTAGAGTCTCAAAATGCATGCCCGCAGATTTTCGCAGATCAAATGCACGCAGATTTACGCAGATCAGACCCTACCAACTGGTGAGGGACCTCACAGAATGTCTTCGCGGTTTCGCACGTCGCGGGCGAATACCGCGACCTATGTACTCTTTTGAGAGCGGTGTGCCTCGAGTCCGCACGGAAGCGATTGATCAGGGCTCTGAAGGGTCGCATTTCATGGAAAGTGAGTAGATCGCGGCAGCCGAAACGGCGCCGCGAAGACATTCATCAACTGCATCACCCTCCCCCTTCAGGGGGCCGGAGGGCTTGGGCAGGCCGTCTACATCTAGTTGAAACGATATGCAATCCCGAGCCTCAGCACACCCGTGAATTTATTTTGGTTAACATAGATAGGAACAGCGGTGTCAGAAAACTCTTGCCTATAAGGACCAAAACCGATCGTAGCTTCAAGATACAATCTCGAAATGGGAGTATACCGGACGCCGCCACCAAAAACAAAATGAGTGGTTTCGTTGGAATAGGTTGACGAGTGATAGCTTTGACCAAAATAGTCCGCAGCGAGGAATCCATTTACCTTTCTTGACATCATACCTGGATAATATCGATACCCAAACGTGGGACCCGAGAAGTTTATTTGCCCGGCCGATGAGGTTGTTAGTTGAGATGAATAATAACCTCCTGTGATTTGATGGTGTCTGGTTTGAACAGAAAAAACGATATCATACCTCGTTATGCCCTGATAGTGTGCTGCGATCGAGTAAACAACCTTCTTCGACTGTCCCCAGGAGTGAATGGGAACACACAAAATGAAGAAAGCCAGGATAAGGGCTCTCATGAAAGACATTACATATCCAGGATGTAAGCAAACATCAACGGCGCGACAATCGTCGCATCACTCTCGACGATAAACTTCGGCGTCTCGATGCTCAGCTTGCCCCAAGTGATCTTCTCATTCGGCACCGCCCCGGAATACGACCCGTAGCTCGTGGTACTGTCGCTGATCTGACAGAAGTAACTCCAGAACGGTACGCCGTCGCGGCCGAGGTCCTGGTGCAACATCGGCACCACGCAGATGGGGAAGTCGCCGGCAATGCCGCCACCAATCTGGAAGAAGCCGATGCCATCTTTGCCGGAGTTCTGCGTGTACCAGTCGGCGAGCCACACCATGTACTCGATCCCCGATTTCATCGTCGACGCCTTCAACTCGCCCGTGAGGCAGTAGGAGGCGAAGATGTTCCCCATTGTAGAGTCTTCCCAGCCTGGCACCACCATCGGCATGTTCTTCTCCGCCGCGGCAATCATCCAGGAATTCTTCGGGTCGATCTCGTAGTACTTCTTTAGCTCGCCGCTCTTGATCATGCGGAACATGAATTCATGGGGGAACAGCCGCTCTCCTTTCGTCTCGGCGTCCTTCCAAACTTTAAATAAGGACTCCTGCAAGCGGCGGAACGCCTCTTCCTCGGGGATACAGGTGTCGGTGACACGGTTAAGGTGGTTTTGTAAAAGGTCCCACTCTTGCTCGGGGGTCAGGTCGCGGTAGTTGGGGATGCGTTTGTAATGGCTGTGGGCGACGAGGTTCATGATGTCCTCCTCGAGGTTTGCGCCCGTGCACGAGATGATGTGCACTTTGTTCTGGCGGATCATCTCGGCGAAGCTGATGCCCAGCTCGCCCGTGCTCATGGCTCCCGCCAGCGAGACCAACATCTTTTTCCCGGCAGCGATGTGCGCCTTGTAAGCCTTCGCGGCATCAACTAGGGCTGCAGCATTGAAATGGAGGTAATTTTTTTCGATGAAGTCGGAAATGTGGCGAGCCATGGTTGAAATTTTGGGCGAAGATAGTGAATCGGGTAAAACTGCGGTGTGCGATTTAGTAGGCAGATTTTCTAACCCGGAAGACTGAGTAACCACCGCAAGGGCGCAAAGGCGCAAGGGACCGCAACGACCTACAATCGAATAACTCCCTTCTCCCCCTCTCCTCCGGAGAGGGGGCCGGGGGGTGAGGCCCCGCTCTTCAATCTTCCCGCTCCTCAAAACGAAGCACAATCCTTCCTAACTTCCATCCCATGAAGCATACACTCACATTTGTCCTGCTATTGTCCAGCGTAGCAGTTACGGCCCAGACCCCCGACACCCTTCGCCGAATCGATGAATTATTCACAAGGTGGAACAACGCCACTCCCGGCGGTTCCGTGATCGTGGAGCGCAACGGGAAGGTGATCTACCACAAGGCCTTCGGGCTCGCCGATATGGAACACAATGTGCCCAACACAACATCAACCATCTTCGAGGCGGGATCGGTTTCCAAACAGTTTACAGCGGCTTCCATCATCCTGCTGGCCCAGGAGGGTAAACTCTCGCTCGATGACGACGTTCGCAAATACATCCCGGAACTGCCTACCTATGGCCGTGTCATCACCATCCGCAACCTCATGTACCACACGAGTGGATTGAAAGATTGGGGCTCAATCGGCGCACTGGCCGGCTGGCCTCGCACAACACGCGTTTACACGCTGGCCATGGCAATGGATATCATTTGCAAACAGAAATCCCTGAACTTCCTCCCCGGCGACGAGTATTCGTACAGTAATTCCGGCTACTCGTGCATGGTGACGATTGTTGAGCGGGTGTCGGGCAAATCGCTGGCTGAATTCACGCGCACCCGCCTGTTCGAACCGGCCGGGATGAAGAACACAAAGTGGCGCGACAACTTCCGGGAGATTCTCCCAGGGCGCGCGGTGGCATATCGTCGTGCCAGCGGGAAGTACGAGCAAGAGATGCCCTTCGAGAACGTGCACGGCCACGGCGGGCTGCTCACCACTACCGAGGACCTCATTATCTGGAATCGCCAGCTCGCCAACCCCACCATCGGCGGCCAGGCGATGCTTAAGACACGCACGGAAGTACGGAAGTTCACCAATGGAAAAGAGAACAACTATGCCGCCGGCCTTGTGCACTACGACCACAATGGCTTCAGCGCTATCAATCACACGGGTGCCACAGCGGGCTACCGCGCGGTACTCAGCTGGTACCCGGAGAAAAAACTCGCCCTCGCCATCCTCAGCAACGACGGCACCCTTAGTCCGGGAGTTGTCGGGACGCAGATCGCCGACGTCTTCCTCGGCAAGCATCCCGACACGCCCATGCCCAGCCGAACCAGCATCACCATCCCCGACGCGGCGCTGAAGCGATACGATGGCGTTTTCAGCGCCATCCGCACTTTTGACGCCATTTCACTGACCGTGAAAGACGGCCAGGTGATTTACATGGACAAACCGTTGACTATCCTCCATGCCGATACATTGCTAAACGGCAGGTCATACTGGATCCTGAAAAAGAACGGCAGCCTGATGACGAAGTCGGAGGTGGACACTTTCACTTATGTGAAAGTCAAACGACCGGATACCTCTCCCGCGTATCTCAAGTCCGTGACCGGCGAATACATTTCCGACGAAGCCGACGCGACTTATGTAGTTGAGCTGCGCGGAGCAGAACTTTGGGTAGTCTTCAAGGCCGGCGAGGGGTTCAAGATCACTCCCTCACATTATGATGGATTCCTGGCGGATGGAGAAGACCTTTTTGAGTTCAAGAGAAATAAAAAGGGGGTTGTTGAGCGACTTGAGGTTAGTGTGAGTAGGGCCGAGCGCGTCCCGTTTAGGAGAGTACCCTAAGTCTTGGGTAATCAGATCTGCGTAAATCTGCGTGCATTAAATCTGCGGAATCTGCGGGCATGCATTTGAGACCCGCCATTTTCCCGCAGATTTTCGCAGATGAAATCCACGCAGATTGCCGCAGATCCTTGCGCACTTACTTGAGAACTGAGTTTACCTCAGATCGCGCCACAATCGTCCTGGCCGTTGCTTCCATGATCTCGAAAGCGCTTTCAGCCATACTATTTTGTGTGTCGAGTGTCGGATTGACTTCAGCGATTTCCCACGCACAGAGCTTAGGGCTTTTCGCCAGTTCGACGTTGAGGGTCTTGGCTTCCTCCACGGTGAGTCCGTTGGGAACGGGCGTGCCGGTGCCGGTGGAGATGCGGCTGTCCATGCTATCGACGTCGAATGAAACGTAGAGCATATCGCAATGGTCCAGGTACTTCAGCGCTTCGCGGGCGACGGTGGCGGCTCCAAGGCGCTTCACCTCCTCGGGCGTGAAATTCGGGATGCCGTATTTGTTGATGAGGTAGTTCTCCGGCTTCTCCATGTCGCGCATGGAAATGTAGACGAGGTCTTCGGGGTAAATCTTTGCCCCGGGGATACCCACGTTCATGATCTGTTCCCAATACTCGAGGGTCTCCCCTTTCGGGTCATTGATCTTGCATTCCAGGTTGTCGAGGTCACAGGCCATGGCCAGCGTCATGCCGTGCATGTTGCCGGAAGGCGTGGTGTAAGGAGAATGGAGATCCGCGTGCGCGTCAATCCAGATGACGCCGAGGCGCTTCTTGGGGTGCGCTTTTTTGATCCCTGCAATGGTCCCGAATGCCGTACTGTGGTCGCCGGCCATGATGATCGGGAAATAGTCGTCCCAGATCTGTTCATAGACTTCCAGGCAAACCCGCTCCTCCATGATGAGGACGCCGTCGATGAATTTGGCGTAGGCGTGCTCGGCGCTGTTGAAGAGTAACTCATTCACGTTCTCCACCTCTATGGACTCGTAGGTGCGGAAGAAGTCCGATTTCATGTCGAGGCTGGCGATTTTCATAGCCTCCACGCCGAGGCTGGCACCTCGCGTACCCGCCCCTATTTCGGACTTCACTTGAATTATTTTGAGTTTCTCGCTCACAGGACAACAGCATTAGGAAAGAAGAAAAACAGGCCGACTTACATGAGTTGTGGCAGCTTTACCCGCCGTAGCCCCTTGTCGGGGCAAGCTGGGCCTCAGACGTCGGGCAGGGCATGCAGGGAGGCGAGCCGGGGGAGAAATTGGAAGCCTTGCATACGGGAAGTGTATTGCAAAGATGGCAATTTTATTCCAATATTGCGCCTTTTAGACCCCGGGACAGGAGATGAAGAGTTACCGCGAACTCATTGAGCAAACCTTTGAGTTCCCCCAGGAAGAGTTTAAAGTTTGGGAGCACGAACTGCTCTTCAACGACGTGCCCCTGATGGACATCATCAAGGAGTACGGCACACCCCTCAAACTCACTTACCTCCCCCGCATCAGTGAAAATGTACGCTTCGTCCAGGCCACGTTCAACAACGCCATGGAGCGGTTCAAGTACAACGGCAAGTACACCTACTGCTACTGCACAAAATCTTCGCACTTCTCCTTCATCCTGGAAGAGGCGCTGAAGAACAACGTCCACATCGAGACCAGCTCGGGGTTTGACATCAACATCGTTCGGTCGCTCTACGAGCGCGGCCAGATTACTAAAGACACATTCGTGCTGTGCAACGGGTTCAAGATGCCCGTGTACACCGACAACATCTCCAACCTCCTCAACGACGGATTCCACAACTGCATACCGCTGATCGACACGCTCGGCGAAATCGACATTTACGAACAGAAAGTAAATGTTCCCTACCAGGTGGGCATCCGCGTGGCGTCCGACGAGGAACCCAAGTTCGAATTCTACACGTCGCGCCTCGGCATCCGCTACAGCGACATCGTGCCCCTCTACAAAGAGAAGATCGCCACCAGTCCGAAAGCCCAGCTGAAGATGCTGCACTTCTTTATCAACACGGGGATCAAGGATACGGCCTACTATTGGAGCGAACTAAGCCGCTTCGTTTTCAAGTATTGTGAACTGCGCAAGATCTGCGACACACTTGATTCCATCGACATCGGCGGCGGCTTCCCCATCAAGACTTCGCTAACGTTCTCCTACGACTACAAGTACATGATCGAACAGATCGTGGAGAACATCAAATGGATTTGTGACAAGAACAACGTGCCGGTGCCCAACATCTTCACCGAATTCGGAAGCTATACCGTGGGTGAAAGCGGCGCCATCCTCTACTCTGTGGTCGACCAGAAACTACAGAACGATAAAGAGCTGTGGTACATGATCGACGGGTCTTTCATCACCCAAATGCCCGATGCGTGGGGATTAAACCAGAAGTACATCCTGATGGCCGTGAACAAGTGGGATGACCCGTTCCATAAAGTAAACCTTGGCGGCCTCACCTGCGACAGTATGGATTACTACAACTCCGAGGCCCACATCGGGGAGGTTTTCCTGCCTATGATCAACGACGAAGAGCGGCTCTTCATCGGTTTCTTCCACACTGGCGCCTACCAGGAGTCCCTCGGCGGTTACGGCGGCATCCAGCATTGCCTCGTTCCGGCGCCAAAGCACGTTCTCGTATCGCGCAACGAAGAGGGTGAAATATCAACGCGGCTTTTTGCTCCCGAGCAGAGCAGCGAAAGCATGCTGGCAGTGCTTGGCTACGCTAATGGTGATCGCCCGGTTGTGCCCGTTGAGGTCACCAGGCAGGCGGAGCGGTGAGTGGCTTTAATTTGAAAATTTGAAAATGAAGTAGTGTCAAGTGGGTGAATTATCCCCAGGCCTTCTGGATACCTCTACCCAGTTAGCGATCAGGTCAATTTCCACAACTCCCCATTTTCAAATTTTCAAATTCTCAAATTTTCAAATTATTCAAAAACCGGATCCCTTCACTTCCTTGAATCCTGCTGGAATCACAAAGTCTGCGTCGCTCAGTTTCTCACGTTTGATTTCCGCGACTTCCATGACCATACTCCCCTGCGGAGCTGCCATTTCCATACGGAGGGGCATACCCTCAATCTTGTCGGAGAACATCGGTTGACCCTGGCCCATGCGATGCTTGGAGAGGCCCTTGAGGTCCATGTCCTTGATTTCCGTCGTAGCCCAAATGGTTTGCTTCATGGTTTGGCCACCTTCGGTCGTCTCCATGATATACTTTGTGCAATTGTAGCCGAGTAACTTCATCGTCTCAGAGGTCTTCGTGATGTTGACTTCAGGAGCAGGTCCGCCCTGGGCAGGTCCCTGGCCCTGGGGCATCTTTGAGTACGTCTTGTCTTTCCGGTTGATCCGAACGGGGGCCTGGTCTTTCAGGTGGAGCATTTCCATCCCATCGGCCATCCCTCCTTCCATGATCGTAATCAGGTTCGCACCCTTTACTTTCAATACCATGCCTTTGGGCATCGAGTTATTCATCCCGCCAGCATCGCCCTTGGCCATCTTGAGGGAATTTTCCATGGCAGCCTTCACCTGCGGGTTCTGCTCCATCATTTTCTTCATCTCCGGATCATTCATCTTTGCTTCCATTTCTTTTACGGCTTTCTGCGTTTCCGGATCATTCATTTGCCGCTCCGCTTCGGCCATTTTCGCCCTCATCGCGGGGTCGGAAATCTCCATCGTCATCTTCCAGCGGACGATTCCTTCGAAAGTCTGTGCCATGGCTAGCTGGCAGCCTGCCATTACGCAAAAGAGTAACAATACCTTTTTCATAGGAAGGGACATTTTTTATACAAGATACAATTCTCAAGCCAGAGTGGACCTGGCCTGAGATGAAAGGGGAAGAAGCCTTTGTGCTACTTCTTCAGCGCCCGGATGAACAGGACGACAGCCCAGATATCCTCCTCATTGTCGATCTTCTTCCGGAACGAAGGCATGTCGTCCCTTCCTTCGGACGTTTTATAGAAGATCTCTGAATCGGTCTGCGCTTTGAAGGCCTCCGAGGTAAAATCACCCGCGAAAGTCTTGAGTTCCGGAGCCTTCGTGCCATCCCCTTCTCCATTTTTTCCATGGCAGGATTTGCAGTGCTTCGCGTAAATTCCTTTTCCAATGTTCAGGGTTTCTGAATCACCCTTCAGCGGGTTTTTCACCTTCTTTGCCGCCTCGGGAACCGGCCATGGCTTAGGCTTTTCCTGGGCCAACCCCTGAGTTGCTGCAATCATGACTAAGGCCAGGGTCATGGTGGCCATGCGTGCAATTACTTTTGAGTTCATAGACTTAAAGTTTGAAGTGGAGAATTTAAACATTTCCCTGTTCACGTTTCATTCGGAAGAGGATAAACAACAAATAAACGACAACGCCCCACACGAGCAGGAGCATTCCGTTGGAGATAGCCAACAGCCAAAACGGTGCCAAGTCGCGCGATGACCACAAGGTCCTCTGACGGGAATGATCTTGCACAGGCGCAAGCGGAGATCCCCAAGGCGCTTGAGTCAGGGAGACCCGGTTGCCAAGCTCGTCGTTGTCCTCAATCCACGCCCCGATCAGGATGTTGCCGTCCTTGTCTCCAGGGATATTGACGCTAAAATCAACCTCGACCTGGCCATTCTCATCGGTAGTGTAAGTATCCTCACCGATGGTAAGTCTTCCGAATTGCCGGTGGATAAACACGCTAAGATCCGTCTCAGGTACGGGAATCCACCTACCCTTTTCGCGTTTGGTGAGGCTCACGGTCACTTTCCTGACGGAATCTATGACTTGCGTGGAGACCGCCAACCGCGACCGATTGATCGTTAAGGTTTCTGACGCATCGGTAACCTGGGTGTCCCCTTTGATGCGCCCGATGAAAGTGAACTGATCCAGGCTATCCCAGGCGGGTATGAACTTCTCAGGCAGAATGAACGTGCCCGATCCCTTCACGTCGGTGGTGATGTTGCCCATCATGCCCAGTTTGGTCTCCTCGTTGAGAAACAGGTTTACGATCACCCACTTGATCGGTTCCCACCCCTTGTCCCTCTTCACCCGCACCCTCACCGAGAGGCGGGGCAAGGCATCGTCCTCCTGGATAAACGTCAGGTCAATCCGCGGCTCCAGGCGAACCGTGTCCTCCTGTGCGGATGCCGGGGGAATCAGCAAGACAACTAAACCTATAACAATCAGCGCTCTAGTGAACATAGGGGCGATCCGGCTCATGGTGTTGACGTGCCAGCACGTCGTCGATGGGAACAATGGGGAAGATTCGGATAAACAATGTAATGAGGAGCAAAGCCCCTGCCAGCGATGCCGACGTAATCGCCCATTCCTCCCACGTCGGAAAATAGTGGCGATAGGAATCGGGTACGTCGGTCATGGGCAGGAAAGGATGCAACAATGTGGGCGTCACAATGAGGAAGCGCTTGAACCAGGCCCCGACGACCACCAGAATGCCAGCCACAAACATGGGAAATGGTTTTCGCCCCTTTGGAAAAATGAGAATGAGGATCGGGACCACCATGGAAATGAGGATCACTGGCCAGAAGAGAACGGAGAAACCACCGGTGAACAGGTCCATGAGGTGTTCCTCTTCCGGCTTCTTCATTTTGAATGCCGGCACCAGGTACTCGTTGATGTTGAAATAGAGATAGAGCATGCAGAGCATCACTACCAGTTTACCCATGTGATCAAAATGCTTTTCGGTAATGAACTCTTCAAGCCGGTAGGCCCTTCGCACGACGTACATGGCCACTACCACGCCGCCCGCACCGACCAGGAAAGCCCCGGAAACAAAGTAGGCACCGAAGTTGGTGCTGTCCCACCCAGGGCGGTAGGTCGTTGCAAACAGCCAGGAGGTTACGGTGTGTATAGCCAGTGCAACAGGAATAATGGTCACCGTCAATAACGTAATTGCGCGTTCCTTGAGCATCACCTGGCGGGGGGAATCGGTCCAGAATCCACCAAGCCAGCGGTAGAATTTCATCAGGGGCCCAGGTCGCTGGGAGCGCTTTGAAAGTATGGCCAGGTCGGGCAGAAGTGGAAAGGAAAGGAGCAGAAAGCTCAGTACGAGATACGTGGATATTACGACGACGTCCCAGATGATGGGCGATTGCACACGGCCGTGGATGAAGAGATTCATGAACCGGTCCGGCCGTCCCATGTCCACAACAATAATGACGGAAGCGAAGAGGATCGCAGATACGGCGATGATTTCAGCGATCCGGGTAAGAGGAACACTCCAGGACGCTTTCGTTAGGCGAAGTACGGCGGTGATCAGGGAGCCAACGAGACTGATCGCCACAAAGAAGACAAAGTTGCTGATGTAGATCCCCCAGGAGGCATAGTCGCGCAACCCCGTGACTGAAAGACCTAATTTCAACTGGCGAACGTAGGCCACGAGTCCTATGGCACAAATCGCCAGCAAGAAAATTACCCAGGCGACACCCGCCGGCCCGAAAGGCTGCGGCGACAGTCGATCTATATCAGCTTCGCGGTTTCTTGTGCCGGTGGCCATGGCTGTTTGCTGCTTCAATTCTTCAGTCCTTCCTCGTACTTGAAAAGACGGTTGACGGGCGGTAGGTAGTACACGCGAGGTTTGGTGCCCAGGTCTTCCATTAGCCGATACCCGGACTTATCGCGGATGAGCTCGCTGAAGCGCACGGTTTCGGAACCGTTCGTCGCGGTGTCCTCGTTCAGGTCGCCAAAAAAGAACACACCGTTGGGGCATGAGGAAACACAATGGGGCAATTCATTCTTCCGGACCATATCCGGGCAGAAATCGCATTTTCCAACCGTACCGATTTTGGGCGGGCAGCTCGTCTCGGGGGAATAAGGCTCATTGATGGACTCCTTAGGAATGACGGGCTCTTCCCAATTGAACACCCGTACTGAGTAAGGACATGCCGCCATACAGAATCGGCAACCGATACAACGTACATTATCAATGAGGACAATGCCATCTTCGCGCTTGAACGTAGCGTCCACCGGACAGACTTTTACACACGGAGGTTCATCGCAGTGCATGCAGGTCGTGGGCTGCCAATAGGGGGCAGTCTTTTCGGTGTCCTGCATGGAATGAATCTTTATCCAATTCTGGCCATCACTCAGCAGGTGCATCTTGTTGCATGCGGTTTGACACTTCTTCGCATTCTTGCAGCGCGACAAGTCAATGACCATTACAAACTGCTTGTCGGGGATTCCCTTCCGGGATTCTTCCGGCGTCGCGGCGGCAGGCAGGTCTGGAACGGGCTTCAAATAGGCCTTGTCCACTTCCACGACATATCCATCCACCGAAAGCAGGCTTACCTTTTCACCTGATTCCACAATGGAGGCATCGCCACTGAGAAGTTCTTTCAAGCCTTGTTCGAGGAAAGCGCGGCGGTCAAGATCGTTTGAGGAACCATTCATATTGTCTTATCCTTTTTGTCTTATCCTTTTTTTTGGCCAAATCCAGGTCTGCATTTCTCTGACATCGGCCTTTCTCTTCACCCTGGGTATAGCCTGCAAGTCGATCTCTACCAAGCGGCCATCGCGCGTGAGCATTCTTGTGGTCTTTGGTTTCTCACGATGAAATGTGCGTCGCCATACCCAGGCACCGGCGCCGAGAAGCGCCATGAGTCCGAAAAATTTTCTGCGCGTCGTGGCCATAGGCTAGAAATTCCAGAGCCGTGTAATGTTGAAGCCAAGACGAAGGCCCTTTCCGTACGGGTCGTTCTGGTTATACATGTTGTTCTTCTGCGGAACGATGGCATCGAAGCACGATGCAAAGAACTGGAAGGCATGAGAGCTCGTGGCCACTTCAATCCCAAATCCGAAATTCGGATAAGGGTTGTTGGTTGTCATCTTCGTCAAAGGCTGATCCACATTGAGTATCACGGCAGACTGAGCCGAAAATTTATACCGGACACCACCTGCGATCGAGATCATGTCGTTGCTCATGTTGGCAGCCACGACGTTGTAATGCGAAATGCTTGGCGCTACCTGGATGGAGAGTTTCGATGAAAACCGCCGCGCAATGATGATCTGGTGGAAGTACGACAACCGGTCAGACGAATTGGGCAGGTCCTCCGAGGGTACAGCGGTTTCGATTCCCACCACGCCATAGTAGGACACCGTCACAGGCACATTGCCACCCTTGGTCTGCTGGAGAATCCCGTATTTCCAGTTGATGTCCTGGATGCGGCTGTCTTTGGTTGTTCCAAAGCCTACGGACAAAGGTCCTTTCAGGCTGCCAACACCGAGCTTGTCAAACACCGTGTAGGTTGCGCCGAGTCGGATATTCCCCGGTGCCCACATCCCCCACAGGTCGGTGATTCCATTGGCCATGGTACCAAAGCGGTGCTGCAGCATGAATTCCAGTGTACCCTTCCGGGGAACTACTGGCGTCTGGTTATCGATGAGGACGCTGCTTTCGAATGCGGGTCGCTCCGGCTTCCGGCTATCTTCTTGCTGTTTCAGCGAATCGCTTCCCTCCTGGGCAAACAGCGGAACCGGGTTCGTCATCGTCCAAGCGACGAAGACAAGGCAGAACAAAATGATTTGCTTTTTCATGGGTCGGCCGTTAATTGTTCTTTGCTCCTTCATTCAACCACGCAATAATGAGGTTTGCCTCGTGCGAGCTCAGGGGTGCACCGGGCGGCATATTGCCCTCCGATATCTCCTGATACAGGATGCCGGCGTTTGGAACGGGAACGTTAATGTACCCCCCTGAAATCAGCGCGTTGTAGGATGCGCCGATCACCAGCGTCGGATTATGCGTGGGCACCTCATCATGGCATCCGCTCATGGCGCAGTTCTTGGTAAAGACAGGCTGCACGTCGTTGCTGAAACTGACGTTGGTGGGCAGTCCGCCGCTGTTAGGATCCACTTCCTTGTCGTAGTAGCAACCCGTGAGGATCAGCGACACGACGACCAGTGAAATCCCGTAAATCAGTGCTTTTTTCATAAGTTGATGTGTTAGGCTGCCTTAGTCCTTCTTGCGCAATAGCATGTTCATGCGCACATTCACCTGGTCGGCGATGTTGGTGGAAACAAGTCCGAAATCGGTGAGCGCGTTAAAGACAAATGACGCCTCCAATCCAGCTGTGG
>CAZJWV010000069.1:13702-17770 GCA_964549855.1 uncultured Ohtaekwangia sp. | reverse complement strand
ATCGCACTAAATCCAGGCCACTGCCAACGGGTCGCGTGAGTGTCTCCGAAGCGATCACTTTTTCCTTGTGCTGTGCATTGGTAAGCATGACCCTGTTGTGGATGTATACCAATCCACTCACCACACTGCTGTCTTTCATCTCCCTTCTACTCTATTGCTTTGTCTACACGCCATTGAAACGAGTAGGTCCCATTGCGGTGTTTGTGGGTGCGTTTCCGGGAGCACTGCCGCCGCTGCTGGGGTGGATAGCCTCCACCGGTGAAGTCGCGCACGAGGCGCTGATCATCTTCGGCATCCAGTTCGTGTGGCAGTTCCCACATTTCTGGGCAATTGCCTGGGTGGCTGATGATGACTACAAGCGCGCGGGATTCAAGCTGTTGCCTTCGGGCGGTGGGAGGGACCTCAATACGGCGATCCAGATCATGATCTACACGATGTTCCTCATCCCACTTGGTCTCTTGCCCGCAAAATTCGGGATGACGGGATTAGACTCTGCGATCGTAGCTACTGTCTGCGGCGTCGCGTTTTTTGCGCAAACATTTTCGCTGATGAAGACCGGCAGCCGTCAATCTGCCTTGCGCATTATGTTTGGATCATTCATTTATTTACCGGTAGTGCAGATTGCGTATTTGTTGGACAAGATTAACTAGATGTGGGTATGGCGAAGGGTGGCAGCAGCGAGATGAGAATTGTAGAGGAGCCGAAGAAGGTGCTGTCGATGCACCCGAAGAAGTTCGCGCTTTGGCTTTTTATGGCCAGTGTGGTAATGCTGTTCGCGTCGTGGACGTCGTACTATATTGTCCGGCAGGCTGAGGGCAGGTGGCAGTACTTTGAATTGCCTAGCTGGTTCTACGTCTCGACGGTGGTGATCGTCGCCAGCAGTGTCACCATGCAGATGGCGTATTCCTCGGCTCGGCGAAACCTGTTGTCGAGACTGAGGACACTGGTGTGGGTCACCCTGGTCTTGGGGATTGTCTTTCTTGGGCTCCAGTGGGCTGGCTGGGTGGAACTTGTTGACAACCGGGTTCACCCTATCGGCAATCCGTCTGGTTCCTTAGTTTACCTGCTCTCCGGTTTTCACGGCCTTCACATCATCAGTGCCCTGATTTTTGTAGGGGTAGTATTGAATTCCGTGGCCCGGGAGGAGGTTCATTCGGGAAAAATGGTACAGATGGAGATGTGCACCACCTACTGGCATTTTCTGGGCATTCTTTGGGTCTATTTGTTCCTGTTCTTGTTGATAAATCGGTAATGTGTTCATTGGGAATTCGTCGATTGCATAGTAGATTAGCGTCTAAATAAGCCACCCAAACCAACCCGAACTTATGAGTCAAACAGCCCATGCCATCCACGACAAAGGCGTATGGGATGGCGGAGCTTCACCGATGGGCATCAGCTACGGCAAGCTCATGATGTGGTTCTTCCTGATGTCAGACGCCTTTACGTTTTCCGGGCTGCTGATCACTTACGGATTGGTTCGTTCCTCTAACCCGGCTTGGGATCCCGCCTTGGGCGAGTTCTTTTTCGCCACGACACACTGGCCGATTCCTGAAAAAGTATTTGAGGCCATCCCGTTCTTCCACGGATTAGAGGCTCCGCTGGTGTTTGTCGGTTTCATGACGTTCGTCCTCATCATGAGTTCAGTAACGATGGTGCTTGCAGTAGAAGCAGGTCACCGCATGGACCGCGCGGCAGTAGAGAAGTGGATGTTGTGGACCCTCCTCGGTGGAATTACCTTCCTTAGCTGCCAGGCTTGGGAGTGGACTCACTTCATTGTCGGTACGGACTCAGGGACCTTTCTGACCAGCTATGTTAACGGGGTCTTGACTACATCAAAGGAGGCATTTCATGGAGCGAATCTTGTGCAGAACCAATACGGTCCGCCGGCTTTTGCCGACTTCTTTTTCTTCATCACCGGGTTTCACGGCTTTCACGTGTTCAGCGGCGTGCTGCTCAACTTTCTCATATACTACAACACTGTGACCGGGGTCTACGACCGCAGGGGTCACTATGAAATGGTTGAAAAGTGCGGACTGTACTGGCACTTTGTGGACCTCGTTTGGGTATTCGTGTTCACGTTCTTCTACCTCGTTTGATAACCGATTTGTCGCATGGCACACAAGGAACCTGAAATTGTAGTACTTCCACCGGACACAGAGAAGATCAAGAAACTCTGGCGCGTAGCCGGCATACTCTTGTTCGTTACCATCATCGAATTCATCATTGCTTTTACGATGGGACACGGTCCGGCCAAGACATCCTTATTTGTGCTTCTTACCATCGTAAAAGCCGGTTACATCGTTGGTGAGTTCATGCACCTGAGGTACGAGGTGAAACTCCTCTTCTGGGCCGTACTCATTCCCATGATCTTTGTCATTTGGATGCTGGTGGCCTTCGTGTACGAGGGGATAAATATTATACCACTTTAACACTCGACCTAACTCATTGCGAAGGCTAAAGTCCCTGGACCTTAGCCTTCTTTTTTGCACCAAGCCGTGAAGAAGATCGTATACCTCCTGTTGGCGCTATTGCTGCCCTGCCTGGTTTATGTGTTCCTGAAGTTTGCAGGCACGAACCGTTTTGATATTCCTGTTTATCACGAAGACGGAATTCCTGAACCATCACCTTGCGGATTCAAGTTTGACGAGCCTTACCTGCTGCCGGTTGCGATGTCAACAGCCCTTTTGGCAAACAAACAAGCCTGCGTGCTTATTTTTCCAGAGCAGGGTATTGCCCCACAAGTCATCGAAGCGATGCTGGTCAATGAAATCGGCGAGGCATTCACGGTGGCAGATGCATCAGTGGCCGCAGCCGATTCGTTAACCCTTCATCAATTGCGCGATTGCATTTTCCTCGTGACTCCCCCTTCGCAAACGGTTCTATTCGACAGTAAGAGGCAAATTCGTGGCTACTACAACCTTGGGCGCCGCGACGAAATGGACAGGCTCCGGGTTGAACTCAAAATACTACTCGAGAAGTATTGACGGTGCCAGAAAACAGGGAACCTTACCGGAAACTCATTTTGGTCCTTTCAGTGACCATCCCTTTGGTCGTTGCGACACTGTTTCGGGTACGCATTCAGGGTTATGACTTCTCCTTCTTGCCGCGAATTTACGCCTCGATCAACGGGCTCACCGCAGTATTGCTTATGACCTCCTATTGGGCGATACGAAATGGAAAAAGGACGTTGCATGAACGGATCAACAAAATCTGCATGGCCCTTTCGGCAGCGTTTTTGGTCATGTATGTAATCTACCACATGACCAGTGAGTCAACAGTGTACGGTGGTGAGGGGTGGCTTCGGGCCCTTTACTATTTCATCCTGATTTCACACATTCTAATGTCAATTGTAGTTGTGCCATTGGTTCTTTTTACGTTCTCAAGGGCCCTCGCATCCAACTTTGAACGACATCGCCGATTGGCTAAGTTTGCTTTCCCGGTTTGGCTCTATGTGGCGATTACCGGGGTTCTCGTTTACCTGATGATAAGTCCCTATTACACGTGAAAAGACTCCTCCTGGCCTTGGTTTTTGTGGCCCTGTCGGCATCGACGGCATGGCCTCAGTGCGCCATGTGCCGGACAACCCTGGAGAACAACGTGAGCAATGGCGACATCGGGATTGCGGCGGGTATTAATACCGGCATTCTCTACCTGTTTTTTGCTCCCTATCTCGCCGTGGCCGTGATCGCCTATTTTTGGTACCGCACCAGCAAAACCCATGGGCAAGAATTATCGAAAGGCGCTCTGGGAAGGTAAGTGCCCTGCCTGCCAGGAAGGCCCGATTTTCAAGTACCCAATCTCCGAACTGCGACGATTCGCAGAGATGCACAAAGAGTGTCCTGTGTGTGGAGCGACGTTTGAGCCGGAACCTGGATTCTATTTCGGCTCAATGTTCATCACTTACACTTTCAATGTAATCCTGGTTGTGTTGGCCGGAGTCGGTATCTACTACTTCTGGAGCCTGCCTGAGTGGGTATTCCTCCTCATCGTTTTAGTACTTGCGGTGGGTACCATGCCGTTCTCCTTCCGGATGTCGCGGGTTCTTTGGCTGTATTGGTTCGGAGGCCT
>CAZJWV010000069.1:0-13602 GCA_964549855.1 uncultured Ohtaekwangia sp. | reverse complement strand
TGCCGTTCTCCTTCCGGATGTCGCGGGTTCTTTGGCTGTATTGGTTCGGAGGCCTGCAGCGTCGAGCCAAAGACTAAGGTCATATTTTGGGTATCTTCACCTCATAGAGAGTCCATAGTCGATGGTCCATGGTCGATGGTATGCTATGCTATGGACTATGGACCATGGACTATCGACTGAAAACAATGTTAGTCGTGATGGCTGCCCCCCAACCCCGATATAATCTGTAATCAATGCGACGGCAATCACTGGCCTTTCTTCTTCTGGCAGCTGCCTTCCTGGCGCTGGGATTTACCCTTCGATGGTTTCATTCCCGGTCTTTCGATTCGTCCATAGCTCCCGAAGTGGAGCGGCGACTGGCAGAGACATATCAAAAAATTGATCGGGAAGCCGCTACCCTGGCCGCAGACTCAATTTCACCCTCATCGCAGGTTTGGGACCGTGTCCACTATTCCTTTGTGCGAACTGACAGTTCTGGAATAGTGGCGTGGAGCCACAACGAGTATTATCCGGATCCATCCGTCTGGCGTGGACCTGTTTCGCTCGCCTTCTATGCGAATCAGCGGGGTGATTTTCTGCTTCGCAAGTGGCCGGTGCAAGGGGGCTACCTGGTAAATATCATCACCCTCCGAAATCGCTACCCGATTGCCAACGCATTTCTCAATACTTCGCTCGATCAAACGATTTTTTCGGAGAAAGAGACTGAAATAGTCGCCCCGTCCGCATCGGTTGGGGACCCGGTTCACTGGCAGGGGGAAGTCGTTTTTAAAGTTACTCACCCCGCTGTGGAGCAGCGAGACAGCTTGTGGTCGTTTAGTGCCTTTGTGTTGGGATTGTGCTTCCTGGCCATGACCATCCATCGTCTCCGGAAGGCTGTGGAAGCGCATTACGGGATCGAAGCGGCACTGGGTGTGATTCTCCTGTCACTTTACGGAATTCGCCTAGCCATGGTGCGCTCCGGCATCCCGTCGCTTTTTTTGCGCACCGACCTGTTCGATCCCAGGATGTTCGCCAGCTCAGAAATAAGCGGCTCCATGGGTGATCTCGTGCTCAACGGTCTGTGTGTATTTATTCTTGTAGTCTATCTCTTGCGCCATTACAGCGGGCTGCGCTTTGTTCGCTGGCTCCTGGGCCAATCCCTGGTCGTGCGCTTACCCGCCGGAGTCTTCTTGTTGTTTATGGCATTGTTGGCTGTGTTGCTTTCATTCAATTTCATTGAAGTTGTTTACCACAACTCAACGCAGACCCTGGACATCACACAATCCCTCGATGTGGCATGGGTGCGTGTAGCCGCCTTTGTTGCAGTGCTTCTTGGGACGCTGAGCGCCTTCATCTTTGTTCACGTGATGGCCTCGTTGTCGCGGCACGTGTTGAGCGGGGACCTGCCGTTCTTCGTGGGCCTTGCCTTGGCGGGATTGTTGTTCGTCGCCCTGACCACGTTTACGGGCAACAATAATTTACTCTCCATGAGCACGGGCGTGCTGATGTTGGCCTCTATGCGAGTGCTTCGGTTTGATCGCCTGGAACTGTCTTTCTCCTTCCGTGTGGTGCTCTACCTGGTGTTCTCACTCAGCCTTTACAGTATACACCACTCGCTGGCCATCAGGGCGTTCCACCAGGAGCGCTTGGTCAGGGACCAATTCCGCTATGCTAAGGATTTTCTGACGGAGCGTGATATTCTCGGTGAAAACCTCATTGACCTCGTTCGCCACCGGATCGCCGCTGATCCGTTTATTCAGACGCGGATGGCGAGTCCGTTCTTCTCAAGGGACCCTGTGGTCGAAAAGGTGCGAAGGGTGCATCTCAACCGATATTTTGACCGCTACGAACTTAGCATTACTACCCGTCGTGCGGGCGACACCCTGTTTGCGTTTGATCCCATACGCCGGGGATACAAGTCCACAGGTGCTGAGGGAATCTGGTTCTCTGCCCCGTCTGCAGGTTCGGCACTCCGAAAGTACCACGTAACGGTACCTGTATACAATCAACGCCCGATTGGGACTGTTGAAATCGACCTGGTTATGCGGCGGGTGTTGCCGGTGAATGTTTTCCCGGAATTACTGGTTGACAACCGTTTCAGCCAGTTATATCGAAACAGGGATTTTAGTTTCGCCATCTTCCGTGATGGCAGGTTGGTCAACCGTTCGGGAGCGTTTACCTATGAAGCCAACTTCGACACGCAGTGGCTGACCAACAAAGACCTTTACAGGGATGGGATTACAGATCCACGTGAATCCTATCATCATGTTGGAATAGAGGAGTTGGATGGATCAGTGGCCGTTGTTTCTGCACCATCCTATGAAGCAGCCTCCGTTATCACAAACATCTGCTTCTGGTTTGTTCTTGTCCTCACCGTGCTCCTCACCTCCCAGGGATTGTATGGTACGGTTAGCCTCCTTGCCGGTCAGCCCGTGGGTTATGCCGCGCGCATTCAGTTGTTCATGTTCCTGGCATTTGCATTGCCGATGGCGGCTGTCAGCGTGACCACCCTCACCCTCATGGGCGATGCCAATGAAGAGAGGACCACTCGTGAGTTCCTGGACAGGTCGGGGACATCGGCCGAGCGACTCGCAACCCTCATGTCGCAAGATCCCAACTTTGACCTGTCGCGCCTGGAATCATGGGTTGTCGACAATGCCGGCTACGCGCGTGCCGACATCAGCGTGTTTTCTCCGGCGGGAAGCTTGATTGTGACGTCGCAACCTGACCTGTACGAGAGTCAACTGATCTCCAACCGCATCAGCCGTGAAGCCTTCGCCCATATCATAGTCAACAAAGAGAGGCAAGCGGTAACAAGCGAGCGCATAGGGTCGTTGTTGTTCAGTTCGGCGTACGCTGCGGTAGTGTCACCAAGCACGGGGCTGGTGGAGGCAATCATTGGGATGCCCTTCTTTGAATCGCTCGCTACCCTCCAGCAGGATCAAATGCTTGTGTTTTCAAACATTCTCAGGGTCTTTGTCCTGGTGTTCCTGGTTTTCACGTTCCTGTCGTTTCTTGCGGCCGACAGCCTCACGTTCCCAATTCGGTTTATCACGAGAACCCTCCGTCAAACAACCTTTGGTGCAGAGAACCGCCCAATCTTCTGGGAAAACAAAGATGAGATCGGCTTGTTGGTGAGTGAGTACAACCGGATGGTTTCGAACCTGGAAGAGAGCCGCAGGGCTCTTGCACGAAGTGAGAAAGAATCTGCCTGGCGGGAGATGGCCAAGCAGGTCGCGCACGAAATCAAGAACCCGCTCACGCCGATGAAACTCACGCTTCAGCAACTGGAGAAGAGCCTGTCTGAAGGTGGCGTAGACAACGGGAAGACCAGGAAGTCCGTAGATGTTCTTCTTCGGCAGGTCGAGATCCTGAATGCCATTGCTTCCTCGTTCAGCATGTTTGCACAGATGCCTGTGCCTACCTCACAGCGAATTGACCTGGCCGACCTTACCTCCGATGTAGTTAGCCTGTTCGGTTCAGGGGAAGGCAGGGTCAGCTACCAGCCGCCTGCGGGCACCGTGGAGGTCCTGGCCGATCCTGCAGCCGTCAGCCGGGCACTTTCGAACCTTCTCATTAACGCATTCCAGGCCGGCGTGGAGGGCAAGGAAACAAGGGTGGCGGTCATTCTTGATCGGCAGGATGGGATGGCCCGGCTCACCGTTCGGGACAATGGCAGGGGCATTCCGGCGGCTAACAGGGAGCGGATCTTTCAGCCCCAGTTTACCACAAAGGAATCAGGGTCTGGCCTGGGACTTTACATGGCCCGACAGTTCGTCGTCCAGGCAGGCGGAAAGATCACTTTTGAGACCCAGGAAGGGATTGGCACCGAATTCTGTATTGAGCTGCCACTTGCGAAGCCCTAGTGACATTTATTCTGTGCGCCTCTGAAACTTTGAACGGGTATTCAGGTACCTATGGAGGAATCAGCCCTTTCTGCGAGTTCCCACGGGAAGCTATTGGCTTTTGGCTCTTGGGAAACTCTGCCAAAGGCCAAAGCCAATAGCCAAAAGCCTAAGGTGGTGGAATCTCAGATGGGTAGAGTAGTAGTCATTTCACCGTTCACAGCTTAACCATGCTCAAAAACTACCTGGCCGTTGCCTTTCGCAACATTCTCCGCAACAAGCTCTTCGCCTTTGTCAACATCGCGGGACTCTCCTTCGGTCTTGCCAGTGCCTTGTTGATTTTCCTTTGGATCGGTGATGAACTGGCCATGGACCAGTATCACAAGAAGGGAGACCGGCTGTACCGGGTAATGGAGAATCAGAAGTACACGGATGGGAAGCTTTTTACATTCTCCTCCACTCCGGCCCCTATGGCCCCCTTCATCAAGGATAAATTCCCCGAGATCGAACTCGCCACTCGTCTTACCTGGGAGGTAAGGGCTTTGTTCGGAGTGGATGACAAAACTTTTTTTGACGGTGGGCGCTGGGTGGACCAGGACTTTCTTCAAATGGTCACACTGAAATGGTTGCATGGAGATTCCAGCAAAGCGTTGATGGATAAGTCGAGCATTGTGATATGCCGCTCCATGGCGGAGAAGCACTTCGGCACTGCTGACGCAGTGGGGAAGGTCCTGACCATGGACCACGAGACTTCATTTACGGTTACAGGTGTCTACGAGGACTTGACCTCAAAATCCTCCTGGAAATACTCGTTCCTGCTTCCGTTCCAGCGCTTCTTCGACGATAACAAAGGCTGGCTTGACCAGTGGGGAAATAACAATGTTCGTACATGGATACTCCTGGCGGAGGGTACGGATGCAGCCGCTTTAAGCGCGAAGCTCAAGGGAGAGATAAAAGAGCACAACGCTGATTCTAACACGGAATTATTTATCCAGCGTTTCGGCGACGCGTACTTGCACGGAGAATTTGAGAATGGAGTACTCACCGGAGGCCGTATTGAGTATGTGCGGATATTCTTCCTCGTGGCACTGTTCGTGCTCCTGATTGCTTGTATCAATTTCATGAACCTGGCTACGGCGCAGGGTGCGAGGCGCGCGAAAGAAGTGGGACTGCGTAAGGTTATCGGCGCCTTCCCTGGCCAGTTGTTCCGTCAATTTATGGGTGAGTCTTTCCTGACTGTCGCCATCTCCGCACTCATCGCCCTTATCTTCGTCGTCTTAGCCCTGCCTTCATTCAACGACCTTACCGGTAAGACGTTGTCACTCCAACTCCTCGATGGCCAGTCTTTACTCATTTTTGGAGGTATCCTCGCGGTGACCGCGCTGTTGGCTGGCACGTACCCTGCGGTTTTTGTTTCAGGATACAAGCCCGTGAATGTGCTGAAGGGCCAGTTGGTTAGCGGCGGGTCAGCAGCCATTTTCCGCAAAGCACTGGTAGTGGTACAATTCTCCCTTTCCATTATCCTCATTGTTTGTACAGTGGTTGTATTCCGGCAAATGAACTTCATGCAGGACCGCGACATTGGCTTCGACCGGAACAACGTGTTCTATGTCTGGATGCAGGGCGACAGGAAGGTTTGGCCCACGTTCCGGCAAGAATTGGAGAACAAGCCGGGAATCTCCAATGTGACGGTCACCGGGCAGTTGCCAATCGATATCGGCAACTCGACCTACGGCGTGGAATGGCCGGGTAAGAAGCCTGACGACCGGATTCTGTTTACGATCTTGACCGTCGACCCGTCCTTTGTGGAGACAATGAAGATGACCATGAAGGAAGGGAGAGCCTACGAGCGGGGACGAGTTGCCGATTCCGCAGGCTACATTGTGAACGAAGTGGCTGCTGCTAAATTTGGCCTAACCGGCGACCTGGCAGGCCAACCCCTGACGGTCTGGGGGCGCAAGGGTTCCATTCTTGGGGTCGTCCGCAATTTTAATTTTGGTTCGCTCCACAATGAGATCGAGCCTTTAGTTATCCGGTTGCCGGACAAGGACGAGAACATCGGTTGCATGCTGATTCGGGCGGAGGATAACAAAACGCCAGACGCCATTGCCTCTGTAGAGAGCCTGTGGAAGACGATGGTGCCTGGATTTCCAATGTCCTACAGGTTCCTGAGTGACAACTGGGACGAGTTTTATGCTGCAGAAGGGAAACGAGGCTCGGTGTTCAATGCGTTGGCCATACTATCGATCGCTATTTCGGCCCTGGGGCTTTTTGGGTTGTCTGCTTTTTCGGCAACTCGAAGAACGAAGGAATTGGGCATCCGAAAAGTTCTGGGTGCATCCATTCCCAACCTGGCGGGCCTTATGGGCAAGGAGTTTCTGGTTCTTGTAATCGTAGCTGCCGCTGTAGGGTGCCCAATTGGGTGGTATTTGATGGATACTTGGCTATCCGACTACGCCTACCACGTAGAGGTGGGCTGGCTGTCGCTGGTACTGGCCGCTGTGTCTTGCCTGGCTGTATCGATGCTCACGGTGTCATACCATTCCATGAAGGCATCCAGGGTAAACCCGGTGACGTCCCTTCGGTACGAGTAGGTAGGTACTGGGCACTAGGTGCTTGGGATTTGGTGCTTAGCGTTTGGTACTTGGCTATTTGCTCTTCATCGCCTGCATCACCTTGTTGGAGAACACAAAGTCGTGTAGTTCAGCGACCCCCGATTCGGTGATTTCTTTGTTCGAACCCTCCCACAGTTTTTTCCCTTTGTGGAGGTACATGATTTGTTCCCCAATCCCCATCACGGAGTTCATGTCGTGCGTGACAACGATGGTGGTGATGTCGAATTCGTGCGTGAGTTCTCCAATCAGGTCATCGATCACGATGGCTGTCTGAGGGTCAAGCCCTGAGTTAGGTTCATCACAAAAAAGGAAGCTGGGATTGTTGACAATAGCCCGGGCAATGCCCACCCGTTTCTTCATTCCACCGGAGATTTCTGACGGCATCTTCTTGTTCACATTTTCCAGTCCCACGCGTTGAAGGCAGAAGTTCACCCGATCCAGTTTCTCATCAGGCGGCATCGTGGTGAGAATGTCGAGCGGAAACATGACGTTTTGCTCGACGGTTTTTGAATCGAAGAGGGCGCCACCCTGGAAGAGCATACCGATCTCGCGACGGATCTCGGCCTTCATTTCCTTGTCTGCTTCAGTGAAATTCCGGAGGTCGTAGAAGATATTTCCTTCATCAGGAGCAATCAATCCCACGATGCATTTGAGAAGCACGCTCTTGCCTGTACCGCTGGAACCGATGATCAGGTTGGTCTTGCCCTTCTGAAATTCGCCGGTGATATCCTCAATCACCGGGCGGCCTCCAAAGGACTTACTGACGTGGTTGACCTTGAGCATGGCTAGCGAACGTAAAGCAGTTGCGCGAGGAGATAATCGGCGGAGAGCACAGCGATCACACTGGTGGTAACAGCTGCGGTAGTTGCGATACCCACTTCCAATGCTCCCCCTTGTGTGTAATAACCCTTGAATGAGGAAATGGATGAAATCAGGAAGGCGAAGACAAACGACTTGATCATGGCAAACGTAACGGAGTAGTCATCGAAGTAATACCGAATGCCGTAGATGTAGTCCTCTGGCGTGATAATGTTCGTGAAGCTGCCGACGAAGTAGCCTGCCGTCATCGAGCAAACCCCGGCGATGGAAACGAGCAAAGGATACATGAAGAGCGAAGCAATAATTCGGGGGAGGACCAGGTAGGAAGCGGAATTGATCCCCATTACTTCCAGTGCATCAATTTGTTCGGTAATGCGCATGGTGCCAATACCGCCAGCCATGCTGGAACCTACTTTCCCGGCGAAGATGACTGCGATGATGGTCGGAGCAAGTTCAAGTATTGTCATTTCGCGAACGACCTGGGAGATGACAAACCTTGGAATCAGCGGGCTGACCATGTTGTAGGCAGTCTGCACAGTGGTTACCGCCCCCATGAATGAGGAAACCAGGGCAACCAGCGCGGCGGACTTGAGCCCGATCTGCACACACTCTTCCAGCGTAAGCCGATAGTAGGTCTTGAAGGTTTCCATCCGGACGACAAGCGAGCCCAAAAAAAGAATGTACTGCCCGAAACCCTTCATGAAATGCGCTAAATTGCCCCTAAAGATAAGCATTCATGGGGAAACTCGCGGTCATCACAGGGGGTACGAAGGGAATCGGAAAGGCCATCATAGAGAAATTTGCCTCCAACGGATTTGATGTTGCCACTTGCGCTCGCAAGGAGCCCGAGTTGATGTCACTCCAGAAGGAATTGAATACTCGCTTTCCATCCGTGAAAGCAATTACCGTGCGCGCCGACTTGTCTAAGGTCAAGGAAGCCCGGTCATTCGCCGACCAAGTATTGGGATGGAGTAAGGACGTTGATGTGCTGGTCAATAATGCGGGCTACTTCAGTCCCGGATGGATTACCAACGAAGAAGACGGAGTGATGGAGAGTATGATGGGCGCAAATCTGTTCAGTGCGTACTACACCACCCGTGCTTTTGTCGGCGGCATGAAGTCGAGAAAGCAGGGGCACATCTTCAACATTTGTTCTGTAGCCAGTCTGGCTGCTTATCCGAATGGCGGCTCCTACACAATGTCAAAATTTGCCTTGCTGGGCTTCTCCAAGGTGTTGCGCGAGGAGCTGAGAGAGTCCGGTGTTAAAGTAACTGCAGTGATGCCGGGCGCTACCCGGACATCCAGCTGGGATGCCGTGGCTTTACCCGAAGAGCGATTCATGAAACCTTCCGACGTTGCTGATGCTGTGTTTGGGGCCTGGGCGCTATCGCCACGAAGCGTGGTTGAGGAGATTGTTATTAGGCCTCAGTTGGGGGATATCAAGTGAAACATTTTGTAGGAAATATGGGTTAATTTTGGTGTCGTAGTGTCTTGGTGTCGCAGTGCCTTGGTTAGTGAGTAAGGCACACTCAATCGGAGACTTAAACTACGACACTACGACACCACGGCACCACGACACTAAGGCACCACGACACTACGACCCAACATCACAGTGGAAACCCGATTGTATTGCAACAGCCTGACTAAGTATTCGCGTCGTGTTACCCGCGAAGTGAAAGTTGGCGAAGTGCCGATGGGAGGGAGCAACCCTATCCGTATTCAGTCGATGACAACGGTGGATACCATGGATACCCTGGGTAGTGTCGAGCAATCCATTCGCATGATTGAGGCAGGCTGCGACTATGTACGGATCACAGCGCCCAGCTTGAATGAAGCGCAGAACCTAGCGGAAATCAAGAAAGAATTGAGGGCACGCGGGTACAAAACGCCCCTAATCGCTGACATTCACTTCACCCCAAACGCCGCCGAGTTGGCTGCACGCCTTGTTGAAAAGGTCAGGGTCAATCCTGGCAACTACGCCGACAAAAAGCGGTTTGAAGAAATTGACTATTCCGATGCCTCCTACGAATCCGAATTAGCGCGGATCCGAAACAAATTTTCGCCCTTGGTGAAAATTTGTAAAGAGTATGGAACGGCCATGCGCATCGGCACAAATCATGGTTCCCTTTCAGACCGAATCATGAGCCGCTATGGAGACACGCCCCTGGGCATGGTCGAGTCGGCCCTCGAGTTTCTCCGAATCTGTGAAGACCTGCAGTACTACAACATTGTACTTAGCATGAAGGCCAGTAACCCTCAGGTGATGATCCAAGCTTATCGACTGCTGGTGCGGAAACTCGATGAGGAGGGATTTCAGCCGTACCCACTGCACCTGGGTGTTACGGAAGCTGGTGACGGCGAGGATGGACGCATCAAATCGTCGGTGGGCATTGGCACGTTGCTGGAAGACGGACTTGGCGACACGGTGCGCGTCTCGCTGACGGAAGAACCAGAGGCCGAGGTGCCCGTCTGCCGCGAGTTAGTCAATCGATATGCCACCCGGGCGACTCACGATCCAATCCCTGAGATTACCACCTACCCGATTGACCCGACGTCATACAGCCGCCGGCCTACGCGTGAAACTGCAAACCTGGGAGGTCATCAGGTTCCCCGCATCTTTGCCGACTTTTCGAGGAAGGAGAAAATCACCCCGGCTTCGCTGTTCGCGCTTGGATACCGATATTCCGTCCCGCTCGACAAGTGGAATATCGGCGACATGGCCTGTGATTATATCTATGTAGGCGACCAGAGCATTAACTTTGAACTTCCCGGCACACTAGGTGTGATTTGCAACTACTCTACTTGGCAAGGTTGTAAAGACAAAGCGCGTACGTACCCGCTAATTCCGGCCAAGACATTCCATTCAGTAACAGAGAAGTCAGGTGAGCTCAATGTGGTGCATGCGATGCTCAATGATGTAAACCCCTCACTGATCAAAGCATTGAATAATGACCCGAGTTCCGTGCTGCTGATTGAAACGCAAAACAAGCATGCCTATGCAGAGCTGAGGCGTGTGTTCGTCGAGCTTATACTGGGGGAGTGCAAGTGCCCGGTGGTCATTGGCAGGTCCTATGAGCACCTTGAGCCCGGGCGGCTAGCCTTGTATGCTGCTACGGATATGGGTGGATTATTGATCGATGGACTTGGAGATGGCCTGTTCCTTTCTGCACCCGGCAGCAGCGACAGTGAAATCAACGAAACATCATTTAATATTCTCCAGGCCACGCGCACCCGGATCTCCAAGACAGAGTACATCTCCTGCCCTTCGTGCGGGCGGACGCTATTTGACTTGCAGGAAACGACGGCAAAGATCCGGTCGCGCACCAATCACCTGAAAGGAGTGAAGATTGCAATCATGGGCTGCATCGTGAATGGGCCGGGTGAGATGGCAGACGCAGACTATGGCTACGTTGGCTCCGGACCCGGTAAGATCACCTTGTACCGTGGCAAGGAGGTGGTGAAGCGCAATGTGCCCACGCCGATGGCGGTTGATGAGTTGATTAGCCTGATCCGCGAGGACGGGGCTTGGGTAGAACTCGAAGCAGTCACCCGATGACACCAGAAGAACCCACAAAGAAAAAGAAGGCTGGCTGGCGCCAGTTCCTGTCGCTGGGCGAAGTAGGTGCCTACTTCTTCCGGAAGAAGGACCCCTCTCGACCACGCAATGTGAACATCCGCATGATGCATGGCATTAACAAGTTCTCCATCATCGTCTTTCTCCTGGCCGTGATTTACCTGCTTGCCAAGCGTTTCCTGTTTTGAATATTGAGTCTTATCGGTCGTACTGCCTCTCCAAGAAGGGGGTCACTGAGGAATTCCCCTTCAACGAGAGCACGGCAGTCTTCAAGGTGATGGGAAAGATGTTTGCCCTCCTCGATGTGGATGTCTTCGATGGCATCAACCTGAAGGTCGACCCTGAAGAGGGAGCAGCCCTGAGGGATCGGTATTCTTACGTGGAACCCGCCTATCATATGAATAAAAGGCACTGGATCACCGTTAAGATGGAGGGTGGGGTTCCTGACAAACTTTTGCTTGCCTGGACCGACAAAAGCTATCAATTGGTTGTGACCGGCCTTACTAAAAGCCAGAAAGCAAGTCTTGATAGGTTATAGATTAGTAATCAACTAGTTATGGGTTGGTTACATGTCTCCCTAAAAACGGATTACTTGGGGTTATTTCACTAATTTTGTTGATTGCACTTTAACCCACCCATGTTTCGGGTACTCCTGTCTGTAGCCTGTCTTTGTTCCATCGCGGCGTGCAATACCCAGCGTATGGTTTGCCCTGCCTACCAGAGTTCCTTTATATACGATAAGGAGGCGACCCGGCAGAAGTTCAGTTATTTCAAGGAGGACTCCACACCCAAGATTTACACGGCTAGCAAGAACAAGTACCTGGTGGCGGTCCCCGAGTCTTATAGGAAAAAGCTTCGCAAGATGCAGACCGTCGAGATGACCCCGGTATACCCCCCGGACATCCCTGACTCATTGAAGCAGCAGGATGATTTTTCTCTCGCTGAGTTGGACCCACTTGACAGCGCCGCCGCTACTGCCGGCACCGATACCACCTATGCCATAACAAAGACAAAGGAGAAGTACAATCTCGATCAGGATCTCTACATGTGGTACTTCCGGGAGATGCTGGTCTTACCCGATGTGAGGGCAGCCATGGACCGCAAGGCGAATGCCGGCAAGGAGACTTCGGCAGCGAAGACCAAGGAAAAGAAGGGCATAAAAGGTTTCTTCCAGAACCTTTTCAAGAAGAAAAAGAAAGCAACCGATTCCACGGCAACGGCGGCCCCGGTCACCGATGTGAATGCGCCGCCGCCTGCTGAGAAAAAGAGAGGCGGCCTCTTCAAGCGTAAGAAGGCACCCGACCCCGCGCCTGCCAAAAAGGAAGGCGACGGCTTCTGAACTCAATCAAACAAAGAAAGATTTCCAAACTGGTCCGCCGGTGGGGCAGGCTGAATGACCCTTGCATCATTCCGGTCGAGTTGGTTGACCAGCGAGGATACCGAATAGTGAATGAATGCGGGAGCCCCTCCTCCGTGTATCATGTTGATGAGTGTAACATCATCCGCGCCGCTCAACCACCGTTGTTCATTTTCCGGTGCAAGCAGTGAAGGCATGCGTTCGCCGAAGTCAATGACCGAAGGGTTAGCGGGAGTAGTCACTAATGCAAACGTGTGGTGATGTACGCCATTCTCATCCTCAAATTCTTCCCAAAGTCCGGCCATGGCAAATGGCGCTTTGTCGGGCAGGGTGAAGCGGTAGGGGATAGACGCCTTCTTGCCAGCACGTTTCCAAATGAAGAATCCGTCGGCCGGTACCAGGCAGCGGTGACTCAGCAGCTTCTTCCGAAGAACTCCTTTTTCAGCAAAGCGCTCTGCGTGGGCATTGATGAGGCGCTCACCCAAAGGTTTGCGATTAGCCCATGAAGGGGGTGCCCCCCAATAGAAGTATGAAAGTCCCCCGGGGCTCTCTTGGGTGATCACGGGCAACAGGTGAGTTGGCGCCGCATTGTATTTGGGCTGGTACGCCTCGGTGGGGTCGACTGAAAATCGGGCCGATACTGCAGCTGCATCGGCAGAGAGTGAATAGCGGCTGATCATTTTCCGTCGTTCAGAAAGGCGATAGCCCTCTGCTCAGACCAATATACTCCATTCTCATTGAAGAGCGCGAAGCCGACGTGCCCTCCACGCGTGGGATACTCAAGATGAACATTTGGATTTGTGCTCTCCGGGAAACACTCGGGGCTCAGAAACGGATCGTTGCGTGCATTCACCATGAGCGTTGGAATCTTGATAGAAGGCAAGGCCTGCAGCGAACTGCACCGGGTGTAGTAGTCGAGCGCACCGGTAAAGCCATGAAGAGGCCCCGTGATGACGTCATCAAATTCAAACAAGGAACCAATTTTACCTACCCGGTCAACGTCGACCACGGTACGAAGGGCGTGCTTAGCCCTGACCTTGGTCTTCAATGAGCTGAGAAATCGTTGTGTGTACACCCAATTTCCAGGCCGCGAGATAGCGAGGCAGCTGGTGTGGAGGTTGACGGGCACGGAGAATGCCACAGCCTTGCGAACTTGTGAGGGGGTGCTCCCTTCGCCAAGGTACTTCAGGGTGACGTTCCCCCCGAGACTGAAGCCTATCAGATAAAGTTGATCGTATTCGCGCGCAGCACGGGTGACAACGGTGTGCAAATCATCCGTGGCACCACTGTGGTAAAATCGCAGCTGGCGGTTGATCTCACCGCTGCAGCCCCTGTAGTTCCAGGCGAGCACGTCATAACCTTCATTGAAACGTGCCTTGGCCATTCCCCGCACATAGCTCCTGCGTGAATTGC
>CAZJWV010000068.1:0-17819 GCA_964549855.1 uncultured Ohtaekwangia sp. | reverse complement strand
GTCGTATGATGCCGGTTTGGCAAGTCGCACTGTCAGGTCAACCACGGAAACGTCAGCAACGGGTACGCGGAAAGACATGCCGGTCAATTTGCCTTTTAGTTCAGGAATGACGAGGGCAACCGCTTTAGCAGCGCCCGTAGAGGAGGGGATAATGTTCTGATATCCTCCGCGTCCTCCGCGCCAGTCTTTGCCGGAGGGACCGTCGACGGTTTTCTGCGTAGCTGTAACGGCATGGACGGTACTCATGAGGCCTTCCAGGATGCCAAACTTGTCGTTGAGTACTTTGGCAACCGGTGCCAGGCAGTTCGTGGTGCAAGAGGCGTTTGAGACGATGGTGTGTTCGGCTTTCAGGCCTTTATGGTTCACACCCATCACGAACGTGGGAGTATCGTCTTTTGCGGGTGCAGACATTACTACTCGCTTGGCGCCGGCAGCAATATGTTTTTGAGCTGTTTCTTTGGTAAGAAAGAGCCCGGTAGATTCGATAACGATTTCAGCGCCTACATCTCCCCACTTGAGGTTTGCGGGGTCCTTTTCGGCAGTGACGCGGATGCTCTTGCCATTGACCACCAGATGGCCATTCTTTACTTCCACCGAGCCCTCAAACCGGCCATGGGTGGAGTCATACTTGAGCATATAGGCCATGTAATCAGGCTCAACCAGGTCGTTGATTCCGACGACTTCAATGTCGGGGCGGGTAATGGCTGCGCGAAAAGCCAGGCGACCGATGCGGCCGAATCCGTTGATTCCAATTTTTGTCATGTTCTGATATATCGAGTTTTAAGGAGTGTAAAACAGCCGGTAAAAGTATATCAGGTTAAAGCGAAAACCAATGAAATCGGTTCCCCGGGCGGGAAAAAAGGAGGAGAAGATGGGAGGGAGAATATCCGGTCGCCTTGGAAACAAAAGAGCCCCAATCCGAAAGATTGAGGCCAATTTGTAGTCCCAACGGGACTATTCGTATCTAGATCCACTGGAACCTCTCTGTGATCTAAGTTAATACAAAAGGCCAAATCAGGCCATTTATAGATTTAATCAGGTTAAGACGGATTCAGATGAATTAACTAGATTTGTACGCAATAGTGTACGCAACCCTTCTCTTGAATGGCCTCAGTTTCGGTGAAATTCTACTTAGAATCAAAAATCAAGGGAGACAGGGATAAGCCCCTCCCCATATTCCTATACGTTCGACACCAGGGACATACACTCAAAGTTTATACAGAAAGGAAGTGCAATTGGCATGGTTGGGATGTTTACAAGGGCCGTGCTAATACGCGAAAATTCAAATCCGCCACTGAGGTTAATGATTTCCTAAGCGATTTGGAGACAGCAAGCTCGAATCTCTACAACTATAACCTACGTAAGGGGATCATTACCACAAAAACGGATATTGTAAAACTGATCGCGGAGCTCTCTGGCCATGAATTGAAGAGGATCAACCTGACCGAATTTGGTAAGGATTTCCTGACTAAGTCAAATCTTGCTCAGAACACCAGGAAGTCCTATCAGACAACATTGAATGTCCTGGAGGAATATTCGCTCAAAAGACGGAAGCTGCTCGACTTCAAGGACGTTGATATGAGTTTTTATGACGGATTTACTTCATTCATGTGGAAAGAGAAGAAGTTCAATGATAATACGGTTGGAAAGAATATAAAAAACGTAAAGGCCCTCATGAATCAGGCCTTTGAACGGGATCTTCATTCTAATTTGAGTCATAGAAAAAGGGGCTTTAAAGTATTCAAGAACGATTCCGATTCAGTTTACCTCACTGAGGTTGAGCTTGATCTGATTCTGAAACTAGATTTGTCTGAAATCGCGCACCTCAGCAAAGCGAGAGATATCTTCTATGTGGCCTGCTGGACCGGGCTCCGATATTCAGACCTCGTGCGCGTAAGTAAGGATAAGTTTATCGTTGAAGATGGAATAAGTCTCTTCAAAATTGAAACTCAGAAAACGAATGAAATAGTAAAGATCCCAATCAAGCCAGAAATCCTACCAGTCCTTCAAAAGTACGATTTCAATCTACCTTCAATATCGAACCAGAAGCTGAATGTCTATGTAAAGGAATTGGCCGAAAAGGCTAAAATTGATCAAGAAATAGAGATTTCGAACCTGAAGGGAGGGGAAAAGCATCGTAAGAAATATCCGAAGTACAAACTGATTACAAGTCATACCGCGAGGAGATCCTTTGCCACCAATCTGTTTAATCAGGGTGTGAGAATTCAGAATATAATGGCCATCACGGGACATCGGACTGAAAAGGCATTCCTCACATACCTTAAACTGTCTCACATTCAGAAAGTAAAAGAGCTCGATCGACACTTTAAAAACCACACCGAAGTGAAGCGATGATCCACAAGGAGAATTACCTAGTGTACGACAAGGAGTCGAATACACTGAAAAACCTCACAGAGATGGAACACAAACTCCTGCTCTCTTTAATGCATTCACCAGAGATCAAGTACTTGGACATAGTAACCTCTGACTTCTTGAAAGCCGAGAACAAATTGTTGTTCATTGAGCGACTAGATGAGATCTTCTATTTCTACTTCAATCCACCAGAAAGGATGTTTTACTTCAGTAGAAAGCAAATTGAGAAAGTCTTTGAAGTACTCGAGAAATTGAAAAGTCAATTAAAAGAGAAGCCACAGTCTAAAAGGCAATCAAACAAAACTGAAGGCAAGTTGGGGCTGGACTACTATTTCAGGAATGCCGGCCAGGCGCAGAAAGTAAGAAAGGAACTTATGACCTTTCTCTTCGATCAAAGTGGTGAGAATATCAATGGAAATAGTAAGATAAAAACGATCGCCAATGCGGGTGCCGCAGTAAAGAGAATTATCAAAGATGTGCTTACATCCAGATACTCTGCCAAAAAGCTGGCTGAAGTATTTCACCATGAATTTGGGGATAAGTTGGGGGTCAAAGTTGAAACCATCCGAAAGGATTACTTCTCTTCAAGTTCTCAGGACACAGCATCAAACAATCTGTTTGAACTTATCAAAGCTCATCTTAATTAACTTTTTCCCCCAACTTGAGTTGTTGGGGGTTGATTGGGGTTAGGCAACGATTGTAACGTTGTCAAAAAGAGTTATGCCAACCGTTGTAGTTTCAGATGCAGAATTACGTTCTCTTCTTAAAGACGAGTTAGCCGAAGCCCTATCTAAGTTCAGGCCTACGCCACTCAATGGAGCGCTAGATGATCAGCTTTTGAAAAGAACCGATCTAGCCAAAATGTTCGACGTGAGCCTTGTGACAATTCATGCGTGGATGAAGGCAGGACACATTCCGTATCACCGAGTCGGGGGGCGCACCTACTTCAAGAAAGAAGAGGTCCTGGAGTCTTTGAAGAAAATCAGACTCAGAAAAAAATGACCAGGGAATGTAGTCAAAAGGTCGAGACCGAATCCAAATAGTCCCCGGGCCTCCTTATGAACTCTTTCAGGCTTCGGCTTAAGGCTAATGGAATGGCCACGCTCACTAATGATCAAATCAAGAATGAGGTATTGCGAAGGAAATCAGACAATATCTTTCCCCTTGATGTTTTTGGTGAGCGTATCAAACCATTCTTGAATGCTATACAGAGTTATTATGACGTACCGTCCTCTTATGTCGGGGTTACAGCACTTTGTGCATACAGCACAGCAATTGGAACAGCGTATCGGATCGTTACAGGCAATAACGACTTCACTTACCTTCCTGTTTGGGCCTGCCTTGTTGGAATAAGTTCTTCTGGCTCCTCCACGACAATCAGCAAGATATTTGACCCACTATTTCAAATTCAAAATGAATTTGATGAAAACTGGATTCAAAAAATAGCTGGTTTGTCGAAGGATAAAATTCAGGAGCAGAGGTGTGATACTGTAATCTTTAGAGACTCACACATGCCAACTCTTATACGTGTTGTACTCCCAGACAATCCAAAGGGTGTGTGTAAGCAAAGCGAGGAGTTATTGGAATGGATCAATGGCTTGAACCAGATTTCTAGAAAGGAAGGGACCGATGAACAGTTCTGGGTGACATCTTGGAACTGCTCTACTTACAGTGCTATTCGTGCTGGCAAGGACAAATTCGTGGTAAGATCGCCATTTGTTAATGTAATTGGTAAAAGTCAGTACCCACTCCTTCAACAGCTTTTTGCAAAGAACAGGGACACGAGCGGCTTCATATTTAGAGTTCTCTTCGCGCTCCCTGAAGAAGACAAAATTGCGATCCGGGATATGGACTACCGGCTTCCAGAAGAATGGAGTTCGTTGCACAAGAAATCGATAACACGACTTTACAAGGAGCTGCCAGTAAATGTTGTAGACAGGGACTCGAAAACTTGCTCCTTTTCACCAGGGGCGCTCAAACTTTGGAATACTTGGAGAACAGCAAAATCCAGAGAAATCAATCTAGTTGAAGATCTAGTCGAAAGGGATATCAGCTCGGGTATACTTGGCAAGGTATCGGAATATGCGATGAGATTTGCGGCAATATTGCACTTGGTCGATAAAGCTCTGGAGCCTGAGGTCAGGTTCCTTAAAGATGAAGTCATTGAATTTGACACTATGAGTCGTGCTATTCGGCTTGCAAACTACTTTCTCAAGAGTGCACAGGAAGTATATGAAATGGTGCAGAAGAGCCTCATCGCACCACCGGAAGTAATGCATGCAGCATTTATGTTTCGGAACCGGAAGAGCTACTCGGACATTGGTGAAATGCTTTATGGGAAGAGGAGTGATTCGCTGAAAGTCAAGGCCAGTCGGCAAATCAAACGTTGGATCAAAGAGTATCCTCGTGTGTTTGGTGCAAACGCAAAGTAGCGTTACGGATGTATCAATTCGGATGCAGCGGTATTTAACTCTTTCACAGCTAATTAGCCCGTGTCAAGAACGGAACAAATCGTAACAGAAATGCCCAAAGTGAGGGATAAACGCGATTCTCCCGTAACACTAAGTGTTCCGAAAATCGTAGCGGATTGTGTTACGATACAATCCCTTTTCTGCATTGAATTTCAACGACGTGTTACGATGTGTTACGAAGTTGTTACGGCTAATATGTTCGATCCTACCTTAAATAGCAAGGTTTTGACCGGTTTGTACACCCTGCAGACCGTAACAAAAACAAATTGGAAAAATGGATGCTGAGGCTTACAGGTGTCGGCTTGAGCAGGCCATAATTGGTGGGTGCCTACTTGAGGATGCATTCCACAAGGTGGCCGACGCTCTTACCCCTGGTGACTTCACCAAGTTCACTAATGTGGATCACCAGCGAATTTTCGAAGCCTTTCAGGGTCTTTACCCTACCCAACCAATCGATATCCTGAGCGTCGCCGGCAAGATCAGTCTCCCAGGTTACTACAGTTACTTATCTGAATGCCAGGCAACGGTATGCAGTACGGCAAATATCCGACATCATGCCCTCATACTGGTTGAACTATCAATGCTCAAAGAACTTCGCAGCAAATTGGTCGTGGCTAGCTCAAATGAGAGGAGTACCCTAGTCAAGGCAGGAATCAATGAGATACTAGAGGAGTGTAACGGAGATGGTGATATCCTATTTATTCAAGGCCACGCAATTGGATACCTAAAGGACTTAGGTGCAGATTCATCGCTAATTGAATCTCTAAGCGATTTGAGTCAAACGTTTAACCTTCGCCTCCGGCGATTGATAAGCCTTTCCCACGTCACCACATTAATGCGAAATCTTGAAAGTCTCTCCTCCTGTTCCGAGGATCCATCATCACGGGCTTGTCTTGCTCATTTAACGGAGGTAATAAAGGTGGTACTTACGGGCCACAGGCTGAGCCCAGAGACAGTGACAAAGATTCTGGAACTGAGCGCCTGAAACGCAAACTGAAATTCTGAAGGTAGTGGTGGCCCTAGCCAAAAGGAACCCAGCTTCCTGGTGGCGCAGTCTGGTTGTGCTGGTGATTTGTGAAACTCAAACGGCTATTCACCAACTACTACCGCAACGATGATTTGAATCACCATCCAGAAGGACTACAGCCCATAACGCAATCTGTGCTTCTTTTCTCTTCCATCAAGTGCACCCTGAAATCACGCCTTTTCTCTTCCATCAAGTGCACCCTGAAATCACGGCCTCTTCTTCTCCGGCAGCTTATACTGCACCCCCGCCCGCATCGACAACTTCTCCGGGAAACCATCCTTCAACTTGTTATCAAAATTGTAAAGCATCTGGATATTGCCGGTCCACAGCTTCCCCAACTTGAAATTAGTTTGGATGCCGGAGTGAAACGTCCAGCGCCAGTCGCGGTAGGAGGATTGGTCAGGTGCAGTTGTTTTGGGAAAGCTGTTGCCATCCATTTCGAAGCGGAGGAAAATTGATTTGAATGTTTTCACCACTGCGAACGTGGATAGCCCCCACACTGGGTTGCGTTGGTCGAAGGTGAAATTGTCGGTGTTAACCCTCACCCGGTAGATCGCCCCGATACCAGCTTCAAAGCGGCCAGTGATGCGGTAGGATGCATTCGGGTAGAAATCCAGGAGCAGCGTATCTACATTTTGTTTGAACCCGGTGTGCAGGCCAATGCGAAGGCGCTGGCGGAAGGGTAACCCCTTGAGGCCGTTGTGGGGGAGCCAATCCCTCTTTTTAATGTCTGCCAGGCTGCCAAGGGAAGCATATTTCATTTTGTGTTTCGCAACCTGTTCCATGGCGTTTTGGACGGCCTTTTCCTTGCCCTTAAGGTGGTTGGTGACTTCTTTGTTTACCGAGGCATCCAAATCCTTTACCTGGTCAGCTACTTTCAATGCCTCATTGTCGTTTTTAAGTTTTTCTGCTTCGCTTAGCGCCTTGCCTGCACTCGACACTTCACTCACTTGTTGGACCGCAGCCCCGGCGATTTTGTCGGGATCTTTGGCCATGGCTTTTACTTCTCCAACTCTGCCAGTAATTTCATTCATTGATAGAGGCAAGCCCGGAAGGTTCTTATCCCAGCCTTTCAGCTGATCTGCACTGGGTACTGCCAGTGGACCTGCGACTGAGCTCAGTGCTTTGGATAACCCAAGTGACGAAAAGTCCTCCGTGTTCAACGACGGAATTGCTGGAATCCCAGACACTCCAACTTCCAGTCCGGGTACATTCAACTGCGAGGGCACATGCCCAGAGGGTAGTTCAACGACGGGTGGCGAAGGCCCCGGGGTCTTGATGCCAGCCGAATCTAGGTTGAATCGATCACGAATTCGGTTCATCCAATCACCGTAGCGACCAGATAGCTTGCCTTGGAGGGCCTTTTGTTTCTCAATAACTTCTGTCAGCAACACGGCCTTCCTGGCGATTAAACTGTCTGAGAAACCTTTGATCTGAGGCTCTGGGAGTTTTAGTATGCGGAGACTATCCAGTTTCTTCTCCAGCTGACCGGGCGCAAACTTGCCTTCAATTCTTGAGCGAAGGCTGTCAGCCCAGTGGGTTGCCTTCAAAGAGTCATTTACTCTGGTGATAGCGCCAAGTGATCCCAAACTGTCAATCCACTTAATTTGCGTCGGCCCTGATTTGAGAACCTTAATGAGCCTAATGGAATCTGCTTTCTTAATCGCATGGGCTGCGCCATCTTGAGAGTAACCCCCCTTCGTGAGTACCAGGGATAGAATCAAGGCGACTAGACGCAACACGATTGAATTCTAGCGAGAGTTAACGGTACCAATCAAAACATGTAAGTAGTTCATGTGCTTAGCGCAGCTGCTCATTTGGTTGTGCTATTCTGCTTTACCGCCTTTTGACCTAGTCATCCCTTCTTCCTTTAAAATAAAATGAAGAATTAGCCATGCTATCACACTTGATCCTGTAGGGTGGGAAGTCCTCAAATAATTGAATACCCCTTTCATACTCAGCAGTGCTGTCCGAAAAGACAGAAATTGAAAATAAACTATCTACCGTGAATTGCGCCACATAGTATTTCGTTCCATCCAAGAGTATTTCAGCGTAATAGTCTCTTCTTTCATCACCGAAACTCTCTACGGCCGTTAGTTCCTTCCAGTCGTCACCAAGGCTATTGATGATTCGACTTCTGATTCCATGCCTTTTTATGAACCCCAAATCCTTGAGATAATAAACCTTCGTCAACCGGATATTGCAGCTATCAATTGCGCTCCGAGTTGCAGCGTCCCATCGCTCAATGAAATTCTCATTAGTTTTGCCGATGCAACCAATGACTAAAAGGGCAATACCAAGTCTTAAGATTTGGCTACTTGTTACCATAAGAAGTCGCTTTGTCATCTCGACCGAACTTAGCCTTACTAAATCGTGCTTTAGGCTTAAAGTCATCAACGTTGACAGATTTTCCAGCCTTTATGTTTTCCAACATTTTTGAAAACAGACCTTGTGCCGTTTTTCCGCTGAAGCTTGTAAGTGATGTTCCATCCTTAGCAACGGTGTACTTGCCGGTGAATGTTCCCACGCCTTGAATGTTGATTCTCTTGCTGTCATTTGAGTATGTGCGGGTAGACACGTTGAACCCGTCGTAGGATTTCCTAGGTTCTAGTCCTAAAGAGGACCTAACTCTATTCTCAGAATCGACAGCGCCAAACTCGCCCTTTTTAATCGTGTTTTCCATGGGACCAAAGCCAACATCTCTTGAAGGCTCGTCACTATCAAGAACAGGTTCATTTGGATTCTCTCCATCGAGTAGTTGTTCAGCGTGTTTGAATTCGTGACCCAAGGCTGTTATTCCCGTTCGGGTTACCCCGTCAACTGTTCCACTTGAGTTCGGATCGTAATGAATATAGGCGGTTGTTATCCCGTCATTAACTTCTGATTCATACAGCACGTTATCTCCTTTCTTACCCATATGGATTACAACCCTGATGTTATCAGCACTTCTAAGTTTTTCAAATACTCGCGCACCCTCAGGTGTTTTGACGTATTCAACAAATGCATTTGCTACGCTTTTGCTGTAACCGCCATCTCCTATAACGATGATATCCTGGCCTTTTCTGTCAACGAAAACAATGGGATTATTCGCCACAAAATTAAAAGGACTTTGAGAATAGTATTTGTCAGCTTTGTCATCAACCCTATTCCACCGGCCAATTTCGGATTGGTACATTCTCCATCCAAAGTCGTCCCATGCAATATCCAATTCATCCTGTCTTTCCTTCCCACTAATTAGATAGTCCTGGCTGATACAGTTTTCTCTTGAATGCAATTCAAAGTTGAGGCCAAACGGGTAGTAATCCTCCACCCCCACGACCATCGAAGGAGTCACCGAAACCGTAACATCATCAAAGTAAATATCCACGTAGAACGGATGCTCGTTGCTTAAGAATACAAACGCATACCCCGCCGCAGGCGCTTTCTTGGTCACGCTCACCAGGTCGTGCGGTGGTTGTTTCACCGATGGGCTCGTTTGAGCGCCCGTGGTGGTCACCCGGTCCCAGGCAGCATCGACAAGGTTGTAATCTTTGTCAAAGAACAAGATCGTAGCAAAAGCCATCGGGGCGGTCTGCGTATCACGGCCATAGGCGCCACCAGATACAGTCCCGACAAATCCATTAAGACCATTGTATGCCTTCAAGGCCTCCCCAGTTGAACCGGCCGATACGCTAAATGCTGCAGCCAGCGAAGTGATGAACGCGCTTGGGTTGCTCGTTTCCCCAAGGTTCATGTATTTACACCAGGCGCTGATGGTTATCTCATCCCCAGGCATTACCGAGAAAGTCTTTGCCACACCTGTGCGACCATTCACCCCGCCGTTGAGCCACTGCACCTTTGTGTAGGTGGTGCCGGCGGCATCCGTGTGATCCACCAGGTCAAAGGCTGTGGTGGAGTAGTTTAGGAAGTCGGGACTGGACCCGCCTTCAAAATTGGTGGTGTAGTTGGTGGTGGTGATTGTCTTTGCCGTGAAAGTGGTTCTAACGTTGCCCAGGTGATCCTTGAGGTGATATTGGTATTCCGGGCTGCCACTGGAAAGCTTGTTTACCTCCACTTCGTTAATGTACATGATCTCGTTTGCGGTGACAGTGTTCCAGTTCACACCTACCTGCATGGAGGTTACACCAGAAGGAATCACCACGAGCAATTCCGTCCAGGCTTCCGAGGCGGCGTTTGCAGAAATACTGGCTCCCGGCCAGGCAATGTCCGTGCCTCCAGTGGTCTTCACCTGAATGTAGGCGGGATTTGAACCAGTGCGGTACCCCTTCGCGCGGATCTGGTATTTCTCTCCTTCTACCACCGTATAAGTACCACCAATTGGATACGCACCCGTTCGGGCTGTCGTGCCTCCTGAAGTGACACGAACATAGGTCTCCGTTCCGTTCTGGGTCACAGCAGCCAAGGTAGCGTTTACAGCAGTGAATTCCGTAACGTCATCTCCGGGGTTCCGGTAAAGGCGGTTAGTGGTGGCTATCGTAATCCTGCCTTCTTCGTGGTTGGCAAATTGCAGGGCATCGTTTTCGTAGATAAACTCGCCGGAATAATGCGTTGCTTTCACGCCACGGTCGAATATGACCCCCTGCCATAGCTTTCTGCCAGAGGCATCATAGATGTAGCGTACCGTATCATTTCCGCGGCGCACCACTTCCGGCAGATTAAGGTGGTTGTAGGTGATCGCAAGGTTCTTGTTCAGATCGCCGATCATGTTTCCCGCTGAGTCATAAGTGTATTCATTGGCAGAATTGGCACCATCCAGGAATCCGAGATATGGATCCCCGCTGTCTGTCACCTTCTTCAAACGGTTTCCTCCGGCAGTGCCATAGTTATAACTAAGATTATCCATGGTATTTGATGTCCTGCCATCGTTACGGACCAGCTCTTTGAGGTTACCGTTGTGGTCGTATACATAACCGGTCTCTGCAAACCGATTGTTGTTCAGAGTGCTCCAGGTGCCGGTTGTCTTTTGCCGATAAGCAGAAGATTTGATCCGGTTCATTTGGTCGTAGTCATAAACGTATCCCTTCTCTGTAGTCAGGCCAGTACCGGGATAGTTACTCCACTTTGCCCCGCTAATGTTACCGTTGTAAAACTGTGGATTGGAAAGGTCCGCATCCTGGACGTTGTACTTCAACTCCAGTCCGAACAAGTCGTTCGTCTCATCGTTAGTAGCCGAATTCACCTCGAGCTTGGAATTGTTGATCGTCTCGAGCCAGCCACGGATGTTGTACCGGTGGTCAACACTCTGCTTCCAGGTGGTACCATTATCCGATGAGTGCAGCTTCTTGTCGACCAACTGGCCGAGTTCGTTGTATTCATTGGCCAGCAGGTAAACTTTTGGTGACGTGTCGATCTGGTGCCGCACCTTTTTCACTCGACCGGCGTGGTCGTATTCAAATTTCCTGATAACGGTCCGGGTGGATGAAGCAAAGGAGGCACGGACATCGGTTATTGTCTTTCCGGTGCCATTGATGGAAACATCCACCATCAGCATTGATGTAGACGACCCAGGCGCAGTACGAACAGTGGTTCCATTTTTCTTGTACGTGACGGTGGTACCGGAACGCTCAATCTTAAGCACGTCTCCGACAACAATGGCTCCTGCAATCGCCGTCGGTGAGTTGGATTCATAGGCCGTCAAGGCAGAACCATTCAGGTTGAGGGCGTAGTTCATAGATGCAATGCCTCCGTCCGGGTTGGTGCTTGCGAACCCAATGGTGCGATTCGAAGTGATCTCGCCAACGGTGAATTCAACCCACCCGCTTTGGTTGGCTGCCAATACTGAGGTTGATGCCGCCCCAGCATTCCAGCCGCTCCCAGACTGGGTCCGGTCCAGCTTGTTGCCCACTATTGTGGTACCTAACAAATCTTTCCACGTCACATCTTTTTCATCATGAACAGTCCGGGTCTTCAATACCTTGCCGGTGAAGTCAACAATGTTGGTTGAGACATCTGTACTTCCCTTGTAGTTATCACTGATGGATTGAATTAAGTGTTTCCTAGCATTGTAGTAATTGACTGCCCTCAGCCACGTGTACGTACTGGTGGCGCCGCCGTCCAGCACCCGGACTCTCGTTCCCGTTACTTGGCCAAAAATCCACGGGGTTCCAGCCGATGCCATGACGGTGATCACCGAGTTGGTTGTATCCTTGAAATTGGCGTCGTACTGATACGTCCATGTTCCTGCCCACATAGGTGTCATGGATGTGAAAGCGTAATTGTCATAATAGGTCACGGTTAGGGGCAAGATGTTTGACGTTGGAAAGACCGTGGCCGTGTACCCTTCAGTTGAAGCGGTTCCATTGTACTTCTCATGAAACAGGGACGTACTGAGTTGCTGCCTCATTCCCTTCTGATCGGTTGCTGATCCGTGAGTGTACACTCCAGTAATAATTGGTCGATTTAGCTGATCGTATTTCGTATAGCTCCATTTGTTACTTTGGCGCTGGTTGCCATCCTGCGTCATGACAAGCCGGTCGAGATTGTCGTAAACCATTCTCACGGAGTCCGCACCGGGGACCTGCTTCAACACCATCCTCCTTCGCTCATCGTACTTGTACCTGAAAGCCCAGCGATTCATGAATGCATTCTTGCTGGCATTTGTAGCGTCATGGAAATTTGACAGCAGCCTCGTCGCTTCAGGTGGGATGACATACACCAGCTGGCCTACATCATCGTAGATGTAATATGTACTGGCGTAGTTTGTATCATCAATTGTGGTGGAAGCACCTGCCTGAACGCGCTTCAGTACCGTCCGTCCCGCGATATCCACGTATTCGATCACCTCATTGTATTGCTCGTCCTTCGTCTTGTTCTTGCGAAGCGTATTGATCGCATAGCGCTGCGGTGAAGCGATAGAACCTGCGGATACCATGCCTATTGGGAAGGTCGCCGATGGGGGCAAGTAGGTCCATTTCAGGACTTCAGTCGCTCCATTGAAGAGGTAATCATGTTTTACTGTCCTGTCCGTTGATGTGTAGGATACAGTGCCATCGGGTTGCCAATCCAATCCGGGGGCGCCTTGTTCAAGGAGTTGATTCAAAGGGCTTGACTCAAGATTTGCCAACGAATACGGCTTGGTGGAAGCGGCCACTTTGGTCGTGCCCTGGTAGAACTGATACTGGGGATTTGAGGATGTAGCATAGCCTGCATTGTCCGTCGGGAGGAATTGTGTCTTGTATTTGCCGTTTGATTCGGAAACAAATGGTAGGTATTTGACTGCTTCCCTGCCAAATTCATCGTAGCCAACTGGCTGCACAATGTCCGATTGCGCTGGAGACAGCCTATAGCTTATCTGTTGAGTCGGCCTTCCGAGACCATCGACGTAGCTGTAGACAACAGACCTGTCTTGAACGCTCAGGTTCTTGATCTGGGTTGAGTCAGTTACTGCTTTCTGGAGGCTTGTGGTTTTGATGAAGTTGCGATCCAGATTAACCGCAAGGTAAACAGCCGAGTTAGCCGAAGGTGTTCCATTAACCGCACGAACACGGACGTAGTGGGGCTTGCCACTCAGTCCGGAAACTACGTCACTCGTTCCAGCGACCGACTTTGAGTTGTAGCCTGGCACAAAAGAGGTAAATCCCTGGTTGGTTGAAACATCCAATTGGTAGGAGGTGGCACTTGGAACGCTGCTCCAATTCGCAGTAAACTGATCAGACTTGATGCTTGTCGCTGCCAATGGCGTAGGTGGAGACAGAGCAGCCGTAGTAGCCTGCGAATAGTTCGATTCAACCGAATTGCCTATGGAGTTGACCGTCTGCACCCGGTAGAAATAGGTTGTATTGGCATTAAGCCCGGAAACCACTTGGCTTGAGGTTGAACAGGAGAGATTGGAGTAGCCACTCAAGAAGGAAGAAAAACTGCTGGATGTTGAAACATCCAGGAGATAGCTGGTCGCTCCTGAAACCGGATTCCAGTTTGCCACAAATGAGTTAGCGGTAATGCTGGTGGGGGAGGCGATCTGCGGGAAAAAGGGGTAAACAGTCATCGTTGCCGCAGTAGAGTATGCAACCATGCAGCCATAGTTCCCATTTCTGACAACCGCCCTGAATAAGGTGGTCGTGGTAATGGTTGGCAGGTACACCAAAGTAGTTTGTGTGCTTGCAATTGCAGTCCAATCTCCGCCGATTGAATATTCCCACCGTTGGATGGAGCCGGTGTGCCCGGAGAGTGTCATGCTGATTCCGCTTGCGCTTCCGTAATAGTTTGCACTGCCGCTCACCGATCCCCCTACCGACCCGGCAAATTGTGTAACGGTGGCTTCTCCAACGACCGGAGCGCAGGTCCCCGAAGGGCAGGAGGATACGATGGTATAGGTGCCCGGAGTGTTGATGCCAGTCCATGTCAGGGCACCGATAGACCCATTGACAGGAGACCCAACGGTTATTGTCCCGTTTCGATAGAGCTGGTAAGTGCAGGTAGGAGTTGACGCGCTGAGTGTTACGACCAAGTCGACAGGGTCAACCACGCAGATCTCTCCACCTCCGCCGACATATTGGGGCATCGTTTGGGGCGTGGTCGAAAATGGTTCCGAATCGTAGTGATCATAGTCACAAAACATCTGTGGCGGCCAATACTCAGGATCGTACCAGCAGACCTCTTGCACAGCATTCGCGGAGAGGCTTCCAGAGAAGTCGTCCCAAACAACGGTAACCGACGAGCCCACGTTGCCACCGATAATATGCGCACCGCCTGTTGAGGTCCACACTAAGAAATTCTCCGTACTCGAATATGTGTATTGTGTTGTCCCATCCGGGCAGAAAGTGGGTGGGCCGGTGATGGTAACAGAGTAGTAGTGGTGAATCCCTTGACCCATGGCAGACTCCGATGCCAAAAGCACGATAAGGGTCAGCGTGCAAAGTGACCATGCCCTGTTGTTAACTGAGTTCATATGCTTCATGGATCAGTTGACTTTAACTATCCGGAATCTTACGTGGGTAGGCGTACCTGGAACGGAAAAATCCATTGTAACAAAAACCCCCTCGGAAGTCCGTTCAAGAATTGCCTTTGAGGACTTACCATTTCGTTGAAGGGAAAGAGTGATTGTCCCTATCTGCGAAACATCGGCCCAGCTCCCATCAACAGAAGTCACCTGGTAGGTTGAATTGATCGTACCATTCCGCTGAGACCACTGGAATTCAGTTTGCGAAATAGTCTTGAATGAACATTTCATTTCGACTGTATCGGATTGCTCAACATTCACAGCCCGGTCCGCGGTCCATGTAAGTGTCGATCCGGAGAATGATTGAGCACATGCCGCCGAGCAGAGTATTCCGAAGGCGAAGGATAGAATCTGTGTTTTCATAAAATCTGGGTGATTGCTTAGTAGACACCCACGGGAACTTCTCCTGTGCGAAAATGGTATGCATTCTGCTTCAACACATTCTTGTCATGGTCCCTGATGAATTTAAGTCGCCCCATTTCGTCATATTCGAAGTATGTGATGCGGTTAGTCGCATCGGTATTCGTGGTCTGCCCTATGCCTCGCCGGTAGGTATGCGTGGTCATCAGAGACCCTTTTAAGTACAGCCTCACTTCGTCCAGGTAAAGTGTCGGGCTTGCCGCGGCAGAAAGGGTGAGACTGGTGATTCCCGTGATTGTCTTTTCAAAGTACTTCCAGCCATCACTTTCCGCAGCCGCCGCGTCATTTGACGACTGCACTCCACCGCTGACTGTGGGGGTGCCGCCTTTCGCCCAGTAGCTGAGGATATAGGTGTTGCCTGAAGTCAGGCCCGATCTCGTCAATGAACCGCTGCTCACCTTGTGGCTGGTTGCGCCGTTCTTGAACTCGGTTGTTGAACTGCTGATGGTGTAGGACCAACCACCTTGTGCAGAACCTTCCTCAAAACTTGTGTAAGCGAAATCAGCTGCCGCTGATCCTTTTACCTCGGCTATGGGCATGGTCTGGGTGTAGCCCCACAAGTAGGCTGATTTTGAATCATTGATTTTCGATACCTCAATTGCATTGCCTGCATTGTCATACTGATGGAATTTGATTCGGTCTTCAAGTGTTCCCGTTCCGCTGGAAAACTGAATTACGTCAGGCACCCACATCGTGCCGTTGGTTGCGCTAATGCTCTTGAACTTGGTCAGCTTGGTGTAGTCGACCGCCAAAGACAATCCATACTTGGCTTCTATCTTCACGGGCTGCGCCACTCGGTTTTGATCCATGAGCGCCTGCCAGGCAGGGTCGGATGGATTTGACGACTGCAACTCATGGGGGTAGTAATTCTGCCATTGTCTGATATCCCCTTTGCTATCCTTAGTCTTGATGAGCGTCACCTGGAAGTGCGTGGACGTGTTATATGTGTTCGTAGACGTACTCGTCATGGTATTTGTCCCGATATATGAAAAGGTCTTGGTACTGTCGGTTCTGGCGAGGTATCTCGGAAAGAGGTAAGGCACTTTTTGATAGTCGGAACTAAAGTTTTTGCAGTAAGGGTTGGCGCTGTAGTATTGGTAAGCAACCGTTGCAATTCCACTGGTATTTAAGTGCTGCATTGTCGGGTTCTTTTCCTGACTATACAGCGCAGTATAAAACTGAGCTGCAGGATGATTTGTATTGATGTCGTGATTTCCGGAAAATTCCCAACAGACTCCGAGGATGTGATAACTTCCTACAGAGCATGTGTAGCCTGGGTGATTCTTGCCGCAGGTATGATAATCAGCATCTGAGAAAGGGTATACCGCTTTACCGTCCCATGCGCAGTGGGTCAAATTAGGCGTCTCCGGGTCCCTTTTAATGTAATACTGCCCCAGTGCCGGGTTGTATGTTTCCGACACGACATAGGTGTCTTTCGATGAACTTGACGTGGAGGTAAATACAAATCCAAGCTTGCCCCCCACGCTATACTGGGAGTAATAGTTCTTTTCTTCCTGGAGTTTGACTCCTGAATTATTGAAAACTGCTTTGTTCTTAACCCTTCCATTCAGAACGGTTCGTTTGGAATATCCCAGGACATAGCTATCTCCATCATCCCAAAATTCGTTCACTGTAAAGCCGTTGAACGTGTTCTTGTCCGGACTGCCAAATTGAACCTCAGAAACAACCGGATAGGTAACATGATAGTTTGCCTTGTTGCGGTTTGAACTGTATCGCATCACTGATTCGCAAGTCACAAAAACTCCATTTAGCTGATCGAAGCGGCGAGAAGTCTTTGTTTCTTCGAAGTTTGTTCCGGCGTGAGAATGCCCGGCGTTTTGTGCTGAGGTGGTGAGGTAATCTCTGGTGATATTGCCCAGTGCAAGTGTGCTCACATCCCCATAGTAGAAGTACCGTGCAGAAACCTCTGTCCCATTGTCATCCCGGTCGATGATGTTCGCGATTCTTTGGCCACCGACTTCGTGGTACGACGTGGTACTCGTCCCTGTTGCGGAAACTGAGACGGTAAGCTTGGGATTCGTATTCAGTACCATTATTCGGTAGTGTCCAGCGGTAAAACTGATGTTCCCATAGTTAGTGGTTACGTTAGCCCCCAGTGTTCCATAGTACTCCATCATCTTCGTTAATGTACCATTCAATACTTCGCAGAACGGTGGATTTGTGGGTCTTGCCCCATGAGCCGGTACTTTGTATATGGCTACGTATTGCATCTGAAGTCCCGGCATTGATTCACCGAATGTCCCCAGGGTTACATTGAGCCCTTGATCCGAAGGCAGGTAGAAATGGGTGACGACTCCCTTGGGCGGTATATTGGTAACGTCGTCGCAGGCGATGTATCCAAATGGGTCATTGTCATCCCTGCCGCCGGTTAGAGATGCGCTTCCGGGGCACGTGGCCGTCGTTTCGAAGTATGTTGGATATTCTGATCTGTGCGATCGATAGGAAAACTCTGTCGTACCGCCTGTTGGATATTTGATCTTTTTCAGGCTACCATTTTTTCCAAACTGCAAGAAATTCGGGGTGCGGACTCCTCCACTCCAGCCCGGATTTTGCGTATCCAGATAGTGAT
>CAZJWV010000067.1:13162-17828 GCA_964549855.1 uncultured Ohtaekwangia sp. | reverse complement strand
TCCCTCCTGTGGCCCTCGTTCAATCTCTCAATCACAACCCCGGGTTGCACCCGGGGCAACAATAATATCGCCCCTATGGGGCTGGCTCCTCCATCAAATTCCAATCTCCAATCTCCAATCTCCAATCTCCTATCTCCTATCTCCAATCTCCTATCTCCTATCTCCAATCTCCTATCTCCTATCTCGCATCCTGCATCCCGCATCCCGCATCCCGTATCCCGTATCCCGTATCCCGCATCTCGCATCCCGCATCCCGCCACTAGTTTTCAGAGGAGTGTGCTCTCCTATCACCAAATTTCTCTAAGTTTCAGAGTATGGTTCGCCCCAAAAAGCATCTCGGTCAACATTTCCTTCACGACAAGCGAATCGCCCGAAAGATCGTTGATGCACTTGGCGGCCAGGAGGGCGACGGCAAGCCTGTGCTGGAAATCGGACCAGGAACCGGCGTGCTGACGACCACGCTAGTTGAGCGCTTTCCCAGTCAACTTTGGCTCGTAGAAATTGACGCCGAATCGGTGACACACCTGCACGCGATCTTCCCGTCGCTGGGGCATCGGGTCATCCAGGGCGACTTTCTGCTGCTCGACCTTCAGAACCTTTTCCCGGGGGAATTTCGGATCATCGGCAATTTCCCGTACAACATCTCCTCCCAGATATTCTTCCAGGTCCTGGATCATCATGATCGGGTGGTGGAGGTGGTATGCATGCTGCAGAAGGAGGTGGCCGACCGGCTGTGTGCACCACCGGGGAGCAAGACCTATGGCATTCTCAGCGTACTCCTCCAGGCCTTCTATAAGTTGGAGTCACTTTTCAAGGTGTCGCCGGGTTCATTCAGTCCTCCGCCCAAGGTAATCTCGTCTGTGATCCGGATGACTCGAAACAATCGGAAGGAACTTCCCTGTGACGAGTTGCTCTTCCGCACTGTCGTGAAGGCGGCGTTCGGAAAGCGGCGTAAAACGTTGCGCAACGCACTCAAACACCTAACTTTACCGGCGTCCGTTAGCGGGCTGGAGATAATGGGCAAACGTCCGGAACAGCTCTCCGTGGAAGACTATATTTTCTTGACGCAACGCATCGGGGCCCAGTGAAAGAGTTTGTTGAATTTGAGCTGACCAAAGAGTTTCGCGACCGCTTCCAGGAAGCCCTGGATCAGCGCGACCGCACTTTTATTCTCGAAAGCCTTGCCGATGTCAACCCCGTGGACATTACGGCGCTTCTCTATGAGTTTAATTCTGAGGAGTCAAAGTTCACATTGGACATCCTCCCTCTCGATGTGCGGGCCGCAATCATCAAGGACCTTGACAGCGACACGCGAAAAGAATTCCTGAAAATCTACGAACCAAACGAGATCTCTGAGATTGTCAACCTGCTCGACTCCGATGACTCGGCTGACTTGCTTAACGAGCTGCCCATCAAGGTGAGCGAACAGGTGCTCGCGGGGGTCGACCCTGTCGTCCGCGCCCAAGTTATCGACCTCCTCCGCTACGATGAAAACGTAGCCGGAGGTCTCATGGCCAAGGAACTGATTAAAGTGCGAAATCATTGGACGGTGGTCCAGTGCGTGGATGAGATCCGAAAGCAAGCTGGGAACGTTGAAAAGTTTTACACCATTTTCGTCGTGGATGAGCATGACAAGCTCCTTGGCAAAGTGGCCTTGCAAGATCTCGTGATCTCCGATGCGAGCAAACTGGTGGAAGACATCATTGAGCAAGACCTCATTTCCGTGGAGACGTACATGCCCGACACCGAGGTTGCCGACATCATGAAAAAATACGACCTGGAGTCGGTACCTGTTGTCAATGTGCAGGGTCAACTCGTAGGACGCATTACCATCGACGACGTCGTGGACGTGATCACCGAACAGGCAGAGGAAGACCGACAGTTGATGTCGGGTATCACGGAAGACGTTGAGGAAGACGACACGGTCTGGAAGAATACCCGTGCACGCCTTCCCTGGCTGCTGATCGGGATTTTCGGCGGCATGCTATCGGCCCGATTCATGGGATTATTCGAAAAGGAGCTGGCGAGTGTCACCGCGATCGCCTTCTTCGTCCCGCTCATCCAGGCTACTGGCGGGAATGTGGGCATACAGTCTTCTTCTCTCGTTGTTCAAAGCCTCGCCAGCAGCGGCTATGTCGACGAAGGATCGTTGAAGCGCTTGTCGAAAGTGCTGTTTGTCGCTTTACTCAATGGTTTTTTTCTGTCCGTGGTAGTCTTCTTCGGCAACTGGCTGCTGTTTGGCAACAAGCAGCTTTCCTTCGTTGTGTCAATCGCCTTGTTCGCCGTGGTTGTGTTCGCGTCTTTCGTCGGGACGATGATTCCGCTCATTCTTGATCGTTTTGGCATCAACCCTGCAGTTGCCTCTGGCCCCTTCATCACCACGATCAACGACCTCCTGGGGCTGACAATGTACTTTTTGACTGTAATGATCCTCCTTTAGTTAGAGTACAAATCTCAGTACCCTATACCCGGCCAGCACCCAGTATCTAGTGGGCTAGTACTTATAGACCCGGTTCGAAGTTGGTCTCTTTTCTTTTGTAGTGGATGGTAACCACCGCAAAGGCGCAGAGACGCAAAGGTCCGCAAAGAGCATCTCGTATCCCGCAACCCGTATCCCGCATCTCGTACCGGTACCCCCACCCATGTAAGGTTCCTGTGCTTTTTGCAGGCTCCGGGAGGGATGGCCGAGGTTACCTTGCCCACATGAATCGCCCCTCCGCTGTCAAGTTGGTCCACCTGTGCACGGAAGGATTTCATTACATCGTAGAGCGCCCTTTGCGAACGGCGTTTGCTGTGCTCTGCCTGGTGACCTTCGTAGTTGTGGGGTTAAGCTTTCCGCACTATCTGAACCAGACAGAGGGATTCGGCTCCCAGATTCTTGCGGAAGCACACGGAATGATCTTCGACATTGCCGTGATCGGTATACTTATCTACTGGCTTAACGAGAGAGGAGAGATTCGTCAACGCATTCGCACTTATCAAGATGAGATTGATGACTACCGTCTGCTGGAGTCTGACGAAGCGTCCTTCCGCACGGTCGGCAATATCAAGCGACTCAACCGCCACCAGATCACTCAAATCAACCTCGTCAATTCGGTGTTGCCGCGTACTAACCTGAACTACGTGAACCTGAAGGGATCCAACATGAACTCGGCCAACCTGACGAATTCCTCCTTGATTGAATGCAACCTGGAAGGCACGCGTCTCAACCAGGCCAACTTTGAAAACAGCAATCTCAACCAGGCCAGCATGCGCAGCGCTTATGCCAGTGGTGCAAATTTCAAGGACGCCTATCTCATCAAAGCGCAGCTTCAGGGTGCGTTGCTCATCAAGGCCAACTTCAGCAACGCCTACCTCATGGAAGCCGACCTTCAAAACAGTTTTCTCATGGGCGCCGACTTTGAAAACGCGAGCCTATACAAGGCTGATCTCAGGGGCGCGAAAGGTTTGACCGCCGAGCAACTGAGGCGTGCCAAGACACTGTACCTGGCCAAGCTCGACGATGACCTGCGCATTCAAATCGAGCAAGAGGTGCCCGAACTTGTGGCAGTGTAAGTCACCCAATCTGGCTTTTTGTATTGTTAAAATAATGTACCTTTGACTTCACGACAACGGTTTCGGTCACGCGAAGCCGTTGTTATTTTTTTGAGCCACTATGCAGAAGGTATCGTACTACACGAAAGAAGGGTTGGAGAAACTCAAGAAAGAACTTAGCACACTGAAGTCTAAGGGACGGAAAGACATTGCCCGCCAGATTGCCGAAGCGCGTGACAAGGGAGACCTGAGCGAAAACGCCGAGTACGATGCTGCGAAAGATGCCCAAGGCCACCTCGAAGCCAAGATTGCCCAGTTGGAGAACCTCATGGCCAGCGCACGCCTCATCGACGAGACCCGCATCGACAACAGCACCGTTTCCATTCTTTCGAAGGTGACTATAAAGAACAAAAAGAACGGACAGTCAGTGTCCTACTTATTGGTTACTGAAGAAGAGGCTGACTTGAAGCTTGGCAAGATCTCAACGCAATCACCCATCGGCAAAGGACTGCTGGGCAAGAAGAAAGGTGACATCGCCACCATCAAGACGCCGGCCGGCACGATAGAATTTGAAATCACGCACATTGGCGACTAATGGCCAGTATCTTTACGCGGATCATCAATCGGGAAATCCCCGCCAACGTGGTAGCGGAAGATGATCACTACCTCGCCTTCCTCGATATCCATCCGCTGACGCAGGGGCACACTCTGGTGATCCCCAAGAAGGAGGTCGACTACATTTTTGACCTGGACGACATGACGCTTTCGGGGCTTCACACCTTTGCCAAGCGCGTTGCCAAAGCCATTCAATCAGTTACCCGCTGCAAGCGAGTGGCCGTAGTGGTGCTCGGCATGGAGGTGCCTCACGCACACGTGCACCTCATTCCCATGAACCAGATGGCCGATGCGAACTTCTCAAACCCGAAGCTGAAGCTGTCGGCCGAGGAGTTGGCCTCCATGGCCGGCCGGATACACGCTGCCTTCGTATGAACATCACCCGACCCACGTTGTTGCTCGACGAGCGCCGCTGCCGCGCGAACATTCGGAAAATGGTGGAGAAGGCGAAGAAAAACATTGTCACATTACGGCCACACTTCAAGACGCACCAGTCGCACACGGTAGGTCGCTGGTT
>CAZJWV010000067.1:0-13062 GCA_964549855.1 uncultured Ohtaekwangia sp. | reverse complement strand
TTCACCGACATCCAGGAAATTCGTCCGGGCAATTTTGTTTTCTACGATATCATGCAACGGGGCATCGGCTCTTGCAACGATGAGGCCATTGCTCTGATCCTGGCAAGCCCGGTGGTCGCGGTTTATGCCTCCCGCGGTGAAATTGTCGTCCACGGCGGCGGGGTACACCTTTCCAAGGATTCGCTCCGCCAGGAGAATGGCGAACATATCTTCGGCCAGGTGGTTCGCTTGACGAAGGACGGCTGGATCCTTCCCGCCACGCCGATGACGCTCAAGTCGCTTTCACAGGAGCACGGCGTTATCCGTGCAACAGCTGAAGAGTGCGCCAGCCTGAAGCCTGGAGACGTCGTTGGGATTCTGCCAGTCCACTCTTGCATGACGGCGGATGTGATGGGGGAGTTTTACACACTCACCGGAGAGCGCATCTCAATGATGCCAAAGCATTAATTCCTAATTCCTATTGCCGTATATTTAATATGCGGTTGTGGTTCCCCACCTAACCTCAATTCCTATGAAATCGGCCTGGCTAATCGCGGCGATTTGTATCCTTGGGTGCAGCAAGGACGACAAAGTTCAGCCAGCGAATGTCTTGGAATTGTTGAGCAATGGCAGTGTTGAAGCGGGCTCTATCATGCCCGATAATTGGCTGCATCCAGGTCCAATAGGTACTTACGAGAATTCCTGGACAACGGAAGAATCATTTTCTCCCTCGCATTCGCTAAAAATTGCGAATGCCTCAACTGACCCCATAAATTTCACTTTCTGGATGCAAACATTTGAATGGGCGATGCCTGAAGGGAAAGAGCTCCTGTTGACTGTCAAGATCAAGGGTGAGTTGACGGGAAGCGGAGTCGCCATTGCAATCCGTGGCGATGACACGGTACCTCCCTCAGGTGCTGCCGAAGCATTCAGTTCCACGGAGGGCGTTACTACAATCAATGGCATGTTTGACTGGACAACGTTTCAAGTTAAGCTGACAACACCCTCGGCACCTATCAACAGCGTGACGATCTACCTGCTCTACTTACCAGGTACGTCAGGCAAGGTTTATTTCGACGATGCCAAGTTGACTTTGACGTATTAACGATCATATGTCTATTAGGATCCGGCCCCTGATTCCATCCACGAAGTTGCCGATGGCTTGCGCATGAGAACCAAGGAACAAGTCGGGCTCGATGAGTTCCAATTCCATCAAGGTGAACCTGCCCTCCCGAATGATTCCATCAACGCGCGCGTACAACGTTTCAAAGCCTGAAGCTTCGAGGATACGGTGTCCTGCTTCAACGATGCCCTGCCCCGGGTTCATCGGCACTTCATGCCCGCCGTGTTCCGCCTGCACCCTGAATTCCCCAGGAGCCGGGCGTTTTTGAACGGCGTGGGAAAACTCCCCATTGAAAAAGATCATGGAGACTTCGCCTGACGCCCCGATTTCCGGCAGGAAGGGTTGAATGAGGAAGTCGCTCGCCTCGCTGTACTGGACAAGAATGCTGCTCAGGTCTTCACCTTCAAGATCGATTAATTTGGTCCGGTAGCTGCTGGCTGACACGGCTGGCTTCGCGACAAAGCGCTGCCACCCGGCATTGCGAATTTCAGCCTCGACATTCCTGGCCCCTCGCGGAAAGAACAGCGTTGGGACGATGTCGACTCCATGCAGTGCGAGATCCTTCAGGTAGAACTTATGGTGATTCCACCGAAGAACGGAGAGCGGGTTCCACACCGGAATGCGCGTGGTTTCCAAATACTCGAGCCAGGCGAGAAATATATCCGGATGCAAATGGTAGTCCCATATCGAGCGGACAAGGAGGGCATCATAAGCCCAGTCTACCCGAGGGTCATTCCAGATGACCGCAGTGGCTTTGATACCCAACTTTGAGAGCTCTGATACCAACAACTGTTCAGCGGGAATCAGTTGAGGACACTTCCAACTCGTAGCGATCCCGAGCCGCATGCCTCAGACAAAATCAATCTCTACGTTCAGCGGGTAGCGCATGAGAAAATCCACGGCGTCCTGAACGGTCATCCCCTCAAAGAGAACCTTATATAAGGTATCTGTGATGAGTGGCCGCGCCTTGTAGTATTCCGCGCATTTCTTCACGATGCGCACGGTATTGATGCCTTCAGCCACTTCTTGCATGTCGTCAAGGATGTGATCCAGTTTCTCGCCTTTGGCAAGGCGGTAACCCACCGTGTAGTTGCGGCTCTTCGGGCTGTTGCAAGTGGCCACCAGGTCGCCGATGCCAGCCACCCCCAGGAAAGCTTTGGTGTTGCCGCCAAGAATTCTCCCGAGGTAAACCATTTCGACGGCGCCACGGCTGATGAGCAGGCCCTTCGCGTTTTCTCCATATCCGAGCCCGCTCAGGCAACCAGATGCGATGGCGATGATATTCTTCAAAACTCCGGCCATTTCGACGCCAATCAAGTCATTGTTTTCGTAGACCTGGAAGCGGTTGTTCCGTAACAATCGCTTGCCGGTCTGGATGACTTCCTGGAAAGGGCTCGCCACCACGGTAGCCCCGGGCTGGCGAAGGGAGAGTTCCGACGAAAGGTTGGGGCCGGCGAGGCAACCCACGCGAACGACCACACTTTCTTCGCGGATGACTTCGCTCATCGTCCGCACATTTTGCCGGCTGAGGGTCTCTACCGTCTCGATGGTTTCTCCCTTGGGAAGCTGAATGTCAAATCCCTTCGTGCCGTGAATGAGGATGTGATAGGGATGGAGGTAGGGCCCCAGTTTTTTCATCATCGCCCGGAAATGCGATGAGGGAACGATGGGGAAGATGACATCGCATTCCGCCGCCAGCGTGGAGAGATCGCTGATGGGTTGCACATTCTTGTTGAGCTTGTGACCGCGGTTTTCCCGCTTCTCCGCCATTTTTTTCGCCACCTTTTCGTCGCGCGCATACAACAGCACGCGCCGGTGGCGGGCGAGGATGTTGGCGATCACGGTGCCGAAGTTTCCAGCCCCGACAACCCCGACAGGCTTATCCAATGAACTTTTCGAGGTCATACCCCACGAGCCTGTTGTGGTAGTAATAGAGCACGTTGAGGTCCTGCGTGACGCTGTTGCCCTTTTTGTTTCGTAACAAGGGGCGCTTGAGATGGAAGATGCCCACGTTTTCCAAGCCGCGACGGATCACGAGGTCGACTTCACCCTTGAGGTGGGTGGCGTGGTGCACTTTGCCGTGCTCATTGAGGTTATAAATCTCCTTCCTCACCTTCTTGAACACTTCCCGGAACTCATCATACGGGATCTCGAGCTCCTCCTCCGGCAAGCGGAGGAAAGCAAAGAGATCGAGGCGCGGATGCTGACGCAACCACATCTCAAAGGCGATGAACGCGACCAAATGACTGGAGAAGACCCGGTTGATGCGGTGGTATTCAGACACAATACGGCTGGCCAGGTTGCGTGTATACTCATTCTCCCGCTGCTTGTCGACGGTCACCACGCCATTGGTCATGAAATACTCGCGGGGATTGATTTTCCGGTTATGCGAGTCGAGGCTGTTGCCTTCGTCGTCGACGAAATTTCCCATCACATCCAGTCCCGGGCCGATGGACACAGAGATGTTGGAGCCTTTCGTGAAGAACTTGAACATGAATTTGATCAACTGGAAGCTGCCGTAGTTGTCATCTTCCGCGAAGTAGCGGTCCTGCCCCTTCACCTGTAGGTGTTGTTCAATGAGATCCGGTGCCTCCAGTACGAAATGGTAATTGAGAGTGACAGGCACCACAAAGATCTTGCGCGTATCGACGGCGTCGCTGGCCAGGTAGAGATTTCGCTGCGCCTCTACCGCCGTACTCAGGAGCCCGAGTTTCAATTGCTTTTCGATCAGCCCTGAACGTGACCGCGTTCCTCCCGGGAAGAAGAGACTGTGTGCGCCCTTCTGGATGGCAAGGTTAGAGTACATCTTCAACGTCTCGAGGTAGGGGAGGTTCTTCTTCCGCCGATCTACTTTATAAGCACCAAGGCTGTTCATGAAGTAGGAGAAGATGGAAATGTTGAACAGGTTGAGTCCCGCACCGTAGATGAAAGCCGGAAGCCCCAGCGAGTGAATCACCCAGCCGATGAGGATGCTGTCGAGGTTGCTAAAGTGGGTGGGCACCATAACCACGGTTCCCTTCTTGGCCAATCGCCGAAGCATCTTCACCTTGCCGACAATATGAATCTTGTCTTGCAAGGCGTACCGGCTGCGGAAGATGGCACCGAATTTCTTTACACGAGCTCCGTTGAGCAGGCGGCGAAACCAAAACTTGGTGACTGAGCGGGCAAACTTGTACGAGCTCGGTTTGAACGTGCCGGAGATTTCCTTCGCATAGCGATGCACTATTTCGTAGAGAAGCTCCTCCTCTTTGTGACCTGCTTCTTCCTGCGTGGTGCTGCCCAGTTCGATGAGTTGATTCTTCACCCGCGTCCAAAAACGGGAATCGTCCTTCGGATCGACGCGCCACCGGTTGCGTTTGATGCGATTCTGTTCACGAAAGACCGTCGTCTCCAACTCCTCAATCAGCTGCTTGCGTGAGGGCCTTAATTGGCGAATCTGCTCGATGGACTTCTGGGTGACTTCCTCCAGAAACTCTTTGCGGTTCTTGCTGAGCTGGTAGACGGGCCAATCAGGGATCCCATCCAGGATGGGCTTGTAGCCGATGTTCTTGTTCTTCTTTTCCTCTAATATCTCCATGGTCGCCTCCCGATAGCTATCGGGACGGAGGGCAAAGTTAGAAACTTTGACAACATCAGATTTCGTCCAGGGCCTTGCGGAAGGCCTGGTTCATTGTTTCGAACTGCTTGAGGGTCGTCTCAATGAAATCTCCTGACACGAGCTGGCGAATTTCTGCCTCGCCGGCAACGTCATACTCCTGCACCTTGTAGGTCTGCTCCAGCAAACCTTGCTCGAACTTGATCAGGTAACGGTTGTTCCAGTGGAACAAGGTAATCTTGCACGCTGGGTGCGGGATTTCGCCTATAACTCGCATACAGACAAGGTAGTGAACCGCTCTCATTAATAAGGGGGAGACCTGACAAATATCATCGTGGGATTTCTGAACACGCCTTAATTTTGCCTTAACCTATTTCACCATGAAAGCGCTCAGGCAACTCTTTGGTTTGCGCCCCCGTGTAGACTACGCTCAGTTGGTTCGGGAAGGAGCCCGGGTCGTCGATGTCCGATCGGCAGTAGAGTTTGAACAAAATCATCTCTCCGGGGCCGTGAACATTCCCATCGAAACACTGCGAAACAATTTTCATCTACTCCCGGAAAAAAATAAGGCGATCATTGCGTGCTGCAATGACGGATCAAAGAGTTGGTACGCCAAGAATCTCCTCGATGCCAATGGATATCGTCAAGTGTACGATGCGGGGAACTGGAGAAAACTGGAACGAAGGATAAACACAGAGCGAAAATGACACCTCATGTTTTTTCTGTGGATGTCGAATGGAGCCGTGACCGGAAGGGGATGATGTGTTCACCCGAACTAAAGATTTCCAACAACAGCGGCTGCATCGAGGTGGCCACACCACCCGAGTTTCCGAAAGGCATTCCGGGGATATGGTCGCCAGAACACTTGTTCACCGCCGCCGTGAGCAGCTGCCTGATGACCACCTTCCTCGCCGTGGCTGAGAATTCCGGGCTCGCGTTCAGGTCATTCCGTTGCGGCTCGAAGGGAACACTCGACCAACGGAACGGGAAACTGGCGATGACGCGCGTCGATTTGTTTCCCGAGGTAACCCTGGAGCGGGACGCCGATCGCGACCGTGCCATGAAGGTGCTGCAAAAGGCGGAAGCCAACTGCCTTATTTCTAACTCGATAAATGCCACCGTGACACTCACGCCTCTGGTGAAAGTGGTTGAACATCACGACTCCCCGGCACATTCCACGTGATGTAATGACCCATCCAGGGGGGTAGTAATAATTCGCGTTGTTCCTCGTTCTTTTTAAGTGCTCCTCAGATTTTTGCCTCCAACCCTTCGGCGAGCTCCCTTCGACAAGCTCAGGGCGGCGCAGGGCCGGCCGGTTCGGTCCGAATGTTGTACTTTTGGTTTCCTTAATCTGGTTTAAACCATTCATGCAGGTGAAGCACCTGATGTTACGGGGATTGTTGCTGGCTGGAATGATGCTCTCCGGGGTCCCGTTGCTGGCCACCCACCTGCGCGCCGGCGAGATCACCATCGAGCGCCAGAGTTGTACCAACCTTACGTTTAAGATCACCATCACGGTCTACACCAACACGGGTTCCGAAATCCGTTTTGGCGACGGCATCCTGGACTTTGGGGACAATACCCCTACGCTCACCACCCCCACCATTGAGAACAGTGCACCGCCGGGCCTCCCCACGAACATTGGTCTCGTAGTTTTTACCACTACACACACCTACTCCGGTGTGGGCCGATATGTGATCAGCTACCTAGAAGCGAATCGCAATGCTGGAATCAACAACATGTTCAACTCCGTGGAGACGCGCTTCTATCTCGAGTCGCAAATCAACATCGACCCCTTCCTGGGTTGCGACAACAGCCCGAAACTACTTGTGCCTCCTATCGACAAAGCCTGCACCGGCGCCGCCTGGTACCACAACCCTGGCGCTTACGACCCGGATGGTGACAGCTTATCATTCGAATTAACCATTCCCAAAAAGGAGCAGGACCTGGAGGTCAACAACTATCGCCTCCCGAACGCCCGCGAGTTTTACGAGAGCATCGGCCTGGTGTACAATCAATCGAATGAGAATGGGGACGGGCCACCGGTCTTCGAGATCGACCCCGTAACGGGCACAATACTCTGGGATGCGCCCGGTATGCCCGGTGAATATAATATTGCCTTTACCATTCGCTCGTGGCGGAAGATCAGCGGCATCTGGATCAACCAGGGGTACGTGGTCCGCGACATGCAGATCATCGTCGAAGACTGCGACAATGAGCGACCTGAACTGATCGTGCCAGCAGACGTCTGCGTTGAGGCGGGTGAAACGGTGAATGCCCTTATTGAAGGAACAGATCCGGACTTCGACAAGGTAAAGATTGAAGTTTTCTCGCAGATCATTAACGCGCCGTTCCCATCACCGGCAACATTCGCGCCGCCAAACGGCACACTGCAGCCAACAAGCCCGTCAAATGCCCAACTCACTTTCACCTGGAACACGAGCTGTCTGCATGTAAAAGACCAACCCTACCAAGTAGTTTTCAAGATCACCGACGATCCTCCGCCCGGGAGTGGAGCAAAGCTGGTGCAATTCAAAACCTGGAACATTCGCGTTGTTGGTCCTGAGCCGACGTGGGCCGACATTGAATTGAACAGTTCGCGGAGTTTGAAAGTGACCTGGGATCCTTACGCATGCAGCAACGCCGAAACCATGGAAGTATGGCGACGCGTGGAAGGTGCCCCGTTCACACCACCCAACTGCGTGACCGGGATGCCCGCATCATTGGGATACAACAAGATTGCGGAGTTGCCTGCCAGCGCAGTCACATTCACCGACAACAATGACGGCATCGGGCTTGCTCCCGCCACGACATACTGCTATCGCCTCGTGGCCGCCTTCCCCCTGCCGCAAGGGGGCCTCAGTTATGTTTCAAAAGATACCTGCTTCGCCATACTGGCCGACGCCCCGGTAATTACGCACGTCACCGTCGACAAGACCGGGTCTACCGATGGAGAAATCACTGTCCGATGGCGACCCCCGTTTGAGATAGACCAGGGTCAGTTCCCGCCTCCGTATCAATACCAGGTCCTGCGTGCCGAAGGATTCACGGGTAACTTGAAGATTGAGAACGCCCATGCTGGATTTCTCACCGATACTACCTTTACCAGCACAGGATTGAACACGACGGAGCTCACGTACAACTTCCGTGTCGTGCTCTTTGACAATACGGGCGCGCGCGTTGACACTTCGGCGATTGCCTCGGCTGTGCGCCTTGACCCCAAGCCGCAGTTCAAGCGCATTGAATTGAATTGGGCGGCCGACGTTCCCTGGTCAAACCAGAGCTTCAGCTTCCCCCTCCATTTTATTTACCGCGGGCCGGAGGGCGCCACAGAAGCACAAATGGTGCGCATCGACACCGTGACTGTGACGTCAGGACGGTTTGTCTACGTGGATTCAGGGCAATGGAATGGAGTGCCGCTCAGCGACGAGCAGATTTATTGCTACCGGATTGAGACGCAGGGAACGTACGCCAATCCCAGGATCATGGAGCCCCTGGTGAACTTTTCTCAAATCAATTGTGCGCAGCCCAACGACAGCATTCCACCTTGCAAGCCGACCCTGGAAATCGTGGCGAAGCAGTGCAATGAGATGACCCCTGAGGAGCTGGCGGCCTACTTCTCCACGCAGGAGTGCCCGGGTATTGAACCCCGCGTCTACACCAACACCCTCAGTTGGCGGCGGCCGCCGGATGAAGAATGCCGCAAGGATATCCGGAGCTGGAGCGTTTATGCCGCCCCCTACGTAGGTGCCGAGTTTTCACTGCTCGTACAAAATGTGCGGGATACATTTTATATCGATGCCAACCTTCCTTCCAATGCCCGCTGCTACAGGATCTCTGCCGTCGACCGCGCAGGCAATGAAAGCGAGATGAGCGAGTCCTACTGCTTCGACAACTGTGTGCGCTACATGCTCCCCAACGTCTTCACCCCGAATGGCGACAACTGCAACGATTTCTTCAGCGCCTACAGCAAGCAGGACATGGATGAGAGCGGCAACGGCCCCTGCGGCCCCATTGATATCCAGGGCCAGCGCCTCAAGTGTGCCCGTTTCGTCGAAAAGGTAGAGTTTATCGTCACCAACCGTTGGGGCAAGCACGTCTACGAGTATGAGTCGGGCGGGGAAAGGAGCATCTACATCAACTGGAACGGCCGCGACAGTAATGGCAACGAAGTAGCCGCCGGTGTGTATTTCTACAGCGCCAAGGTGACGTTTACGGTTGTCGACCCTGCGAAGCGGATACAGAACCTGCGAGGGTGGGTTCAAGTAGTAAGGTAGTGTCGTGGTGCCGTGGTGTCGTGGTGTCGTGGTGTCGTGGTGCCGTGGTATCGTGGTGTCGAGGTGCCGTGGTGTGGTGTTGTGGTGTTGTGATGTTGTGGTGCCGTGGTGTTGTGGTGTCGTGGTGTCGTGGTGTTGTGGTGTCGTGGTGTTGTGGTGCCGTAGTGGTTGCACTCATTTGCTACCGCCTCTCTTTTGAAGATACCTGATAAGACCGCGAATTAATCTCCTTGCAGTATCAACCTGCTCCCTGATTTGAGTGGATTCCTTTTCAGACCAGTACAATAAATCCATTGCTGCATAAGAAAGGCTTGAAAACTTCCTGGCCGGATCTATCCGAAGTCCTTAGAAAATTGATGAATGACTTGTCGCTGCCTCCAAAGCCCTCGGCAATATTGCTCATAACCGACAATGCCGCGCTGCGAATCTGGTCTATAAAATTAAAGTCTCTTGTGATCGGACCTTCATAGGTCAACTTGTACGTACTGCTGACCAACACTCGGGCAGCTTTCCAACAATCAAGATCTTCAAATCGCTCGATCTTAGACATGTTTTTCCCCACAAATTCTTCACAATCCGATTCAACAGGCAAATTCCATCATGTACGGAAATCCTGATTATTTTTGGTCCCAACCACGGCACCACGACACCACGGCACTAAGACACCAAGACATATGAAAGCTTATATCTTCCCTGGTCAGGGTGCCCAATTTATTGGGATGGGCAAAGACCGCTACGACAGCGACCCGAAAGCGAAGGCGCTGTTTGAAAAAGCCAACGAGATACTTGGCTTCCGCATCACCGATGTGATGTTCGCCGGGACAGCGGATGACCTCAAACAAACAAAGGTGACGCAGCCGGCCATCTTCATTCACTCTGTCGTGCTCGCTTTGACCAACGATGGTTTCAAACCCGACATGGTCGCTGGGCACTCGCTTGGTGAATTCTCGTCACTGGTCGCCAACAAGGCGTTGTCGTATGAGGATGCGTTGAAACTGGTGTCTCAGCGTGCAGCCGCCATGCAGCGGGCCTGCGAACTCAACCCCTCGACCATGGCCGCTGTACTCGGCCTCGACGATCAAAAGGTTGAGGAAATCTGTGCCTCGGTCACCGGTGAAGTGGTGGTGGCTGCGAACTACAACTGCCCGGGTCAGCTGGTCATTTCCGGTTCGATGAAAGGTGTCGAACTCGCAGGTGAAAAACTAAAAGCTGCCGGCGCGAAGCGGGTGCTTCCCTTGCAAGTAGGCGGGGCGTTCCACTCCCCGCTCATGGAGCCTGCCCGCGAAGAGCTGGCGAAGGCCATCGAGGCTACCAAATTCAACACGCCGATTTGCCCCGTCTACCAGAACGTAAATGCGAAACCAGCAACGGACGTCGCAGAGATCAAGCGCAACCTCATCGCCCAACTTACTTCACCCGTTCGCTGGACACAATCCGTCCAGCGTATGGTCGCCGACGGCGGTACGAACTTTATTGAGTGTGGTCCCGGCAAAGTGCTGCAAGGCCTTGTGAAGAAGATAGCTCCTCAAGTCGAGGCTAGTTCGCTCTGACCCTTTGAAGTGCAATGAAATTGGCGAGTAGCGCCTCACCCCGGCCCTCTCCAAGGGAGAGGGAGCAGTACTTCCCCCCTCTCCTCTGGAGAGGGGTCGGGGGTGAGGCCCCAGTCTTAGCCCTTAACCTTCACTTCCACTGAAAGAGGATCCTTACAAGCGTCAAGCATTTCCTTAATCGTCCTCCTCAACGCCGGGTGCTTAACATCACCAGCTACCTCAGCCAAAGGAGCAAGCACAAATCGCCGTTGCGCCATCGCCGGGTGCGGAATCACCAGGTTCGCCTCATTCACGACCTGATCGCCGTATAATAAGATGTCAATGTCGATCGTCCTTGGACCCAGTGGCTCCGATCTCACCCTTCCCAGCGACTTCTCGATGGCCAAGAGCGTATCGAGCAGCACTCTGGGTACCAGGTGGGTACTCACGGCAATCACTTGATTGAGGAAAGCAGGTTGCTCTGTTTTTCCCCATGGCGCCGTCTCATAGATGGAGGACGCCGCCTCGAGCTTTCCAACGAGAATCCCCACCCGGGTTCTCGCCACGGCGAGTAATTCGGCCCGCTCACCCAGGTTGGAGCCGAGCGACAGGTAAACCGTTGATAACTGATCCTCCATGGTCGAAACGTAAATTTGGTACTTTTGCCGACGAACATATAACGATGAACTTCTTAAAGACGTTTCTAGCCTCCTGCCTCGGCTCTTTACTGGCCATGTGTCTGCTCATGGTCCTTTTTATCCTATTCCTTTCCGGGCTCTCTCAGGAGAAGGTGGTAACGATCAGCGAGGGCTCAGTATTGCACCTGCGCCTGGAGGCGCCCATCACCGAACTGGAACTCGACGATCCGCTCGCAGAAGTGCTTCCCGGCGCCACCGAGCAGTCGCTGGGGCTCCTTCGCATCAAACGGGTAATCGAGCGGGCCAAGAACGACCCGAAGATCGAGGGCATCTATCTCAACACCTCCATGCTGATGGCGGGATTTGCCACCATACAGGAACTGCGTGAAGCCATCCTCGGTTTCCGCGAGTCGGGCAAATGGGTGGTGGCCTATGCTGACTTTTATTCCGAAGGCGGCTACTGGTTGGCCACGGCGGCCGATAAGGTATATCTCTACCGGGAAGGCGAAGTGGAATTCAACGGGCTGGCCACGGAAGTGATGTTCTTCAAAAAGATGTTCGACAAGCTGGAGATCAATCCGCAGGTCTTTCGCGTCGGCGATTTCAAGAGCGCCGTGGAGCCGTACCTGCGCGAGTCGCTCAGTGATGAAAACAAACTGCAACTCAATTCCATATTGGGGTCCCTCCATGGCGAGATGCTCAGGCAGGTGGCCGAAGCGCGCAACATTGCACCCGAAAGACTCAAGGAGATCGCCGACAAGATGCTAGTGCGCAGCGCGGACGACGCCAAAGCCCTCGGACTGGTCGATAGCCTGTTTTACGAAGACGAAGTAAAGCACGAACTACGCAGCCGTCTCCACCTCGGCGACAACGACCGGATTCCGCTCGTGCGTTACAGCCAGTACAAGAAAACCGTTTCCAGCACCTATTCGACCTCACCAAATGAAATTGCCGTGATCGTGGCCGATGGTGACATTGTGCCCGGGCGCTCCGACAACGGCCTCGTTGGATCTATGACCATGGTGGAGGTGATTCGCCGTGCCAGGACCGACTCCCGCGTAAAAGCCATCGTGCTTCGGGTGAATTCTCCCGGCGGCGTATTCCAGGCTGCCGACCAGATGTGGAGGGAAATCACCCTTGCCGCTGCTGAGAAACCGGTGATCGCCTCCATGTCAGATTATGCCGCTTCTGGTGGCTACTACCTGGCCATGGCCTGCGATACCATCGTGGCCCAGCCGACGACCATCACCGGTTCCATTGGCGTCTTCAGCGTTTTGTTCGACCTGAGCATGTTCCTCGATCACAAGATCGGCATCACCTTCGAAGAAGTGAAGACCGGAGAAGTTGGCGGCCTCGTGACGGTGACGCGCCGCCTCACTGATGCAGAGAAAAGCATTTGGCAAAAGCAGACTGAGAAAATCTACAACACCTTTATCCAGAAAGCTGCCGACGGCCGCTCCATGGACGAGGCAGCTGTGCGGAAGATTGCTTCCGGTCGCGTGTGGACGGGTGAGCAGGCAGGTGAAAATGGATTGGCCGACGTGATGGGCGGCTTCGATGACGCTGTGGACATTGCCGCGCGCAATGCCGGCATCGGCGAGGACTACAAGTTGCGCTACTACCCACAACCCAAACCTCTTCTCGAGCGCCTCACGGGCTCTATGGAAGACGGCGTGCGCAGCGCTCTCATCAAACGGGAATGGGGTGAGCATTACTCCTGGTACACGCAGTGGCAGAAGTTGAAGAACCACCAGGGGACTCAAGCCAGGATGGGAGTGGAGTTTCAAGTGAAGTAGACCCCTCTAACAACATTACTCCTTCGTAGAGCTATTGGCTTTTGGCCTTTGGCTTTTGGAGGAGACTCCCCACCCCCTGCCCCCTGGAGGGGGAAGATGCTTCGTGGCGATCAAAAAAACACCCA
>CAZJWV010000066.1:0-18071 GCA_964549855.1 uncultured Ohtaekwangia sp. | reverse complement strand
TCCTTTCCAGACAACCTCAACAAACTGATCGAGGCCTACGAGAAGCTCGTGCAAGAGCAGAAGAGACTCACGCTCTCGTACAAGGACAATACCTATGCCTACCAGCAGAAGGAACATGAGTTGTCGTCGGCTCGCACCGGGCTGGCCAACCAGCTGAGTGATCTCAAGAAACGGTGGCTCACTTCCCTTACCGAGCTCAACGACAAGAAGGATAAGCTGGAAAGGCAGTTTGCCACCATGCCGCAAAAGGGCACTCAGTACACGAAGAACCAGCGCTTTTACAAACTGTACGAAGAGTTCTACTTAAGCATGATGCAGGCAAAGGCCGAATTTGAAATCGCCCAGGCCGGCAGTACTCCCGACTTCAAAATTCTCTCATCGGCTACATTTTCCCCTAAGCCTGTAGCACCAAACCGCATGATGATCTACGGCATCGGGCTTGTGGCCGGCCTGGTCCTGAACTTCTTCTTCATCGGCATTGTCTACGTCGCCAACAATAAAGTAACCGGCATCCAGGAGATTGAAACCGGAACCAAGGCGCCCATCCTCGGCGTGATCCCGGAGATGCGCAATAAGTCCACGCAGCCATTCTACATTGTCGACCATCCCCGATCGGTCGTCAGTGAGGCGATACGCACACTCCGCACCAATCTTGACTTCTTCGCAACAGCCAACGGGAAGAAGATCATTGTCATCTCCTCCACCGTGTCGGGCGAAGGAAAATCATTCCTCGCCTTGAACCTGGGAGGCGTGCTCGCACTGAGCCGGAAGAAAGTTATTCTTCTCGACCTTGACATGCGCAAAGCGAAGAGTCATTCATTTGTCGGGCCTGATCCGAACAAAGGGGTAAGTTCCATCCTGATCAGCCGGAATACTCCCGAAGAGTGCATCATGCAAACTTCCATGGAAGGATTTGACTTCCTCCCCGCCGGGATCCATCCTCCAAACCCTTCCGAATTGCTGATGAACGGGGAATTTGATTCGCTGCTCCAGAAACTGCAGGCGAAATACGACTACGTGGTGATCGACACGCCACCCGTAGGGCTGGTCACGGATGGAATCATGGCCATGAAGCGTGCCGACCTTTCCATCTACGTCGTCCGCGCCAACTATTCGCGGAAAGCATTCCTGAGGAACATCGACCGCATCACGTCGATCAACAAGCTTTCCAACGTGTCGGTGGTATTAAACGCGCTCCCCAGCAGTTCCAAAACGTATGGCTACGGTTACTACCAGGAAGATGGCCAACGGTCGTCCTTGATGAAAAAAATCTTCCGCTCCTGAGTGTGTTTTCGTTTTTTCGCAAACGACATCCCCCTGCAGCGTCCCCTGGCGCCGACATGCACTCCCACCTCATCCCCGCCATCGACGATGGGGTGCAGTCGCCGGAAGAAGCCTGCGAGGTAATCGACCGACTGCTGGAACTGGGGTACACCAAACTGGTTACCACTCCGCACATCATGCCCGACTATTTCTCAAACACAACAGAGTCGGTCCGTGCTGCCTATGATCAATTTCTTCCGCTGCTCCGAGAGAAGAAATATGATTTCGCTTTTGAATGTGCCGCCGAATACTACCTCGACGACAACCTCCAGCAGGCCGTAGGCCGCAATGAGGCCCTGCTGACATTCGGTGACAGGTACTTGCTGTTCGAAACGAATATGCTTAGCGAGCCATTGCAACTCAAAGATTTCCTTTTTGCCGTTTCACTCCAGGGATACCACCCCGTGCTGGCTCATCCGGAGCGCTACCAATACATGAGCCTGGCAAAAGCGGAGGACTTGCGGGACCGCGGTGTCAAGCTTCAAATTAATCTCCTTTCTCTCATCGGCTTCTACGGGCCACCCATTCAACGGCTTGCTGAAAAGCTTGTCCAGCAAGGAATGGTGGACTTGCTGGGATCCGATTGCCACAATATGGGCCACGCTACGATTCTTGAGGAAGTCTTCCGAACGACCTCTTATCGAAAGGCGCTCGACCTCCCGTTAATCAACCGAACACTCTGATTGTATGGTCGCCGTCACCGGAGCATCAGGTCTGTTGGGACAAACGCTCGTGGAGCATTTGGTTGCTGCTGGCCATCCTGTTGTAGCTGTCGTGCGCGATACAAAGACGACCTTTCCGGAGGGAGTGGCCGTGCGCCAGGCCGATGTACGCGATCCCTTCAGCCTCGAAGATGCCTTCTCAGGAGTGGAGACCGTGGTACACGCAGCTGCAATGGTATCTTTTAATCCCAGGCGCAGGGACGAGATGTTTGACATCAACGTGGGTGGAACCCGGCATGTAGTGAACACCTGCCTGCAACTTGGTATCCAACGCATCGTCCACATCAGTTCTGTGTCGGCGCTCGGACGCAAACCTGGCGAACCCATTCGTGAATCCGACCCCTGGACGGGTCAATATGCCAACAACTACGCCGAGTCGAAGCATGAATCCGAGATGGAGATCTTCCGTGGCGCCGAAGAAGGCATCACGGCAAGTGTTGTCAATCCAAGTTTGATCCTGAGTGGTTTGCCCTTGCACCGAAGCAGCGGTACGCTTTTCGATTACGTGTGGCGGCAACGCTCATTCTATACAAAAGGTCACATCAACTACGTCGACGTGCGTGATGTTGCAGATGCGGTATCGTCACTGGTAACACAGCCGAAACCCGGCGGGCGTTTTACCTTGTGCGGAGGCCGTACGCTTTTCTCCGAATTCTTTGGCGAGGTCGCGCGACGTTGGAGTCGCAAGCCGCCATCCATCGCCGTTCCCACCCCCGTCGCCTATGTGATGGGTGCAGCGGAAGAGTTTCGTTGCTTGATTACAGGTCGTGAGCCGCTCTTGACGCGGCAGACAGCGCGTCTTGCATCACATTCCTTTCGTTACGACACATCGAGATCGACAGACTTGCTTGGCCTTCGTTACCGACCCCTCAACGAAACGCTCGACTGGTGTTGCGCTGTGTATGCGCAACATTTTACAGGGAACAAATGACCTTTGCAAGTTGTAGGTAGGGTATTTAACCCCCACCTTTGTGCTGGCTGGAAGTGGCCAAATGCTATGGTTTTGGACCAAAGAGGGCCATCAGGTTAATCAGGGCAAACAGATTAATCAGGGCAATCAAGTCAATCATACAAATCAAGGTTGTATTTTAGTCAAACGGTTGAGCATGGAGCAAGAGTTCAGGAAACGCGAGGAAGAGGAGGAGTTGGTCAGGCAGTTCGAAGAAGCTCTCAAAAGAAAATCAGCTACATTCTTTGATCTCGAGGCGTTCGAGACTATCATCTACTATTACATGGACCGCGCCAAGCACAAGAAGGCGCTGCAAGCGGTTCAGGTAGCCATCACCCAATATCCTTACTCAACAGAACTAATCGCCGTGAAGGCGCAAGTGCTTTCCAACCTCCAGCAGTACGACGAGGCGCTGGAGCTCCTGGAGGAAGCAATCAACTTGCATCCTGGTGATCTTGACATCATGCTTTCCATGGGTTCCATCTATTCCCTCCAGGGAAAGCACGACAAGGCTATTGAATTGTACGAGCATGCACTCACGCTCGCCGATGCCGACAAGGATGAACTGTATTACAACCTCGGCCTCGCTCACCAGAGCAAGGAAGATTACACGAAAGCCATCGAGTGCTACAAGAGCGCGGTGGAAGGCAACCTGAATCACGAGGGCGCACTTTACGAACTGGCCTACTGCCTGGACGTAGTTGGGCAATTGGAGAACAGCATCTCTTACTACAGGAAATTCATTGACGAAGATCCTTTCTCGGCACCGGCATGGTATAACCTCGGCATTGTCTGCAACAAACTGGAGCGGTACGACGAAGCCGTGGAGGCCTATGAGTACGCGCTCGCTCTGGATGAGAATTTCGCTTCGGCCTGGTTCAACATGGGCAATGCGCTCATGAACCGGCAACAATTCACAAAAGCGCTCGACGCTTTCAGGAAGACCATTGACATCGAGGGGCCCAGCCCGGAAGTGTATTGCTGCATGGGTGCTGCATACGAAGGGCTTGAACAGTACGATTTGGGGATCAAGTACTTTCAGAAGTCGACAAAACTTGACAGTCTTTACGACGAAGCCTGGTTTGGCGCAGGCAGTTGCCTTGAGAAGCAGGAAAAGTGGTACCAGGCGCTGCACTTCTTCAATAAGGCGTTGAAGCTCGATTCGCAGAATGCCGACTACTGGAAAGCGGCGGCACATGCTGAATTCAAGATCGGCAACACCATCTCCAGCATCAGCGCCTACGAAGAAGCCAGTCACTTGGGCAGCAACGACAAAGAAATCTGGCTGAACTGGTCTTTTATTTATTATGACCGTGGCGAATACGACAAGGCCGTCGAAGTGATGCTCAGCGGGCTGGCCGAACTTCCCAATGAGTCGGAGTTCTTTTACCGCATCGCCATTTACCTTATCGAGGCAGGCAAATTCAAGGAAGCGTTCAGCTATCTTGAAAATGCGCTACTTTTGAATTTCGAAGGCCACACCGTCCTCTTCGATTTCTTCCAGAAACCGGAGACGCAGAAAGCCCTCTTCAAAATCATCGATCAATTCCGTAAAGACAATCCTTCATGAACTATACCTTAAAGAACCTGCCTGAGCGAACCACCAAGCCCAGGCAGAATGGTTTTACCATGGCGATGGACAAAGGCCTGAGCCTCCGGCAAGCGGAGGATTTCATGGCCGTCGCAGCCGATCATGTAGACATTGTGAAGTTGGGCTGGGCCACCTCTTACGCAACGCCGAAACTCAAAGAGAAAATCAAAGTGTACAGCGATGCAGGTGTGCCCTGCTATTTTGGAGGTACCCTGTTTGAAGCATTCATCATCCGCGACCAGTTCGAAGACTATCGCCGTTTGCTCGACACCTACAACGTTGCTTACGCCGAGGTTTCGGATGGCTCAATCGACCTTGACCACGACAAGAAGTGTGAGTATATCCGCACCCTGATTAAGGACCGTATTGTGCTTTCGGAAGTCGGCTCCAAAGACGCCGACAAGATCATTCCACCCTACAAGTGGATTGAGCTCATGCAGAAAGAACTGGAGGCCGGCGCCTGGAAGGTAATCGGGGAAGCCCGTGAGGGTGGAAATGTGGGTCTGTTCCGGGGCACCGGCGAAGTCCGTTCAGGCCTCGTACAGGAGATCCTGACAAAGATTCCTTCCGAAAAGATCATCTGGGAAGCACCGCAAAAAGCGCAGCAAGTCTGGTTCATCAAGTTGCTCGGCGCCAACGTCAACCTCGGCAACATTGCTCCTGAAGAAGTGATTCCCCTGGAAACCATCCGCCTCGGCCTTCGCGGCGACACGTTCCTGCATTTTCTCGGACTTCACCGCAAGCGTGACAATTCGACCCCCGCGTTCGAAAACGACTGACACCGGGTACATCGGAGCCGCGACAATTTGCTGATGAGAAGACCCAAAGACTATCTGTTGCTGTACGCGAAGGGCGTGAGCATGGGCGGCGCCGACGTTATCCCGGGCGTCTCGGGTGGCACCATCGCCTTTATTACCGGCATCTACGAGGAACTCATCGACTCGTTAAAGTCCATTGACCTCGAAGCGCTTAGATTGGTCGTCACACTCCGTATCGGTGAAGCCTGGAAACGTGTCAACGCCACTTTCTTAATAACATTGCTTGCCGGCATACTCACGAGCCTCCTGTCGTTGGCACGCCTGATGACCTATTTGCTCGAACACCATCCGATCGCCATTTGGTCTTTCTTCTTTGGCCTCATCCTCGTTTCCTCTCCCCTGATCCTTCGGGACATAAAAGAGTGGAAACCCGTCACCGTAGTGTCGTTCATCGTGGGTATCGGCATTGCCTACGCCATCACTGTGCTTTCACCTACGGAGACGCCGACCAACCTCTTCTTTATCTTCTTCTGTGGGGCCCTTGCCATCTGCGCGATGATTCTCCCGGGAATCTCCGGCGCTTTTGTTTTGTTACTCATCGGAAAGTACGAGTTCATGATCAACGCGCTCATCGATTTCAACTTTCCGGTGATTATTGTATTCGCCCTGGGTTGTGTGATCGGCCTGGTGAGCTTTTCCCACGTGCTAAGCTGGATCTTGCACCACTACCGCTTCCCCTCGCTGGCCCTCCTGGCTGGCTTCATGATTGGGTCGCTGAACAAAGTGTGGCCCTGGAAAGAGGTTGTCGCGTGGCGCATCGACAGCGCGGGCATGAAAGTCCCCGCCTTCGACAAAAGTGTGATGCCTGACCACTACCTTGAGGTGACCGGCAACGACCCCCAGTTGCTTTATGCCATCCTTTTTGCCGCCGCCGGGGTATTCCTGGTGGTTGCACTTGAAAAAACTGCCGCATACTTGCGCACCAAACCCTGACTATGGAAAAACGATTCGGTCTGATCGGTTCAGTAGTGAGCCACTCCTTCTCAAAGGCCTACTTCGACGAGAAGTTCTTCCAGGAAGGATTGCGCGATTATCACTACGATCTGTATCCGCTTCCCACGGTCGACGCCCTCCCCGGGCTTCTTAAGGACGTGCCGGAGCTCGTCGGCCTCAACGTTACCATCCCTTACAAGGAACAGGTAATGAAATACCTGACGAGTATCAGTCCGGATGCGAAAACCATTGGTGCCGTGAATGTGATCCGCATCAAGGGCTCAGAACTAGCCGGCTACAATACGGACAGCGACGCATTTTTCGAAACGCTGCAGAAGTGGTTTCCTAACCCCGCTGGCTCTCAAGCCCTGATCCTGGGCACCGGTGGCTCAGCGAAGGCGGTACAGGTGGCCCTGCAAAAAATGAGTATCCCGTTCAAGCGTGTTTCACGGGAGAAAGGGCAAGGTGATTATATGTACGCTGACTTGGGAGAAAAGACGAAAGTGTTCAAATCGTTCAACCTGATCGTTAACACCACCCCGCTCGGGATGAGCCCGGATACAAACGCCTGTCCGCCCATTGACTACGAGTCGCTCGGTGCGAAACACTACGTCTACGACCTCATCTATAATCCCGCACGAACCCTTTTCCTGCAAAAGGCCGAGATGCATGGGTGTACGATCAAAAATGGTCTGGAGATGTTACACGTGCAGGCCGAGAAGTCGTGGAAGATTTGGAACCGATAGGGAGTTCCAGGTCTAAGGTTCAAAGTTCAAAGTTTAAGATTCAAGGTTGTCAGGTTTACGGGTTTTTTGATCTAAATAGAAAAGATCAGGAAAACCGTCAATTCTTAACTTAAGGTTAAAGGTTTCATGCTGCTAGTTTGGTGGCATGGCAACAGTTGGCTCTTTTGAGGAATTGGAGGTCTGGCAGAATGCCAGGAAACTGGCTGCAGAAATTTACAAACTGACGCTGCAAGGAACGTTTCGTAATGACTTCAAACTGAGGGACCAGATCAATGATTCGCTGGCCTCCATCATGAGGAACATCGCAGAGGGTTTCGAAAGGAATGGGAACAGAGAGTTTGGTCAATTCTTGTCAGTATCTAAAGGCTCCGCAGGGGAAGCCCGCTCTGATTTTTATGTCGCACTGGACCGTGGACATATCACACCGGACCAGTTCAACAATCTCAGGACAAAGGTCATTACCATAAGCAGGCAATTGTCAAGCCTGATTGCCTACCTTAAGCGAACCGAATTCAAAGGAACCAAGTTTATCAGATAGCTTCTGAACCTTGAACCTGAAACCTTGAACCTTAAACTTTGAACCTGAAACCTTGAACCTTAAACTTTGAACCTGAAACCTAACCCCTCCTGACACAGGGTTGTCAATCCTACCTGTACCTTTGATTTTAAGAAAAGTTGTTCCGTGAATTTCGAACTAACAAGTGAGTACTCCCCTACGGGCGACCAACCCCAAGCCATAGAGAAATTGGTGACGGGGCTCAACGAGGGCGAAGCGCACCAAACGCTGCTTGGAGTCACGGGCTCGGGGAAAACTTTTACGATGGCCAACGTCATCGCCAGGGTGAACCGGCCTACACTGGTGTTGAGCCACAACAAGACACTGGCGGCACAGCTATATGGTGAATTCAAGAATTTCTTCCCTAACAACGCCGTCGAGTACTTCATCTCCTACTACGACTACTATCAACCCGAAGCCTATATTCCTTCCTCGAACCTTTATATCGAGAAGGACCTCTCCATCAACGATGAAATTGAGAAGCTACGCTTGAGTTCGTCCTCCGCCCTGCTCACGGGGCGCCGCGACGTAATCGTGGTGGCCAGCGTCTCCTGCATCTATGGCATGGGAAATCCTGAGGACTTCGGGAACAACCGAATTGTGCTCAAGGTAGGTGAGGTGATCGCCCGCAACAGGCTGCTCTTCTCATTGGTGGACATTCTCTACAGCCGCACGGAAGTCGACTTCAAGCGGGCCACTTTCCGCGTCAAGGGAGATACCGTCGACATCTACCTCGCCTACGCCGACTACGCCATCCGTGTCTATTTCTTCGGCGACGAAATCGAATCGCTGCAGCGCATCGATCCCAAAACCGGCAAGCGCATTTCAGACGAAACCACGGTTACGATCTTCCCTGCCAACCTGTTTGTGACCGGTAAGGAGGCGCTGAACCTGGCCATCCACGAGATCCAGGACGACCTTATGCTCCAGGTGCAGATGTTCGAACAGGAGAAGCGTCACCTGGAAGCGAAGCGCCTTAAGGAACGCACGGAGTTTGACCTGGAAATGATGCGCGAACTTGGCTACTGCAGCGGCATCGAGAACTATTCCCGCTACTTCGACCGGCGTAAGGCTGGCGACCGCCCCTTCTGCCTCCTCGACTATTTCCCCGACGACTACCTGATGATCATAGACGAAAGCCACGTAACCATACCGCAGGTGCGCGCCATGTGGGGTGGCGACCGTTCGCGCAAGGTGAACCTGGTCGATTACGGCTTCCGCCTCCCCGCTGCCCTTGACAACCGGCCTTTGACGTTCAACGAATTTGAAGCGATCCTCAACCAGACCGTCTATGTCAGCGCAACCCCCAGTGAATATGAGCTCCGGAAGTCAGAAGGAGTGGTAGTGGAGCAACTGATTCGTCCCACGGGCCTGCTCGACCCGTCAATTAACGTACGCCCCAGCAAGAACCAGATTGACGACCTGCTGGATGAAATTGACGAACAGGTAAAGAAGAAAGAACGCGTTCTCGTTACGACGCTCACCAAGAGGATGGCCGAGGAGTTGACGAAGTTCATGGAACGGGCCGGCGTCAAGTGTCGATACATTCACTCCGAGGTGACCACCCTGGACCGGGTGGAGATTCTCCGGGAGCTTCGGCTGGGGGTTTTTGATGTGCTGGTGGGCGTTAATTTGTTGCGCGAAGGCCTCGACCTTCCCGAGGTATCCCTGGTTGCCATCCTCGATGCCGATAAAGAAGGATTTCTCCGCAACCAGCGATCATTGGTGCAAACCATTGGTCGTGCCGCACGAAATGTCAACGGTCGCGTGATTATGTACGCCGACAAGGTGACCGAATCCATGCAACAGGCCATTGATGAGACAGACCGTCGTCGCAAGATTCAATTTGACTACAACCTGGCCAACGGCATTACCCCGCAGACCATTATCCGTTCAAAAGACTCCATCCTCAGCCAGACCACTGTTGCCGATTGGAAAAAGTCTCCCAAGAAGTTCTATGTCGAGCCGGATGAGAAATCGTTGGCAGCTGACCCGGTCGTTGCCTTTATGGGTAAGGATGATTTAATCCGGCTGGCAGACGACACGAGGAAATCAATGGAGAAGGCAGCACGAGAATTGGAGTTCATGGAGGCTGCGCGGTTGCGGGACGAATACCTGGCATTACAGGAATTGATCAAAGCAAAGTAGACCCGTTGCCTTTCCTCTTGGCAGGTTCCTGCGTGGGTTAGATCAAGAAAATACCGAGATTTGGCTGCTGTTAGGCTAGAGGCAAAAGCTGTTCTTTGCACAAGGTAAAATGACCCTATCAGCCATTACCCGAATTTTTGCGCTGTGCAGTTTTGTCTTTAGCACTGCATCCATCTGCGCCCAAACCGGGACAGTTGCAGGGACTGTTGTTGATTCCGTAACGAACAAGCCTCTGGAATACGCCCATGTGTTTATTGACAACTCAACCAGCGGGGGCATCACGGCGGGAGATGGCGTTTTTGAGATCTCCAACCTGGAGCCTGGCCAGGTGACCTTTGTCGTCTCGATGGTTGGGTATCATAGGAAAGTGTTGACGTTCAATGTTTCTGACGGTCACACGACGAAAGCCATCATTTCGCTAGCTCCCGATATCGTGGCGCTTACCGAGATCAGCGTGTCCTCGGAAATAGATAAGCAATGGAACAAGGATTTTAAGAAATTCGAACGGATTTTCCTTGGACCTCCCCGAATCCTCGAGACCTGCAAGATCGTAAACCCCTGGGTACTGGACTTTAGCTACGATGGAGGTTCGGGTGCGCTGCTGGCCAAGGCCCACGAGCCGCTCGAGATCTTTAATAGCTACCTTGGCTATTACATTCGATTTCACCTTCAACAATTCAAGGGCAAGGGTGAAACGTTTGAGATTGTCGGCTTCTCCCACTTCAGTGAGTTGCCGGACAGTCAGCGGGTGCGTGACTGGAAAAGGAATCGCCAGCTTGCCTACGAAGGATCATATCAGCATTTCTTCAGGTCATTGATTAGCGGGCGTACCTCACAAGAAGGATTCCGTATTTTTCTTGAACGGGGCGGAAACCGTGCAAGCCGCAAGTCGAGTTCCTTCTACGCAGGTTTGGGGCCGGTAGTAAAGGAAATAGACGGATCTTCCTTACTCACACCCTCTCCGTTTCCCGGTGAGTTTTTTTATTCCGTCGTCGGGAATACTGAGGTGCATTACACAAAGGAGTACCCAAAGCGACAATACTATTCCGACATCAATTACCAGGTTTCATGGATTGAAACCAGCCAGGAGAACATCCGGGTTAACAGTTATGGATTGCCGCTGGAAAAATCCGGGATCTCTTTTTCCGGGGAAATGAGCCAAGACCGGATCAGTGAATTACTTCCTGTGGATTATGATCCGACGACCGGAGGTACACGGCAACCACCAAAGCCATTCATCGCGCCTGTGGCTGAGGCGGTGCATTTGCAAACAGACAAGCAGTTCTATTACCCCGGAGAAACCATCTGGATCAAGGCATACATGCGATATAGTGAGCGCACTCTTGTGGACACTATGAGCAGGGTGCTTTATGTTGATCTCTATGACAAATCAAATGACCGCATCACTACGCGAATGCTTAAGATCGATAGCGGTGCTGCCGCGGGTCACCTTACATTGCCCAAGACAATGCCCAAGGGCGGGTACCTATTGCGCGCATATACCACATGGATGAGGAATTTTGGCGACACTCAGATCTTCCAAAAACTGGTTCCGGTTCTTTCGACAAAAGAATGGCCAGTCCTTGCTTCGCAACAGACTGCACGGGACTCTTTGCTATCGATTGTCCTGTCGAAGTCTTCTTACAAATCTGGCGATACTGCCCATTTGACTTTGTGCATAAAGGATAGGTATGAAGAGCCGCTTGGAGCCACGCTTTCCGTGGCGATCGTTCGCAATGAGTTCGCTGCCCCTCTCACTCAGGATGCAGGCACGTTTCCAACGCCCCCAGGAACATATCCATACAAGATGGACGTCGGGATGACCTTGAGTGGCACTCTCACAAATGATAAGGGTGCACCACTCGAGACTGCGATGATGGTAATGGCCCTCCAATCAAAAGCTGCAATCCCGACCCAGTCCGACGCAGACGGACTCTTCAGTATAAAAGGACTTGAATTCGAAGACAGCCTGGACCTGGTAATCCAAGGACTTGACAAAAAGGGCAAACGCGTGGGCAAGATTAAGTTAATTGGATATGATCCCCCACCCATCGTAACCTGGCCTGCCGAGCAGGAGGTTCAAACCCGGCCGGCAGAAATCAATGAGGTTGCCATCGACAGCAATAGCATACTATTGAAACCTGTGGAGGTTAGTGCCCACCGTGTCGCCGTAACTGTTCCGGAAATCCAGGAAAGAATCTTCGGAAAGCCCGACGATGTAATCAAAGCAGAGTCATTGATGACCAGTGGGACCACCGATCTCGCTGTTGCGCTCCAGGGAAAGATACCTGGCTACTACCTTATTCGAACAGACGATGGCAAAGGAACTCATTTCAAGGTAGCACTGCGAAGTGCAAGTTCGAGTATCGTGTTGAGCACCGAGCCGCTCATCATCATTGATGGCGTCCCCATGGGAGGATCCGGGCCAGAAGGAGGGGATACTGGAGAGACCTCAGGGGACCGCCTGAAGCTGATTGATATGACCAGCGTTGAACGCGTAGAGGTCACGAAGCGGCTGAACAACTTGTATGGAGAGGCCGGGCGAAATGGAGTCATCGCCATTTTCACTAAGGCCTATACAACCAAGAGAGGCAATAGTAGCCCCTTTGGCATTGAAACCGTCCGGATCCCTGGCTATGTCAAGCAATCGCCTTATCCGGACCCAACACAAGTTGGTTCAAATTCAATGCGCCCAAATACAGGGACGATTTATTGGAATTCCAGGATCAAAGTCGCCGAGTCATCCGGCAGTCACATCATTCCACTCAGAATTTTGGGACCTCCAGGACAGTATGTTGTGGTGGTTGAAGGCGTTACCACATCGGGCAAAGCGGTGTGCGTAAAAGCTCCGCTTCTTATTGATTGAAGTTCTAGGCTTAAATCAATAGGGTTCAGCGGTCCAGTAAGCTACTTCGAAAAACGCTTCGCTACCTCGTTCCAATTCACCACATTCCACCACGCGGCTATGTAGTCGGGCCGGCGGTTCTGGTAGTTCAGGTAGTAGGCATGTTCCCACACGTCAAGACCGAGCACGGGCGTTCCCTTGGTTTCTGCAACATCCATGAGGGGGTTATCCTGGTTTGGAGTTGAGGTGATCGCCAGCTTACCGGAACCATCCTTGATCAGCCATGCCCAGCCGGATCCGAAGCGGCCCACGCCTGCAGCGGCAAACTTGGTTTTGAATTCGTCGAAATTGCCGAATGCGGCGTTGATGGCGTCAGCTATTGCGCCCGTGGGTGCTCCTCCGGCACCGGGACCCATGATGGTCCAGAACAGGCTGTGATTGTAATGTCCGCCGCCATTGTTGCGCACCGGGGCGGCATACTTGGAGATGTTCTTGCAAATCTCTTCTATGCTAAGGCTTTCCTCCGGTTTGCCGGCGATGGCGTTATTCAGGTTCGTCACGTAAGCGTTGTGGTGCTTGCCGTGGTGTATTTCCATGGTGCGACTATCGATATGCGGTTCCAACGCAGCGGGGGCGTAGGGAAGTGGGGGCAAGGTAAAGGCCATAATGCGTGTTGTTTTTTGGTGAAAGTAAATATACAACCCCGTGACGGATCATAAAGTTTATCCTGATTCAAGGATTGCCGGGTTTCATCAATCTGGCAAGAAGGGACCAGGGGCCAGGGAGCCGGGGCCAGAGAGCAGGGGCCAGAGATCAGGGGCCAGGGATCAGGGGCCAGGGATCAGGGGCCAGTATTCACATCTTCCGCGCAAGTTCTCCGAGCGTGCGAAGGCCTTGATCCACCTTGGTGCTCCAGGGCAGTCCGAAACTTATGCGGAAGCAATTCTTGAATTTTCCCTGGGAGGAGAAAATCTGTCCTGGGGCAATCCCAATGCCGTGCTTGAGTGCTTTCTTGTGCAGTTGATACGTATCGATGCTGCGATCCAACTCCAGCCAAAGGGCAAAGCCACCCTGGGGGCGGGTCAACCGGGTGTCTTCCGGGAAGTAGCGGGAAATAGCTTCGATGTAGCGAAGACTCTGTGTGTGCAGCGCCTTACGGAGATGCCGCAGGTGCAATTCGTATCGCCCGTTTTTCAGGAACAGCGCGATGGCCGATTGAGCGAGCGTGTTGGTGGAAACGTTGTTCATTCTCTTGAGCCGAATAATGCTCTCTTTGTAGCGCCCGGGGATAATCCAACCGATCCGGTAGCCTGGGGCCAGTGACTTCGAGAACGAACCGCACTGGATAACAAGGCCTTCGGTGTCGAAAACTTTACAAGTGCGAGGCCTGGACTTGCCAAAGTAAAGTTCACCGTAGATGTCGTCCTCGATGAGAGGTATGTTCTTGCGGGTAATCAGCTCAACCAGCTGCTTCTTCTTTTCGTCGGGAAGGCAACTGCCCATCGGGTTGTTGAAATTGCAGACGAAAACGCACGCTTTGACGGAGAATCTCTTGATGGCCCGCTCCAATTGTTCGAGGTCAATCCCCGTTACCGGGTCAGTAGGGATTTCGACTACTTTCAAACCGAGGCTCTCCATCACCTGGAAAATACCGAAGTAGGTGGGGCTCTCGATGGCTACTGCATCGCCAGGATGCGTGATGGCCTTGAGGGTCAGGGATAGGGCTTCCATACATCCGGCAGTAACCACAATGTCCTCTTCACCAAGCTTGCCGCCCCAGTTGAACGACTGGATGGCGATCTGCTTGCGTAATTCGGGATTGCCCTGTACATGCTCATAATTGAGGCAGCTGTCGTTCGACTCGCGAAGCGCCTGGACCACTGCCTTATTCAGCTTGGCCTTCGGCAGCAGTTGGGGAGATGGTGCTCCCATAGAAAAATTGATGAGCTTATCAGAACGAAGGTCTTTGTAAACGCTGCTGATCATCTCATCGATGGTAACGGGCATCGCCTTCTCGCACGGGTCGCAGCACTGCGGCACCTCCAGGGTATGTGAGGGCGAAAACTTCACGTAGTACCCGGATTGGGGCCGCGCCTCGACAAGCCCCTTGCTTTCGAGGTGGTAATACGCCTGGAAGGCAGTGCTTAGGCTGATTCCCTGCTCCTTGCTGAGGGAGCGAACGGACAAAAGCTTGTCCCCCACTTTTAGGGCCCGCTTCTCAATGAGCTGTTCGATTCGGTCAGCTACTTCCTGGTAGAGGTGATCGGGCGCTAGTTGCTGTGTTCTCATGATTATTTTTTTAGACCTGATTAGGACACCGTGCTATTTTCTGCGGAACGGCCCCGGGTACTACCACAGAAAATTTGCCTCGACCCCCGGTGAACCGCATTGTATTTGTTTTGAACTGATATGGTCAAAATACAAAAAACTGAAACTGTTTAGTACACGTTCAAATGTAGAAAATTGTTTCAGTTATCCCACGCAGAATCACAAGAACCGGGTTGAGCGGGGAAACGAGACAGAAGAGTTTTGTGGAACAAAAAAGTTCGCATGAAAACACGATTACTACTCCTGATCCCGATAGCTATCGGGATGGTCCTGGTGGTTGCTGCGGCGACCATGGCATCGCCAAGAGACTCGGTTGTGGCTCCGGCTTCCTCCGTTAGGGTTACTACCCGGGTGCACAACATGGGTCTCTTTTCATACGGTGGTCGCCTGGTTACAAACAACACCGTGGTTGACTTGCAATTGAACTACACCCGCCGTACATGGGGATTGGTCCTCTTCAAAGCTGCAGACCTTCGGGATAGCCACACGCCAATCAACTTCAGCCTGGCGGCCGTCAATCACGTCTTTCACTTTGGCAATCGGTTTACGGTGACTCCGCACGTGGGTGTCATCCTTGAACAGTTCGAAACGGTCGCCGATCACGGATCTGACGCCGTTGTCATTGTCACATCAGCTTACAAGCTAAATGCCCACTTCACACTTGAGCACACGGCCCTGGCAGGCAACCTCCTGCTCGAGCCCGAGCTTTGTGATTGGGTGAACCGGCTAAGGGTGCTTTACTCGAACGGTCACCTCGATGTCACCGCTTTTGGTTGGCATAACAACAAAGTATTCGACCAGAATGAGTATGTCTCGGCCGGACTGAGTGTATTCTACAGCCGGCTGAAATTACTTCCTCGTTGGTCGATGCAGGCAGGCATGACGGGCTTGTGGATGGCGTACGGGTCGGAGGAACAACCGACCACCCAGGCCAGTGGAGTCTTTCTAACCCTTGGAATAAGCTATGCAAAACCTTGACTTTATGAACCCGCTTTGGAACAGCATGAGACGAAAACTCGTTGTCCTTGTTGGCATCATCGTTTGTGGTGTCCTGATAGCCTTGCGATACACCATCCTGCCGTAGTGTCAATCAAAGAACCCCTTCGCTTCAAAAATATCCCGAACTTGCAATGAATGCTATGAATTCAAGGCCCAGCCTCCTCGCCTACGTCGCCTTGGGCGCCCTCTGCATCATCTGGGGCACCACGTACCTGGCGTTGAGGGTCGGCGTAACACAGTTCCCTGCTTTCCTGTTTTCCAGCATCCGGTTTCTGATTGCCGGGCCCATGTTGTTACTGATCGTTTGGATTTTCGGCAAGCTGGAGCTTCCCTCGAGGAAGGTGCTCTTCCAGCAAGCCATCAGTGGCCTGCTGCTGTGTACCCTTGGTGTCGGCGTTGTTGGCTGGTCGGAGATGTACGTATCGAGCGGCTTGGCCGCCATTATTTGTTCCGTCATGCCCATCTGGGTCATGCTGATCAACTTCGCCATCGCCTCTGACGATCAGCCAAGCCTGCCCTCAGTGATTGGATTGTTTATCGGGCTATTTGGAATCATGATCATATTCGGTGAGAACGTCGCGGATTTTTCAGAGCCGCGCTACACCCTGGGCATTGTAACCACGTTCCTCGGAAATATCTGTTGGGCGATCGGCACCGTATGGGTCAAGCGCAAGACGCAGGCAACCGATGCTTTCCTTGCCGCAGGGCTCCAGATGCTCTTTGGTGGGATTTTCCTCATCCCCATGAGCCTGATCTTTGACGACTACACTACGTTGAATCCCTCGAGTGATGTGTTATTCGCACTTGGCTACCTTATCCTCTTTGGCTCGATCGCTGCGTATGTGAGCTTCTCTTACGCGATCAAGAATCTGCCGATGACATTGGTATCCTTGTATGCCTATATCAATCCCATTGTTGCGGTCGTCCTGGGTGCATTGATGTTGGGCGAACGATTGAATGTCCGCATCGCCATAGGCATTCTCATTACTCTTGCCGGGATCTACGTGGTGAATCGCGGGTACCAAATCCGCAGTTTCCTTCGCGCCCAGTTTTCGCGAGACTAGATCGTCATGCCCACGATCCCGTTCGAAACCACCGACTGGAAAGACCTGCCCCCTGAGCGACATGAGGGGGAAACCGGCTTTGCACTATGGCGCACGCGGCAATACGGCGATCTCCGGGTTCGGTTCGTAGAGTACTCACCTGGTTATCGCGCCAATCACTGGTGTGAACTGGGCCACGTACTCCTTTGCCTTGAGGGGGAGCTCGATACCGAATTGGCCGACGGAAAATCTGTTAAGCTGAAAGCGGGCATGTCGTATCAAGTAACCGACGGAGCCAGTTCACACCGCAGCTCCACCACCGCCGGGGCCAAACTTTTTATTGTCGACGGCGGATTTCTCAAACCTTCCACTTGAAAACCAACTCCTATGAATACGTTGAAGTGGTTTGATCGAAAAATGAGCTTCGGACTCCCGAAGGAGATGCTTCCCTTCTACCTCGAGCGCCTCGACGGTACGCTTGCACGCATTGAGAAAAAGGTCAACGGCGTGCCAGACTCCGTGCTTTCGGCGAAGCCCGATGGAAAATGGTCTGTGAAACAACACATCGGTCATCTTTCTGAAGTTGATGTCGTCGCTAACCGCCGCATTCGTGAAATGCTCGACGGTGTACCCGAAATGTCGCCGGCAGTGTTCGAGCCCCAAGACTACAACCCATGGCCTATTGCGCGCGTGCTTGAACTATTTCGTGAGAAACGCCACGCGAACCTGGATGCATACAAAGCTGTACCGGAATCCGGGTTGCTGCGCTCCTCACTTCACCCTCGTCTCAAAGTGATGATGACACCGGTAGATCTCGCCTGGTTTGACGCTGAGCACGACGATCATCACCTCGTCAAGATCAATGAAATTATCTTTACCTTACAAAAAATTTGACGCCATGACCACAGCGCCAACCCTTTCGATTCAGAAAACCACGCACTCGAGGATACCGGAGACGGACTTTAACAACTTAGAGTTCGGAAAATATATCTCCGATCACATGCTCGTAGCCAATTGGGCGAAAGGCGAGTGGTCAGACCCGGCGATTCTTCCGTTCGGTGAGCTCAGAA
>CAZJWV010000065.1:5922-18071 GCA_964549855.1 uncultured Ohtaekwangia sp. | reverse complement strand
TTGCCTTGCATGATCCATGCCGGATGCCCATCCGCGGTCTCTGCCGGTGACTTGGGTTGACAAGAACTTGCAAGCGCGAGAAGGGGCAGCAGAAGAAAACCAAATACTCTTTTCATGCGTCGGGTTTGAAATAATCAGGATGTGAATGGAAGTTACTGATTAATTTTAAAGGAGCACTTCCTGTTTTTACGTACCGAAATTTCCGTCCGCAAGCTTATCTTGTCACTACCAATTCCTACCCGACCCATGAAAAGAAATGCATTGTGCAAGCTAGGCTGCATCATCCTGTTCGCACTTCCGACAATTCCTTTGGAAGCACAACGCAAGCCCAACATTGTCCTCATCTTCGCCGACAACTTGGGCGTTGGAGAGGTCAGTTCATATGGCAGTGTACGCGGAGTTCCTACGCCAAACATTGACCGGATCGGCCGGGAAGGAATCAGGCTAACCAATTTCAACGTTGAGTATTCATGTGTTCCCTCGCGCATTGCGTTGCTTACGGCACGCTATGCTCCACGGGCTTGCACGAACTATACTTCAGGGATGACCCTGTGGGAGACAACCATCGCCGAAGGAATGAAATCGGCCGGCTACGCCACCGCACTCTTCGGCAAGTATGACGTGGGAGGTTCTAACTGGCAAGGGAAGCGAGAACCCGGGCAACAGGGGTTCGACCAGTGGTACGGTATCCCAGGCACAAGTCACGTATCCCAGTTTACCACCTTCGAAGGATTCGATCCCAAGGTAGAACCGGTTCCATATGTGTGGGAAGGTGCTGCTGGTGCGACTTCTAAGAAAGTCAAACCGTTTGATGTCCCGGCTCGAAGGACGATTGACCGCGAGGCAGCGGAGCGGGGTGTTGCGTTTATGAAAGAGAACAGCAAGAAGGGAACGCCGTTCTTTCTCTACTATCCAATGACCCAACTTCATTTTCCGACCCTTGCGCATCCTGACCAGCACGGTAAGACCGGGGCAGGGGACATTGGCGATGCCATGGCGGATGTGGATTACAACGTCGGAATGATACTTACCGCCCTGGAACAACTCGGCATTGAGAAGAACACCCTCGTGATCTGGTGCAGCGACAATGGCGCAGAGCTTCGCCGCCCATGGCGTGGGACGGCAGGACCCTGGCGCGGCTACTATAACTCAGCCATGGAAGGAGGCATTCGCACGCCTTGTGTGATTCGCTGGCCAGGGCGAATTCCTGCGGGGCAGGTTTCGAACGAGATGATTCACGAGATGGATTTGTTTCCCACACTGGCGGCAGCGGCAGGTGCCCCTTCCATGGTACCGACAGACCGGGCCATCGACGGCGTCAACCAACTGCCTTTCCTGGAGGGTAAGCAGAAGCGCTCCAACAGGGAGAGTGCGATTTTCATGGAATCCCAGGGGCGTGTGATGGCGGTGAAATGGCATGATTGGAAGCTTTGGTACGATTTCAGAACAGAACTTCCGGATCCGGAGCCTGACAACCAGGTTCGTCTTTTTGATTTGCGGGCAGATCCCGCCGAGGAGATTGATGTGAAAGACTATCAACCCTGGGTCGTCGGCATTATGGATAAGGTGGTGAGTGATTTCGAGAAGTCGTTGGAGACGTATCCGCGTGTGCCGGTTGACGCTGCGGACCCTTACACTCCGGCACCTGCCACTGGAGTTAAGGTGCAAGTGTACTCACGAACCGACCGTGCCGCTTTATCGGCTCGTTCGACTGCCTTGGAGAAGCCTGACTTCACCGGCGCATGGTCAACCACCGTGTTGCAAATCCGGAATGCTATTGGTCGAGTTGATGCGTTGCCGGTACCTGCCCTTGGAAGCGGGTGGGGCAACAAAATCTCCATTATCCAGCGGGCCGACCTGCTTGAGGTGGAACGAGTGGTTTTTGGGCCCCGGGAAATCCAACCTCTCATAAAGTATCGTTATGCATTGAACGGTTCAGCCAGTGAAAATTCCATTAGCATGGGCCGCACAGGCAAGCCAACTGTTTCGACGTCAGCCTGGCAGGAGAATCGCCTGGTGATCACCACCATGTACCCGTACCAGCATCCTTTGAGTGGCGAGTGGTTGGAATGCAAAGTCACCCAGACCCTTTGGCTTCAGGGCGCGTCCAGCACACCTTGGGAGCCAACGCTGGTGGTGGAGACTTACAGGGAGTCTATGGTTGGGGGGCTGCCGTCTACAAACCGAACGGTTTATGTGAGGGGTTATCGGTGAGCTAGATTCTGCCATGTCCTTAGAAACCAAAGGCTTCGAGTCCATTTGCTCTGGAATCGTATACTTTGGTTGTTCGTACTTGGAGGCATTTGATTTTCTGGCTAAATTCATTAGACCAAAAACCTACTCTTGTATGCGGAACGTAATCCTGTTTGTTTGCATGACAGTCGCATCCGCGACTTCTGCACAGAACCTTGTGGATGGCTTTGACAACTGCTCACTTTGGACCGGCAAGCTTAAGCAAACCACTGGGGCAACAGTTGTCTGGGAGGATCAGACTGGAGTATTTAACTGCGGATATAGTGAGAGTTTTTTTAATTCCGGTTACCTGGCGAGTAATCCCGCCACCTACCAGGAAGCGTTCACCTATCGATCCTATTCATTCAAGGCTGGACATAAATACCTAATCATCGTCCATGCGACAGTCATCGAAAGCCCAGGGGGAGCTCTTAAAGTTTATGCGAGCAATGGATTCTCCAATGGATTCATTGACTTGGTAAGTATTGTAAGCAAATCACTTTCGACAATCCCACAGGAAGGCGGCCACGCTTACAGGGGTATCTTCATCCCGACAGCAAATTATTCTAACGTTGTATTGAGCATGTATACAGTAGGCACGGTTACCTCTGGATTTTATCAGCCGGATGGAATTGCTTACGACATAACCATCCTGGAGGACCCATGCTCAGGAACCAGCGCAAGCATTTCAGGACTATTGGGCGGCACCTATTTGTGCGGAGGAGGATGGATCGGCGCAGAATCCAATGGTGGCAATCTCATGGGATTCCTGTGGTCCACTGGGCAAACCTCCTATTCAATTACACCACCAACCTCTGGAACATACTCTGTGTATGTGTCTGATGTCAACAATTGCATACAGTACACCTCCGTAAACGTCCAAAAGGTTGCAAATCCTGCTATGCCCATAGTAACGCCCAGTGGCAATGTCAGCAGGTGCGTTGGTCAAACGGTAACGGCATCCAGCACCCCGGCAAATGCATACTTATGGTCCAACGGCGCAACAACACAATCCATTACGGTTGGAACTGCAGGGGGATATACAGTCAAAGTGTACAATCAATATGGCTGCTATACAACAAGCGACCCTGGGTTCTCGTTGACGATCAATCCATACCCTGACAAGCCAACGATCCTGGGCTCACACTTCATCTGCCCTGGCGGCTCGACGGTTCAACTCACTGCGCAAAACTACTTACAACCACAGAACTACCAGTACAGCTGGTCTCCTGGCGGACAGACCAATTACCAGATCACTACTGCTACGTTTGGCAATCACGTTGTAACTGCCACCAAGAACGGCTGCTCCACGGCGTCCGATCCATTTAACGTGTCAGCAGGAACATCTGTCGGAACGATCACACCGGGCGGAACTCTTTGTGATGGTACTGTGGAGCTTTATGCGGGTTCCGGATATGGCTACTATTGGTCAACCGGATCAACATCTTATTCCGCTATCGCATATTTTGAAGGAACTTATTCCGTCTCTTACTACAATTACCAGGGCTGCTACGTCTATGCTGAAATGTACCTCGCCCCTTGTGACGGTGGCGGAGGATGTACCATTTGCCCCCGAAAAGCAACCGATGATACGGATCCAGTCACCGAACCGAACCACAGCTTCGGTGTCTATCCCAACCCGGCCAGTTCCCAGGTGATGGTTGTACTCTCTTCTGCTGCTGAACAAGACTGTCAGGTTGAATGGATCGACATTCTTGGAAGGAGCCGGATGCAGGGCATAATTGAAACAGGCACCAAGCAAAAGCTCTTCAACTTGAGCAACCTGGATCCGGGAATATACCTCATGAATATCCAGGATAACAAGCGCAACCGACAAAGAAAGCTGGTGGTGCAGAGGTAGTCTGTTGTTGCTGATAAGGTTGCAGGTCAATGCTCAAGAACATCAACTGGAAGGATGTACCGTTGGAGGAAGTAAATCCCTCTATGAAACGCAGGATTATCTACGGCGAGAAGATCATGATCGCGAAAATGAATTTCAAGGATGGGTTTCTCGTCCCCTTGCATAGCCACTTCCACGAGCAAGTGACCCAGGTTGTTTCCGGTAAAATGCGATTCTGGTTTGGGGCGAACAAGGAGAAGACCATGGACTTTGGTCCGGGAGATGTTGTGGTGATTCCATCGGACCTTCCCCACGAGGCGCTCATGATCGGAGATGTCGAAGAAATTGACACCTGGTCGCCGCCCAGGCAGGACTGGCTTGACGGGTCAGATCTCTACCTGAGAAAGTAGCCGTAAACCTTGGAAGACCTACTCCTTCGGCAAGGGGAGGTCCCGCTTCATCATGTTTTCGCGATTCGCGACCTCCCAGGCGGCATGGAAGGCCAGCCTCGTGCGTTTGGCCATGAGCGCGAAGTTGATCTTCTCAATGGTGTCCGTAGGCTTGTGGTAGTCGCCCTTTAGCATGCCGTCGTAGAAGAAGATGATGGGCACTCCAATCTTGGCGAAGTTATAGTGGTCGCTTCGGAAATAGATCCGGTACGGGTCTTTGGGGTCGTTGTACTTGTAGTCGAGGCTAATCTGTGTGTACTGCTTGTTGATTGACTGCAGCAAGGGCTTCGACTCAGAACTAAGTTTGTCGTCACCCACGACATAGACATAGTTTAAAGTGTCCGCAGTTTTGCGCTCCGTGTCCACACGACCGATCATGTCGGTGTTCAAGTTGAGGGAAATCTTTTCAGGGTTGACTGTTGGATGTTGTGAAAAGTAATTCGATCCCCACAGCCCTTTCTCTTCACCGCTCACCGTCATCAAAAGGATGCTTCGGCGTGGTCCTTTGCCTGCGGCTTTGGCTTTGGCGAAGGCTTCGGCCATTTCCAGCACACCTACCGTGCCTGATCCATCGTCATCGGCGCCGTAGTAGATATCCGCGCCTCGCTTGCCGAGGTGGTCGTAGTGGGCAGTGATCACCACGTACTCATCTTTCTTATCTGTGCCCTCGACCACACCAATGACATTGGAGGCTTGCATGGTTTGTGTCTGCTTCTGGAAAGAAACTTCTACTTCCGCCTTGAACGATCGTGGCGCTGGCTTGGCAAGAACCAGGGAATCGCTGAGCGTCTTCCACCGGCCCCTGGTCAACAGGTCAGCGGTCTTCGCCGTGATGAGGTACGTGCCAGGGTACTGCGTCTCCCGGAAAAGGCTCAAGTACATGCGCCCTCCCGTGTTTGTGTTCGGAGGGAAAGCGCTTACCACCATCAGCACGACACTTGCGCCCCGGTTGCGGGCATGGGTCACCTTGGCCCCCGTGCCGGTGGAAGAAAATCTGCCGGTTCCACCCTTGAGCCCTGAAGGTCCGCCCTCGGCGATCAGGAGTGCTTTACCCGCTACACTCGTCTTGCCATAGCTGTCATAGAGCGAATCGATGATGCCATAGCCCGCATACACCACCTCGGAGAAGTAGTTGTGACCTTCAGAACTGTAGATTGCACTGGGCTGATAATCGTCGTTGACGGTCAGTGGCTTTCCGTTGATAACTATTCGCGCTATTGCCGCCGAGTCGCGGTACACCGGGTAAAACTGTTGATAACTTCCCTGGTTGCCCGGAAGGAGTCCGAAAGCACGAAACTGGCTTTCGATGTATGCGGCAGCCTTTCGTTGACCGGCCGTCGCAGTCTCGCGTCCCTCCATATCCGCAGCAGCAACAATATTCAGCTGGCGCTTCAAATCTGCTTCTGTAATGGTGGCGGCGTAGGGTTTGGGGTTGGGCGTTTTCTTCTTTTGAGAGAAGGCGGGCAAGGAGAGTAGGAGCCCGCAGAGAAGAAAGTACTTCATGGGTTTAGGTTTGGGGAAAGATAAGGATGAGAACACGATGGGAAAGCAGAATCTTTGGGGAGCGGCAAATAGGCAGGATTTTCTGTCATCCATTCTCGCTTTCGGGTATTTTGGGTGCCGAGTGCGCTGAGCGGAGCCGAAGCGCACGACTCTAGAACTGACCGGTCGTCATGCCGAGCGAAGTCGAGGCATGGCGGACGGGAATCTTACAGTTTAAAAGTACCATGACGAGTCGACATGTCGATCGGACCCCCTTGAGCGAGCCCATGGGTGGAGGTTTGTCGAAACTTCATCCCTCGACTTCTCTCGGTATGACGGGGTTGTAACCGGGTAGTGTGTTACTGATAAAGTGCAGCAAGAATGCTGAGTATCACCGCAAGCACGATTGCACCAACAATTGAATTGACGCATCCTTCCGACCCTACGTCCATCGGATCTGTAAGGATGGGCCCTCTTAGGTAGGCCTTATAGGAGGGAGGTCGCCGATTTCTTGCCCGCCTATACAAAGACAAGAAGAACCACCGCGTGGATGCTCCGAGCCATGCGAGAAAGGATTGAATCATGGGTACGTTTAATGAACTACAATCTCAATCTTCCTCCCTTCCACCAGATACATTCGATCATCGTTCATCAGGACGAACTGTGCCTTGGTTGGCGGCAACGATTCAATACGCTGCTCCGCGGTGTAGAGGTTAATGAATACGAGCTTACCCCCTGAAATGAAATACATCTCTTCTCCCAGGAAATTGAAGTAATTCATCCCCTTCTCACCGAGCGTCCGGACAAACTTGCCAATCGGATTGAACATGTGCACCCCGGCGGATTGATCGAGGAGGAAGACGTAGTTCTGGTATTCCCGGAGGGAGGCATAGTCGGTTATTTTCTTGTCCGGCAAGTGCTTCAAGGTAGTTTCGAGGCTGATGGCTGCGGAAGCAGAAGTTGTCTTCTTGATTGAAAAATCAGCGGAGTCGAGAATCCAAAGTTCTCTCAATGCAGGACACACCAGCCACGGACTAATGGCGAAAGCGGGTTCAAGCACCTTATCGGTTACGCGCTCGAAGTCGTACGAGAGGGTTCCGTAATGATGACCGTTGCGTTGATAATAAAATGACTGAGCACCATCCAGGGGGTCAATCAACGTTGGGGGGTGCTGGAACCGGTGCTCGCCGACTTTCTTGCCTGTTTTATCGTACTTCACCAACGTGCCACCAGACAACAAAACAAAGAGATCACCGGGCCGATCAATGCCGGCCCAAATTATGTCTTCGTTGAGCGTTACCGTTACCGGAGCTTGCGCTTTGGCGCAAAGGACGACAATTATGAATGGGACTGTAAACAAGGACCTCATGATGCAAAAGTCCTGAGCTCGGCGCGCTGGCCGTCATAGACCGCATAGGTTTCGTCATGAACCCATTCTCCCAAATTTAGGTACCGACTTTTTTCACCCACCGGCAGGTCGAGTACAAGGTGCCGGTGACCGAAGATATAGTAATCGCGATGCTGCGCCTTCTCCTGTTCGCGACACCAAAGGAGAAGATACTCCTTTTCGGCGTCCTTGAATTGTTCTTCCCGTTGCACGTTGTTGATGCGGCTCTTCCGGCTCCAGTAGTGTGCAATCCGCATGCCGAGGTTGGGGTGAATGCGCGCAAAAAGCCATTGGCATACGGCACTGTTGAAGAAACTCTTGAGAATCTTGTACCCGGTCTCTCCGGAGCCCAGGCCGTCGCCATGCCCGATGACCAGTCGTTGGTCCCCGACAAGGAGTTCGATGGACTCGCGGTGAATGGGAATCCCCAGCTCACGGGGAAAGTAATCGAACATCCACATGTCGTGGTTGCCGGTGAAGAACGCGATTTCGATACCTGCGTCCCGCAACTCCGCAAGTTTTCCCTGGAGACGAATGAACCCCTTTGGAATTGCGTGACGGTATTCAAACCAAAAATCGAAGATGTCGCCCAAGAGGTAGATCGTATGCGCATCCTTGCGGATCGACTCCAGCCAGGCCACAATGTGCTTCTCACGGGCAATACTGGCTTCCGGTGTGGGCACGCCCAGGTGGAAGTCCGATGCGAAGTACAGTTTCTTGCCGGGTGGGAGGGAGATGGTCTGGGTGCGCATTCAGGGCGTAAAGTTAAACGAAAGATTGCAGAGGGGGGAGAGAGGCGCGGAGGAATACATTCAACGCAGGGCGCGCGAACGAAATACACGCAGAGAACGCGGAGAGCTCGCTGGTTATTCGGGGAGATTGTTGACGATCCGCTTTATGCCATCTTTCAGGAGAACAACATTGAAATTGATTAGAAGCCCCAGATGGCAACCTGAGAGTCTTAGATAGGTTAAGACCTGGGAAGCGTGAATACTGGCAATGGCATCCATAGACTTTATTTCCACGATCACCTTCTTTTCGACAAATAGATCAACTCTGTATCCGCATTCCATTTTTACTTCCTCGTAAATGAGCGGCAAAGCCATTTGCTTTTCCACCAACAGTCCGGCTTGGATTAGCTCGTAGTATAAGCACTCTTGGTATGCAGATTCCAAGAGACCCGGGCCGAGTTTACGATGAACCTTTATCGCAGCCTTGATAACAATTGAGGATACCTCATTTTCAACCATACCTTTCTCGTTAACGGGTCATATCCAATTCAATGGGTCTCCCGGCGCTCTCTGCGTTGACCTTCGCGCCCTCTGCGTTGAATGCATTCCTTACCGACTTGCACGCCAACCCATTCACATTGGAAATATCAAAACAAAAAAGGGTGCACTAAACAGCGCACCCTTCTTTGTTAGGTTTTCCGTACTCCGCTACTGCTCTGTTTCCAGTTTGGGCGCTTCCGCCGAGGGGGCTGGGGGAGCGGGAGGCACTTCACCTTCGCTCTTCACAGCGCCATTGGTGTTCTTCGTGAACTTCTCGTACGTGGTCTGATGGCTGAAGGGCCGTTTGCCGATGAGACGCTCGAGGTCGTTCTGGAAGAGTATTTCCTTTTCCAGCAGCTCGCGCGAAATGATATCCAGTTGTTCGCGGTGGTCGTTCAGGAGCTTCTTGGTGCGCTGGTAGCAGAAGTCAATGAGGGCTTTCACCTCCTTGTCGATCTTTTCAGCTGTCGAATCTGAGTCGGGCTTCTGGAAATTATACTCCGACTGCTTGCTGTCGTAGAAAGACATGTGGCCAATCTCCTTGTTCATCCCGTACATCGTCACCATGCTGTACGCCATCTTCGTAATGCGCTCCAGGTCGCTAAGGGCGCCGGTGGAGATCTTGTTGAAAACAATATCCTCGGCAACACGTCCCCCAAACGCCATGCACATCTCGTCGATGAGTTGGTCAGTTTGGTAAAGAAACTGCTCCTTCGGCAAATACTGCGCATAGCCGAGTGCGGCAATGCCCCGGGGAACAATGCTCACCTTGACGAGCGGATCGGCATGTTCGAGGTACCATCCAGCGACGGCATGTCCGGATTCGTGGAAAGCGACAATTTTTTTCTCTTCAGGGGAGATGAGCTTGTTCTTCTTTTCGAGACCCCCGATCACGCGGTCAATGGCGTCCTGGAAGTCACTCATTTCAACTTCTTTCTTCTCCTTCCGCGCAGCGATGAGGGCGGCCTCGTTGCAGACGTTGGCGATTTCCGCGCCAGCAAAACCAGGGGTCTGCGCAGCAAGCTTTTTGATGTCCACCTCTTTCGACAGCTTGATCGGTTTGAGGTGCACTTTGAAGATGGCTTCCCGGCCATTGATATCGGGCTTGTCGATGCTGATCTGACGATCGAATCGACCCGGACGCAGCAAGGCAGAGTCGAGTACATCCGGACGGTTGGTGGCGGCAAGGATAATCACACCGCTGTCTGTAGCGAAGCCATCCATTTCCACCAACAGGGAGTTCAATGTGTTTTCACGCTCATCATTGGCACCGGGGATCTGTCCGCGTCCTCTCGAACGGCCGATGGCGTCGATCTCGTCGATGAATATGATGCAAGGTGCCTTTTCTTTGGCCTGTTTGAATAGGTCGCGAACGCGTGCAGCACCCACACCCACAAACATCTCTACGAAGTCGGATCCTGAGAGTGAGAAGAACGGCACGCCAGCTTCACCGGCCACCGCTTTGGCCAGAAGGGTCTTGCCAGTTCCCGGGGCTCCGACGAGCAGTGCTCCCTTGGGAATCTTGCCCCCGAGCTTTGTGAACTTTCCCGGGTTCTTGAGGAATTCGACGATCTCCATGATCTCGACTTTCGCTTCGTCGAGGCCGGCAGCATCCTCAAATGTAATTTTCACCTTGCTCTCGGCATCGAAGAGCGCGGCCTTGGACTTCCCGATGTTGAAAATCTGCCCTCCAGGTCCACCACCACCGGTCATGCGGCGCATCAGCATCCAAAAACCGAAGAGCAGGAGGAAAAGGAAACCCCAGTTGAAGAGCATCGTGCCGATGTCATTCCGCTCTTCGTAAATGATGTCGACTTTTGATTCGCGGGGGATGTTTCGTGTTATGTCGTTGTATTGGTCCACGAACACCTTGATGTCCCCGATTTTCATTTTATAATGAGGGCCGCTCGTACTCAGGCCGAAGGGGCTGTTCTTCTCCAACTCATTGCGGTATTTTGCGTTGTCGAGGGCTTGGGGCTTCAGGGTAATCTCGACCACCTTCTCGTTTTCGACCAGCACAATTTTAAGCACATCACGGCTCTGCACGATGTCTTCGAAGCGAGTAGGCGTCACGTCCGACATGGAGCCGGTTTTCGTGAATATGCTTACCCCGAAGACAACGGCAATCAAACCCAGGATGATCCAGATCTGGTAGTTAGACCGCGGCATACGCGGGGGCAAATTGGAGCTGTCTTTTCTATCCTTGTCCATGAAATACTTTACGTAGTTTGGGGCTTAAACGCCCAATAGTTGCAAGTGGTTCAATCGTCGATTTCAGTGATCTCCGCATCCCCCCAAAGTCTTTCCAGGGCGTAAAAGGCCCTCAGATCCTTCCGGAAAATATGCGCAACCACGTTGGTATAGTCGAGAAGCATCCACTCTTTATTGTTCTTGCCCTCAGTATGCCAGGCGGTTTCTTTCAAGCCTTTATAAACCTCGTCACCCACAGAACTGGCAATGGCGTCCAATTGCTTGTCCGAGTTTCCGGTGCCAATAACGAAGAAGTCAGCAACTGCGTTTTTGACGTTTCGGAGGTCGAGGACTACAATGTTGGAAGCCTTCTTCTCCTGCATCCCCTTCACTACCAATTGACTCAGCCGTTCCGAAGGGTCAGCCTTCCGTCTTTTCGCCATTCACTAACTTAGGTTTACGTCGAACACGCAAAACTAGCTAAAATCCCTTGTATAAAATCCCTGCCGATACCCTTTTCACAGGCCAAAAGCTCGTTTGCGTGTCAGAATGTCACTCAACCAATTCATCGCTTGCCGACATGTTGCAACAGGGAGACCTTCCAGAGGGAACGGTATTGATCACAGACCACCAGACGCAGGGGCGGGGGCAGCGCGGCAACCGTTGGGAGTCTGGTCGTGGCGAAAACCTGACCTTCTCCTTGCTTCTTCGCCCTAAGTTCCTGGCCATGCGCAACCAGTTCCAGTTGAGCATGGCGGTAGCCCTGGGGATTGCCTCGGCGCTGCAGCGTTGGGTAGGCAATTCAGTGCAGCTCAAGTGGCCAAACGACCTCATGACCGATGACCGGAAGCTCGGCGGGGTATTAATCGAGAATCAGTCACAAGGTACACAGCTCACCACCTCGATTGTTGGGATCGGAATCAACGTCAACCAACGTGTATTGCCATTCGCACACGCCTGCTCCCTCATCCAGGTACTGGGGAGTCCGGTTGAACTGAATGATGTCTTTGTGCGAATTGCCTCCGGGGTTGAAGCGAAGTATATGCAGCTCCGATCAGGCGCTCACGACCTCCTTGGTGAAGAGTATCTATCGCTTCTCTATCGAAAGGGAGTCCCGCAACTTTTCGAGGCAGGCGGCCGGTCTTTCACCGGCGTGATCTCCGGTGTAGACGAGACTGGCAGGCTACTTGTTCTCGAAGGAGAAACTGAACAAGCCTATTCCATGAAAGAAATCATGATGGTGACTGCTTCATAGCGTGGCACCAAAACACCACAACACCACGACACTACGGCACCAC
>CAZJWV010000065.1:1932-5822 GCA_964549855.1 uncultured Ohtaekwangia sp. | reverse complement strand
CACTACGGCACCACAACACCACGGCACTTAGACACTTAGTCCTCGCCTCCGCTGGAAAAAGGGACGAAGCACGGTGCGATCGAGTACGATAAAGGCCAGCACAAGATTGATCCCAATGAGAAGGTTCATGACCAACTTGCCGCTGATACTTATGGTGGGTAGGCTGGGAGTCACATACTTCTTCAAAGGTTCTACCTGGTCGATCGAGAAGACACCGCTAATATTGTTGAAGGAGCCTGCGCTCACCATGAAGGCGAGCAGCCCTGAGGCGACCATGACTCCCGCGAGGAGCATTAGCCCGTTTCGGGGAGAAGGCATACTGGAGACTGCACTCCTTGTCAAATTCTTCATGACGCGTTCCACAAAAGCGCCTGTAGGGGACTGGAGCGAATTGCGTTGAAGTACCTGGTGAACGTGCCTCAGCGCTTCGAGTCGCAGGCGAAGGGAGGGTGAAGCAGCGAGCTCCTGCTTCAACTGATGAAGCGCAGGGCCCTCGAGCGTGCCGTCGAGGTACTGCTGAAGGTTAGCCTCCTGTTTTTCCGTGATCTTTTCCATTCCCTATAAAGTTAATGCTTCTGTCTTCAATATTCTTGTCAATTCATCGGCGAGACGCTGGCGGGCGCGGTGCACGCGCACTTTCAGCGTGTTCACTTGCTGGCCCATCATTTCAGCCACTTCTTCGAGGCTGAACTCGCGGATATAGTATAGCTGTATGGCCATTCGATCTGCTTCATTCAGGCCTTGCATGGCCTTGGCGACAAAGACTTCCTTGTCATCCCGCTCAAGACTCGTTTCGCTGCTTTCCGCGCCTTTATCATGGTGCTCCAGGCTTTCCATCACCATCCGGTGTTTGCGCTTGTAACTAATGGCTGTATTGAAGATGATCCGGTACAGCCATGTCGAAAAGCGCGCTTTCCGGTTGAATGACTTTAAGTGGTGGAATGCTTTGATAAACCCGTCCTGGGCTGCTTCCTCTGCCTCAGGTCGATTGTTCAATACTTTTAGGGCAATGGTATAGGCATAGCTCTTATAATGGTCCACAAGCCGTGCGTAAGCCTCCTGCCTACCGCCCAGAACCTGGTCGATCAGGTCATTCTCCTCCTGAAGTGATATCACAACGCTTTGACGCCTCGTTTAACCCTCAAGTTACAACCCCGGTTTTCGAAAAGAAATGAGTAAAATCAGAATGTCCCTGTAACCAGCCTTGCCTCTCCGTGCGTCAAAGGGGCAAAAACAACCGAATTATGGAAGACAATATCATTGTGCCGGTGCTTGGAGTACTACTCCCTATCATCATCACGCTGGGTGCATTCATCATGGTAGTTTACCTGAGGAAATTTCAAAACATCGAGCGCATGACGATGATCGAGAAGGGAGTGTCACCGGAATTGTTCAGGGACAAGAGGACAGGAAACAGCGGCACCCTGCGTTGGTCCTTTCTCCTGATGGGGATTGGTATCGGCTTCCTGATGGGCTACTGGCTCGACCGCATGTTTGACATGCAAGAGACGGGTTACTTCTCGATGCTCTTTATCTTCGGCGGGCTTGGTCTCGGGGTCGGGTACTTCTTTGAAGAAAAGAAGAATCCGAAAGAATAGCCACTAGAAAACCCACTGAATCACGGTCAGTCCAAGGACCGTGATGATGGCGAGGCAAGCCAGGTTGAGCAAGAATCCGGCCCTCATCATTTCGCTCATGCGAATGTGGCCTGTGGCAAACAGCACGGCGTTTGGCGGCGTAGAGATCGGCATCATGAATGCGCAACTGGCCGCGAAGGTCACGGGCATCGCCAGCCAGATAGGGTTGATCTGGAAACCGTCGGCGATACCGAACACAACAGGGACAAATATTGTGACGAGGGCCACGTTGCTCATCAACTCGGTAAGCCCCATCGAAATGGCGGTTAACAAAAAGATCAGGAGGCCGGGGTTGATGTTTTCTTGTGAAGAGAAATAGTTTCCAACGATCTGAACGAGCCCCGATTTTTCCATTCCGTCCGCCAGACACAGCCCGCCTCCGAAGAGAAGCAGTATACCCCAGGGAAGTTCTTTCATGTCCGACCACTCAAGCAAGAACTTTTGCTTCCCGAAATCGACTGGCATGAGGAACATGAGCATCCCTCCGGCCATGGCGATGGTCGTATCGTCGAGCATGTTTCTCCCGATAAGGCCGTTGAGGTTCTGGCGGAAAATCCAGCAGAAACAGGTGAGGGAAAAAACCACCAACACAAGTTTCTCCTGGCGCGACAACTTGCCCAACTCGCGGTATTTGCGTTGGATCAGTTCATGCGACCCTGCTATCGATGGGAGCTTGTTGACAAAGAGTACACGGGTAATCAGGAAGTAGCATGAAGCTAGCGCCAAGAGCATCATGGGTATACCCACGATCATCCAGGAAGTGAAACTGACATCCAGGCTGTAGAAACGCTTCATGTAACCCACCATAACCACATTGGGTGGTGTTCCGATGATGGTGGCCATCCCCCCGATGCTCGCCGCGTAGGCAATGGCCAGCATTAGCCCTGTAGCAAACTTTTTGAATCGTGGATCATCTTTTTGTCCGCCAATCTCACTAGCCAGCAAGGACGTCACCGAAGAGGCGATGGGCAGCATCATGATGGCCGTTGCGGTATTGCTGATCCACATGCTGATGAGTGCCGTGGATAGCATGAAACCAAGGATGATCCCGTTACCGCTGGTGCCGGTCATTCGGATGAGTCCGAGTGCGATGCGCTGGTGCAGATTGTGCCGTTCAAGCCCGAGGGCGAGGATGAAACCTCCCATGAATAGGAAGATCACCGGGTCTCCATACGGGGCGGAGGCCTCGCGCACTGAATGAACGCCCGAAAGAGGAAAGACAATCATAGGGAGCAGGGCCGTAACGGGAATCGGCATCGCTTCGGTTGCCCACCAGGACACCATCCAGGCGCCGAGAGCAAGCACGGTGATACTCTTATCCGACAGGAGGCCTGGAGCTACCGTCTGTGTGATCAGGAGGTAAAGCAGGGGACCGACGAAGAGTCCGATGACCCGGGTCCGACTGAGGATATCATTCATCCTTCGAGGTTTTTCGGAAAGGTAATCAGTAATCGGTGGTTTTCGGTTTGAGGAAAGTGACTGTTTATAAGCACCACCGATCACGACTCCGGTTCCTTACATCGGTAGTCGGTGATTTTCTGTTTGAGGAAAATGCCATGTTGGCCGGCACCACCGATCACCGATCACCTGCTGCAGGTCCTGCTCCTTCCGGTCTAGGGTTCGCCTGCTTAACCACGATGGGACGCCCGTCGAGTTCCGTGTCATTGAGTCCGGCGATGGCTTGTAGTGCTTCGTCGTCGTTGGGCATTTCGACGAATCCAAATCCCTTGGAGCGCCCCGTGATACGATCCTTGACGATTTTTACGGAAGTGACCTCACCGTAGGCTTCGAACACTCTTTGCAGGTCTTCCCGGCGGGTCTTGAAATTGAGGCTGGCAACGAAGATGTTCATATCGCTGCGTAAAAGTTGACTTGTCGAAAATAGAAATTTGGTAAAAGAAAGTCAATTGCTAAATCGGTGGTTTACTGTTTGATGAAGATGCAATGTAGGCCAGCACCACTGATCACCGATCACCATTCCGGTTCCTTACATCGGTAGTCGGTGGTTTTTTGTTTGAGGAAAATGACCTGTGGGTCAGCACCACTGATCACCGATCACGATTCCGGGTACTTACATCGGTAGTCGGTGGTTTTCTGTTTGAGGAAAATGACCTGTGGGTCAGCACCACTGATCACCGATCACCATTCCGGTTCCTTACATCGGTAGTCGGTGGTTTTCTGTTTGAGGAAAATGACCCGTGGGCCAGCACTACCGATCACCGGCCCTCAGGCGCGTAGCAATTCCCGCGCATT
>CAZJWV010000065.1:0-1832 GCA_964549855.1 uncultured Ohtaekwangia sp. | reverse complement strand
GTGGGCCAGCACTACCGATCACCGGCCCTCAGGCGCGTAGCAATTCCCGCGCATTCTCCCTGGCAACGGACGACGGTTTCGCCCCGCCAATCATCTTTGCAATTTCCTCAATTCGCTCCTCTTCGCCCAGGGGTCGAATTTCGGTGCTTGTCTTGCGATTGGTTGAATCTTTGAATACCAGGTAGTGAGCATCTCCCCTTGCTGCGATCTGTGGAAGGTGACTGATGGTGATCAACTGGTGCGTCTTCGCCATGCGCTGCATCATGTGGCCAAGCTGAATGGCGATCTCACCGGAAACGCCAGTGTCGATTTCGTCCAGCACCAGGGTGGGAAGCGCACTCTTCTCCGCCAGGACGTATTTCACGCAGAACATTAGCCTGGAGAATTCACCGCCGGAGGCCACCGCTTCAAGCGGCCTGGCAGCTATGCCCTTGTTGGCGCTGAAGAGTACTTCGACCTGGTCTGCTCCGCTTGGCCCCGGCTCTGCAGAGGCACAATCAATGGTCAAGGTAGCCTGTGGGATGCCTAGCGGTTTAAGTAACCCGGCGAGCTCTTTGCATAACGGATCCACCACCTTCTTTCTGGACGCGGTTAGGGTGGAGGCCGTCGTACGAACTTTGGCGGTTGCTGCATCCAAATCCTTGCGTGCCTTGGCGAGGTCTTCATCCAGATTTACGGTCTTGCGCACCTGTTCTGAGAGGCGTTCCTGGAGCTGCAGCAGACCAGTGATATCCGTGTGTCGATGCTTTTGGAGAAGGCCATACAAAACATCAAGGCGTTCTTGCCAGGTCCGTGAGCGAACAGGGTCAACGTCAATGTGTTCTTCCTCCCGCTCCATTTCACGAAGCAGATCCTTGATCTCAATGCGGGAGGCATCAAGTCTTGCTGCGAGTTGTTGCAAAACAGGTGAGATCTCTTTGATGGGGTTGAGAAGGGAAGCCGCTTGGGTTAGTTGGGATTGAGCGGCAGCCTCAGAATCGCCAAGCAAGGCAATAACTTGTGTCAGCCTTGACTTGATGTCTTCGGCGTGTTCAGCAACCTTCAGATCCGATTCCAGCTTTTCTTGTTCTCCCGGCTGAAATCCAGCCTTCTCCAATTCCGCCAACTGGAACTTTACATAATCCGATTCAGCCCTGAGCCGCTCCGCTTCGGAAGCAAGCGTGGCATGTGCGGTGTGGGCCTGTTGATACTGTTTCCAGGCGGCGTGGTACTCCGAACGCAGCGCGGCGTTGCCCGCGTAGCTGTCAACGAGCGAAAGTTGAAATCGGTGCGTGCCCAGTTCGAGTGTTTCGTGCTGCGAGTGGACGTCCATGAGGCGGCTTCCAATGGCTCTCATCACATCCAGGGTCACAGGGGTATCGTTGATGAAAGCCCGGCTCTTCCCACCTACGCTAATCTCGCGCCGGAAGACGGTCACTTCATTGTAGTCCAGGTCATGTTCGCCGAAAAGGTCTTCCAAGCCGTAGCGGGCAATGTCGAATTGACCTTCGGTGATGCACTTTGCCGACTCATCCCAGAGTACTTTAGTATCGGCCCGGTTTCCCAGCAAGAGGCCGATTGCGCCCAGCATGATGGATTTTCCCGCGCCGGTCTCCCCGGTAATCACCGTGAGCTTTTGCGAGGGCGTCATCTCGAGGTGACGGATCAGGGCGTAGTTCTGAATGGTGAGCCGGGTGAGCATGCTTGCTCAAAAGTAAGCACTCAAAAGAGTTTTGAGTAGGGTGGGGGTGTACGCTTTTCCGTAAACAGTTCCCACAGGAGGCTAATGGCGTATGGCTGATAGCTAATAGCCAATAGCAACTTGCCATTAGCCATATGCCATCAGCCATTAG
>CAZJWV010000064.1:14704-18198 GCA_964549855.1 uncultured Ohtaekwangia sp. | reverse complement strand
CGACACCTCGACACTTCGACACCACCTCCCGGCTATCCAGATTTCGAGGGTACATTTATGTAACCATGGCCGAAAAGGCCGGTTAACCCCAACAAAAGCGCCTGGATTTGGAAGTTCTAGCCGATAATTCCCTCATGACAGGCGTTCGCGACGGCGACCTGGACAAGCTTGGGTTGCTTTTCGAGCGATACAAGAGGCCTTTGTACGGGTTCTTCTACGGCATGAACAAGGACCAGGAGCTCAGCGAAGACCTTGTGCAAAACACGTTCTTCCGCATCTTGAAATACCGGCACCTGTTCCGCGGCGATGGCGACTTCAAAACGTGGATGTTCCACATCGCCCGCAATGTCAGCCATGATCACTTCCGCAAGAACAAGATCAGGGTGAAAGAATCGGTGGAAAAATGGGAGGACCACCTCGGCCACGAGGAGTCGCAGGCGACAAGTATGCAAAAGGCCGATGAGCATCTTCTCCTCAGCCTGGCCCTCGACCGGCTCCCCGCCGACAAGCGTGAGATTATTTTGTTGAGCAAGTACCAGGAGAAGAAATATAAAGAGATCGGGGAATTGCTGGGCTGCACGGAAGGGACGGTTAAGGTTAAAGTATTTCGCGCGCTGCAAGAGTTGAAAGCAGTGTACCGCCAACTCGAAGCACGGATGTAATTTGACCCCGATAGTTATCGGGGTGAGAATTTGAAAATTTGAAAATGGTAGGGGCTTATGAAAAAGGAAGATTTGGTTGCTAAGTACAATGAGGGTCTTGCAGATCCCGCTGAGATTGCAGAGCTCGAGCGCCTCATCGAAAGCGGTGCGGTTGAGCTTACAGAGCTACGGCAACTCGACGCATTGAATGCGCGCATCCTGGCGGCGGAAGATCCTTCGCCGACGATGCGCACCGACGAACGCTTCTATGCGATGTTGGCTGCGGAAAAGCGCAAGCAACGCGGGTTCTCCATTCAATGGCCCACCTGGAGTGCGCTGATGCCCCGCGTGGCTTTCGCTTCGGTGATCCTCATCGCCGGCTTTGCAGCTGGCTATTGGCAGCGTCAACCGGCCGCATCCGGTGATGTGGCCGTGCTGACCAAGGAAGTATCTGACTTGAAGGAGCTGATGATGCTCTCGTTGTTGGAAAAAGAATCCGCTTCGGATCGGATGCGGGCTGTGAGCCTCACTCATGAAATGGACAATGCAAGCGCAAAGGTAACGGCAGCGCTTTTTGCCACCCTTAACAGCGATCCGAACGTCAACGTCCGACTGGCAGCGCTTGAGGCGATCGTGCCATTTGCCAGCCAGGGCCGTATACGCGAGCAACTGATCCGCTCCATTTCCGAACAAGACTCACCGCTGGTCCAGGTGACCCTGGCCGAACTGATGGTGGCTTTGCAAGAAAAGAAGTCGGTGAGTGAACTGCAGAAAGTCGTAGACAGCGACCGAACGCCGAAGGATATTAAAGAGAAGATCAAAAAGAGCATTGCGGTGCTCATCTGATAAATGAAAAAGTTGATACTTGGTTTCATCGCAACCACACTCGTGACTTCAGTGGTTGGTCAAACGGCCACTGAAACCATCACCCGGGAACTGGACTTCGACAAGAAAACCCCAACCAATGCGCTATTGGTCTTTAACGTGAACGGAAGCGTCACGGTGACTGGCTACGAAGGCGACAAGGTTCTTGTCGAAGTAAAGAAGACGATCACGGCAAAGACGGAGCAGCGCCTTGCAGAAGGAAAGGCGGAGATACAGCTGGGGATTTTGGACCGTGCGGACAGTATTTTCCTGTACGTGAAGGGCACATGCAATCCTTTTGGCCAATCGGAGCGCAAGCGCGACAATTGGCGCAAGAAGTTTGGCGGGTGGGGTTACAACTGGAACAACGGCCGCCGCAACGATGACGATTGCCGTGAGCGTTACGACTACACGATGGAGTTCACTGTCAAAATTCCCGCGTCGCTGAACCTCGTAGCGTCGACCATCAATGGCGGTGACGTTGAGGTGACAGGAGTCAGTGGCCAGGTGACAGCAGACAATATCAACGGGAGCATCCGACTGAGCAACATTTCAGGCTCCACGCGTGCCTCGACAATCAACGGATCATTAAATCTTGACTATTCCGGTAACCCTAAGTCCGACTCGAGGTTTTACTCATTGAATGGAGACATTCACGCAAACTTCAGGAAGGGATTGGCGGCACAGCTGGCCTTCAAGAGCTTCAATGGAGATTTGTACTCGTCGGTGCCGGATATCACGGTCATGGGTGTCACCCTTGAGAAGACTGACAAAGGCGGCGATGGTATCCGGTTCCGCGTGGATGGCAACCGCTACAAAATCAGGCAGGGCGGACCGCTGCTGGACTTTGAGACGTACAATGGTGATGTGTTTGTGAAAGAGAAAGAAAATTGATCCCGATTGTTATCGGGAGGAAACTAAAACTGGATTGAACCAAAATTGAAAGTAAGATCATGAAAACGAGAATATTGAAACCTGGAACCTTAAACCTTAGACCTGAAACCTTGAACCTTGAACCTGGAACTTGGAACCTGAAACTTGGAACCAGCCAGATGCGGTGGTTCTTGTTGATAATGGTGATGGCAACGGCATCGATAGCCTTCGGCCAGGCTGGCAACGACTTTACCATTCCCCTCACAGACCCTGCAAAGCGTGGCAAGCTGAAAGCCCATCTTAACTACGGATCCATCAAGGTAACGGGCACGGGCCGGAAGGACGTGCTGGTGAAATACACCGAGGCTGCCGACGACGATGATGACGACGACCGTCGCAAAGAGAAGTCTGGCTCCACCAAGGAAGGCATGCGCCGCATTGGCGGGGGTGGGATGTCGCTGGAAGCAAGCGTAAACGAGAACTTTGTGAAAATATCGTCCGGTAGCTGGAGCGTGAAAACCAACCTGGACATCGAAGTGCCTTCGGGCATGGACCTCAACGTGAGCACTTACAATGACGGCGACCTCACCATCACCAACGTCCAGGGCGAGGTAGAATTGACCAACTACAACGGTGCGATTACCGCGCTCAATGTCTCGGGTTCCGCGGTGGCCACGACGTACAATGGCGACATCCGTATCACGTTCGACAAAGTCACTGAGGGCAAGCCGATGTCATACTTCACCTACAACGGGGATGTGGACATCAGCTATCCTGCCGCGACGAAGGCCACCTTCAAGCTGAAGACTGACCAGGGCGACATCTACACGGGCTTCGACATGAATGTGACAACCAGCGGTCCCATCAAGGAACCGAGCAAGAACGGCGGCTTCAAGCTGAAGATCGACGAGTGGAAACGCGGCGACATCAACGGTGGCGGAGCGGAGATGACCCTCAAGACGTACAACGGGGACATCTACATCAGGAAGAAGGCAGGCTGACCTTGATGGAAGGATTTAAGGACTAAAGGATTAAATGATAAAGCCGGCTCTGCCGGCTTTTTCAATCCTTCAATCCTTCAATCCTTCAATCCTTCAATCCTTCAATCCTTCAATC
>CAZJWV010000064.1:0-14604 GCA_964549855.1 uncultured Ohtaekwangia sp. | reverse complement strand
ATCCTTCAATCCTTCAATCCTTCAATCCTTCAATCCTTCAATCCTTCAATCCTTCCATCAAGGTCATTATTGGCTAACTTGCTTCCTGTCTCTAATAGGACGACTGGTAATGAAACGACTGGTCCTCATATCCGCCCTTTTGATCTTGGGCTGCACCGGGGAACCGCACCCCAACAATCCGACTTTTCCCAGGATAATCATGGACAAGGATGGCAATGTCTACAGCACCATCACGGTAGGGGATCAAATCTGGCTAAAGGAAAACCTGGTCACCACGCATTTCCGCAATGGAGACGCCGTTCCGAGCGGGATGCCAGCAGGGTACTATGCGTGGACGGTGGCGAACGATAGCAGGGCCGTATGCCCGGCAGGATATCGGCTGCCCACAGATGCTGACGTGAATTTCATGGTGAACCGCCTTGGAGGGCCCAACGCGTATGGTGCCATTTTCAACGAGTTCCGGCCGGCCGTACTGGGCTACTACGACAGCATCGCCTCACAGGTATTGACGGTTGGCTATGGCTATTACTGGACCAGCACAGAGAGCACAGCTACCGTTGCGTGGGGCTGCAAGTTCAGTCCTGCCGCGGCCGTGGTCCGATCAGGCTACGAAAAGTCCAATGGACTTTGCATTCGCTGCATTAAGAATTAGTGATCCACGCCGACATACAAATCAACACTTAAAATGAAAAAAGCCGGCGAAGCCGGCTTTAATCCTTCCATCAAGGTCCGAGCGGGAAACGAGGCTCGAACTTCCGCCTTCGCTAAAGCTACGGCGGACAGGCGCGACCTATGTTTCAATTGTCTAACACCTATGAGCGGGAAACGAGGCTCGAACTCGCGACCCTCAGCTTGGGAAGCTGATGCTCTACCAACTGAGCTACTCCCGCCTGCGCTACGCTTCGGCGGGCAGGCCCGCCTTTCAAGCCCAAATGTAGAAAACGCGCGGATGATCCCCGCAACATATGTTAAGGCAATGTTAAGTGAAAAGCCCTCCAATGCTTATTTTGTCGGGAAATTGACGAAGAATGCGAGTATTCTCTACGCTGGCCGCACTGATAGCTGTCGTTCAGTTGTCTGTTGCCCAGGATGGCAAACCAGGTCTCACGACTTACTATAAAGCCGGCCGAGGTGCTGGGTTTGTTACTAATGACAGCAGCTTCTCCGTAAACTTCCAGTTCCGGATGCAGAACCGGGCTATCTACAACACGGAAAGCGAGGATGATCTGTCGATGGAAAGTATGGAGATGCGCGTACGTCGCCTGCGATTCAAATTCACTGGCTTCGTTTTTAATCCCAGACTGACCTACTACATCCAGCTTTCGGTGGCCCGCGGCGACATGGACTGGCGCGTAACGGACCTCGCCACGGTCAACAACAGTCCCAACATTGTGCGCGACGCAGTTGTCTACTATCAACTGACACCCAGGCTGAGGCTCGGTTTTGGACAAACCAAACTCCCCGGCAACCGTCAGCGGGTCATTTCTTCCGGGGATCAACAGTTCCCAGAGAGGTCCATTGTTAATGCAGGTTTTAACATCGACCGTGATTTTGGATTCTTTGCCTGGTATACAGGACACAACTATAACTTGAAGGGTGCGATTACTTCCGGCGAAGGAAGGAATGCAAACATCTCACAGGGTGGACTTGCTTACACAGGCAGGGTTGAGTTGCTGCCGTTGGGTCGTTTCACCGGCAACAACGATGACATCGAGGGTGATTTGGAAAGAGAACCGAAACCGAAAATTGCGCTGAGCGCATCGTATCACTACAACGACCGCGCCGAGCGCCAAGCGGGCCAGACAGGCAACGACATCTATGAATTCCGGAGCCTCGTAAGCATGGAGGCCGACTTTCTTTTGAAGTATAACGGGTGGTCGTGGTACACAGAGTATATGAACCGGAGCACTTCCAATCCCATTACCGAGTACCAAGGCCTCCCGGCCGTGACTCGCGCCGTGGCAGTTGGCGAAGGTTTTTTGACCCAGGCTGGGTACCTGTTCCGAAGCAATTTTGAAATCGCTGGCCGTTACGCTCAAACGCGCCCTAATGAAGCGCTCTACAACAACACCGCTTACCCTCAGTACTCCGACAGGTTGAACGAACAATATGAGCTGGGTTTCTCCAAATACTTCCGCGGCCACCGGGTGAAGCTGCAGACCAGCCTCATGTACCTTGTTCCAACGGATCTCCTAACCAATCAGAAACTCACTGGAAAGTACGCGGTAACATTCCAGTTTGAAATTGGGATCTAGCCCTTGTCCCAATAACTGCCGGGACTATCAGGTTTGAACCTGCTTTCGATTTTGGCGGTAGGTCGGCCGCCTGAATATCCGTTCACCCTACTGATCATTTTTTTTCCGAATTTGTCACTCTGCCATGACTGCGTTTCGACACTCCCGCCGCGACTTCCTTAAGAGATCCGCCCTCACCCTCGGCGCATTTGCTATTGTCCCCCGTCACGTACTTGGCGGTCCTGGTTTCCTGGCTCCCAGTGACCAGTTGACCAAAGGCATCATCGGCGTTGGTGGCATGGGTCGGGGACATTATGGATACGAAGGAAAACTGGTGGCTATCTGTGACGTGGACGCCAACCATCTGCGCGATGGACTGGCAGCGGCAGACAAAGGAGTTCGAGGGTACAAAGACTTCCGCGACCTGATTGCCCAGCCGGATATTGATGTCGTTCATATTGCAACCCCACCCCACTGGCACGGCATCATGTCCGTGATGGCTGCGCAGGCCGGAAAGGATGTGTGGTGTGAGAAGCCCATGACGCGAACAATCGGTGAGGGTAGACGGGTGGTGGAGGCCATGGAGCAATACGGACGCATCTTCAGGCTCAACACCTGGTTCCGGTTTGAAGACAACTTCTACGGGATGGGCACCACCGTGAAACCACTAAAGAAGCTCGTCGACAGCGGCATTCTCGGCTGGCCGCTCAAGGTCACTATCAGTGGCGTCACTGGGTTCAACTGGAAATTCTACTGGGTTGGAAAGACTAACCTCGAACCTCAACCGGTACCGTCGGAACTGGACTATGACATGTGGCTCGGACCGGCTCCCTGGAAACCCTACAACGCACACCGTGTACATGGGACGTTCCGGGGCTATTGGGATTACGATGGCGGAGGACTGGGCGACATGGGCCAGCATTACATTGATCCCGTACAATACTTCCTCGGCAAGGATGATACGAGCCCCGTTCGTGTGGACGTGGATGCCCCGCAACAGCACGACGACGCAGTGGGCACTTGGCGCAGAATCGAGTTTACTTATGCTGACGGCTGCAAGATCATCCTCGACGGTGATAACAAAGACCAGTCGGCGCCCTACATCGAAGGGCCTAAAGGGAAAATATACAGGGGGTTTCAGTCGGACATCCCAAAGCTGATGAAGGTGCTCGACACGTTCCCTGATCCGCCCAGGCAGATCACTACGTTTTCGGAATCGGTTCGTACGCGGCAGAAGTTTGCCCTCAACGAGAAAAATGGCCACCGGTCATCTACGATAGTGAACATGGGCAAGGTTGCGCTTCAGTTGGGACGTTCGCTAGAGTTTGATCCGGTCAAACAAGAGTTCCTTAATGACGAAGTCGCCAATCGGCTGCTCAACCCGCCGATGCGCGGACCCTGGAAAATCTAAGTGATGATGCAGCGCTTCCTATTTTTCATCGCCCTATTTGTTGTCTCAGTGGCCGCTGCGCAAGAAACCCGAACGGTCAACACCAGGATTTCCGATGCACTGGCTTTGCTGCCGGCAAAGGATACTGAAACTGCCAATGTAGCCTATGCGGAGTTGATGTCCCTGGACGAGGAAGGCCTTGGAAAAGTGTTTGATGGGATTCGGCCTTCCGGCGATGCGTCTGGTGTACCGTACCATTATGCGGTGTCGCTTCTTGCGGCAAGATCTGTCAAACCTGACGATCGTACACGGATTGAAATCGCGTTAATCAATGCCCTCAAGCGGAGCAAGGAAACTGAAGTGAAGCAATACTTTATTTCTTACCTGGCGATTGTCGGAACAAATCGATCGGCGTCAGCATTGACTGCTGCAATGGTTTCTGATCAAGCCCTAGCAGATCAGGCGAGCGGGGCCTTATTGTCGATCGCAGGGACGCGAACTGCTGCCGACTTGCAACCCACCTTACAGGGGACCATCACCGTCAGGGCAACTCAGAAGCATCTTCGGATTGCTGAACTACGCGAATTGGTTCGCGGAGAGCCAACCTCCTCGCAAGCATTGTTGATAAAGGAGCTAGATCGCTTTGATGCCGGTTATCGTCGCGACGTCTTGAATATTGCAGCAACCCAAGCCGGCACTCCGACCGTTCGGGATGCTTGGGTCAAAGAATATAGGAAATCAAAGGGAGAGCGGCAGGCGGACATTTTCTCGATGCTTGTAAGGTCCAATAAGGACCATCGCTTCACTTCGTCATTTATCATTCCAGCGCTTCAATCCCAAAACCCATTAGTGCGAGTCGAAGCCATTAACGCCTTGGGTGCATCTGGTGATCCCAAAAACGCAGGCGCATTGTACAGCTTGCTTGCGAACGACCAGCAGCCAGTCAAGGAGCGGAACAAAACGAAAGAATCATTCTTGCGGGTAGCTGATGATGCCGCCCTTGAAGAACTCACAAACAAACTTTCAACAGCCACAACCAAGACTAAAGTGAGCATTCTTGATATACTTTCTGAAAGGCGATACAGACAAGCCCATCGGGAAGTTCTGGACCTGTACTCCTCACCGGATTCTTTGTTGCGGCGAAACGCTTTAGCAGCATTGCCGTATGTGGTTGTGGCGACAGACATTGACATTCTGTTGACCATTCTGCCGGGTTTGAAGAACATGGAATTCCATGGTATGGAGCTAACGCTGATTGAGATCGCCGGCCCGGAAACATCCCCACAAATCCTAAAGGCAGCACAATCTCAAAAAGTTAGCTTGCTAGGGGTGCTCCCTTACTTGGGAGACCCACTGTCATTGAATATAGTCAAGTCTTCCTTTGAGCAGGGACAAGGAAAGGAGAAGGAATTGGCTTTTGAAGCCCTGACCAAATGGCAAAACCAAGACGTAATACCAACGCTTCAATCAATTGTAAAGCAAGCCGATACAAAATACAAGACGCGGGCCTTAATCGAATACGTGAGGCAAGTAGTCAATGCCAATTGGCCGGCAGACCAAAAATTGTTGAAACTGCGAGAGATCTTTCCACTGGCAGCCACTCCAAACGAGCGAAAGTTGGTTCTCCGCCAGGCTGGGGGCATTCGGACATTTTTGTCTTTTGCTTTTGTGTCATCATGGATTGATGATCCAGAACTGGGAGAAACGGCAGCTCGTGCAACCATGCGCCTGGCGCTTCCTACGTCCGAAGGACAACCCGGGATGACAGGCGCGGAGGTAAGGACAGCGCTGGGCAAGGTGATGGAGCTCTTGAGCGGCCCCGACAGCCAATACGATCGGATCGACGTACAGACCTACCTTGATCAATTGCCGTATACGCAAGGGTTTGAACCTATTTTCAACGGCAAAGATCTCACGGGCTGGCAGGGCCTTGTGGAAAACCCGATCGCGCGTTCGAAAATGACAAAAGAACAACTGGCTGCAAAGCAGGCCGTGTCAGACGCAAAGCTATCTGAAAGTTGGTCGGTGAAAGACGGCATGATCTGCTTCACCGGCACAGGCGACAATCTCTGCACCAAGCAATCATACGGTGATTTCGAACTGATCATAGACTGGAAGATCAGCAAGAACGGCGATAGTGGAATTTATCTCCGGGGCTCACCACAGGTTCAGATCTGGGACACATCGCGTGTAGATGTAGGCGCGCAAGTGGGGTCCGGTGGATTGTATAACAACACCGCCAACCGCAACCCTTTGGTGGTTGCCGACAACCCGATCGGCGACTGGAACACGCTGCGGATCACCATGATCGGCGAGCGGGTCACGGTCTATCTCAACGGGATTCTGGTTGTGGATAAAGTCGTGATGGAAAATTACTGGGACCGAAAGATTCCCATCTTCCCGCAGGGTCCGATTGAATTGCAGGCGCATGGAACCGAACTGGCCTTTCGCAATGTCTATGTCAGAGAACTGAATCGGCCCTATCAATTGTCCGCCGAAGAGAAGCAACAAGGGTATGAACTGTTGTTTAACAGCAAAGACTTGTCAGGCTGGGTAGGCAATAAGACTGATTACGTTGTAGATGACCAGGTGATTGTGATTAACCCGACGGGTAGGGGCAAAGGAAATTTGTACACAGAGAAAGAATACGGTGAATTCGTGTTTCGCTTTGAGTTTCAGCTAACGCCCGCCGGTAACAACGGCCTCGGCATCCACGCTCCCCTGGAAGGAGACGCGGCTTATGTTGGCAAAGAAATCCAGATTCTTGACGACCGTCACGTAGCCTACAAGGACATTCAACCCTGGCAAGTGCATGGATCTGTATACGGAGTCATTGCCGCGAAACGAGACGCGTTGCGACCCACAGGACAGTGGAACGAAGAAGAGGTGGAGGTCCACGGCGACCGGATCAAAGTGACGGTCAATGGCGTTGTTATCGTTGACGGCGACATGAAGAAAGCGTCCGCCAAAGGAACACTGGATGGCAAGGAGCACCCGGGACTGCAGCGACACTCAGGGCATATCGGCTTCCTGGGGCACGGTTCTGTGGTGCGGTTTCGCAATATTCGAATCCGTGACCTTCAGATAAAGTGAGGCCATGAACCGGCATTTTGCCTCAAGCCTATTTCAGGTAGTACACAAACCCCAAGCTCACCGAGTTAAGGTAGAGGAGGGATTGAAAAGTACGGGCAGTCGTTTCGTTGCCATTTCCATCATTACCACTGAGTTCTGAGTAGCCGAGCAGACCAATTGAAATCTCAGAACTGAGCTTGTCGGTCAGGAAGTAGCTGATCCCCGGGCTTATGCCAAATCCCCAGCCCCGGGTGTTGAGCTTGACTGTAGTAATGCCGCTGCCAGGAACAATCTCATCCTCAGAACTTTTTCCGCGGCTGATGAAAGCAGCCCCCTGCATGAAAAACCATACCTCCTCGCTGATGGGTGCGTAGTATCGAACGGCCGGGGCGATCGAGTAACTCTCAGCATAGGTAGCAAGGTTAGCTCCAGTCGGGGATCCCGGGATCGGTGTGGCGATGTCGGTCTGGCTATACCCGGCGAGCAACAGGATGCCCCATTTGTCAGAGAGCATTTTCCCCGCAGTAATATTGATGCTCGCTGAAAGTACATCCGTATTTGTGCCTGGACGATTAACCCGGGTCTTCTCGACCGTTCCCGCCTGGAATTCGAAGTAGGTACCCAGAAGGACTTTCCCCTTCCGTATCGACAATTTCTCAGTGGCGGTAGTGTCCTGTGCATTCAGCGAAATGCTGGACAGGCTTGCCCAGGTGATGAGCAACAAACTGGGGGTTCTCATGAATTTCTATTTAGGGGTTCTTGGCTATATCAAGTTCAGCCGACGCATAGGCAAAGCCAGCCCATTCTTTCGACTGAAGTACTTTGGCATAGAGTGACTGCGCCTTTGCCGAATCGCCGCGGTACTGGTAGTAATTGGCAAGTCCGTACAACCTTGTCATGTCGAGCAGCGTCAGGGAATCGACCGGTTTGTTTTCATTCACCAACTCCGATGGCTGGATCACGTTGTTGAAGAGCAAAAGGCGGCGGTAGTAGGGGTAATCTTTCGGTTCAATGTCAAACTCGAGGGTAAAGGGCTTCGCAACAGCAGCCGCTTTGTCAGGCATTCCGGCGCGCATGTAGCAGTTGTACAGCCAATCGCTGGCGCCAGCTTTGTCGTTGCCCGCATACGCCGTGGCGAGGCTCTTCTCAAAGGCTTCTGCGCCAGCAACGTAGTTGCGCTTTAGGAAATGGTAAAGCCCGATGTGGTACCAGATGTTGTGCTGGTAGGATGGCCCCGGCTTTCCGGATGCGTCTATTTCGTAGACGGGCGGCTGGTTTCGGATGAGCTCTTCTGCACGGTTCAGGTCTGTGATCGCTTTGTCTAATTCCCGGAGATTGATGTAGCGGTGGCCGCGGTATCGAAGAAGTTTGTAAGAATCAGGGTACCGGAGCAGTCCGCCTGAGAAAGTTTCCACTGCCTTGCGGAACTGGTAGAGTCCGACATACGAACGCCCAATGGCGATGTAGTCGTCCTCGGTAAGTTCTCCTTTGAGCGCAAGGGTTCTTACCAGGCTGTCATTCTTTGCCACAGCTGCGGAGTCGGCCGGCTTGGCGTATAAAGGCTGGCCGGAGAATGACATGGTTTCGGGCTCGGGCGCCGCCTGGTCGGCGGTCCGTGGTGAGTTGCACGCTGCAGCAACCAACAACAGGGCAAGCAGGATGACATGCTTCATAAGTAGGGAGGTTTTAGTCAACTAATTTCTTCAAGGCGTTGGAAGCGAGGTGAAAATTAAAAGCGCCAACCTCTTCACTCATGAGCCGCACAATCTCTTCATTGCAAAGGTTGCCAAGGCTTCCTTCATGCGTATGTCTCAGGTCGCGCGAAGGGGTGAAAGAGCCCTCTTGTATTTCCAGTCCTACCTGGTGGTACGCGTCGCGGAAGGGGATGCCTTGCAGCACGCGCTGGTTGACTTCCTCGACACTGAACAAGAAATTGTATTTTGGGTCGTCGAGGATGCGATCATTCACCTCCACCCTGGAGAACATGAGGCCTGCCATGTGCAGGCACTCGCGCAGGGACCGGAAGGCAGGAAAGAGTTTTTCCTTTAACAACTGAAAATCGCGGTGATATCCGGAAGGCAGGTTCGTCGTCATCATCGAGATTTCATTGGCCAGGGCCTGGATCGAATTGCACCGCGACCGGATGATTTCAAAAACATCCGGGTTCTTCTTGTGTGGCATGATGCTCGATCCCGTGGTCAGCTCATCCGGAAATTTTAGGAATCCGAAGTTCTGGTTCAGGTAAAGGCAGGTGTCCATCGACAACTTGGCCAGTGTAGCTGCCACGTTGCCCATCGCGGAAGCGACGATGCGTTCGGTTTTTCCCCTGGCCATTTGCGCATAGACCACATTGTAGTTCAAGGTGTCAAAGCCGAGGAGTTCGGTGGTCATCGCACGGTTCAACGGGAATGAGGAGCCATATCCGGCGCCTGAGCCCAGCGGGTTGCGGTTGACTACCCGGTATGCAGCCTGGAGCGTGGCGACGTCATCAACAAAGCTTTCTGCGTACGCGCCGAACCAAAGGCCAAAGGAAGAAGGCATGGCCAGTTGCAGGTGGGTGTAACCGGGCAGCAGTTTCGTCTTGTGTTCCTCGCTCTTCAGGATGAGCAGGTCGAACAGCGCCTTGACGTCGCTTACCAGTTCTTGCATCTCATAGCGTAGAAATAGCTTGATATCCACGAGGACCTGGTCGTTGCGGGATCGACCAGCGTGTATTTTCTTTCCTACGTTTCCGAGGGCGTTGGTGAGAAGTAGTTCTACCTGTGAGTGAACATCTTCGACACCTTTCTCGAGGACGAATTTTCCGTTGAGGGTCGATGCGTGGATTTTCTTCAGCTCCGAAGCCAGTGACTTGTGTTCTGCATCGGTGAGCAGACCAATGGAGGCCAACATCTTAATGTGCGCCAGCGAACCTAACACATCGTACTGAGCCAGCATTGAATCCCAGGTCAGGTCATCCCCGGTGGTGAAGTCGGTGACTTCTTTGAGAGCGTCGGAGGATTTGGTCCAGAGTTTCATGGCGGGATGCGGGATGCAGGATACGAGATACGGGATACGGGATACTTGATACTTGATACTTGATGCTAGATACTGGCCCAAGTTAAAGGTTGGGATCAACCCGTTGAATGAATTTGTGGATTCTTTTGTAGGCTTTAGCCTTCGCACGGGCTATCGTGTGCTTTGTTCCACATGTCACCAATGTTATATTCCAATCCTAATGGGCATCTGCCATCACGAATGAACTTCTCCGTAGTCGAAAATATCAGAAAGCATACTGCATGGGATTCTACCAAGGGGTTCTTTAGCAGGGTGCTCATGGTTATTGTGCTCATTTGCCTGTTGCCCCTGATATTGATTTTTTTCTGATTTTAGTTTTATCCAGTCCCTTCCAACGCAAGCAACCCAAACACGTTTCTGTCTGGGAAACGTTCTATTTTGGCAAGAATCTTAAACTTGCGAGGCTCTATGTTGACGAAGACGAGCTTCCAGATAACATTGAATTTCCGAAGGAGGCCTATGATATTTGCCTATTCAGGATCAGATCCGTTCCTGATTTGCCAGAGCTTAGGGCTGGCTATTTCGACTACCAGACTGTAGCTATAGAGGAACATTTGTACCTATTGTCCTTTAATAAGAAAGGAAATGAGTATTTGGTGTGTCGACACTGTGACTCCTCGATTGGAAAAGGTCAAGGACTTGGAATCCGTCGTATGGAACTTTGGTAAGGAAAATAGGAAAATTGTGCTGCAAACAACCTTGGACAAAAGGGACATCAGGATAGAGATAGAACCAATGGCCCAGAACCTAAACCTTGAACCTTGAACTTGAAACCTTGAACCTAGAGAGCTCGAATTAAACTTACGTAGCCCTCAATCCCTTCCTCAATCTCTTTTATATAGATGAACTCATCAGCACTGTGTGAGCGAGCTGAGTCGCCAGGCCCCATTTTGATGGAGGGAACTGGAATCAAAGCTCTGTCAGAAGTTGTGGGTGAACCGTAGCATTTCTTCTTCAGCGAAACCGCAGCACGAACAAGCGGGTGATCGGATGGAATGCGGGAAGGCTTGATGCGTAAGGAGCGAGGGGTAACCGTGCAGCGTACATCCTTTCTGATTATGTCGAGTACTTCCTCGAGGTTGTAGGCATCTGTTACACGAACATCGACGGTGAAGCGGCATTCTGCAGGTACCTGGTTGTGCGCTTGTCCTGCCTGGATTACCGTCACGGACATTTTCACTTTGCCAAGAGTGGAAGAGACTTTTGGGAACTCATAGCTCCGAAACCATTCAATGTCCTTGAGGGCTGCATAGATGGCATTCTCGCCTTCCTCTCGGGCAGCATGTCCCGCTTTTCCATGAGCTACACAGTCGAGGACGAGCAATCCCTTTTCTGATACGGCTACATCCATGCCAGTAGGCTCGCCAACAATCGCGCAGGCGATCTGGGGAAGTTCGGGGAGGAGGGCTTCGATGCCGTTTGTGCCTGAGATTTCTTCTTCAGCCGTGATGGCCAGCACAAGATTGTGACTCAAGTCGGTTGCTTTGTGAAGATGGAGGAATGCCGCGACGAGACTCACTGCCGGCCCTCCTGCATCATTGCTTCCGAGGCCGTAAAGTTTTCCGTCCTCGATGGTCGGAGTGAATGGGTCACGGGTATATGCCGGGTTTGGCCGCACGGTGTCGTGGTGGGAATTGAGGAGCAACGTGGGCAGTGCAGGGTCAAACGACGTACTCTTCGCCCAGACATTGTTACCCTTCCTTTGTACAGGGATACCGTGCTTTTTAAGGAACGATTCTAGCAGGTCTGCCGTCTTGTTTTCTTCCTTGCTGAAGGATGGAGCGGCGATCAGCTGCTTGAGCAACTCCACGGCTTGCCCTGAGGTTTCTCGAAGGGCGTGAGAAGAATAGGAGTCGGGCGTCGCCATGGATTAGAGTGCGATGAGTGTACCCTCTGTGTCTGCTCGTGTGTTGCGAATCAGGTCGGAGGCCTGGCCGATGATTACCTCTTTTACCCCGGAGCGGATCGCCGTGAAGCAGTTCTCCAATTTGGGCAAAATCCCGTCGGAAAATGCTCCTTCGGAAAGAAGTCGCTTGTATTCCGATTCGTTCAGATTGCGGATCACGGAGTTCTCGTCGTTGGCATCGCGAAGCACTCCCCTTTTCTGAAAGCAAAAAATCAGGCGTACATCAAAATGCTTGCTGAGGGAAATGGCCAGCACGGAAGCAATGGTATCTGCGTTCGTGTTCAACATCATCCCCTCCGAATAAGTAAGCGGGGCAAATACTGGAACCACGTTTTGCTTAAGCAAGAAATATAGCAACGTTGAGTTGACGCTCTCTGGGGTAATGTCGCCGACGTAGCCGAAGTCGATTTCTTTTACTGGTCGCTTCACGGCCTTGATCATGTTGCCGTCGGCTCCGGTAACACCCAAAGCATTGCTTCCCCATTGCTGCAGGTGGGCGACGATCTGTTTGTTGACAAGCCCGCCGTAAACCATCGTGACAAGATCCAGCGTTTGGCGGTCTGTGATGCGGCGACCGTTCACATACTTGGACTCGATGCCAAGCTGATTCCCGATTTTAGTTGCAATGGCTCCTCCGCCATGAATCAGGATTTTGGGGGCTTGGATCGACGCGAAGTCTTTCAGGAAGCGGTTCAGGGCTTCGTCGTCGTCGAGAACATTGCCGCCGATTTTTGTTACGTAGAGTTTGTTCATATCAGATACTCTCCAAGATTCAATGGTGTGCCACGGTCAAGTTGACAATTGACAAGATGCAGTTGACAAAGTATCCTATAAGTTTTGAAGTCCATATTGTCAATTGCCTATTTGTCAACTGTCAACTTTTCAGAAGCTCAGCTAAGACTGCCTGCGCTGCCCAAACGCGGTTTGCCGCCTGGTCGGTAACTGCACTCGCAGGGCTGTCGAGCACCGCCGAACTTAACTCGACGTTCCGACGTACGGGGAGGCAATGCATTACTCGGGCAGTACGGGATGATTTCAACTTTTCTGGCGTTAGCATCCAGGAGGGATTGGGCTCGGGTGTAGCACCATATTGTGAAAAGGAACTCCAGTTCTTGACGTAGACAAAGTCTGCGCCCTCCAACGCCTCTGCCTGGTTATGGGTAATCCGGGCTCCACGGGTAAATTGTTCTGAGAGCTCAAGTCCAGGAGGGTGGGCAATCACAAGGTCGGCCTTGCCCCATGCTGTTACCCATTGGGCGAAGCTGTTGGCGACGCATTGCGGAAGTGCTTTTACGTGGGGAGCCCAGGTGAGAACTGCTTTCGGCTTACGGCCTTTTGGCATCAACTCGGTCATCGTCACAAGGTCTGCAAGACTCTGCAGAGGATGCAACGTTGCGCTTTCAAGGCTCACGACCGGCACTCCACAATACTTGATAAACTGGTTAAGGTAGTGTTCGCTGTAATCCTCATCTCGATTTTTCAACGATGGGAAAGTTCTTATGCCGAGAATATCCACATATCGGCCAAGCACCGGCGCCGCATCGCGCACGTGCTCAACCGTAGTGCCGTTCATGATGGCATCATCGCCGAATTCCAGCGCCCATCCTTCGAGGCCTACATTGAATACAATCGCCTCCATGCCAAGGTTGGCGGCAGCCACCTGCGTGCTCACGCGGGTGCGGAGGCTGGGATTGAAAAATAGCAGCCCGATACGCTTGCCGGCTCCCAGCTGGCGGTCAGCAAGTGGATTGGCTTTGTATCTCAGCGCAGCACTGATCAATGCATCGATGTCGGCGTCAGCCGCTGAAACGAACTTCTTCATGAAAGTTCTTTGGACAATGCTTTGAAGAAGAGTTCGCCTTCTGCTTGGGTTACGGCCAGCGATGGCAAAAGCCGGATGGTGTTGGGCTTCGCTTCGCCCGTGAAAATGTGATGCTTTGTCAACAAGTTGTTTCGCAACTCTTTATGACTGTCGGGCAGGTCGAACCCAATCATGAGTCCGCGGCCTCGCACGTCCAGTATCTTTGGAAAAGTGCGTAGTCGCTGAATCCATGCATCTCCCATCTTGCCGGCGTGATCCATCAGCGATTCGGATTCCAATGTTTCCAGCACGGCCATGCAGGCTGCGCAAGCGAGATAACTGCCGCCAAACGTGGTGCCAAGCATCCCGTGCCACGGTTTTATGTCGGGTCGAATGAGGACGCCTCCCACGGGGAATCCGTTTCCCATTCCCTTCGCCGTGGTGATCAGGTCGGGCCTGATGCCGGCGTGCTGGTGGGCGAAGAACTTACCGGTACGTCCGTAGCCGGATTGGATCTCGTCGAGTATAAGAAATGAGCCATTGCTTCTGCATGCGTCTGCAGCGAAGCGAAGGAAGTCGTCGTCGGGTACCTGGATGCCGCCCACTCCCTGTATTCCCTCTATGATGACGGCAGCAACCTCTTGCGAAAGCGCAGCGGCGAGAGCTTCCGTATCGTTCAATGGAAGAAACTGAATGTCGTGACCGGCATTGAATGGGCTGACAATCTTCGGATTGTCTGTGGCGGCCACTGCACCGGAAGTGCGGCCGTGAAAGGCTTTTTTGAAAGCAATGATTCTCTTGCGTCCCGTTACGAAAGAAGCCAGCTTCAAAGCGTTCTCATTGGCCTCAGCGCCGGAGTTGCAGAGGAAGAGTTGGTAGTCGGGGTACCCGGAGAGTTCACCGAGTTTTTCGGCGAGCTTTCGCTGCAGCGGGTTCTCGACGCTGTTGGAGTAAAATGAAATCGCGCCAAGCTGATCGGTCAGCGCTTTCACAAACCTGGGGTGGTTGTGCCCGATGGAGATTACCGCATGCCCGCCATAAAGATCAAGGTACCGGTTGCCCTTGCTGTCCCAGATCCAAGACCCTTCAGCCCGAACAGGTTCGATGGCGAAAAGCGGGTACACATCAAAGAGATTCATGGACA
>CAZJWV010000063.1:0-18250 GCA_964549855.1 uncultured Ohtaekwangia sp. | reverse complement strand
CCAGTCGACGCTCTGCTTGTACTTCTCCAAGTGATAGGAGTTCTTGCCGAAGTGGTACGCTACATCGGAGGGGATGCTCTTCAAGCTGGCAAGGACCGAACGGAACTTTTCATCCGCAGCCTCATACTGCTCGAGGTTCATCAATTGCACGGCAGAATCCATGCGCGCATTTACCTGCCGTTGCTTCTGGTATTCCTTCTGCCGCTCCAGTTCGGCCACCTTTTCTCGTTCGGTCTGCTGGGCGTGAGTGAAAGTCGTTGTCAGCGCCAGGGCGAATATCAGTGAAACCGTTTTTTGGGTAATTGAAGCCATTCCAATGTTGCGTTCGCAAAAATATCCTCTTTTGTTTTCTTGGGCAGTTCCGATTCCTCAATAAACTTTCCGATGGCCAGGTCGCCGAGTGGGAAAGGGTAATCCGACCCCAGGGTCACCCGCTTCGATCCGACCCGGCTGAGCACGTACTCCAGCATGGGCAGGTCGTGCGTGATGCTGTCGACCCAGAACTTGCCAAGGTATTTCTCAGGGTCCACGTTGTTGTCTATTGCCACCAGGTCAGGCCTGCACTCGAAGCCATGTCGAATTCGCCCCAGCGTGAACAGGAACGACCCGCCGGCATGTGCAAACATCACGCGCAGCCCGGGGAGGCGTTCAAAAACCCCGCCAAAAATCATGGAACAGATGGCCCGTGCGGTTTCTGCAGGCATCCCGACCAGCCACGGAAGCCAATAGCGTGACATGTTCTTTTCTCCCATCATGTTCCAGGGGTGGACCATGACGGCCATTCCCGACCGTTCACAAGCTTCGAAGATGGGAAAGAAGCGTTCCTCGTTCAGGTTCTCGTCGTTAATGTTCGATCCGATCTGTATGCCGTGCAGCCCGATTTTTTTGCAGCGCATGAGCTCTTCGATGGCCAGCTCGGTGTCTTGCATGGGGAGCGTGCCCAGGCCGACATAATGCTTTGGGTGTTTTTCAACGACCCGTGCGATGTGGTCGTTAAGGTATTTTGAAAGAGCCAGCGTATCCACCGGCTTGGCCCAGTAAGAAAACATGACGGGGATGGTGCATACCACTTGTACCTGTGTGCCGTGACCGTCATATTCGTCGATGCGCTTCTCAACATGCCAGCAGTTCTCCTCGATCTCCCGGAAGAACTGGTTGCCTCGCATCATCTTGGCGTAGCCGCGACGGTGGTGCTGCAGATAGATAAAGTCCCCATACCCGAATTTCTCGCTCCAATTGGGCATTTTCTTCGGAAGGATGTGAGTATGGGAGTCGATCTTAAGCATGATAATCCGGCAAATATCGGGGGTTTTTTGATCATTTGAGGTGCTTGATTGAGCCAGGATGCAGGATGCAAGATGCTGGATACTAGTTGCTAGATAGTCAATGCTATTCTCCAGCCGCTGGTCACTGGCCCCTGGTCACTGGCCCCTGGTCCCTGGCCACTAGTCCTTCCACCTGATTACTGCTTCCAAGCCAAAATGATCTGAAAGATCCTGATGTTCCTTGTGCCATTGATGGCGGAAGATTTTGACTTCCCGGCGGATCTGGAGAGGTGCTTCGGCCGGTCGCACCAGGATATGATCGAGGAGGATGCGCGTGTTACTTCGTTCCGTGAGGTCATTATTCGGACGATCCATGGTGAACAGCTGCCCGCCATGAAGATCTCCGTTGGCTGCATCCAGGATTTGGAGCATAGCAGGGTATCGGGCACTTGTCGGCCGTGTGTTCAGGTCTCCGCAAATGATCTGGAGGACACCTGGCTTTGCATGTGGTATAAGCAATTCGTCGCGCATCTGCCGATACTGAGAGATGAGGACAGAATCACGTCCGAAGGCCTGGAGGTGTGTTGAGAGCACTTGTATTGGTTTTCCGCGCACGTCCAGTTCGGCGAGCATGGCTCCCTTTCGCGCAAGCTTGTCGTTGCCCGTGCGCGCATGGAAGCGAGTCTCATAATAACCATTAATCGGATGCCGGCTCACCATCATCACGCCTCCATTTACCTTGAGGCCCACCTTCTTGTTCAGGATCGGTGTTTGGTGGGGATACTCTTCTCTCAGACCTTTCCTTATGATTCTTCGGCTCCTTCCTTTGAACGCTTCCTGGAATGCAATCACATCATAGGCTTGTTCTTTCAAAATCTTGACGATTGTTTTTGCCCGCTGTGCCCGGTGGTTGCTTTTGGCGGGGAAGGGGAGCATCTGGATGTTCCAGGTGAGAAGGCGGAGAGAGTCTTGTGCCTCTGATGACCTTGCTTGAAGCAACATCAGAAGTACCAAGCCAAGAACCGGGAAGCTGTTACTACGAGTCAGATCTTTCATGGACACCACTTTGATACATGACTTATGGGAACGCGCATCTCCCTTTGTGAAAATCTAGGACTGCTTTGGCTTTGCAAACTTATAACGATAGATCGCATATGCTCCGCCTGATAGGATCAGGAAGGGCCAAATATTGACAAGCCCGAGGAGAAAGAGTATCAGATAATCCCACCCATTGACAAGGCCGGCCCAAAGTTTAGTACCGAAGGCGGAACTGCCCAGTGAGTATTTCTTCATTGTAATCGTGAGGGTTGAAAAAGTGACTTGGCTTTCTAAATACTTGAGCCGTCCCTGGTTGGACTCGATCTCAGTGCGCACTTCGCTGAGTTGCTTTTCGATCTCGAGCATTTCGGTTACTGTCTTAGCTTGTTTTAAAAGCTCAAAGTATCTGGATTCCAATTCCGTCTTCGTCTTGATTCGTGCTATGACATCAATGTACTCTTCCGTGACATCAGTTGTGCTGATCTGGCGGCTATCAAATGCATCAACGCCTTTCGTGGCATCGGCTAGCAGATTGTCGAAGTTTAAGGCCGGAACCCGAATAACAAGACTGTTAGAAACAACATCCTCTGTCTTGGATTCCTGGTCAGAATTGATGTAGGCGTTGTACCTAGTAACCGCTTCAAGAATCTGTTTTTTGGAAACACCTAAGTCTGAGGTTGTAAACTCAATGAAGCCATTCTTGATCAGCTTCCTATCTACCGGGGCGGAGGTGGCCAGAAATTCAGCTCTGGATTCGTCCACCAAGAGCTTTGATCTGCGGTCGCCGTAGCACCCCAATAGCAGAGCTAAGGGTACAGCAAATAGTATTTTATTCATGGCCGTGAGTTGTTCGACAAATAACGAGAACTCAGTTCGGCTATTGCAATAGGCGTTCCACATCCATGCTGGGCAGTCCAAACGGAGAACTGAGTTTGAATTGTGATTATTCAATAAACCCCGGTTGGCGCTCCTCCTTCTTGATCAAAGAATGAGCAACTGGAGTTGCCCGGTTTCGGTCACCTTGATACGTTCCCGGACACCTTAGCCTGCTCTTTGTGTGAAAAAGCCCCACAGTCAAGTGATTCTTCAGACTGGTCCATAATTTGGCTATGCACCACTAGCTGCCATTACCATGATCCGCAATTACCTCCTCGTTGCCCTCCGAAACCTTCGGAAGAACGTGTTCCTCACCTCCATCAGCGTGGCTGGGCTGAGCCTTGGCCTCGCCTGCGTTTTCCTCATTGCGCAGTACCTGGTCTTTGAACTTAGCTACGACCGCTTTCACGAGGGGGCCGAGAACATCTATCGCGTTGCATGGTTTAACGAAAACCCTCAGCCCCGAACACCTCACCCGATGGCCCAGGCGATGGTCGCCGACTTTCCTGAAGTGGAGAATGCTGTTACGATCAGCCCGCTCTGGGGCTATGGACTGACGCGGGAGACGTTTTCTGTGCGTAGTGCCGAAAGTGATATCTGGTACGACGAAAGCAATGTGATGGCTGTTGACAGCACTTTCTTTAAGGTGTTCACCTTTCCGCTTGTCAAGGGAGACCCGGCTACCTGCCTGAAGAATGTCAACACGGTTCTCATTTCTGAGACGATGGCGAAGAAATACTTTGGCGACGACGATCCGATGGGGAAGAAGCTGGTCGTTAATGGCGACGATGGCCTGGTGGAAGTGGCCGGTGTCTTCAAGGACGTACCAAAGGCTTCTCACTTCCACTTCGACATACTTACATCCTACGTGCGCGAGAAGGCGCTGGAACCTGACAACCCATACTACACCTGGGCCGACTTTGGTCACTACAACTACGTAAGGTTAAAGCCCGGCTCTGATCCTGATGCGTTTGAAGCTAAGCTCCTCGTTTGGGCGGCCAAGAAGGTGAAGGTACCGCAGGAAATGATTGATGAGGCTCTTGCGCGCGGCGACCATTTTGAATTGCAACCGATCACCGACATTCACCTGAAGTCACACATTCTCTGGGAACTGGAAGCGAACGGATACATCGCCTACGTTTACATGCTGGCTGCCGCAGGCATCCTCATCCTGGTCATCGCGATCATCAATTTCATCAACCTTACCACGGCGCAGTCGGCTGATCGTGCGCGCGAAATCGGCATCCGCAAATCACTGGGAGCTGTTCGTTCCCAGCTGGCTTTTCAGTTCACCGGCGAAGCACTTATCGTAAGCATGATGGCCGTAGTGCTCGCGGCAGGAATCATCGAGTGGATGTTGCCATTCTACGCGAACCTCTCCGGGACCACTCAATCGCTTAACTACCTGGGTGTCCTAGCCGGACTCATCGCGCTTGGGTTGCTCACCGGTGTACTTGCCGGGATTTTTCCATCGTTCCGGCTTTCGGCGATTCGACCCACGGAAATTCTTAAAGGCAAGTTGCCGGCGAGTCCTGAGGGCAGGGGGCTCCGCCAGGTATTCATCACCTTCCAGTTCTTCGCCTCGATGACCCTGATCTGCTGCAGCATCGTGATCGTATCGCAGTTGGATTACATGAAGGACCGGCCGCTCGGCTTTGAACAGGAGGAGGTGATCACCATCCCATTGAAGGATGCTGAGGGGATGGCTCCTCGCATGGAGGCCGTTCGCCAGGAACTTCTGAAAGTGAAGGGTGTGAAAATGGTTTCTGCAGCATCCAACATTCCGGGTACCAATTTTAACCGCAATCCATGCTGGAACGCGAAGGATCCGTCCAATCGCCCTGCGGTTGCAGAAGAGATGGTCGACTACGATTTCTTCCGGTTGCTCGATATCAAGCTGCTCGAGGGTCGTCTCTTCGATCAGCGGAACCCGGCTGATCGCCAGGCCTTCGTGATTAACGAGTCCGCAGCGCGAGCAATGTTCCCCGATGGCGCGGTAGGGCAGGAGATGGTATGGGATGATGACGAAGGTGAGATTCGGGGAACGGTAATCGGCGTTGTTGGAGATTTCAACTTCCAATCCCTGCACGACCCGGTACGGCCGCTGCTCTTCCGATTGAACCCGCAGTACAACCATGTGATGCTGAAGATCAACACGGATCACCTCGAGGATCGGATGAAAGGCGTGGAGGCAGTCTGGAGAAAGTTTGACAATCAGTTCGCCTTTGAATTCAGTTTCCTGCGTGATGAATTGAATGACCAGTATGCGGAGGAGCGCAACCTATCGACGGCCTTAACAGCCTTTTCGGTCCTGGCAGTCGCCATTGCTGCTTTTGGCTTGCTTGGAATTGCCGCGCTCACATTCCGGCAGAAGACGAAGGAAGTGAGTATTCGCAAAGTGATGGGCGCCACGGTGGAACGAATCATTTTCATGTTGCTCAAGGACTTCACACGGCTGGTTGTGATTGCCGTGATCATCTCCGTTCCCATCACCTGGTGGGCAATGAGCCGGTGGCTGAACAACTTCACATTCCACACGAGCGTGAATCCCTTGATTTTCCTTGGGGTAGGGAGTTTGTTACTGATAGTGGCATGGGTGACGCTGGGGTACCTGACAGTGAAAGTTGCGAGAACGAATCCGGCGGAGACGTTGAAAGGAGAATGAACAGTAAGCAGTAAGCTGTAAGCGGTGGGACAGGGTAAGGGAGCACTTTTCCCTGGCCCGGACGACGAGATTCCTCAATTTTATATCAGGAACAGAAATAAAGGTCCTGCGTTCCCGTTTGTAACTTTGACAGCGGCCCGTCCGATCGCTATCGGGACCCCTTATGAGAATCATCGTTGTCCTTCTCTTGCTACTGAGTTCCGTCGCCGAAGCAACGCACTTACGGAGCGGATTCATCACCGTTCGGCGAGCCGGCCCGGGTTCACTCGCCTGCGAGATAACGATTACGATCTATACCAACGAGGGTTCTGAGATCAAGTTTGGCGACGGCCAGCTCGCTTTTGGAGACGGCGGCATGGAGGTGACGCCTACCATAATTGCCACCCCGAGGCCAGACCTGGGAGTGAACGTTGGTGAAGCGATCTACACCACGACGCACATCTACGATGGGCCAGGACGATATGTGGTTAGCTATTTAGAGCCTAACCGCAACGCGGGCGTTGTTAACATGTTTAATTCGGTGGAGACTTATTTCTATACTGAGTCCATGATTGACCTTCGTGCGGAGAACTCACCAGTGATGCAGTTTGTGGCGCCAGCCGTGTTTAAGGCCACATTAGACAAGACTTTTTCGGTCGGACTCGGTGTCGCTGATGAGATGGACTACAGGCTGCAGTATTCCCTTACTTCGCCAAAGAAGGAAGCCGATGCGCCGGTGTTAAACTATTGGATCCCGGCAGGCGTTTCCCTCAATCCTTTCAATGGCCATTTCACCTGGGACATGGAGACCGGCACCACACCAATGCAGGGCGAGTACGTTTTTGCCGTACGGATAGATGCCTTCAATCAATTTAGTGAGCTGGTCGGTTATGTTGTTTTTGATTTTCAGGTAATCCTGGAAGATTCGGGACCTGGAGGCAGAATCGTATTCGACCGCGAACTCGACAACAAGGGCCGTGTATTTACGGATACTGAGGACTCTGTAAAAGTCATATTTGAAGCCGACCAAGCCGATTGGAACATGAACCTGTATGCCGAACTCCCCGATGATGCGGTTTCAATGACAACCGAAGACTCCACGGCCAATGGGAAGTTTTACAAGGTGTGCTGGGTAAAATACACCAACATGGTGAGCATTCAGCGTGTCAACCCGCATGTAGTCGTGGTGCGCGCCAGCCGGGGTGAGCTCAACCAGGATATTACTTCCCTGTTCTTCACCACGGACGTGGATTTTACGGATGTTATCACAAGGGTTGAGAAACCTCCTCTGGAACTGCGCTTGTTCCCCAACCCGGTCCTCCGCTATCTAAACATTCATGGAAGCGGTGCCGGACTTATTTCTATTTTCAGGGTGACCGGAGAGCACGTTCTCACCCTGAAGTACGTATCTGGAAAAGCTGTGGATCTTGGTGACCTTCCTCCTGGACTCTACGTCGCACGCGTTGATGGGAAAGCGTTTCGGCTGGTCAAGCAGTGAGCAGTAAGCAGTAGAGGAGGTAAGATGTTTACTTCTCCCAAGCCAAACTACTGATTTGGTATGAGACAGCTGATCACCGATCACTGATTACCGATCACCATTCTACGCCGAATTCCTCGCCGCATTGATGATCCCAAACATACACCGGATAATCAGTTTGCTATAAACTTTTTCCAACGGATCCTTTCCGCCTGAGGCGTCAATCTTTCGGATATTGATCAGGGCGTACTGCTGAATCGCAATCAACGGAAGTACAATGCGCTCCCGGAGACCCACCGACATTCGAATATTGGGAGTCGCCTCCATCAATTCTTTGGTAGCGGATACATCAAGAACCTGGGACTGCGCGAGTTTGAATTCATTGAACATTTTGTTCCAGATATCTCCAAACACCGTATCCTTGGCCAGGTATGACGTCGCCGGGAAATAACTCTTCGTCATCGACATCATGCTGTTGCCGATCAGCGTCCGGAAGAAAAGTGACTTCTGGTAAAGTTCCTTCAGGTTTTGACCACGACCCTTCGCGTTCAACTTTTCGATTGCTGAGCCCACTCCGTAGAATCCTGGCAAGTTTTGCTTCATCATCGCCCACGATCCCACAAAAGGAATCGCGCGCAAGTCTTCCAGTCTCAAACCACCTCCGCCACTGCGCTTGACGGGTCTCGACCCTATGTTGGCAGCGCCGAAGAAAGCCAGGGGAGTGACCTTCTCAAGATAAGGAACGAAACTGGGGTGCAGCTTAAGATCGAGGTATGACTTGTATCCTTCCTCCGCCAGTTCATCCAGCAATTTCTTGTCTTCATCGGCGAGCTCGTTTTCGCTGCTGTCAAAAACATCTCCGGCGAGCCCCGCGGACAGCAATTGCTCAAGGTTGTATTTACAAGAGGCAAGCTTTCCAAAATTCGAACTGATGGTCTGACCCTGGATGGTGATCTGAACTTCTTCGGAGGAGATGCTCTTGCCGAGAGAGGCGTAGAAATCGTGCGTGTTTCCCCCGCCGCGGGCAGGCGGACCGCCTCGTCCGTCAAAGAAAACCACCGAAACTCCAAACTCATGGGCTATTGCCGTCAGGTTTTCCTTCGCCCTGAAGATGGACCAGTTTGCCCGCAGATACCCGCCATCCTTCGTCCCATCAGAGAAACCCAGCATGATCGTCTGCTTGTTCCCGCGCCGCGTGAGGTGCGAACGGTATTCCGGGAGCTGGTACAACATGCGCATGATCCCGTCGGCATTGGCCAGGTCGTCGATGGTTTCAAAGAGGGGCACAATGTCGAGGTGCAAGTCCTCGTCCACGCTGATCAAAAGCCTTGCGAGCACGAACACCTCCATTACGTGGAGAGCGCTTTGGCAGTTGCTGATCACGTATCGGTGACAACCCGGCTCACCATTGGAATACTGAATCTGAGCGATGGCAAGCATGGTTTTGATTACCTCCAATGCAAATTCATCTCCGACCTTCCCGATAGCTATCGGGACGGGTTCCGGTGAGACCCTCAAGTTGAGCAGTTGTTTGATCCGGTCAGCTTCTCCTAACTTGTCATAGTCCTCATACGAAATGAACTTCTTTTGCCGGTGGAGGCTTTCGAGGATGGCTTTCCACGCCGCATCGTGCTTGCGACTGTCTTGCCTGATGTCCAGGCTGGCAAAGTGAAACCGGAACAAACGCACCTTGAGTATGAAGGTGTCCAGCAACTGGATGAATAGCCCATCGTGTTCATCCAGTAGCTTATTTCGCACGATGGACAGGTCGTCCACAATTTCCTGCGCGCTTGCATAATCCGACCCGCCGGCAAAGGCCATGCGGTAGAGCTTGCGCTCGATTTCAACAATGAGGGAATCTATACCCTCAAACGTGAGCCTTCGCCTGAGGTGGCGGACGTCGCGGTGGTAATTCTTGAGGACCGTCTCCTTGAGTCGGGCCGCTACTTGGAGCGTGGTGGCATGTGTGACGAAGGGATTGCCGTCGCGGTCGCCGCCGGGCCAAAAGCCGATCACTACCAGCTTGTCATTCTTCCATTGATTAACCGGCAGCTTGAGCCCCTCGCAAAGCATCTGTATGATCTGCGGGATCGCCTGGTAGAACACATTTTCCAGGAACCAGGACAAACTCACCGCCTCGTCAAATGGTGTGGGCTTTTCCTTGTTGATGAACCCCGTTTTGCCAAGCTGCTGGAGAAGCAGATCGATCTGAGTAATGTTGTTGGTTCGGATCGCTTCCTCAAGGTCATTGAGGATGCCGAGGACGGAGCCCGGATAGAACTGGGTAGGATGGGCCGTGAGCACCACGCGAAGCCCGAAGGACTCCAGTTTCTGCTTGAGCATTTCTTCCTTGTGCTCGAAGCTCGCTCGTTGCAGCAGCGAGGTCACTGTTCCCTTGCCGGTCAGGTCGTTGGTCTGTTCGAAGGAGGCATCTTCCACAGAATCAAACAACGCTACCTGCCTCTCGACATATTGAATAAACCTGAACAGCAGGTCGAATCGTTCCTGAGGAGTTGCCTGTGGGGTAAAGCTCTCAAAGAACCCGGGTATGATTTGGTCGGCAGACTTCCCACTTTCAAAACCATTTTCACAGTACTCCTGGAGCAACGGTAGAAGAGTGCCTGTCCGCGTGATGCTTTGAAACGGCAGGTTCAGGAACAGGCTGTTGTAGATGTGAAACCGGGAGCCGACTGCTTGATCGTAGGTGCTTTTCATAGTAGAAATCACCTATAAGTTAGCGATTCACCGCTTGATGAAGAGGATGCGAGATGCAAGATGCGGGATACGGGATGCGGGATGTTTGATAATACGGATAACCTCTTCGGGAGAAGAGAAGCACGCACGCGGGATGAGTGATACTGACCCACCGATCCACCGATCCACCGATCCACCGATCCCACCGATTTACCGATCACTGTTCTCTGCCATCTCGACCCGATACCAAGGTATGCTTAGGAGCCCCTTTCGATGTACGATGGATATTACATCACCACGATTGACTTTTAAGTAGAGTGCCATAGGAATCTCAATGGTCGTGCTGTCCCGGTGGTCCGGAAGGATTGTTTTGATCACGTGGGCGCCCTCCCCGGCGTCATCATACCACTTCCTCACATAGGCCTTGCTTCCAACCGTGACATCTACCGCTACGCCACTGGACTGGTCATACATGCTGTTGATGCCCACTACGGCGCCGAAGCAATACATGGTAATGCTGACAATCATAGTCAGATAGGTTCTTCCCTGCGGAGTTGGATTTGAAGCCTGTTTCTTTCGAAAGAATAATACGGCAGCAACCAACACCCCGGTAGCCATTGCAAAGGGGAGTAATATCTTCTTGTAATCGAGGACGAAATAGTTGTTCAAAGAAACGATGGCCATGATGATCCCGGCAATAAGTGCATAGTCGAGGGGGCCGATGCCCAGACCTTTGCCGTTGGGCACTTCTGTATCGGAAGCCTGACTTCCCTTTAGCGTATACAAGATCAGGCCGATCAACGGAAACAACAGAAGTGCAGTAAACGGAATCCGGCCTTCGGGCATGAATAAGAAAATAAGTCCTGCGGCAAATGTCGCCCAATGAATCCAGGTCATTGAGGAAAGAAAGTTTGAAAATCTATTCATGACTTAGACTTTGTTACGTCGACTTGCAAGTCACCTCCAGCCGATTGTTGTCGGGGTCCAGCGTTTCAAATTCGTAGTACCCGTCACCAGTGACACGCGGACCGCTTAGGATTGAAAATCCGGCGGCGCGGAGTTCATTTGCTTTTGCATCAACTTCAGCACGGGTATTGACGCCGAACGCCAGGTGGATGATTCCGCGGTGCTGTTTGCCTGCCGTGTCGTTGGCATTGGCCGGGACACCAGGCATCTTCATGAGCTCGAGCCGAGCACCGGAGGCAAAGGTGAGAAAGTAACTTTCAAATTGTTTGGTCTCGTTCAGGTAACGATCATTGGCCGTGCCTCCGAAATAGCGAACGTAGTAGTCTCTCAACACTTCCAGGTTGTTGGTCCAAATGGCAACGTGCTCGAGTGTCATAAATCTTTGCGCGGGGTCATCAGTTCACACCTTGGCATTGGGGGCAGACAAAGATATTCTTGGCAACCTCTTTGGGGGTGAGTTCCAGGGTTGCGCCACAATGGCGGCATTCGCCTTCAGTACACACCACCGTTGTTCCTGCAATCATGTCACCTAGCCGTTGGTTCTTTGCCGAGAAGTTGATGAACAACATGGCAGCGATGCCTAAAGTCATGAAATCAAACATGTCAAACAGTCTTCGCAGAACAGCCTGGTGTATCATTGGCAAATTTCCCTGCAAATCGACCACGTGCAGGTGAAGCAACTGCTTTCCCAAGGTCTGACCTCGAACACATTCCAGGACGGGGAAATAGACGACCCACACAACAAATACGCCGGCATACGCAACACCCGTTACCTTCCAGCCTCCAGATTCCAAGGGGTCTCCGAAGACGTAGATGTAGATAGCCATAAAGGCATAGAACAGCAGATAGTCGATGATATTGGCGTAAAACCTTTGGGCCAGAGATTTCTTTGCACCGGGGATGATGACCATGTTGAAAGGGCAATGCGCCCCGCTCAATTTACAGATTAACTGAAACCATGTCCAGCAGGGCTATGCCTTCGCGTCCTATTTGCGTCCCTTCGGCAGGCTCAGGGCAAGCATTGCGAGCGTTTTCTTTAGCTCCCGCTTACCGAATCCGGACTTATTTCAATGCGCTTAAGACTCAGCAGCACAAGTCCCCAATTAACGAACTCGTGCGCCTCGACAGCATCACCCACTTCGTACTGCCGATATTCGTTTATATCTACCTCGATAAGCTTGTCTGCGCCGATGGTGAAGTAATAGTGATATCCTCTCTTGGCTGATTCCTTTGACTTTTCCGTGATAAAACCGATGATTACCTCTTTGGTGCCGTTGTACGCCTTCATCATTTTGAGATACACCATGACAATCAGGTAACCGTAGCCGACGAAGATGAGGGAAGCGATCAAGTATTGCTGAAATTTGGTGAGCTCATCCTCTTTGGCCAGGAAAGGAAATCCCACGAGACCGACACCCATGAGGACGTACATGAACATCTGGTAGTACCTGGCGCCGCCGACTTCTTTGCGCTCGGCTGCGGTCATCGGCTCCTCACTAACCTTGCACAACGGCTTCCCGGCAGCCAACATTTCCTTCATTTTTACAAGCCATTCTTCGCGGTCCATCCTTAGTAAGATAATGAAAAACTTTACTGGTGACGCCCCACTGATGCACCAGAACGTAAACCCTGAAGCTCGAGTAACCACCGCAAGGGCGCCCGCCTTCGCTGAAGCTGCGGCGGGTAAACTCCGGCGCAAGGGGCCGCAAAGTAATGGATCTACAGATTTATTAGGAACTACATTCCCCCTTCAGGGGGCAGGGGGGCACGCGCACTCCGTCACCACCGAGCACCAATCCGCAGACCTCCCCACGTATGCGACAAACCTGTACGAAATTCCTGGGTTAGAAACGTTAAAAAAAACTCTGCATAGATAGGCCCTGCCTGCATCACCAATCCCAGGTTTGCCTGGAACGTGAGCCGGTTCATGTCTGCTGCTGCAATGGTGTAAGGACTTTCCTTGTTGAACATGCCGCCCTGCAATGTTGCATCGTAGCCGATGAGATTCACGAGTGGCTGGCAGTATCCATGAAAACTGAATTTTCTTTCTCCTGGATAGCGCGACTGCTTCCCAAAAACCGAAGTGAGTCGGGCATTCAATTTACCGACTACAAGTACCAACCCCGTCGAGAGCTTTGTGTTTAGGGTGCCAAGCTGTCCCGCAACAAGTCCATTCAGCATGAGCCGGTCCGGAGCCTGGAGTAGATTCCGTTCAAGCCCGACATTATAGTTCAGGACAATGTCATTCTGAATCTGGTGTTGCCATCCTTTAGGCTGGTCGTCGTCGATCCATTGGTGAATGGTAGATTGCATGGCCTTGCCTCCAGCGCTGGGCCCGATCACTCCGAATGAAAATGAGGAGCTGATTCTTGCCTTTAGACCAGGGTGATAACTGATGGAGAAAACCCTGGCAGTCAGCGTGGCTGCGTATGGCCGGTCGCCATAGAGAATGGAATCGCTATTGATGGTCGTCGGTGTAAACCCGTTGTGTTCGAAGGCAATCCCGTTTTGTCGCAGCTCTTTGCCAGATACCAGTATCTTATGAAGAAAGAAATCATTGAAGATGGGATGAACGAACTCCGCGCTGATCCCCTGGCTGTAGTATTTGTCATCGTTCGTAAAGAAATCATTTTCGTAGTGCAGTCGTACAAACCGATCACCATCGACAACTCGGAAACTCGCTGTGTTGTCGATCATCTGGGCGTGAGCGCACGAAGAGACGATAAGGAGTAGAATGAGAGAGCGCAATACAATTCCTGATTTCTGATTCCTAACTCCTAACTCCTAACTCCTAACTCCTGATTGTGCTATCCCTTCACATAGGAAAGTTTCTCTGACACCTTGCCATCCCGGACCTTGAAAACATCGACTCCCCTCAGGTGCCAGGGTTTTCCTTCCTTCGTTTTCTTATAGACCCAGCGAATGATGCATCGGTCTCCGGAGACGATGGTCTCTTCGGAGTCGAAATGAGCGTCCGGATTGTTGGCGAAGAACTTCTGCCAGTAAGCCCGTACAGCCGCAGCCCCCTCCAACCGGGCTCCGTCAGGGGGCGGGTTGGTGTTCTCAAAGATGCAGTCGGCGGTCATCATGTTCATGACACCATCCACATCGTGGCGATTGAATGCGTCGTTGAATTTTTCGACCACGGCGCGCGTAGAGTCAGGGGAAGCGAGGGAATCCATAGGCGTTGCAAGGTGACCAATGACCGCGAGGAAGCAAAATGGAAGGTGTTTCATGATTTTCCTGATTCCAAATTCCCAATTTCTGATTCTATTCTTACAAAATAAGCAATTGGAAACCAGGAATCCCGATAGCTATCGGGAAGAGTCAAAGTATCTTGTGCAGAATAAGTCGAATAACGAGCGTCGAATCCGGTGAAACGTTGTCCGGGTACATGGTCCGCTTGACCAATTGTGGTGCAGCAATGAGTTCACGAATCTCGCCGACTTTCATTCCCCGCAGCCCTTCGTCAACAGCCAAAGTCGCCTGGTTTCCGCCGATGAGGACTTTGACGGGGCTGTCTGTGTTTTCATTCGTGTACAAGACAGTGCTATTGCGATAGGAGGTTGTCTCAAAAAGAAGTATTTCATCGCCCGCCTTGGCAGGTTCTCCCGCACCTTCCTGGATAACTTTATACTTCAGGCCGGAATCGGTGGTTATGTATCCGTCTGACGACGATTTCTCTTTTGGGGAGCACCCCGTAACGAGCAGGGCAGCTACTACTAGCAGGTATTTCATTGGGAAAATCTTCATAGTTTCTTCATGTACTTCTGGAGGGCTGGATCCTTTTCTATTTTGTCTACCAGCTGGCTTACCCGGTCATAGTCCTGCTTGTTCTTTATGACATAGTTGATGGAGAACGGCTTTCCGTTCCGATCAAACTCTATTTTGTTGTTACCTCCGTGGTGAATACCGAAGATTTCCCGGGGCATGCCCAAATATTCTTCCACATAGATTACCAGATTGGTTAATTCAGAGTAGGGGATTCTTACGTCCCTGACCACCAGGTAGTCTTCACCGATTACCAGGTTGGCTTTGCGCTCACCATAAGCCGTGATTCCCATGTACTGGTCATCGTAAAGCTTCATGCCGCCCAATACGATTGTTAGACCGATCGCCGTCTTAAGACCGACAAACGGGAAGCCGATAGAGAAAAGTATCCAGCTTAGTCCAATGGTGCCAAAGATCCCAATGTTGTACAGCAGTCGCTTCCTGCTTTTCTCCTTGGTCTTTTCAAAGATGCTGGTTCGAAATTCCTCCACGAGTCTTGTGGCTTGGTTTATTGCAATTCAGAAAGTTTGTATTCGTAGGGTCTTTCAGCGCCAACTGTTATTGCCCCATTCTTGCTTCTCGTAACGAAGATGACTACGAAGTTTTCGTAGTCCTCGTCATTGTCAATGGCTGCCAGGAGTTTTTGCATTGCCTGCTTCCCGATTTCGTACTCCGTGGAGTCGTCATCGGGAATTGCCCCGTTAAGCAACTGGATCCTTAAATGGTGAGCAGTTTTGTCGTCAAATGTCCTGGCGGACCAGCTTATTTTAGCATCTTCAAAGGATCCAAGTTGCCTGAGCTCTTCGAGCACTACCTTTGAGTCTCTGTTAAACTTGGCTGGCTTGGATTTTGCACCACCAAAGCAGCCAAAAAGAACAACCGTAGCCGAAATCACTAGTAGACGCGTTTTGAAAATAGTTGCTGTCAGTTTCATCTCTGTTGATTTGTTTGATCGCTTGCTCGTCTATGATTCATAATCCCTGACCCCTGACCCCTGACCCCTGACCCCTGGCCCCTGATCCCTATTCGTTCAGATTCTGAATTAACTGGTAATAGAACTGCACAATCTCTTTGTAGTTACTCACTGCGATATGCTCATTGATCCCGTGAAAACCGGTCATATTTCCGGAGTTGACACGAATCGGAAAAAAGCGGTAGGCGTTTTCGCTAATGGGTTCGTAATGCTTGGTGTCAGTTCCGCCGCTGATGAGCCCGGGTGTTACCACGGCCGTAGGCATCAACTGCCGGATTGTTTTTTCAATGGTCTTGTAGCGGGAGATTCATAATCAGAGACAGGCGATGGCTCATTGCGGTTGCTGATCGATTTTACGGTGATGCGACTGTCGTTTACCGTTTCCACAATATGCTTCTCCACCGCCTCAGTAGTTTCCCCGGTCATCACACGGAAATTTACCACCGCCGACGCGCTGGTGGGAATGACGTTGTCTTTAACGCCGCCCTTGATGATGGTGGGTGCTGTGGTGGTTCGCGTGTTGAGGGCTTCCTGGATCTTGGACCCGAATAACCACGAATTGGCGAACGCCAGCTTCTGAATGAAGGGGAGGTGAGGACCAACGACTTCAATTTGCTTGTCGATCAAGGGTATGGACTTGAATGGAAACTGGTTGGATTCGAGTTTGGTGATGGCCGTGGCCAGTGAGCCGATGGTATTGTCGGGAGCAGGCGTTGACGAGTGACCACCTTTGGTGGTAATGGTGAGTTCAAAGGACACAAACCCTTTCTCAGCCACATTGATCACCGCCATGGGCTTGTCGAGTCCGGGAATCATCCCTTCGGCGACGTAGCCACCTTCGTCGATGACGCATTCCAGTTTCACGCCTTGTTCTTGCAAATATTTCGCCAGCGATGCCGCTCCCACGTCGCCGCCGATTTCTTCATCGTGACCGAAGGCAAGGAAGAGTGTGCGTTTGGGTTTCAATCCTGCCCGCAGCGAGGCTTCCACAGCTTCAAGGATGGCGAGCACGCTCACTTTGTCATCCATCGTGCCGCGTCCGTAAATATTTCCATTCTGGATATCACCGGAGAATGGCGGCGCTTCCCAATCGGCCAGCGTGCCATCGTCTACCGGCACAACATCCAGGTGCGACATGAGCAGCACAGGTTTGATCGTGTTGTCTGTCCCTTGCCACTTGTACAGCAGGCTGTACCCGATGGTCTTTCTTTCCAGTTGCGTACTCACGAGGGGAAATGCTGCTGCCAGGTGGTTGTGCAGTCCGGTGAATTCTACCGAGTCAGGTTTGCTGGTATATGAATAGGAGATGGTCTTGAACTGCAGCGCTTTCTGCAAGCGTGTCAACGCCTCGTCGGGAACTTCCAGCGGGGCGACCGCGGCGACTTCGGTTGATTCAGCTGAGAATGTGATGGTTCTGATAAAAATAAAAAGCGCGAAGGCGAGGAGGATGATGCCGAGGAGTTTGAGGAGTTTCTTCATGGGTGGTGGGGTACGGACCCTAAGATATTGGAATTATCTTCACGAGGGGATGTAGTTAACATGGAATCTCAGAGTAGTTTAGTTTTATCTGCAAGATATCTATTTGTTACTTTCCTCTTTTCATCGAACTATATATGTTATACAGTCCTCCTTGTCTTTTGTCTCAAGGTATTTAATTAGGTCGGTTCTGTACATTAATCTGGATTTGTGCGCGGCATCATAAATTGCAATTGCATCGAAGTTAATGTCCAGGGAGTCAGGCGTTGAACAATTAATGCACTGTCCAATTTCAATCCTTTCGTTTGGAGTCAAAACAATAGAGTCGACGGTCAACTTCTTGTCGTACCTAGTGTACTGAAAGGTTTTTAGGATCAGCTGTCCTCGCCCTTCATTTTTAATTTGGATGATGCAATGTCTATCCCCCATTACACTAATTCCAATAAGAAAGAATGCTGAGAAACCGGCCACTGCTATTAACAGCAGAATCCCAATTGCCTTTAATAGTTGGGTAACTCCGCTCATGCATTATGGCTGCCAACGACCTGTGTATGCGCCGTGCCGGGCGTAGGAGGGCTTGCTAAATCCGCCACCGCGGATGGCAAGTCCCGACCAGCTCCGCGAGTTCACACTGACCGTTGGGTAGAAACGAAGTTAGTTATTTATCTCAAGAGCGAATGCCCGGGATGGCGCATACACTTTTGTTGTGCGTAGTGCCGCTCCCACAATGCTGGGGACTACTCCTGATACTTTATTATCAACTTGCCTTTTATAACAGGGGCATCTTTCAAAAGAGCCGCTGAAATGTAGATTTGATTTTCATTCTCAGTTTGACATGGAAGCACATAACCAACATATGTCGAGGTTCCCATTGCAGTCATTTCATTACTGATCGGTTGCCAGGATACAGAAATGATTCGTCTTCCCCAACGTGTTTGTCCGGTAATAGATTTGAATAGGTGCCTAGTTACCCAATCACCGCACAAGTAACGATTCGGACTTTCTCCTTTGGAATCAGGAGCTATTTCAAGTTGTTCTTCAACCGTGGTTATTGTCGGGGCTTGTACAAC
>CAZJWV010000062.1:0-18312 GCA_964549855.1 uncultured Ohtaekwangia sp. | reverse complement strand
CTTCACGGAAAGGCCCGATTTCTCCCGGCACTTGCGAGAGCAGGTCCTTAAAGTCTTTGAGATGAAACCGGCCGACAGCGCCCTGTTGTCCTGTCTCCCAGGTGTAGGATGTCCCATTAAGCCGGAATGATTTTATTTCTTCATAGTCGTGATCTTCAGAGGCCATCCAATACACGGGCACGAAGTGATGCTTGGGATACTTTTTCTTCAATAGTCGACAGGCCTTGATGACCGTGACAATCTTGTAGATTACGTACAAGGGCCCCGTAAAAATTGACAGTTGGTGACCGGTGGTGACTGTGAACGTGGTCGACTCCCCCAACTTCTTGATATTGTCTTCTACCGCCGGCAGAATCTTGACCGACTTGTATTGATTCTGAAGCGCGCTCACCAACACCTTGCGGGTGGATGTCGGAAAGGAAGACTTCTCTTTGATCTGGGCTTTAAAACCTGGGAGCGATGGGAATCGGTTGTAGAACGGCTTGAGTTTGGCAGCCTGTTCGATATACTTCAGAAAGATTTCAGTGAACGCGTGTGTACTTCGGAACGGAATCTTCTGAAGCTTCATGGTTAACAACGCGTTTTGCGACAAAGCATAGGCCGAATAACGGGAATTTTCCCTGAAGGTTAGCAGCTTTTATCAGTAGTCGGTGATCACTTCGCCCGAAAGGTCAAACTCCGTCGCCGCCGTAATCCGGACGCTGCAAAAATCCCCCTGGCGAATGTACTCCGGCGAAGTGATGATCACTTCATTGTCGACTTCGGGTGAGTCATGTTCGGTCCTACCGATGAACTTTCCACTCTCTGCCCGATCGACGAGTACCTTGAACACCTTGCCAACCTTGGCCTGGTTAAGCTCATGGCTGATCCCTTGTTGCAGATCCATAACCGCTTCCATTCGCTCTTGCTTGACGGTGGCGGGCACGTCATCAGGCATGGAATAGGAGTGCGTGTTTTCTTCGTGTGAATAGGTGAACACACCAAGTCGGTCAAACCGCGACCGTTCAACAAATCCCATCATTTCCCGGAAGTCGTCTTCTGTTTCGCCTGGATGGCCGGCAATGAGCGTTGTGCGGATGGCTATCCCGGGGACTTTTGAGCGGATCGTAGAAATCAGTTCTTCTGTTTTTTCGCGCGTGGTTCCGCGCCGCATGACTTTCAGCATCCGGGAAGAGCCATGTTGCAGCGGAATGTCAAGGTACTTGCAGATTTTTGGTTGCGCCGCCATCACGTCGAGTACGTCCAGCGGGAAACCGGTAGGGAAGGCGTAGTGCAGGCGGATCCACTCGATCCCCTCAACGCCGGCGAGCCGCGTAAGCAGTTCGGCAAGGTTACGCTTCTTGTAAAGGTCGAGTCCGTAGTAAGTGGAGTCTTGTGCGATGAGCAACAGCTCTTTCGTGCCGTTGCGGGCGAGATTTGAAGCCTCTTTCACCAATTCTTCCATGGGCCGTGAAAGATGGCCACCACGCATGATCGGGATGGCGCAGAAGGAGCACGGACGATCGCAGCCTTCAGAGATTTTCAGGTAAGCGTAGTGACCGGGGTTAGTGAGGATGCGCTCACCGACGAGTTCCTTCTTGTAGTCGGCGTTGAATTGCTTGAGAAGCCGCGAGAGGTCGCGCGTGCCGAACCAGGCATCTACCTGTGGAATTTCTTTCTGAAGGTCGTCTTTGTACCGCTGGCTGAGACATCCGGTGACATACACTTTTTCAACAATGCCTTCCTCCTTGGCATCGACATAGCGGAGGATGGTGTCGATGGATTCCTGCTTCGCATTGTCGATGAACCCACAAGTATTGATCACCACCACGCGACTATCGTCGGCGGTAGATTCGTGCACGGCGTCGACACCATTGCCGCGGAGTTGTGTCAGCAACACTTCGGAGTCAACCTGGTTTTTCGAACAACCCAGTGTGACGATGTTAACCTTCGTTTTCTTATTGCCTTTGACTTTCACCGCAAAGCGATTGGGGACGCAAAATTAACCATTTGATGGCCGAACGGCTATATTTGAAAATTAATTCCCATGGCGCGTTTTTTCCCGTTGGGGCTCATTCTCTTCATTTTTTCATCGTGCCTGAGCGAGCCCGACTGTGTCGTGACAGCCACAAACTATGTTACCATCTCCATTGTCCACCTGGAATCCGATACAGCGGTGCTGTTTGATTCGATCAAAGTAACCGGGACGATGGCCTTGTACCACGTGGGAGACAGCGTATCAGACCTCGAGGTGCCGGTGGACCCAAACCAGCTTACGAGTACGTTCCGGTTCTACTACAATTCCAACATGGACTCGATCCGGTTTTCATATTCGCGCAAAGCACAAGTGATTAGCCCGGCATGTGGAGCCTTTACCCACTTCCAGGACCTTAGCATTTTGTCCACGTCGTTCGGCGATCTGAAAATTGTTGATCCTCAACTTTCCACCAGTGCGGAGCCAAATCTTACTATTAAGCTGTAGCCTGCTCCTGGCCACTGCAGGCATTGCTCAAACCCCCGTGGGCGAAGAGGAGGAGGATACTGTCCAGGTACAACGGCCGAAGATACCTGACAGCTTGAAAGAGAAGATTGAGTTCCGGGCGGTCCGTTTTGGCACCGACATCCTCGCCCTCATCCTAAGTGGCTCTGATCGCTTCAACGGCTGGGAAGTCAATGGCGATATAGATTTAGGTCGTTTCTACCTGGCGGCTGACTATGGATTTGCCGGCCGCGATGAAATGCTGGCCACCGGCGGGAACTACAATGTCGAAGGCAACTATTGGCGAGTGGGCGCGGACGTGAGTATCCTTAAGAAAGATCCCGACCGAAACATGCTATTCTTTGGGTTTCGCTTTGGAAGGTCATTTTATTCTGAGCGCTCGGTATACAATGACAGCACCTTCAACAGCTTCGGTATCCCCACATATACAGTATCAAATCCCGACGCTGGAGCATCATGGGGCGAGCTGGTGGCGGGCCTGCGCGTGAAGGTCTGGAAAGAGTTCTGGATGGGATTTACGTCGAGAATGAAGATCGGGTTGGCTGTGCGTGGCGATCATGAGTTGTCCTCCTATTATGTTCCAGGCTTCGGCGTGATCGGATCGGGATTTACGTGGGGATTCAACTATCAACTATTTTGGCGAATTCCTTTCAAGAAACAGAAAGTGCCAGTGGCCCCTAAATGAAAAAGCTCAGTGCTGCCTGAATAAGGAGTCGACAAACTCACCCCGGTCGAAAGGCTGCAGATCATCGATTCCCTCCCCGACACCGATGTATTTCACAGGGATCTTGAACTCATCGGATATCCCAATCACTACACCGCCCTTCGCAGTTCCGTCCAGTTTGGTAATGGCAAGGGCAGTCACCTCGGTGGCCTTGGTAAACTCGCGGGCCTGAACAACGGCGTTCTGCCCGGTGCTTCCGTCGAGCACCAGAAGCACTTCATGTGGAGCCGTGGCTATGACTTTCTGCATCACCCGGCGAATTTTCGACAACTCCGCCATCAGGTTAACTTTCGTGTGCAGTCGACCGGCTGTATCAATGATCACAACATCAGCGCCACTACGCACCCCCTCTTCAACTGCTTCAAACGCTACAGCGGAAGGATCGGTGTTCATTCCGCGGGCTACGACGGGAACGCCCACACGCTGGCCCCACAACTTCAGCTGGTCGACAGCTGCAGCCCTGAAGGTGTCAGCCGCCCCCAGGACAACATTCTTGCCGGCTTTCTTTAGTTGAGCAGCCAGCTTGCCAATCGTTGTGGTCTTACCAACACCATTTACACCTACCACGAGAATGACGTGAGGACGGGTGGTAATGTCGGAAGGAGCGGGCGATGCACTTTCCGTTAGTAACTGCACCACTTCCTCCTTGAGCATGTTATCAAGTTCGCGGGCGCCGACGTACTTGTCGCGGGCCACACGGGCTTCGATACGGCCAATGATTTTGATTGTGGTTTCGACGCCAACGTCCGAACCGATAAGGGCCTCTTCCAAATGATCCAGCACCTCGGCGTCCACTGTCGATTTTCCGACGATGGCCTTCGTGAGTTTACCCAAAAAGCCGGCATTCGTCTTCGCCAGGCCTTTGTCCAGCGATTCCTTTTTCTCTTTCGAAAATAGATTGCCGAGGAGGGACATGAGATTTTGCAGTAACAAAAAAGTCCCTGCGCGGGACTTTGACAGTTCTAGTGCACGAGGCCGGCCTGCCCTGAGCTTGTCGAAGGGTCAGCCCTTCTTGGCCAAGGTCTCCTTAACCAACTCCATAGGCACGATCTCCTCACGGAACGTGTAGGCGCCGGTCTTATCCGACTTAACGGCGCGGATCACTTTAGCAAAGTTTTTTCCGTCGGTTTTCTTCAGCGATGCAACGACTTTCTTGGCCATGGCTTACTTGATTTCTTTATGGAGTGTGTTCTTCTTCAATACCGGGTTGTACTTCTTGAGCTCAATGCGCTCGGTGGTATTTTTCCGGTTCTTGGTGGTGATGTAGCGGCTCATGCCGGGCATGCCGGAGGCCTTGTGCTCCGTGCACTCTAAAATCACCTGGATGCGGTTGCCTTTCTTTGCCATGATAGTTTTCGGTTAGACAGCCATGCCCTTACCACGCGCCTCTTTCAGCACGGCTGTAATGCCCCGGGCGTTGATAGTCTTGATGGCCTTGGTGGACACCTTCATGGTGATCCATTTGCCCTCCTCGGGGACAAAAAAGCGCTTCGTCTGCAGGTTCGGGTAGAACCGGCGCTTCGTCTTGTTATTCGCGTGGGAAACCTTGTTTCCTACGCGAGGACGCTTTCCTGTGATTTCGCAAACCCGGGCCATAACTCGTTGGTTTATAAGGCTTTTCCTGAAAAGGACTGCAAATATCGACAAAACAGGGGGAATTATCCAAGCGAGGTTCCAAATGTTGCCAAGCCCACCAATCCTAAACCCGCCAGGGTGCCCTATTTCACAACAAACCGGACAACAGTAGATTTTCCTCCCGAGGAGGTGAACCGGGCCATATATAACCCTGCAGAAATGCCGCGGATAGGGAAATCGGTGAGTTGGTTCCCGGGGATCCACTGCGGTTCACCGAGCCGTGTGCCTGCAACAGTATAGATTTCCAACGTCACGCTACGGTCAGCGATCAATGTCAAGGAAGCTCCTTCGGAGACCGGGTTGGGCGAAAGAGATATTTCCGGCGCCTCCGAAAGCGGCGCGCTTTCATCGTTGTGAAGCAGGGTAAGCCCTCCCTGCCGGTTCCCCACGATGAGCGATGGTCGGGTAACGTTCAGTAGGTTGGCGACGGCCGGACTGGAATTGCCGCCGTGATTGCGGGCGATGTATTGATTTGAATATTCGTCGTGCACGAGATTGACTTCGGGGAGCGGGTTCGGCGATCGGAAATCCGGGAACACGGTAAGTGTCCCTTCCTGGTCGCCCACGATGAGATCTTCCTTGCCATCGCCATCGAGATCACCGACTGTGGGATCAGGATTCTGGCGCGCCGTGCCAGCGCCCCAACCCAGGAAGGCGTCGTCGACAAGTGAAAACGTGTGAGTTGTTCCCGTGCCTGTGTTTTGATAGTGATACAATGCTCCGTTGTTCTTGCCCAGGAGCACGTCGGGCCGACCATCAAGATCTACATCCGTCATGAAGGCGTTTTCTCCAAACGCAACTGGTATTTCCAGGTACGCCAGGTTGTCACCCGTGAATTCGGGCGGACCACCCTGTGGCGCGAGGAGGTACCAAAGCCTCGTGTTCCCGCCAGTTGTGCCCGTGAAAACGAGATCCACCGAACCGTTGAGATCAAGGTCATAGAATTGAGGACGCATGTTATAAAGGGAGGTGAAGGTCAGGTTGGCAAAGCTGTCGGTTACCCAGCGGAACCGCGGCAAATTTGACGTCCCGATGTTTTCAAATTGAATAATTGCCCCGCGGAAATCCTTTGGATTGATATAAGTGCCTGCAAAAAGGTCGAGGTCCCCGTCCCCGTCTATGTCGGTAAGGGCAGGTGAAGAAAGATCGCCGAACTCCAGCATCTCATCTTGCAAGAAATTGGTCTGCTGAAACATGAAATTGGGTGCTTCGTTGGTGCCGGTGTTTCGGAAGTACCACAGCGAGGAACCAAAATCGGTGAACGGGTCCGTCCGCGCATTCACGTTCAGCGCAACGAGAAGGTCCTTCTTGCCATCTTGATCAACATCTTCCAGGTAAGGGGCTGGGTAGGTGGGCATGATGATCACACCGCCACCCGGGTACGTTGTCAGGTTGTTCATTGCAGCCACTTCTGTTGTACCCAGGTTCTCCATGTGATAGAGTGTGACGCAGGACTCCTCGCTAAAAAGCAGATCCCGGTCTCCATCGCCGTCTGTGTCGAGACTGAGCATGGCCTTTCCGCCCGTGTGGTTAGTGCGGCCGCCGATGTCGGCACAGGATTGACTCCCAAATGCAATCTTGCTGCAGCTGCACTCGATGAAGTCGCCCCACTCGGAGGTCTGCCTCACCAAACTGTCGAGATTGCACACCCCGTGTTCCTCCATGCTGAAGTTCTTGTGGTATTCTGCCGTGCTCGGACTGACAAAGCGCATGTTGAGCACGTCCAGGTCTCCGTCGCCATCAATGTCAGTGAAATCCGGCAAATCGCTTGAGCCAGGGAGCAGGTTGATCGGTCCGATGAATCCCTTGGTCAGCAGTACCTGACTCTCAAGGCCCGTAAAGTAGTTTGTGAAATTTACTTTGGTGAAGCCAAACGGCTTACCGGGCACTGACACTTGCTGGTAAACGTACACGCCGATGCCGCCGAACGTGAAGAGATCCTTCTTGCCATCACAATTGTAGTCGCGCAATTGAACGAAGGTGCTCAGGCCGGCAGGAAACAGCGACTCGAACTCCGGGGCATATTGATAAGCGCCGTCGACCCGAAGGAAGGTTCTTATCTGTGCCGTTGTCTTATCAAAGATGACGATGTCGTCCAGCGTGTCGCCATTGAGATGCATGGTGTTTATCTGGGGGCTGTTCAGCCCCCCAGCCCAGGGATTCAGGAGCTCGATGCCGTTGACTTCAACAGTGATGTCCTGAGCCTGCCGATAGGTAAACTGTGCGGAAACCGGCCATGAAAGCAGCAGGAGAAAAAGCAGTCGCACATCAATAAAGTAATACCCCCTCAACGTCGGTAGACCCCGGACTGTTATCTTTCCCTGCGCTTAGTTCCATGTCAGTAGCTGAATTGTACCAAAAGTATTTAGAATCGGGTAGAGTATCGACGGATACGCGCCAGATCACGCCCGGTTCGGTATTTTTTGCTCTCCGCGGCCCGAACTTCAACGGAAACCGCTTCGCGGAGGAAGCGCTGACCAAAGGGGCGGGGTACGCAGTAGTCGATGATCCGGATGTGGTGAATAACCCCCGGATACTACGGGTAACCGATTCCCTCCTTGCCCTGCAAGACCTGGCTCGTCACCACAGGAGCCAACTGAAGATACCGATTATCGGACTCACGGGTTCCAACGGAAAGACAACGACCAAGGAATTGGTGGCGGCGGTGCTTTCCACCAAGTTCAAGACTTTTGCTACGCGCGGCAACCTGAACAACCACATCGGTGTGCCAGTCACTGTGCTGTCTATCGAGCCTTCTTGTGAGATGGCCATTGTTGAAATGGGGGCCAACCACGTAGGTGAAATTGAGTCGCTGTGTTCCATTGCCAACCCCACGCACGGCTTCATCACCAACATTGGTAAAGCGCACATCGGCACCTTCGGCGGCTTTGAGAATATCCTCCGTGCTAAATCAGAATTGTATCAGCATTTGATTGCCAACGGTGGAACGGTATTCATCAATTCACAAAACGCCATGCTTCGCAACATGGCAAAGCGCTTTGCGAAACCGCTCTTTTACCCGGCGGCGGGCGACTACTACCATTGTGAACGTGCTGCCTCGGGGCCGTTTCTTTCCCTGGTAGCGGAAAATGGAGAACGGGTTGATACACAATTAGTCGGGGGGTACAATTTCGAAAATGCAGCAGTGGCGCTTGCTATTGGAAAATTTTTCGGTGTGGATGCGCGAAAGGCCAACGCAGCCGTAGCCGGCTACGTTCCGGGCAATATGCGATCCCAGATTCTTCGCAAAGGGAGCAATACAATTATTCTCGACGCTTACAATGCCAACCCCAGTTCAATGGAAGCCGCCATCGAAAACCTGGCGCAAATGCCTGAGCGAAATAAAGTCGCAATTTTGGGCGACATGTATGAATTGGAAGGCGAAGCTGCGGCGGAACACGCTCGCATTGGTGAATTACTCTCGAAGCAGAAGATTTCAAGCGCCATGCTGTGTGGCCCCCTGATGGCAGAGGCAAGAAAAACATTCCCCACGGGACAATACTTCTCAACTAAGGAGGCGCTGGTGACGACCCTGAAGAATCATCCGATCAAAGACTCCGTGATTTTGGTGAAGGCGTCGAGGGGGATGGCGATGGAGAGTGTGGTGGAGTATTTGTGAACTCACCCCTGCCTCCTCTCTACCTCGTAGAGAGGGGGTAAGATTGGAAATTTGGAGTTTGGAACTTGGAGTTTGGAAACCTGAAACCTGAAATATGGACTTTACGCAAATACTGAAATTCCTAAGCGACCTTTCTAAACACAACAACCGCCCTTGGTTTGAAAAGAACAAGGACCAGTACCTGGAGGCGAAGGACCAATTCGAACAGTTCATCACCCGGTTCCACAGTGAACTGGTGAAGTTCGAACCATCGTTGGGAGGACTCGATCCTAAAAAGTTACCGTTCCGCATTTATCGTGACGTGCGTTTCAGCAAAGACAAGCGCCCCTACAAGATCAACATGGGCGCCGGCATTTCACCGGGCGGGAAGATGATGCAGGAGCCGGGGTACTACATTCACATAGAGCCGGGCAAAAGTTTCATTGCCGGGGGCATGTATATGCCGGAGCCTGCCAACCTGGGCAAGATCAGGCAGGAGATCGACTACAATGGCGATAAACTTGAAAAAGTCTTCAAGAGCAAGTCGTTCAAGAAGTGGTACAATGGTTTCGAAGATTGGGATAAGTTGAAAACAGTGCCTAAGGGCTATCCCAAAGATCATCCGAGGCTCGATTGGCTACAGCACAAGACCTACGTCGTGTCACACTACTTCAAGGATGCTGAGGTTAAGAACAAGAATTTCGTCAAACAGCTGGTGGACGCGTGCAAGGCGATGAAGCCGATGAATGACTTCCTCAAAGAGGCGATGGAGTAGTTGGTTTTAGGTTCCAGGTTCCAAGTTCTAGGTTGCTGCTGATACTTGGTTAGATTCCCAAGGCTTGTCTGAGTTTTGAGTATCCGGATTCGGAAAGCGGGATTCGTACGCCACTCTTTAACATGGCAACGTGACTGTCTTTTGAGAGCGGTTCGATGCGGGTGAGTTCCTGGAGGTTGATCAGGAAGGAGCGATGCACCCGGACAAACTGCGCTGAATCCAATACTTTCTCGTAGTGCGCCATGGTTTTCTTCTTCAAATAAAAACCTTCCTTGGTGTGCACCTTCACATAATCATCGTACGCTTCAATGTAGTACACGGCACCTACCGGAAGGATAACCAGGTTGCTTCCTTTCTTGACGACGATGCGCTGGCGTTCTTCTGGGGGTGTGACTGAGGCCATCAAATCGGCTGCAGGTTTCGCGCCGTGGTCTGCCCGCGACCTCCACTTTGCCAGTGCCTTGTCGAACCGGTCTTGGCTGAAGGGTTTTAACAAATAGTCGACAGCGTGGCGCTCAAAAGCCTGCATAGCATATTCATCAAACGCCGTTGTGAAAATGACCTCGGGTGGAGAGTCGAGCAATTCCAACATTTCAAAGCCTGTGATCTTCGGCATCTGCACATCGAGGAAAATGAGATCCGGTTTGTGTTGGGCGATGGATTTGACGCCCTCAAAACCGTCTCCGCACTCGCCCACAATTTCGACGTCGGCGTGATGTTTTAAATATTCACGCAGAATGTTGCGGGCCAGCGGTTCGTCGTCGATAAGCACTACGCGTGTCATGCAGGCTGGGGAATGGTGACCGTGGTGATGAATATGCCGGGCTGGCGTGAGGTTCTTAACAAATCATTGCGGCTGAAGAGGAGGTCGAGTCGTCGCTGAACGGCCAACAGTCCAAAACCTGTACCAGATGGCGCAGTTGAAGTCTCATCATAAGGATTGGTAACTGTTACATCAAGGTGGTTGCCCTCCAGTCGCGCATCTACTGTGATAGTTATATCGCCCGTCGTGTTGTAAAGCCCAAACTTGATTGCGTTTTCAACGACGGGTTGTAGAATCAGGGAGGGGAGTTGTGCTTGTTGTGAGCGCTCGTCACAGTGCGTCTCCGTTTTCAGGCGATGACCAAAACGAACTTTCTCAATGTCGAGATATAGTTGCAGGTGACTAAGTTCCTCTTCCAGGGTAACGAAACTTTGGTCACCCTTTTTGATGGTGCCACGCAGAAAATCCGAAAGCTGCTGAACCATCTTCCGTGCCTCTTCCGGCCTTGAGATCGCCAGTGCGCTGATGGAGTTGAGGCTGTTGAAGAGAAAGTGGGGCTGCAATTGTTGCCGGAGGTTGGACAGTTCGGCTTCCTTGGCAAGTTTCATGGCCTCCTGGTGACGATTTTCACTATCCTGTTTCTCGCCAACGTAAACCCAAAACCAGGTGAGCACGGCAATGAGCATGATCATGAGCCACCCAAAAGATGCACGCAGGACCGTCGTTTGATAAAGGAATTGATGGTATTCGGGGTCATCAACTAACCGAATGAGCGTTTCGCGCTGGAGGTAAACGCTGATCGCCGCCAACGCAATGCTCCATCCAAGGACAAACAGGGCGTGCTTACCAGTTGGACGATAGGAATGCATGGCGGTGTTTATGGTGTAGCCGGCCATCGCGAAGATCACAACCGTGGTGATGGCGTCAATCAAGGCGGTTCGAGAATCCATCCCATATCGAACGAGGAGGATATACTGCTCAACGCCCCACACGACCCACCACAAGACGTAGCCCAGGGCGAGTCGTTTGTAAGAGATCGGGGTTGCGGCCATGGAGTGCGTCAGGCTTACGCAGCGGCCAAATCAGCGGCTTTACGATGCACGAGGTTGATGTAGGCTGCCGCTTCGGCGGTTTCGTGGACCCGCGAATATACTTCCGTTCCGTCGACCAATTCATGGAGGGGGAAGAGTTCGGAAATGTTCACAAATTCCCACTGAACGTTCTTCCGTACTTCCCCAGCTTGCCCTGAGCCTGCCTGCCCTGCCTGCCCTGAGGTTTCTCGAAGGGAGGTTTCTAGAAGAGCCGAAGGGTCCTCTTCCCGGATACCCAGCAAGCGCGATTTGAAGAAGGCCTGGTCGAGCGATGCGGCGGAGATGAGGTGCAATTGCTCATCGAATTGGGCCAGCGTACACGGCGACGAAGGACGAATGCGGAAGACAATTTTGGCAACGTACCAGCTCATAAACTTACAGTTTAGTGACTCTTGATGTCGAGACCACCGAAGATGCAAGTACCTTTCAGTACAAGCGTCTTGTTTGAGTCCAGGCCTTCCATGGCTTGGGGACGCTTATCGTCGATGCCGCCGAAGATGCACACCACTTCCGATTTGATGTGCCAATGCGCAGGAGCTACGAGCTTCACCCCACCGAATGCTGTGGACATATGAATTACTGCAGTTCCCTGAAAGTCGGCCTGGGTTAACACGATGTCCGTTCCACCAAACATGGTGCTAATTTCTCCACCCTTGAAGTTTTTAGACAACACATTGACCTTGGATCCACCGAATATGGCGGTAGAGTTGATGACGTCGTCAGAAACGACGGATGAATCCCAGTCCTTGTCCCCCTTGAAGCGCCGTGGTTTGAAGATCATGTAGAGCCCGATGGCGATGACTACACAGGGCCAGAAATACCGGCCGATCTCCAGGTCGAAACTATCCAATACGTCGTCGGCGAGGAAAATCGCACCTACAGCGGTGACAGCCAGCCAGCCCCCTGGACGGAAGCTCTCGCGGCTCCCGATGAAAATACCGATCACCACCAGGATCATGGGCCAGCTGAAAAGCCAATGGGGGACGTCGAGATCCGCGCGATGCGCAAGGAAGCCAAGGCCGACCATCAGTACGACAATGCCTCCAATCACACGGCCTGAATTGTTCTTCAGTTTAGGCCTGTCTGGGATGTTCTTGATTTCCATTTGTAGAAGTTTTATTCAAAGAAACGTCACCCAAGCAGCCTGCGACAGGGTAGATAGGTGTACGAGGCAGGGTTGTCGGCGAATGCCGGGGGAATGTAGGTAAACAGGAAAACCCCGGCTAGCCTAAGCCAGCCGGGGTAATGACTGGAATTACATGAACATCAGAATTGCCGCAGCAATGATGAGCATGAGGAGATGGTAAACCGTATTGATGCCGAATAGTTTCCAGGAGTGCTTCTCCCAGGCCACACGGGAAAGATCTCCCGGCAGGTAGAAACCGAGCCAGGTAAATCCTGCCGCACTCATCAAACTTTGCATAGGGCTCATTTTGTCCATGCCAGGTACATACGACCATGCTGCGTTGTTGTGGGCGAACACGTAGGCGAGAAAAAAGTTGCCGATAATCATGAAGATGAGGCCCTTTGCCATCTCACCCGCTGCTGGCTTCACTGACATGTCGAACTTCATCTCCGCGGCCCAGGCCTTGCCGAAGAGGAGGGTGTACCAGATGTAGCCGAATACAAAAGTGGCCGCGACCGCTACGAGAACAGCCGTCATGTTGATTTGTAAGTCTTGGGTTTCTTCCATACAGTTTAGGTTTTTGGTTAAAGAAAGTTAGCCAATTTCGAAGGCATTGTAAATACCGAACTGGATGCTGGTTGCTGGTTACTGGATGCTGGCTTGCCCGCCGTAAGCTGTTTCAGCGAAGGAGGGTTACTGGACGTCAAATGATTCACCGCTTCAGATACTTGACAAAACGCCTTGAGTCTTCCACCCACCCCAGGTTCAGGTAGAACTCATGGGCGCGCAATCGGCGGGCATTGCTGGTGACTTCCAGTTTGACGCAGCCGCTCGATGCCATCCACTCTTCAGCGGCATGAACCAACTGGCGACCCACACCTTTAGAACGAAATCCTTCTTCGACACAAAATGCAGTGATTCGTCCGATTTTATCCTTCCAATGCATCAGCTGGAAGCAATGGAGCGAAATGAAGGCTACAACATGGCCATCGATTTCGGCAACAAGAATCCGGTATCCCTCCTCGCGGTGCGCCCGGATGTTGTTGCGGACCACGTCCAGCGAGAGGTCGTAACCCAGCTGGTCGAGCAGTCGTTGCACGGCTGGGCTGTCTGAATCGGTGGCATCACGGATGCTCATGACTTTCCACTTCCAAGTTCGCACATTTCCCCGGCATCCAGGTCAGGCAGGCTCGGGTAGTGTCTCAGTTTGTCAACTCTTTATTGTGGTCGCCCGGGTTCAAATACATTTCCCGCTGATTTTCGCAGATTGAATACACGCTGATTACCGCAGATCCTGCATTCTTCTGCGTGAATCTGCGTTTCATCAGCGAGAATCTGCGGGAAAAGAAAAGGAGGGTGTATCACGAAACTGAGACACGGCGGAAGGCCCGCCTAAACTTCAATCGTTCCGTTTACTCGTCTATCTTTGGGCCTTTATGGCCCAGCAAGACGACAATCAACTCAAGAACGTAGTATCCCACGCCAAAGAATACGGCTTCATTTTCCAGTCCAGCGAAATCTACGATGGGCTGGGGGCCGTCTATGATTACGGGCAAAACGGCGTCGAGCTAAAAAACAACTTAAAGGAATATTGGTGGCGTTTCATGACGCAGCTCCACGACAACATTGTGGGCATAGACTCCGCCATTTTCATGCACCCAACGGTCTGGAAAGCCTCCGGGCACGTGGATGCGTTCAATGATCCCATGGTGGACAACAAGGACTCGAAGAAGCGCTACAGGGCCGATGTGCTCATCGAGGACGCCGTGGAGAAGTTGAAAGACAAGGTGGAGAAGGAAGTGGAGAAGGCGGCCAAGAGGTTCGCTGATTTCAACCGGGAAATGTTCATCACGACCAACCCGCGTGTGTTGGAGTATCAGAAGAAGATTGACGAAGCCAATAATCGCCTCAAGCAGGCGATGGGCGGCAACGACATGGTTGGTTTGAAACAACTATTGATCGACCTGGAAGTGGCAGACCCTGTATCGGGTACGCGCAACTGGACGGATGTGCGGCAGTTCAACCTCATGTTTTCAACCGACATGGGCTCCATCGCCGAGGAGGCAAGCAAAATCTATTTGAGACCCGAAACGGCGCAGGGGATCTTCGTGAACTTCCTGAATGTGCAGAAGACCGGCCGGATGAAGATCCCGTTTGGGATTGCGCAGATTGGAAAGGCCTTCCGCAACGAGATCGTCGCACGACAGTTCATTTTTCGCATGCGGGAATTTGAGCAGATGGAAATGCAGTTCTTCGTGAAGCCGGGCGAGGAGATGAAGTATTATGAGTTTTGGAAAGAAAAGCGGATGAAGTGGCACCATGCCCTGGGATTGGGAACAAATAAGTATCGCTTCCACGACCACGTCAACCTGGCGCACTACGCCAACGCAGCCTGCGACATCCAGTTCGACTTCCCGATGGGCTTTAAGGAGTTGGAAGGGATTCACTCCCGCACCGACTTCGACCTGAAGAGCCACGAAAAGTATTCCGGGAAAAAGCTGCAGTACTTTGACACGGAGTCCAACCAGAGCTACGTGCCCTTTGTGGTGGAGACTTCGATCGGGCTGGATCGTCTCTTTCTCGCCATGCTCTCCAGTGCATACCGTGAAGAGAAACTTGAAGACGGCAGCGATAGAGTAGTACTTCAATTGCCGGCCGCCCTGGCGCCGCACAAGGTGGCCGTGCTCCCGCTGGTGAAGAAGGACGGGCTTCCCGAGCGAGCCGAGGCCATCTTACAGGATTTGAAGTTTGAGTTCTCTTCCTACTACGAAGACAAGGATACCATCGGCAAGCGATACCGGCGCATGGATGCCATCGGGACACCTTACTGTATAACGGTTGACCACCAGACATTACAAGATGACACAGTGACGCTGAGGGATCGCGACACGATGAAGCAGGAACGGATAAACACTTCGGCGCTGCGAGACACCCTGAAGGAGACCTGCGCCATCACTTCGATCCTTAAAAAAATCTGAGTGGAGGCATTAGTTGCCGTATTTGGAGTTTTCGTAGTTCTTCCGACTCTTTTTTTCTGGCCAGCAATTCGTGAAAGCAGGGTGGTGACGAGGTGGATGTTCTACTACTACCCGAAGGGCATTGACATAAACCTTTACTCGTCTGCAAAAATCAACCCTTATTTTCAAAACCTGACGCCTGAACTGAAAAAGAAGTTTGCGTGGCGCGCATTCTACTTTCTTGACACCACGGAGATCGAGTTTCGCGGCTTTGATGGATATGATGGACAAAAACGAGAGAACATCAGGCTGTTGCTAGCCGGCGTTGCCGCTCAGATGACCTTGTTCCTTCCGGAGGACTGTTTCAAGATGATCCACACCCTCATCATCTATCCTGAGCCATTCCGTTCTCCCTTTATGGATCAACTTCACAAGGGAGAGACGAATCCTCGTGCGGGTGTAATTGCGCTGGCATTGACCGGCATACAGGAGGGCATCCACGACCCTTACGACGGATTGAATCTCATCCTCCATGAGTATGGCCACGCACTTTGGCTAGAGCACGAACTAACCACCTATAAAACCTTTGACCCGGATAAAGCGGAAAGCTTTGAAGGGATTGCGGAACGCGAATTCTCAAGGGCAAAAGACGGGAATGTTGAGTTTTTCCGGGACTACGGACTTACCGATTTTGACGAATTCATCCCGGTCGCCATGGAAAACTTTTTTGAGCGACCCAGTGCTTTAAGAAAGCACTATCCGGAACTCTATGCATCGATGACCCACCTGTTCAGGCAGGATCCGGCCAGGCTGCTGGTGAAAAGTCCATAGTCCATGGTCCATAGTCCATGGTAGTGCTTGCTATGGACTATCGACCATGGACTTCGATTCACTTTGCTTTTCCTAAGCTTCATACACTATCTTTACACCATTAGGGGTGCCTTAAAAACACGGGCTGAGATTATACCCAAAGAACCTGATGCCGGTAATGCGGCCGTAGGGAGGCAAGTACTGTCGTAACCATTCTGCAACACGTCCCCTAAGCGTTGTTGAAGCAACCGGGAGGAAGTATGCTCAAGTTTGGATTGGCACTTTTACTTATTCTATTAGAGTTCACCGCATATGGTCAATACACGGTCCGTGGCGTTGTTCGGGATACCGCACAAAATCCATTGCCCGGGGTGAATGTTCTGGTCAAGTACACGAACAATGGAACTGTTACAGATGGTAACGGAAAATTTGAACTCCGCGAGGTGCCATTAGGGTCAAGCACGATAGTCTTCTCATTTATGGGCCTCAAAACATCAGAGCTATCCGTCAATGTGCCCAACAATGCCGAGATCACCATCACAATGGCTGAAAACACGAAGGAACTTAGTGAGGCGGTAGTGCTGTACGCCACGCGGGCCAGCGAACATACGGCAACAACCTATATCAATATCAACGAACCTGAGTTGAAAAAGCAGAATTTTGGACAAGACTTGCCGATCCTAATGAACTGGACGCCTTCAGTTGTCACCACTTCTGATGCGGGTACCGGGATTGGATACACAGGTATTCGAATTCGTGGTAGTGACGCTACCCGCACCAACGTTACAATTAATGGGATTCCTTACAACGACAGCGAGTCGCAGTCCACGTTTTGGGTTGACATTCCGGACATTGCCTCCTCTACCAAGAGTGTGCAGATCCAGCGAGGGGTCGGAACCTCAACGAATGGTGCTGGGGCCTTCGGCGGTGCAATAAACCTTGATACCAGGTCCCATAACCTTGACGAACGTCGCTATGCCGAAGCGCTGCTAGCTGGAGGATCATTTGGTTCACAACGATACACTTTGAAAGGTGGGACTTACCTGGGCTCCTTATTTGTCGAGGGAAAGCTCTCAAGGATCAAATCAGATGGATATGTAGAGCGCGCTAGTTCCGATCTCAGCTCCTACTATTTCAGAATTTCCAATAATTGGACAGCGGGGATAAGAATGGAAGCGATCGCATTCGGTGGCGCAGAAAAAACCTACCAGGCTTGGTACGGAGTCGACTCCACCACGTTGCAGTCTAATCGCCGCATGAACTACGCGGGTGCGATTTACGATGCGTCTGGGAATGTTTCAGGTTACTACAAGGATCAAGTTGACAACTATCGGCAGGACAATGGTCAGTTACACCTTGGTTTCGGTAGGGGAGACTGGGACTTCAACCTTGCTTTCCACGGGACGTACGGAAGAGGATACTACGAAGAGTATCATCAGGACAGAACGTTTGCAAGTGTAGGCCTTCCGGATTTTGGTTCAATCACCTCGTCAGACATGGTGGTGAGAAAGTGGCTGGATAACTACTTCTATGGTCTTACTTACAGCGCGAGTTATTCAGGAACAAAATCCTCTATCGTGATCGGAGGAGCCGCTAGTTGGTATGATCCAGCCAAACACTTCGGGGAAATCACCTGGGCGAAAGAGACGGGTTCCGTGACACCGGGTTTTCTTTACTATACGGGACGATCACATAAAGGAGACCGCAACATCTATGTCAAATGGAATCGCAGGTGGACCGACAAGCTGAGCTCATTTGCCGATGTTCAGTATCGGAATGTCAGCTATTCAACAGCAGGGACACAGGATGACCTAAGCGATTATTCGATTGATGACCAATTTCACTTCTTCAATCCCAAAGTGGGAGTCAACTATACAGTGAGCAAAGAGAATCAGCTTTACGCCTCGTATTCCGTTGCCAACAGGGAGCCCAATCGGTCCGACTATCTGGAAGGAACTTCGAAGCCAAGATCAGAGCGCCTATTCAACCTGGAGGTGGGCTTACGGAGGCGAAAGAGGACATACGACCTCGACGTCAATTATTACCTCATGCAGTACAAGGACCAGCTTGTCCAGACCGGCGCGTTGGACCCCGGTGGCTATCCTGTGCGCGCCAACATGGGCAACAGTTACCGCACAGGGATTGAATTAAGCGGTGCCGTGCGCTTGTCGAAAGCGGTCACCTGGAATGCGAACGCCACGTGGAGTGTGAATCAGAACAAGGACTTCGTGGTATTTGAAGGCGCAACCCCTGTAGTAAGAGATACAAAAATCATCCTCTCGCCGGGCTTGATCGCCGGTAGCCAACTTTCATGGAAACCTTTTACCGGGTTTGAGACCGCGTGGCTTTCGAAA
>CAZJWV010000061.1:0-18587 GCA_964549855.1 uncultured Ohtaekwangia sp. | reverse complement strand
CTGGTAGTTGTTGTTTTGGGAGCTTAGCTCAGCTGGTTCAGAGCATCTGCCTTACAAGCAGAGGGTCCTGGGTTCGAATCCCTGAGCTCCCACGAAACCCCGGTTTTCACCGGGGTTTTCTGTTTCGGGAATTGATCAATTGGACTGTTCAGTACCCACTTCCAGAGAAAACCAGGGCTCAGGTCTGGCTGGAGTTGAAATGAACTTAACCACATGTTCCACCACTTCCCGTGAACGGAGATTGTGACCAAAGCCGGAAGTGGTAATCAATTTCGATCCAGGCCACACCGAATGGATCGCTGCGGCATGGTGCCATGGTGTCTCGGCGTCATCTTCATCGTGAATAATCAGGCCGGGAATTCCGAGGTCGAGTGCAAACTTCTTTGCAGAGAAGTACTCTGGCAACAGTTTGATATTTCGTTCAAAGGCGTCCCGGATGACCCGCATGCTTCGCGGTGAAAGGCCAAGTGTTGATTGATAGAATGAGAAGAATTCTGTGGCCTCACCGGGAGGAGCGGTAATCACCAGCTCATCCAACGGAAGTGATCCGAGTCGATGAGCGGTGTAAAGAGCAGCGAAGCTGCCCAGTGAGTGTCCTACAATGGCGTTCATAGGTCCATAAGCGTTGAGGAATGTCTCCAGCGTCAGGCTGTAGATCGGGAGATTTAGGTACTTCCCGCCAGAGTTGCCGTGTGCAGGAGCATCGAAGGCGTAGACGGTGAACTGCTTCGGGTCCAGGGCTTCGATGTAGGTCTTCCAGCGAAAGGTGTGGCTTCCCCAACCGTGAAGGAAGAGAACATTTTTGGGACCGTTACCCCAGCGATACACCTGGATACGTTTGCCATCGCAGAGGAAGCTCATCGTTTCCGCCGTATTCAAGAACTTCAACTGGTGATCGCGAAGCGGCGATGTCTGTGGAGTACAGAAAAGATCGAATCCGATCTGTCCTGCTTTTCTTGGCGTCACCCAGGCGAGAGCGTTGAGCCAGAGGCCGATGAGTTTTGGAATGAGTTTTTTCATATCGCGGTGATTTTAGATACCAATCGGTATCTTGATTTTCAAAAAATTTATACCCTTATTTCATTGATAACGGTTTCCAGGTGCCGGATGGCAAAGCGTATATCGTCGTTATTGCCACGCAGCTTGCTCATCATGATGGCTCCTTCGAGGAGGCCGATCATGACAGAGGAGTAGTATCCGACATCGATCGAACGTTTGAGCTGGCCATACTTAACCCCGTTTTGCAGCATGCTGACGATGGAGTCGCGCAAGAGGTTGAGGATCGTAACGGCTTGTTTCCTGAGTAGTGGGTTTGCATCGTCGGCTTCTGTGGAGACATTGAGCAACGGGCAGCCGCCTCTGATTACCGGATTGGTGACATAGGTCTCAAAGAAACGGAACATCGCGCGTAGCTTGTCCGGGGCGTTTTTTTGTTCCTTGATTCGTCCCCTGATGCTCTCGAACATTAAATGCGAAAGCCAACCCAACGCTTCCTTTTCGAGGTTTTCCTTGCTCCTGAAATGACGGTAAATCGCACCCTTGGTGAGTTTTGTAGCAGTGGTAATGTCGCTAATGGAAGTCGCCTTGTAGCCCTGGGTGTTGAATAACAGCCCCGATTGCTTCAAAATCCTTGCTTTGGTGGCCTCTGGTTGACGCATATGCGAAGATACCGATCGGTATCTAATTACGCAAGCCCTGAAAAAAGGTTGTCACATGCCCCAAATTGGGGGCAGGGAATGAAGTCGCATTGGGTAATTTGGGAGGCAACACAAACCAAATGAGAATCCTGCTTGTATTATTCGTGGTGATGATGGCCTCGGTACCCTCTCACGCACAAAATGCACCCGCACCTGGCGACAGCCTCTTTATCGTCACTTACACAACGGGCCCCGCGTGGGACGTTTCAAAGGCTCCGGGACAACAACCGAATTTTAAAGAGCATTCGGCCAACCTCGGGGCCATGCGAAAGGAAGGCCTCATCAAGTTTGGTGCGCGCTACGCCGACAAGGGGATGATTGTGGTTTCTGCCAAGACGTTCGCGGCTGCTAAGGAGAGGATTCTGGCTGATCCGGCTGTGGTCAGCGGACTCTTCAAGGCTGCAATAGACCGGCTTCAGCCTTTTTATTTTGGGTGTATTGAGAAGACGCCCTGATGAAACCGTAAAACAGCAAAACAACAAACTCAAAACTCTAAAGGAGTTTCACTTTTACATTCTACCCCGGCAGAAACGCCGGGGCAGGCTATTTCTTGTTCTGCTGTTTTGCTGGTTATTCAGATCTGCGCTTTTTCTGAGCCCTCAACATCTCCGGAAATCCCAGGTCACTCCCGAGTGCCACTACTGCCATAGTGATTCTCTTCGTCTTGGTTTCGATGGTCTTGGCCTCTTCGATCCACTTGCTAAAATAACGCTGGTGTGAACCGGAGAGCGTTTTGAAATGAGCCATTGCACGCGGCTCGTCGCGGAGGCACCGCATGAAATCTGCAGACATGGGGATGGTTCGTTCATCGACTTGGAAGGTTACCCGCAGTGGGTCTCCCAACCCCTTGCCGATGGCCTTCCGCATCTTTGCGTTTAGCGGAAGAATGAACCGGCCTCCACCCATGGGGATCAAGGCGACGCGCTGGATAGGATGCTCATCGAGCGTGCCTTTGATTCGATAGCCGACGCGCTTCCCGGGGTTGAGTTTTTGAGCTTGGGCGGCCGAAATCTCGATGTATGTCCAGCCGGTCTTTTCGCCTTGTTTGGCAAAGCGTTTGATCCGCGTCGAGAACCTGATCATGAAGCAAATCTACCCTAATCGCCTCGTAATGTCTGTGCCGGATTTTCGCGGATGATGCGGGTCATTTGCGAACCCACGGTGACGGCAACAGTGATCAGCATCGCCACCACGGCGGTAACGAAGGGCATTAGTCCGGGACCACGCGTTCCGTTGTAGATCGCCTGGATGAGCATGTTCATCAGGAAGAAACCGGCTGGCGCCCCGACGATGAATGCAATGGAGAGAATCCAGACGTAGTCGCGGTTCATCAGCCTGAATATTTGCATGGTGTTTGCGCCGAATACTTTCCGAACGCTGAACTCTCTTAACCGGCGCGTGATGTTGTAGGCCACGAGCCCGTAAAGACCCAGGCACGCTAGGATGAGGGTGACAACCGCCACTGAGGATATGATCTGCAAATCATTCCGGGTGTTTTTGTTGAAATTGTAGAACACGTCATCTTGTAAAATGCCACGGTATGGATCATCCGGCGCGATCTCTTTCCATTGGCTGCGAAGATCGGACTCGACAGCCTTAGCACTTTGCGATGTGACCTTCAGCGCGAAACAACGAAAGTCCTTTTCGGGTGCCAGGTAGATCATTACCGGCGAGATGCCCATGTAGAAATCGAAATAGTGAAAATCCTCAACCACACCAATCACAGTCCAGCGCTTCCCCTCGTGGGTGAAAAACTCACCGACGCCGTTTGGCCAGCCCATGACGCGGAGGAAGCTCTCGTTGACGATTAGCGACTCCACGGAATCAGAAGGCTGTGCGGGGTCGAAGAATCGTCCTTCCTTCAGACGGAGGTTCATCGTTTCCAGGTAGCCATTCCCTACACCAAACCGGACCATTTCGATTTTCTTGCCATCATGTTCAAGCACAGCGCGAGAGTTATCCATACCGATGTGATGTGCGGCCCCAGCAAAGCGTTCGACGTCCCTGCGCGTAGCCACCCTGTCGCGCAGCTTGAGGTATTGGTCTGTGTTGTTCACGGGAATGACAACATTCTGATGATGGTCGTAGCCCCAATCCTTCCGCCAGAGATATAAAGTATTGTCGATGAAAACGAAGCACCCCACAATGCTCATGAAGGCAAGGATAAACTGGGCGGTGAGCAGGGCACGGCTAAAGGCGCTACGCTGTCCAAACCTCTCTTTGCCTTTCAGGATTTCTGCCGGCTGGAACCCCGACACGTAGATGGCGGGGTAAATGCCGCTGACGGTAACAAGAAAAATCAGGAGCCCGGTGAAAAAGAACAGCATCGTCTTGCCCGACGAAAAAGAGAATGGGATTGGGTAGCCCACCATGGACGTGATTCCGGGCATGAAGACCAGGAAGGCGAGGAGAAGTCCCCCAATAACGGCGAACGAGCACATAAGGAGGTTTTCGGCAATGAACTGGTGCACGATCTCCGACTTGCGCCCTCCGATCACTTTGCGGATGCCGATTTCCTTGATCCGGGTGGTGATGGTGGCAACGGAAATGTTTGTGTAGTTAAATGCCGCGAGGAGGAGCAGCAAGAAGGCGATGATGCTCATGGCGTAGATTCCCTGCGGCTGGCCCGAACCGATCATGTTGCTTTCAATGCTCCCGCTTTCGATGGCAAGGCTGGGCAAATCGTAAAACTTGAATTCTGAGATTACCCAATCCGGGTTCGATTCGTTCTGCAGTTTCTTGTATTTGGCCATCAAAGGCTCCAGCGATTCAATATGCTGGCCATCCTTGAGAAGCACAAACGTGGCGTCCGTGAGGTAACTCCAGTCGTATGCGTCTTTCAGTTTGAGATCAAGGAAGGCGTCCATAGGCAGGACGACGCTGAAATGAAGGGTGTTGTTGTCCGGTAAATCTGCTACGGCGGTGACCACAAAATCTCGAACGGCGTTATTCGGGAATTTGATCGAGACGGATTCCCCGACCGGGTCGCGGTCGCGAAAGTACTTTTGAGCGATCGGCCTTGTAATTACCACGCCGTTCTTTTCACGGAGAGCACCGGGAGGCACGCCGGCATCGGAAAATGAGAAGATTTCGAAGAAGGTCGGGTCTACGAACCAGAAGCGCTCGAAGAATACCTGGTCGCCGTATCGAAGGGCGCCGCTACCGGCCTCGATGCGGGTCATCTTTTCAACCGCGCTTGCGCCGGCCTGAAGCATCGGGCCCAACAGCAAGGGCGTGTCGCTAAGGGTGACGGGATTCCCCTCCCGTGTAACTACGTTCGCAACTTCGTAGATCCGATTTCCATTTGTGTGAAAGTCGTCGACGTGAAACCACTGGTCGGCGAAAATGAAAATGGTGATGGCTCCTGCCACACCGATGGCCAGGCCGCCGATATTGATGAGGGAGGTTAGCCCGTTGCGGACTGCACTGCGAAAGCCGATGAGCAAATAATTGTAAAACATGGCTAGTGAATTAGTAGGGTCGATGAATCGGTATGCACGAATATTATTCAGTCTGAAAAACCGGAGTACGTTCCATGTAAACAGCCACCGCGCAAGTCGTGGATTGCTTTTGGCCGTACGATCGAACAACTCGAACACATCGCCCTGGATTTCCTCCAGGCGGTCGGCCCGGCAGTACCACTCGAGGAAGCGGTTGGCCCATCGTGGTGGCGCCCGCTTGATCATGCCAGGCGGAATTGCAAGGCAACTTTGGGAATTTGGTTGTACAACTGGGTGCGGAGTTCGTTGGCTTCTTCGAGGGCCCGCTTACCCGCCGCAGTGAGGAGAAAGATGCGTTTACGCCGGCCCCCGCGCTCGTCGGTGGGCTCGCTCATTCGCGATTTCACGAAGCCTTTTTCCTCCAGACGCGTGAGCACGGAATGAACCGCGCTGATGTTCAGCCGCCGGTCCGCCTGCTTTTCAATCTCGTCCATGACGGCTACGCCGTAAGCTGACGGGTGAAGAATGCCAACGTGCAATAGCACCAATTCTTCTAATTCGCCAATGTTTGTTCCTTTCATAGTTTTAGGTATTAGTTCTGCAAACGTGAAAGAAAAGGCTTTGTTTCACTTTTGTCGAAGAAATGGTATTGGAAGGGCTTTCCGCGTTAATACGCTGATTCAATAACCATCCTAGCAGGGAATCCGACCGCCGGGAAACGGGCATGAGTGGCAGGAATGCGCATTCCGCTATATTTGAAAACCACCAAAAATCCACCATCCATGAGATCTCTTCCTGCCCTGTGCGTTGTTGCTTTGTTGCTGACCAGCGCCTCATTTGCACAATTGTTAAAACCCGAAGAAGCAAGTCAACTAAAGTTTAGACACATCGGTCCTGTGGGAAACCGTGTGACGTGTGTGGCCGGCGTGCCGGGGAATGATCAGATGTACATCGTAGGCGCGGCAACCGGGGGTGTGTGGAAAACTTCCGATGGCGGGCTAAACTGGAAACCGGTCTTCGACAAGGAGAAGGTGCATGCTATCGGCGCTGTCGCCATTTCGATGTCTGATCCGCGCGTTGTCTACGTCGGCACCGGAGAAAGTTCAATCCGATCAAACATCTCCATCGGCAATGGTGTGTACAAGTCCACTGACGGTGGCGAAACCTGGACGATGGTCGGCCTGGAAAACTCAGGACGCGTCAGCCGCATTATTATCCATCCCACCAATCCGGACATTGCCTGGGTTGGTGCCCAGGGACATGCCTATGCACCTCAAAAGGAGCGAGGACTCCACAAGACGACCGACGGCGGCAAAACCTGGAAGCAAGTACTTTTTGTGGATGAGAATACCGGGGTGTCGGATATAGCGATTGACCTCACCAACCCTAGAATTCTTTTTGCCGGTCTGTGGCAGCTTTCGCTGAAGACCTGGAACCGCACCAGCGGCGGTCCCGGTAGCGGACTCTACATGTCGAAGGACGGTGGCGACACGTGGACGCGCTTAAAAGGTGCAGGCTTGCCGGAGGCTGCCGTTGGCAAGATTTCTGTCAGCATGACCCCATCTGCACCCGACAGGGTCTACGCACTCATTGAAACCGGTGATGGTGTTGAAAAAATCGGTGACAAGGGAGAAACCGGCGAGCTATGGCGCTCCGACGACAAGGGAACTACCTGGCGAATGATCAATGCAAACCGGAATCTCACAGGCCGCCAGGCTTATTACACCCGCGTAGCTGCATCACCCGACCAGATCAATGACGTATATTTTATTTCCTCCACTTTCTTCTCCAGCATCGACGGTGGCCGCTCCATTGAACCGATCACGGATTTCTTTGGTCAGCCCAACTGGGACCACCATGAAATGTGGATCGATCCTACCAACGGAAACCGCATGGCGGTGGCAGGAGACGGTGGGATTTCCATCTCGAAAAACCGGGCCAAGACCTGGCAACGTACCATTCTCCCCATCGCCCAGTTGTACCATGTTACGGTCGACAATGACATTCCGTACAATGTGCTCACCAACAGACAAGATGGCCCAGCCATGCGCGGACCGAGCCGAAGCGGTGTGGGTGGGTTCTTTGGCTTGGGCATTGCCACCGGAATGTGGCATGATGTGGGTGGCGGCGAAAGTGGATTTGCAACCCCAGATCCCAAGGACCCCAACATTGTTTGGTCGAGTGCTTCAGGGACAGGCGCTGTCGGAGGCGTGGTGACTCGTTTCAACGAGAAAAACCGGCAATTCCGGCAAGTGGAAATCTGGCCGGAATACACGGCAGGACAAACGGCGGCCGAAGTTAAATACCGCTTTCAGTGGACTTTCCCGCTGCTGATCAGTCCGCATGATAACAACACTGTGTATGCCACCAGCCAGGTAGTACACCGCACGCAGAACGGCGGGCAAACGTGGCAAGTGATCAGTCCAGATCTTACGCTTAACGATAAAAGCAAACAAGGCATCTCCGGCGGACTAACACCCGACAATATCGGCGTTGAATACGCAAACGTGATTTATGCTTTCGAGGAATCACCTGTAAAACAGGGTGTGTTCTGGGCTGGTACGAACGACGGCCTGGTTCAATTGAGCCAGGATGCCGGGAAGACCTGGACGAATGTAACGAAGGGCATGCTTGAATTGCCGCCGCTGGGCACTGTCCGGAACATAGAGGCGTCCAGGTGGAGTGATGGGAAGGCATTTGTAACCATTGACTTCCACGAAGTGGGCAATTTTCAACCCTTTGTTTATCGCACGAGCGATTTTGGCAAGACGTGGAAGAAGATTGTAAAGGGTATTGAAGCCGGCAATCTAAACTACTGCCGCAGCATCAAAGAGGACCCGATCCGCAAGGGCCTGCTCTATTTGGGTACAGAAAGCACACTCTATGTTTCTTTTGATGACGGAGAGAACTGGCAGGTCTTCATGTCCAACCTTCCGCACACCCCTATGTATTGGCTTGAGGTGCAGGAGCACTTCAATGACCTGGTAGTGGGCACCTATGGGCGAGGCGCCTGGATATTGGATGACCTTACTCCCTTGCAGCAGCTTCCGGCCAACTCCGCCGGCGTTAAGGCGGCCCTCTTTAACCCGAAAGATGTTTACCGGTTCCAACCCAAGACCACGACGATGCAGTTCTTCCCCGAGCCCTCGACCGGTGAAGACCCGCCCTATGGAGCATCACTCAACTTCTGGTCGAACAACGACAAGGACAGCGTGAAAATTTTCGTAACCAGTTCTTCCGGGGATACGGCAAAAGTTTTTAAGATGAAGAGCAAGCCTGGCATCAACAGAGTTTGGTGGGATTTGCGCGGAAAGGCGACCAAGAGCATCACTATGCGTACGCATCCGGTTGCCGGCGAGTGGGTCTCCATGGACAAGAACCGCACACGAAGCGCGCACATCAGCAGCCCGTTCCAAAGCTACCTTGTGCCCCCCGGCAAGTACGGAATCAGCATGGTTGCTGGCGACCAGAAGTTCACCAGCTCACTCAATGTTTTAAAAGATCCGCATTCTGATGGCTCGTTGGCCGACATCCAGGCACAGACTGAACTGCTGGCCAAAATGCAGGCTGATTACAACTCCATCGTCGAAATGGTCAACCAGATTGAGTGGATTCGCCGGCAGGTTTATGATTTGCGGGATGTGATGGCCTCTAAATCCAAATACAAGAATCTGACGAAGTCGGCCGGAAAACTCGATAGCACCTTAATGCTTGTAGAGGGCAAACTTGTACAGTTGAAATATACAGGAACCGGACAGGATGACGTCCGGTATCCCGAAATGCTGGCGGGAAAAATTGGCTATTTGGCCGGAGCCGTATCAACCGGAGATTTCGCGCCCGCTGATTCTCATAAGGAAGTCTATGCCACATTGAAGGGCAGATTGACTGATACGCAGGCCGAGTTTGAACGCGTGATGACCGGTGCGTTTGCCGATTTTCTCAAGCAGCTTCAGGATAGCGATGTGAAGCCTATTGTGGCGGATTGGAAGAAGAAGTAGCGCATTGATTATGACACAGTCGCCTAACCGACTTTCACTGACAGGCTATACCGTCGTCGGGCTGATCATTTCCTTGTTCGGACTTGCCTTCTTTGCCATCTGGTACCGCGATTGGTACGGGATTACAATCCAGTCGGTGGTAATCCGTGAAAGCCTGATCTTCCTGTTGGTCGGCATTGTGTTGTGGATCATTCGCAAGGAGGGCCTGACCAATGAGTCTGTCGGATTGAGATTTACGGCTGTCGGTAAATCGCTTGGCTGGGGGATGCTCTTCTTCCTGTTTTCGGTAGCAGGGATTTTAGTTTGCCTTCTTGCCATGAATTACCTGGGGTGGAAAGTTGGCGGGGAAGAAGGGAGCGCCTACAAGGGCATACCCATTTGGGTGTGGTTTATCATGGTGACGCGGGCGGGCATTGCCGAAGAGCTCTTTTACCGCGGCTACGCCATCGAAAGGTTGACAGCCCTGACTGGAAGCAAATGGGTGGCGATCTCAATCCCCATCATCATTTTCTCCCTTGGCCATTTTCGCCAGGGACCTGGCGGGATCCTCATCTCATTCGTAGCCGGGTCCATCCTTACGGCAACCTACCTTTGGAAAAAGGACCTCCTTGCCAACATGATCTGCCATTTTACAATCGACTTCATTCCCAACGTGGCCTTGCCGCTGGTCGGCCTTGGCGCCGACGACTGATTGGCAGCAATTATTTCCTGCCGGAACTATACCTGTTAGACAATTGTCTATACAATGGTTTGACAAAGGATGATTAACGCATGAAAACGGTATTTCACAAAGCCGACTCCCGAGGGCACGCCAACCACGGGTGGCTGGACTCACATCACACCTTCAGTTTTGCGGGGTATTATGAACCTGAGCGCATACATTTTGGCCTTCTCCGCGTGCTCAACGACGACATCGTGAAAGGCGGCAGGGGGTTCGGCCAGCATCCGCACGACAACATGGAAATCGTCTCCATACCGCTTTCCGGTGCGCTGGAACATGGCGACAGCACAGGAGGGCATGGTATTATCCGCGCAGGCGAAGTGCAAATCATGAGCGCCGGGTCGGGCATTGAGCACAGTGAAAAAAATGCGTCACCGTCAGAGGCCGTTAATTTCTTACAGATCTGGGTCTTTCCGAAGGAGCGGAACATCAAGCCTCGCTATGAACAGAAAGTCTTCTCGGTGGCTGACCGGAAGAACAAGCTTCAGACGGTGATATCCCCTGAAAAAGGGAACGGTGCGCTTTGGATCAACCAGGATGCCTGGTTCACGCTGACACACCTCGAGAAGGGAGCCTCAATCGACTATTCGATTCACAAACCTGGCCAAGGAGTTTACATCTTCGTCATCGACGGTAATGTGACCGTAGGTGAACAACGCCTTTCGAAGCGCGATGGGCTAGGCATTTCCTCAACTGATCGGTTTACGATGTTTGGGGATAGTGAGGCGGAAGTGTTGTTGATAGAAATACCCATGAATATGGACGAGTCAGTTTGAATCAGTCCATAGTCCATGGTCCATAGTCGATAGTATTTGGCCAGCATTGCTATGGACAATGGACCATCAACCATGGACTATTCAAGGAAGTAGTTATTTTGGAACCAACTATGGACTCAAATGAAATCCTTTCCGCCACCGCGGTTATCGACAAGGAGCACTACCGCACTCAACTCCAGGCACGTACGCACAAAATCATCGGTGATGAGCCGGCCGATGTTGGCGGAACAGACCTTGGTCCGCGGCCCGGAGATTTTATCAGGATGGGATTGGCCTCATGCACGGCGATCACGCTGCGCATGTACGCCGATCGGAAGAACTATGATGTCAATAAGATCAGCGTGACTGTGTCAAACGGGCCGATGACCGAGAGGTCAACTTACACGACAGCCATACACGTCGAAGGGAATCTCTCGGGCGAAGAAAAAGACCGTTTGATCCAGATCGCGAAACGCTGCCCGGTACACAAGATCCTTACGAACCCAATTGAAATCATCACCGAATTGACCACAACACCATGAGCAAGGACATCACCAAGAGGTATTCCAACGGAGAAGTTACCATCGTGTGGAAGCCTACACTCTGCCAGCATACTGGCATTTGTTTTAGGGGATTGGGGGAGGTTTTTCATCCGCGGGAATTTCCGTGGATCACGCCGGAGAAATCCAGTACCGACAAGATCATCGCCCAGGTGAAGCAGTGCCCTTCCGGCGCCCTTAGTTATTACATGGACAAAGATGGTCCCGCGAAAGAGGCCGGGGCCTGAGATTTTTGCAGGGCCCGAAATCGTTTATACATTTGCCACCCCGCAATTCAAGTACTTGGGGTGTTAGCTCAGCTGGTTTAGAGCACTTGCTTGACAGGCAAGGGGTCACTGGTTCGAATCCAGTACATCCCACCATCCAAGAGCACTACCTTGACAGGCTTGTCCGCCGGAGTGCTTTCACGCAGGTGGGGTTGGGTCGAGGGTTCCCCGCCCGCTCGACTCACTCAATTAGACTTTCTGAGGGTCATCTTCGCGGTCGGGCGGGGAATCCCCCACATCCCACATTCGATTTCTCACGTAGCAAGGGGTCACAGATTCCCAGTCTGCCGTAGGTTTCCGAAGGCGGAGAATCCTCCAATACCCACACTTTTCTTGTTACGCTGCCTCGTTTAAATGGATCAAGAGGCGAATGGCTCTGAGAATCCTGTATTTAATACTCCTGCTGATTGCTGCTGGGACTTCCTATGCGCAGGACTATCGCAAGTTCAAGTTCGGTATCGGCTTTGGACCCAATGTTTCGCGCTTCGGCAGCGCGGCCTACATCGAGCCCATGTGGCGGCTTTCCAATAAATGGAGCCTCGGGTTCCGCGAAGAAATGGCGGGCGGGCGGGATTTGCTGGTCACTTCCGCCACGGTGAATGGGCAATGGTACTTTGCCGATGGAAGATTTCGCCCTTTTGTTGGCGTTGGATTTGGTTACTACCTATTGAGTACGGATGCACTCGGTATTTTTGGTCCTTGGTCTTTCGGTGCTTATCCGCGCGCAGGATTCGACCTGGGTCATTTCAATTTCACGGTTGATTATAATTGGATCGCGAAGCAGCTTCCTGAAAGCTTGACCCTCCTGGGAGTTCCGTATTCACCTACACCAGACAGAACCGCCAGTTACCTTACTTTAAAGATTGGTGTTTCATTGGGCGGCGGCCGACGGAAAGAATCGGTCACGAAATGAATCGATACCCAACGCCCTTGATGGTTACGATCTGCACAGCAGGATCGTCGCGCAGGTAATCGCGCAGCTTGGTGACGTACACATCCAGGTTCCTGGAATTGAAGAACGAATCGTCTCCCCAAACACGCATAAGGATATCCTTCCTCTGAATCACGGTGTTCTGGCTTTCGGAGAGCACACCCAGCAAAACGGCCTCGCGATGGGAGAGTTTGCGCACCGCGTCGCCGTGGTGAAGCTCATACCGCCCAGGATGAAATGTGTACGATCCCATCACCGTCGATGCGGGCTTTTCACCGCTCTTTTGTTTTGACAACCTTAGAAGATTGTTAACCCGTACGATGAGTTCCTCCATGCTGAAGGGCTTTCGCAAATAGTCATTTCCGCCAGTCTCAAATCCTTTCACAACGTCTTCTGTTTGCGTCTTGGCGGTGACGAAGATGATGGGCACTTCAGCGTTGAGACTGCGAATCTCACTGGCAATGGTGTACCCGTCCATGTTGGGCAACATGATATCCAGCACGCAAATCTGTGGTTGAACGCTTCGGAATAGAGACACGGCATCCTTCCCATCGGTCACCATGTGTACCTGGAAGTCGCGGCTCTCCAGGCTTTCCTTGACGATGCGGCCCAGGAAGGGTTCGTCTTCAACGTAGAGGATGCTAGTGCCAGCCATCCATCAGACTTGCTTAGGAAGTGTTATCGTAAACGTGCTGCCCTGCCCCAGTTCGCTCGCCACGGCGAGTGTGCCGCCGTGCTTGCGAACGACCTGGTCGACATAGCTGAGGCCCAGGCCATACCCTTTGGTATTGTGCACGTCACCGGAAGGAACGCGAAAGAATTTCTCGAAAATCCGAGATTGATACTCTGCACTAATTCCTATCCCCTGATCGGTTACTGAAACTTGAACCGAAGGCCCGGTATCGCGGATCAACATTCGGATGGTAGGTGATCCGGGGCTGTACTTTAAGGCATTGTCCAGCAGGTTGTACAACACGTTGGTCAGGTGCACGTCGCTTCCGCGAACAACAAAATCAGAACCTTCATGGTCAAGCGTTACCACAGCGCCGGCCTTGTCCATGACGAGCTTCATCGAACCGAGTACGGCAGCAGCTTTTTCACCCATGTTTACCGGTTCGCGTTCAATGGCCACCCCGTGTTCGTCGAAGAGTGAGGCAGTCATCACCTTTTCTGTGAGCATGGACAGTCTTCCGAGTTCCATCTGGGCGATATCCAGGTATTCGGAAGTGAGCTTGGGATCATCAATCCGTTTGAAATTCTTAAGCGCTTCCAGGGCGACACTTACCGTGGCGATGGGAGTCTTAAGCTCATGGGTGATGTTGCTGATGAAATCATTTTTCAGCGCCATCAACCGTTGTTGGGAGCGTATGCTTCTGAACATCACGAGAAAAGAAAGACCGGTTAGCGAAGTGAGAAACACACTGAATAGTATTTGTGGGGCAATCTGCTTCAGCAGCAGTGGCCGAACCTGGCTCAAGTCGGCGGCATAGCGGGCCATGGGGTCAATCTGTACCCATTCGGTTTGAAGCTCATTGGAAAGGAGCGGCCGTTGTTTTTCACTGTGATCATGCCTCACCCTGGAACGTGCTATGCGATGCTCGCCCACGCGTGAAGGAAGGGGGGGCATCAAGTTTACCCGGCTCACCGTGAATTCCATTTCCTTGCCTGCCCGATGAAGAAGATCAGCAAGGTGGGCATGAACGCTGTCCATGTTGAGCGAATCATCGCGGAGGCGAATGGTGTAGCGTGCCCCGCCCCGGAATCTGCCTTCGTGAGCCTGCGTCGCGAGTGAACGGAGCACAGTTTTGGTTGAGTCAAATGGGGCGCCGGAAGAAACATAAATCTGCACCTGGTTCTCTGAGCGTGGCAAGCGCGGCATCACCCACTTGCCCCCTGAATAGAACAAGACCGTTGAGTCAAAGCGGGGTTTTACCGTGACTGAATCAGGAGGCCAGGTTTGAATGGCACGAAACAACATGGAATCCCGGACGGCGGAAACGGCTTCACGTACGTAGCGTGTGGTTTCTGCAAGTAGATCGCTGTGCGCCTTTTCGTAGGAATTGCGGAGCCAAAAGCCCTGGAGGGCCACCAGAAATATCAGGCTGGTGGTCATCAAGGAAACGGTTACTGTGTTTTTCGGCAGTTTCAAGGCCAATTCAAATCACAACAAAGTAACGGCTTTCTGATCACGCCCGTTCGGGCTTTAACCTTAATTAACCTTTCCTACAGAACCATTAACCCCTCTGCGGCATCCTTGCCCCGTACCTTTACACTGAATGCACTTGATCTCCATGCTAACCACCAAAACCATGAAACGTTTGCTTGTTATAGTCGGCATCATCGTCTCTTTGGCTGCCGCCCAGGCCGTCTTTGCACAGAACACCGATGGTGTGATCGTTTATGAAGTAAAAGTCAATCTCCACCGCCGCCTGCCTCCGGGAATGGAGGAGCGCAAGGCCATGATCCCGGAGTTCCGTACCACGAAGCAGCAGTTGTTCTTCAACGCCAATGAATCCATCTACAAGCCGATCATCGAGGATGAGGAAGAAGACATGACTCATGGTGGCGGCGGTCATGGTGGAGTAACAATCAGGATGCAACAGCCCAACGATGAAATCTACATAGTGCCTGGCACCAGCCAAATTCTTGCAAAGCGCGAATTCATGGGCAAGGAATATCTCATCGACGACACGTTGAAGATCTCTCCGTGGAAACTGGGAACGGAAACGAAGGAGATACAGGGTTACGCTTGTAAAATGGCCTACTATACGGATGAAAGTCAGCCGGACAGGAAGAGGGAAATCACCGCGTGGTACACCGACCAGCTTCGGCCTATGCTTGGCCCCGATCGTTTCGGCTCCCTGCCCGGAACGGTCCTGGCAATCGACATCAACAACGGTGAACAAGTAATTGTTGCCCGGAAAATTGAATTCCGCGAACTGAAAAAGAATGAATTGAAAATGCCATCAAAAGGGCAGAAAATATCCAATGCTGATTTCAGAAAGATGGTTGATGAGCAGATGAAGCAAATGGGCGGCCCTGGACGAATGATTATCCGCTGATAGTCAATCCTTAATCGATTTATCCACTACATCCCAACCTGATGAGCCGGAAACTTTTACCTCTGCTTTTCTCCCTGATCGCCTTGAGCGCCGCGGGCCAGAAGTTCTCCATCCGCGGCAATGCCACCGATACACTGAAAGCTGCGATGCCATCGGCAACCGTGATGCTCCTGCAGGCCAAGGATTCGGCCCTGGTGAGTTTCGCATCAACCGACCGTCAAGGCAACTTTGAAATCAAGAACGTCAACCGGGGTGACTACAACCTCAAGATCACCTTCGTCGGTTACGCCACGGCCGTGAGGTCGATACGGGCAGCGGATTTCCAGGCACCGGTCATGGAGCTGGGCCGGTTGACCCTCGAACCCATTTCCAAGGAGTTGGAGGCACTCGTTGTCAAGGGTGAGAAAGCGCCGGTAACGGTCAAGCGCGACACGATTGAATTCAATGCGGGATCGTTTAAGGTGAAAACCAACGCCAATGTCGAGGACTTGCTGAAGAAGATGCCGGGGATGGAAGTTGCCACGGATGGTTCAATCAAGGCCCAGGGAGAGAACGTCCAACGAGTCATGGTAGACGGACGGGAGTTCTTCGGTCGCGATCCAAAGCTGGCCACGCGCAACTTGCCGGCGGATGCGGTCGACAAGGTGCAGGTATTCGATAAGAAATCTGACCAATCCGTGTTCACGGGCATCGAAGATGGTCAACGCGAGAAAACGATCAACCTCGAATTGAAAGAAGAGAAGCGGAAAGGCGCTTTTGGCAATCTCATGGGCGGCGCCGGCAGCGAGGACCGCTTCCAGGCAAAAGCAAGCATCAATAAGTTTTCAAAAGGCGAGCAGTTGTCGTTCCTCGGGATGGGCAACAACATCAACGAGCAGGGCTTTTCCATGGATGACTACATGAACTTTTCCGGGGGCTCGCAACAGATGATGGGTGGAGGTGGCGGCCGGATGAGCATCCAGCTCGACGGGAGCAACTCAGGTGTGCCTCTCAACTTCGGTGGCCGCCAGAACGGTATCGTTACCAACTACGCCGGCGGCGTGAACACCAACCAGGATTTTGGGACGAAGGCCAAAATGAATGCAAGTTATTTCTACAACAACCTGAATCAGAACATCAGCCAACTTCTCAACCGCATCAACTACCTGCCCAATGGGAGCTATGACTTCAACCAGGTAAGCCGCCAGGTGAACCAGAGCGACAACCACCGTGCAAATGTGACGCTCGATCAACAACTGGATTCGGCCAACTCATTCAAGTTTATGGCAAGCGCCACTCTCACCAATACGGAGCAATCCATTCAGAGCGTGAGCCAGACGATGAACATCAATGACTCGCTGCAGAACCAGAGTTCGAGGGATTCATACACCAAAGGAAAGAGTACAAACATGAATTCAAGCCTCCTCTACCGCCATCGCTTCCCCAAAAAGGGAAGAACGATTTCGACCACGCTGTCACTCGGGCTCAGCCAAACCAATTCCAACGGCAGTTTGAATTCCACCAATCAATTCTATACTACAGTACCTGAGGAGAAGGTGATCGAGCAGACGAACACGCAGAAGAACGACAACCAAAGCTATGGTATCCAGGCATCATACACTGAGCCGCTGGGCGGACGTAAGTACCTTGAAGCAAACTATTCCCTTCGGACCAACCTTAACGATGTGACCCGCGACGTTTACAATGTCAATGGAGGTGTTCCGGTGTACAACGACACACTGAGCAACCGTTACAAGAGCAACTACCTGTACAACCGACCCGGGCTCAACCTGCGTGTCAACCGCCAAAAATTCAACTTCACGGTGGGAGCCAGCTACCAGCACACCAGGCTCAAAGGGGATCTCACCCTTCGGGATACCACCATCGACCGGACATTCGAGAACATCTTGCCACAGGCTCATTTCAACTACGATTTCTCCACGTTCAAACACTTCCGGCTTGACTACGAGACGGCAATGCAGGAACCGACGATTGCCCAGCTGCAGCCGGTGATTGACAATAGCGATCCGTTGAACCTGTCTTCTGGAAACCCGAACCTGCAGCCCGGCTATGGCCACACGTTCCGCCTGCACTACACGCAATTCGACCCGACTTCGAATATTGGATTTTTCGCCTTCGTGACTTCGATTTACACCACGAATGCAATCACTTATTCCCAAACCGTCGATCCGCAGACCCTCGTTCGGTTGTCGGTGCCCGTCAACGTGCCGGAAAACCTTCGCGTGAATGGCAACCTCAACTTCGGCTTCCCGATTCGCACTTTGAAGAGCCGGATAAGCATCGGCCCGACGTTTACCTACAACCGGGGCATCACCTTGATCAACCTGCAGGAGAACCGCTCTGACCAACGGACCTACGGCGGCACTTTTCGTTACGACTACACGCTCGGAGAGATCCTGACCCTGGGGCTCAGCGCCAACCTCAGCCAGAACCGTACCGAGTACAGTTTCAATACAAAGCAGAACCAGCAGTACCTCAATGAGACGTATTCCTCAGAACTCAATATCAATTTCCTGAAAAACTACTCGTTCAACACCACTTACGACTTTTATCACTACCGCAGCCAGACGACAGGTTTTGATCAGACCATCCCGTTGGTGAACCTGTCGGTGTCGAGGTTCCTGTTGAAGAACAACGTAGGAGAATTGAAGGTGGGCGTTGTGAATATGCTGGACAAGAGCATGAGCGTGAGCCAGACGGCCACCAGCAACTATCTGCAACAGGAAACGATGAACAACCTCGGCCGGTATTACATGGTGAGCTTCACCTACGCGATCAACAAGCAACTGAATCCCATGGGCGGCGGACGGAATCGGCGTGGCGGCATGCGGATGATGATGAGCAACTAGTACTGTCGACCGTGTGATCAGTAATCGGTAATCAGTGATCGGTAGAGTGCAGTTGAATTAAGTGTAATCTACCGATTACAGATTACCGATCACCGATTACTGTTTACTACCTTTCGGGATGCGACGCCTGCTTTTTGCTTTGTGCTTCTTCCCGTTCATCTGCCTTTCACAAGCTCCCGTCTATCTTCCGAAATTCGATGTCCAGGGTCACCGGGGTTGCCGGGGGTTGCGGCCTGAGAACTCCATCCCTGGCTTTCTCCTGGCCCTCGACTCCGGTGTGACCACTATTGAAATGGATGTGGTCGTCA
>CAZJWV010000060.1:0-18937 GCA_964549855.1 uncultured Ohtaekwangia sp. | reverse complement strand
TTCTTGTCGCCATGGCGGCCATTAAGTTCTTTATCGGATACCTGCCCCGGCACGGGTTTAAAATGTTTGGATACTACCGGCGCCTCGTAGGGCTGGTGATCCTGCTGCTCTATTATTTTGGAGGAAACCTGGAAATGTTGTGATGGAGACCGACGAAGGGTTGATGCTTTTGGTAAACAAGCCGCTGGAATGGACGAGCTTCGACGTCGTCAACAAACTGCGGTACGTGCTCCACACAAAGAAGATCGGGCATGCCGGCACGCTCGACCCACTGGCCACAGGATTGTTGATTGTCTGTGCGGGAAAAATGACGAAACGAATCGAGGAATTCCAGGGGATGGAAAAAGAGTACACCGGTACCCTTGTCTTGGGGCAAACTACACCGTCCTACGACATGGAAACCTCACCCAGTGTGGCCGTTGATCTTTCGGGTGTAAGAGAAGAGGCGATTCGCCAGGCCGTTACCGCATTCACCGGAGTTATTCAACAGGTGCCTCCATTGCATTCCTCCATCAAAGTTGATGGACAACGTGCTTATGATATTGCACGGAAAGGAAGGACCGCTGAACTAAAAGCTCGCCAGGTTGAGGTGCGCGAGTTTGAAATCACGGGCATTCGCTTGCCGGAAGTAGACTTTCGGGTGGTGTGCTCGAAGGGAACGTATATCCGCAGCCTGGCCAATGACTTTGGCAGACATCTCGGTGTGGGCGCTTACCTATCCGCTCTTTGCCGCACACGCATCGGGGATTTCAGGTTGCGTGATGCAGAAACCATTGAGCAGATTCGACAGCGGTTTGAGGCTATTCGGGCAGCAACGCCCCCTCTAAAATGAAGATCTACCATACACCGGAGGATTTTAGCCGTCTCGACTACGCCGTTGTCACGAGTGGAACCTTCGACGGTGTGCACCTGGGTCACCAGAAAATTCTGAACCGGGTCAAGGAAATTGCGTCGCGTCAAAAAGGTGAAACGGTAGTGATCACATTTTGGCCCCACCCCCGCCTCGTGCTCCACCCTGAGGACCGGACGCTGAAGCTACTCAACACATTTGAAGAAAAAGCCGAACTGCTAAAGGAGCAAGGTATCCAGCATCTTGTACGAATTCCATTTACCAAGGAGTTTTCCCAACTGAGTTCAACGGATTTTGTCCGTCGCATTCTTGTCGACAGCATCGGCACCCGAAAACTGGTGATCGGTTACGATCATCATTTTGGCAAGGATAGGGAAGGCAGTTTCGAACAACTCAAGCAACTGGGGCCATCACTTGGCTTTGAGGTGGAGGAAATTCCAGCCCAGGACATCGATCACGTTACAGTAAGTTCATCAGCTATCCGCAAGGCTTTGGATTCGGGCGACGTGCAGTCCGCTTCCCATTGGCTGGGTCGACCCTACGCGATCAGCGGCATCGTGGTGATGGGCGACAAGCTTGGGCGCAAGATGGGTTATCCCACCGCCAACCTGTCAATTGAGTCCCATTTCAAATTGATCCCGTCCGACGGAATCTATGCCGTGCGCGTTCTTCACCACGGAACCTGGCTTGATGGGATGCTGTATATCGGCGTGAGACCAACGGTTGATGGGGCAAAACGAAGTATCGAAGTGCATATCTTCGATTTTGATCGCGATATTTACGGCGAGACTCTTACGGTAACTTTCGAACAACTGCTCCGGCCAGACTCCCGGTTTGAGGACCTTGAAGCACTAAAGAACCAGCTTCACATCGACAAACAACTTGCCCAGGAAGCGTTGAAGAAAAACCAATGACCAAACAACGATCCAGGAATGATCAATAAAGTGGTAGCATCGGCCGACGAGGCCATTCGCGACATTCCCGACAACGCCACCCTGATGGTGGGGGGCTTTGGTTTGTGCGGCATCCCCGAAAACTCACTTACTGCTCTCCTTAAGAAAGGAACCAAGGGCCTGACTTGCATTTCAAACAATGCCGGCGTCGACGACTTTGGCATCGGGCTTCTGCTGAAGGCGCGTCAAGTGAAGAAGATGATCTCCTCCTACGTTGGGGAAAACGAAGAGTTCGAGCGCCAACTCCTCTCCGGCGAGCTCGAAGTTGATTTGATTCCCCAAGGCACCCTAGCTGAACGTGTGCGAGCCGGTGGAGCGGGCATCCCTGCATTCTTCACACCCGCCGGTGTAGGCACCGAAGTTGCCGACGGTAAAGAAACGCGAACGTTTGATGGCAAAGTTTACCTCATGGAACGATGGCTGCGGTCGGACTACTCACTTGTAAAGGCCTGGAAAGGCGACATGTTGGGCAACCTCATCTACCGCGGTACCGCGCGTAATTTTAATCCAATGATGGCAGCAGCTGGAAACATTACCATCGCTGAAGTGGAGGAACTTGTTGAGCCGGGACAACTCGATCCGAATCAAGTGCACACGCCAGGAATCTATGTACACAGAATCTTCAAAGGGTCGAATTATCAGAAGCGAGTGGAGCAGCGGACGTTGAGTAAAATTTAGTATGACATGTCGTTCAAGATGCTCCAGATTGTTGGTGTCTCCGCCCACCTCCCACGCAAACACCAACAATGGACAAAACCTACTGCACATCGTTGGTGTTCTTCACCAACGATGTGAACCTCAAAATTACAAACGCCTACGGATCTAAAATCTCAATGTAATGCTCGACAAGGTCGGAATCGCTAAACGTATCGCCCAAGAAGTCAAAGATGGGATGTACATCAACCTCGGTATCGGCATTCCAACGCTGGTCGCAAATTACATTCCGAAAGATATTCACGTCATCCTCCAGTCGGAAAACGGACTGTTGGGCATCGGACCATTTCCAACGCCCGACCAGGTCGACCCCGATTTGATCAATGCAGGAAAACAAACCATAACGATGGTGCCCGGTTCGGCGTTGTTCAGTTCAGCAGAGAGCTTTGGCATGATTCGAAGTGGGAAAGTGGACTTGACCATCCTTGGTGCTATGGAAGTCTCCGAACAAGGAGACATTGCCAACTGGAAAGTGCCGGGCAAAATGGTGAAGGGTATGGGAGGAGCCATGGACCTGGTGGCATCTGCAAAGAACATCATCGTCGCCATGCAGCATTGCAGCAAGGATGGCGCTTCGAAACTTCTCAAAAAGTGCTCCCTTCCCATCACCGGCCTTCGTTGCGTGAAGCGCATTGTCACCGACATGGCCGTGCTGGACGTACTTCCCGGCGGCGGCTTCAGGCTCCTTGAGCGTGCACCTGGAATTTCAGTGGATGAAATCAAGAAAGCCACGGAAGGCAGGCTTGAAATCAATGCCTCCACCCCGGAAATGACCCTCTCTTAACTCCCTCATCGATACACACATGAAAACTTCAACGATCCAGTTCACCGTACACCTGGACGAAAGCAATACCCCGGAAAAAATTGCCTGGGAAGCCACGGACAAACCTGATCCCGGGCTTTCTGAGACAAAGGCCATCAGCATTTCCCTTTGGGATCACCTGCAGAAGAATACGATGCGTATCGACTTGTGGGCCAAGGACATGCCTGTAGAGGACATGAAGCGGTTCTACATCGACTGTATTGGGGGCCTCAGCCAGAGTGTGTTGAACTCGACCGGGGACGAACACATGGCAGCGGAAATGAACGCTCTTTGTGAGCGCCTGGCACGTCATGTCCGCGAGTCGGAACAGCACTAATCAACATACATTCCACAAGGCCTTGTCTGACCCAAAATCAGGGGTGACTAACGCTTGTTTTTGGCCAAATTCTCGTAGTTTTAGGCATAAACCATTACCTGTATGAAAAAATTCTACGCGTGGTCATTGCTGTCCATGGTATTTCTTCTCGTGGGCAGTACGCATGCATGGGCGCAGTCCACGACACTTACCGGAACCGTTAAAGATGGCACGGGTGAACCGATGCCAGGGGTTCACGTCCTTGTGAAAGGAACCAACGCCGGGACCATCACTGATGTGTCAGGAAATTACAGCCTTACCGTAAGGCTGGCCCTGCCCTTGACCTTGTCGTTCTCGTTCACAGGCTTCCAGACTCAGGAGGTCGAGGTGACGGACGCTGGCACAAAGGGTGACGTCACGCTCCAAGAAGGCACCCTTCTGGGAGATGAAGTGGTCGTCTCAGGCTCGCGTTTTCCGGAGACCTATATGAAGTCTGCCGTGACGATTGAAAAAATCGACATCCTCGAGATAAAGGCAGCACCAACACCGGACTTTTATGACGCGCTTGCCAATGTGAAAGGCGTGCAGGCTACTTCCGGTAGTTTGAACTTCACCGCCATCAACACCCGCAGTTTTGCCACCATCGCCAACGTACGCTTCGTACAGTGGGTAGACGGAATGGACACCCAGGCACCATTGCTCAACTTCCCTACCGGCAACATCATTGGCCTCGGCGAGTTGGATGCAGAAAGCATGGAACTCATTCCCGGAGCTTCCTCAGCCCTTTACGGACCGAACGCTTTCAACGGTATCCTCATCATGAAGAGCAAGAACCCGTTTGAATACCAGGGCCTGAGCGCACAGGTGAAGTACGGCATCACGAAGCAAAGTGGTGTAGAATCCAACCCAATGACATCCTATAGCCTCCGTTATGCAAAGGCCCTTAGCGACAACTTCGCATTTAAAATCAACGGCAGCATCATGAAGGCGAAGGATTGGCTCGGTAATGATTACAAAACCGACCGCCTCAACCCCGAATCAACAACCGACCGCAGCCAACTTCCCAATTTCGACGGCCTGAACCTGTATGGCGACGAAATTCAAATCAACCTCCAATCCGTGCTTCCCAGCCTTGGCGTAATCTCACGCACGGGTTTCAAGGAAGAGGACCTGGTCGACAACCGTGAAGCCAACAGCTTCAAGTTCGATGCAGCCCTCCATTACAAGATCACGCCCAATGTAGAGGCGTCGTTGAGCTATCGTTATGGTGGTGGAAGTTCGGTTTACCAGGGAACAGAAAAATACGCCCTTCGCGACTTCTCACAGCAATTCATGAAGGCCGAAGTCAAAGGCGACAACTTCTTCGTCCGCGCCTACCAGACAGCAACGGACGCAGGCAAGTCATACAACCTCACCGCACTTGGAATCTTCATGAACGAGACGGTAAGCCCCTCATCGGCAAGCTGGGTTCCCGACTATCTGTTGGCCAACCAAGGGTATATCCCTGGCGTTCCCGGTGGAAACCCTGCTGCGGCCCGCGCCTTTGCTGACCGTAACCGCCCCGTTCCCGGAACTCCACAATACCTAAACCTGGTGAACGCGGTAAAAGCAAACTATTTCCAGAAAACACCTGCAGGCACCTGGATCGACCCCAATGGCGGATCTCACAACGTAGCAGGCGGATCCTCATTCTTCGACAACTCCAAACTGTACCATGTAGAGGGTAACTACCAGTTTCGCGACATGATCAAATGGGCTGACGTACAAGTTGGCGCTAACTGGCGGCAGTACAGTCGCTTCTCCAATGGCACCATTTTCAATGAAGCGCCTGTGGATGGAGTGAACTTCCAGCGGATCGATATCAACGAGTACGGAGTTTACGGTGTGCTGGCGAAGTCGTTTGATAAGTTGCGCGCCACTGCCTCACTGCGGTATGATAAGAACCAGAACTTCGAAGGCCGCGTTACTCCGCGAGTGTCGCTGGTGTATGAACTATCGGAATCCAGCAACCTACGTGCTTCCTTCCAGACCGGTTTCCGCAACCCCGACACGCAGGCCCAGTTTATCTACTTCCCGTCGTCAGGTGGGACACTGCTAGGTAGCGCGAAATCAAATGCCGAGCGTTATGGCATCCACAATGGTGGAGCCTACACCCAAGCCTCGTACAACTATTTCGTATCCCAAGGTGGAAGCCTTGATCCGGCAACCGGAACTCCGATCAACCCGGCATCAAATCCTACGCTAAGCGATACGCTTACGATCGCCAATGTCGCCTACGTTGCTCCTGAGAAACTTTGGTCTGCGGAGGTTGGATATAAGGGCCTGTTTATGGACAAGAAGCTCCTTATTGACTTGAACGGATTCTACACCAACTACACTGGATTTATCGGCGGGCAAATCGTTGCTAGCAAGAATCCTACCACGCACCAGGGTGCCACGATCAGGCCCGGCTCGCTGTTCTCTCCCTATGTCAACTCCACGCGCGACGTCACATCATTCGGCATGGGTTTGGGAATCACCTACAAATTGCCCCGCGACTTCGACCTGAACGCAAACTATAACTACGCCAACTACACGGCACAAGAGGATGTGGATTTCCGCGCCGGCTTCAACACCCCGAAGAATCGCGGTTCAATTGGCATCAGCAACCGTAAGATCTTCGGCAACTTCGGAGCCAGCATCAACTACCGGTACCAAACGGCTTTCCTCTGGGAATCTTCCTACGGAACATGGAATGTGCCTGAATTTGGTGTGCTGGATGCGCAGGTGAGTTACACGATGACCTCCATCAAGTCGGTGTTCAAACTTGGTGCTACCAACCTCGGCGGCGGCGACTACCGCACCAACCTTGGAGCTCCCTATGTTGGGCAGCAGTACTACATCTCTATCACCTTCGACGAGTTATTGAAGTAATCCTAACCTAGAGTGAATTATGAAAACGAATAAAATAGCTTCCATAGTTATCCTGACACTTCTCTTTGTTGGGGCTTGCAAGCAGACACCCATCGAACCTGTAACGGTGACTCCCCCTCCCGGGCCAGATCCTGATCCCGGTAGTGCAGTTCTAACGAAATTTGTAGCCGTCGGTGACTCCTATGTCGCCGGAATGCAGGGCGGTGCACTGTTCGACGCCGGGCAGTCCACTTCCATCCCAAAAATCCTCGCCACTCAATTTGCATTGGCAGGAGGAGGCACGTTCAACCAGCCGGACATCAATTCTGTCAACGGATTTAACCCTACATTTTCCGTTGTGCCTACAGTGATTGTTGGTCGCCTCGTTTTGTTTGATGCGGATGGTTCCCTGGACCCTGATGGAGCCGGCTGCCAGGTCTCACGCTCGGCAGCTCCTCGCCCCACCAACAGCCCTGCCAGCACTTCGACCTGCCCTTCGACGGTTGCCACCCCGGTCATGCCAGCTCCGTACAATTCGGCTCAGTCCCCGCTGGATCCCTCGTTCTTATTTGCCGGCGACAAGCTTACCCTGAACAACTTTGGTGTACCCGGCGCCCGTATTTTCCATGCAGGCATCAATAACTATGGCCAGCTAAACCCCTTGTATGGTCGCTTTGCCACTGACCCTCTGAACGTCCCGCTCATTGCTGATGCCGCCTCTAAACTTGGAACCTTCCACCTGTTCAATTTCGGCGCGTTCGATATCCTGAACTATGCAACCACCGGCGGAGTAGCCTCTAACAATGGTACAGGTACCAACGATATGACCGACATTGGCACCTTCACTGCTGCCTATAACGGTACAATTGGCGCCATCCTGCTGAACCCGACTACACAAGTCGTCCTGGTGAACATTCCTGACTTCACTACGCTTCCGTTCTTTACCACAGTGCTTTACAACCAGATCGAGTTCAAGTCTACCAATTGCTCTGACGCCGCAACGATTGCTGGTCTCAATGGCCTCTTCGCCGGTTACAACGCGGCTCTCGATGGCTTGCTTGCAGGAAGTTACCCTGGCCTGACCGCAGATGAAGTTGCCAGGAGGAAGGTAGTTTACAAGTACGGCAAGAACCCGGTGTTGATCAGCGATGAGACGCTCACAGATTTGGGCGCTGCGCTGAATGGCATCAGCCCTGCCCTGGCGCAGTTTGGCAAAACACGGCCTGCAACTTCTACAGACGTAATCACACTATCGGCAGGCGGTGCCCTGGGCACCTGCGCACCGGGTCCTCCTACCGGTGTTCCAGCAGCCCAGTGGATCTACGGTGTCTCCGCTCCGCTCCCCGACCAGTTTGTTCTGATCCCTTCTGAGACCTCCGACATCCTGGCACGCACAGCTTTGTTTAACGGTGTCATCAACGATGTGGCTACCGCAAACTCCACCCGCGTTGTTGTAGCAGACATAAACACAGCCTACAAGAACCTCCTGGCAAGCAAGGTGTATGTATCGGATGGCGTGACCATTACGCCCAGCTTCGCTCCTCCCGCTGGCGCCTTCTCTGAAGATGGCATCCATCCCAATAGCCGCGGTTGCGCCTTCACAGCAAACGTGATCATCGACGCTATCAATGCGAAGTTTACCGCGGTGATCCCCAAGGCCAGCCTGGGTGCCTATTCAGGAACCGGGTTGCCGGTGAACGGCCAGTAAAGTACCGTAAACTGATCAGAAACAAAGAAGGGGCTTCGGCCCCTTTTTTTTATTGATTGTCACCTGTATCGACGGCTATCCAGATGAAACCGGAAAACAGTTCAAAACTAGAACAACTCTTGCGCAATGCGAAGAATAGGATCAGACTTGCCCATGGAATAGAAATGTAAAGTCGGCACACCAAACTTGATCAGCTCCTTCGACTGTTGCACGGCCCACTTAATCCCGACCTCTTTTACAGCCGTGTTGTCCTTGCATTTCTCCACCTCATCGGCCAACGCCTCAGGGAGGTCGATGTGAAAGACAGTCGGAAGGATACTCGCCTGCGATTTGGTGGTGATCGGCTTGATGCCGGGGATGATGGGGACCGTGATGCCCGACTCACGGCAGAGGCGCACAAACTCCATGTACTTGCGGTTGTCGAAGAACATCTGCGTGACGATGTACTCCGCACCCATGTCTACTTTTAACTTGAGATATTTCAGGTCCTGCTTCAGGTTGGGTGCAGCAAAGTGCTTCTCCGGGTACCCCGCCACGCCAACACAGAAATTTGTCGGTGAGGCATTCTCGAGATCTTCATCCATGTATATGCCCTTGTTCATCGCCACCACCTGTCCGAGGAGCTCGGAAGCGTATTTGTGGCCATCCGATTCCGCTGCAAACCTTGCCTCCGACTTGATTGCATCGCCCTGGAGCGCCAGCACATTATCTATGCCAAGGAAGTGCAAGTCAATGAGGGCATTCTCCGTTTCCTCCTTGCTGAAACCTCCACAGATGATGTGAGGCACGGTGTCGACCTGGTAGTGGTTCTGCAAGGCGGCGCATATGCCCACCGTCCCCGGCCGCTTCCGCGTCGACCGCTTCTCCAGCAACCCGTTCTCCTTCTTCTTGTACACATATTCCTCCCGGTGATACGTCACGTCGACGAAAGGCGGCTTGAACTCCATCAACGGGTCCAGGTTGTCGTACAGGCTTTTAATGTTCGCTCCTTTTAAGGGAGGGAGAATCTCGATTGAGAACAAAGTCTTGCCTTTGGCTTTATTTAGGTGGTCGATGACTTTCATAGCTTTGAAAAAGTGTCTTAGTGTAGGGGTGTCGTAGTGTCGTGGTGAAGTAGTGTCAAGGCTTGGTCAGTTGCGGTGGTTCATAGGTCGGCTTACAAGTATTGCCATTATTGTACTGTTTCGATAACCCAAATCAACCTCGACACCACGACACCTCGACACTACGACACAGAGGTATATCCATCTATCCACTAGTATCCTAAATTCGGCGCCAGCCACCTCTCCATCTCCTCCACCGACATCCCTTTCCGTCTCGCGTAGTCCTCGACCTGGTCGCGGGCGATTTTGCCTACGCCGAAGTATTTTGATTCCGGGTGGGCAAAGTAATATCCGCTCACGGATGAGGCCGGGAACATCGCAAAAGATTCCGTAAGCCGAATCCCTGCAGTCTTCTCCGGAGAAAGAAGCTCGAACACTGTTTGCTTTTCCGTATGATCAGGGCATGCGGGGTACCCCGGCGCTGGCCGGATCCCCTGGTATTCCTCGGCGATCAATTGATCGGTGGCCAGTTTCTCACCGGCGGCGTACCCCCACCACTCGGTTCGAACGCGGGCATGCATACACTCGGCAAAGGCCTCTGCAAGCCTGTCTGCCAGCGCCTTTGCCATGATCTCTTTGTAGTCGTCATGCTGGGCCTTAAACGGCGCAATGAGCTTATCCTGGCCAATACCTGCCGTGACGGCAAAAAAGCCCATATAATCGATTTTACCCGACGCTGACGGGGCTATAAAGTCCGCGAGGCTGAAGTTGGGCAGGTTGGGTGCTTTCTTGTTCTGTTGGCGTAGAAAATACAAGGTCTTTAGCGGCTCGCTCGCGTCGGGTGTCCGATAGACCGTAACCTCATCCGGGCCGGTACGCCGTGCGGGGTAGAAAGCAGCCACACCATTCGCCTGGAGTTTTCGCCCTGCGGCGATCTGGTCCAGCATCACCTGCGCATCATTGTAAAGGCGCGTTGCCTCCGTCCCTACGACAGGATCCTTGAGAATGGCGGGGTAGCGGCCGGAGAGCATCCAGGTTTGAAAGAACGGAGTCCAGTCTATATAGGGGCGGATCTCTTCGATTGGAAACTTAAGGAACTCCTTTTTCCCCAGGAAGGATGGGACTTTTGGTGTATACGTGCTCCAATCGATGGGTACAGCGTTTCGACGGGCCTCATCGAGGGAGAGGTATACTTTGTCCTGCCGCCGGCTTTCGTGATCCGTCCGCAGCTGTGCATATTCTTGCTTAAACCGCTCCTTGATACCGGTTCGCGTGCTCGGGTTTATCAACTCACTGGCCACTGGCACCGACCTTGATGCATCAAGTACATGGATGACCGGGCCGTCATAGCAGGGATCAATTTTTACAGCGGTGTGAATGCGCGATGTCGTGGCACCACCGATGAGCAAGGGTAGCTCCATCTTTTCGTGCTGCATCTCCTTGGCCACGTGCACCATCTCGTCCAGCGAAGGTGTGATCAGGCCACTCAGTCCGATGATATCCACCTTCTCCTTGCGGGCGATATCGAGGATCTTCTCCGAGGGTACCATCACGCCAAGGTCAACTACTTCGTAGTTGTTGCACGCCAGCACGACGCCGACGATGTTCTTGCCAATATCGTGCACATCACCCTTAACGGTAGCCATCAGTATCCTGGCTGCGGGCTTACCGACTTGTCCGCTGCGTCGTTTTTCTTCTTCGAGGAAGGGAGTCAGGTAGGCAACGGCCTTTTTCATCACCCGGGCACTCTTCACCACTTGTGGAAGGAACATCTTCCCGGCACCAAACAAGTCGCCAACCACGTTCATCCCCGCCATGAGGGGGCCTTCAATTACATGCAGGGGCTTTTCATATCCGTGCCGGAGTTCTTCGACGTCCTCATCAATATGATCAATGATTCCCTTCACCAGGGAGTGTGTGATGCGTTCTTGAACAGGCAGTGAGCGCCATTCGTCGTCTTGCTCTTTCCTCTTGGCTGAACCTTTTACCGTTTCTGCAAACTCAAGGAGCCGTTCAGTTGCATCGTCGCGCCGGTTAAGAAGGACGTCCTCCACCCGCTCCAGGAGATCTTTGGGGATATCGTCATAAACGGCGAGCATGCTGGGATTAACAATGCCCATGGTCATGCCATTTCGGATCGCATGGTATAGGAAAGCTGAATGCATCGCCTCCCTGACCACCTGGTTGCCACGGAAACTGAATGATACATTGCTGACTCCGCCGCTCACCTGGGCATGAGGTAGGTTCTCGCGTATCCACTTCGTGGCCGCGAAAAAGTCGAGGGCATAGTTACGGTGCTCATCAATGCCCGTAGCTACGGGAAATATATTCGGATCAAAGATGATGTCCTGTGGTGGGAAGTGAACCTCGTTGACCAGGATGTCATAGGCCACCTTGCAGATGTCGATGCGTCGCTGGTAGGTGTCGGCCTGCCCCTGCTCATCGAACGCCATGACGACAGCGGCTGCACCGTAACGGCGAACCAGCTTGGCCTGGCGTACGAATTCCTCTTTCCCTGCCTTCATGCTGATGGAATTGACGATACTCTTCCCCTGGAGGCACTTAAGTCCGGCTTCAATGACATTCCACTTGGAGGAGTCGACCATCACCGGGATACGCGCAATCTCCGGCTCGGAGGCCATCAGGTTGAGGAACCGGACCATGGCTGCTTCAGAATCGAGCATGCCTTCATCCATGTTTACATCGATCACTTGGGCCCCACCCCTAACCTGGTCGAGTGCGACTTCGAGAGCCTGGTCGAATTTATCTTCCTTGATCAGCTTGAGGAATTTTGCACTTCCAGTCACATTCGTGCGCTCCCCAATGTTGACGAAATTGGAGACGGCGGTGATGCGCACTGCTTCTAGACCACTCAAGACAAAGTCCATGGTCCATGGTCCATGGTCGATGGCATTCGGGTTCTTGTTGTCCGCGGAGGCCATTATCTGATTGAATTACGGAGTGCTTGAATTGCTTTTATCAGATCAGTCAGTAACAGATAAAAGTGATCAAATTGGTTCACGTCAATGAGATTTCGCTTCTTGCCTAAATAAAGGCATCCAACTACTTCAATTCCTGATCGGATAGATATTCCCAAAAATCGTTTGAATTCAGCGTCTGTTTGACCAGTAGATCCCTCGGCAATATTCAAAGGGATAGAATCAGCAGACCTCTGAATCTGGGATGAAAGCACGTAACGCTCCTCTTTCGGAAAAGTCTTCACCAAATCTGATACTTCACCAGATAGGTCCACCGCCTTTTCCCACACTTTAATTTTCTCAAACTTGAATGCCATCCTTATCTACTATTTGATCTCATTGCTATCGACTATGGACTATGGACTATCGACTCTCCACCACTGCCAACGGTCCGAACTCGTTTCTCGGCTTATACTTTGCAGCCAACCCTGCAATCACTCTTATGTGATCCGGGGTTGTCCCACAGCATCCACCCACGATGTTGACCAATCCTTCTTCCAGAAACTCCTTGATTTGTTCACCCATCTCAGCCGGCGATTGATCGTAATGGCCAAACTCATTGGGAAGCCCGGCATTTGGATAAGCGCTCACAAAAAAGGGTGCCTGCTCGTTGAGCACCTGGAGATATGGTCGCAAGGCTTTCGCCCCAAGGGCGCAGTTGAGACCGACGCTAAGAAGCGGAACATGGGACACTGAAATAAGGAAGGCCTCCGTCGTTTGGCCTGACAGGGTACGGCCGCTGGCATCGGTGATGGTGCCGGACACCATGACAGGCAACTGTTTTCCGATCTCGTCGAAAAGTTCCTGGATACCAAAGAGGGCAGCCTTCACATTCAGTGTATCGATGATCGTCTCCAGGAGGAGCACGTCGGCGCCGCCATCGATGAGCCCTTTGGCTTGCTCTTTGAAAGCGGCCCGGAGTTCATCAAAGTTTGTCGCCCGGTACCCTGGGTTATTTACGTCCGGGGAGAGCGACGCAGTCTTGTTGGTCGGCCCCATCGCGCCCGCAACGAACCGTGGTTTGTGCGGCTCACGGCGCGTCATTTCATCGGCAACCTCACGGGCGATGCGTGCAGCCTGGAAGTTAAGCTCGTAGATGATGTCCTCGAGGTGATAATCAGCCTGCGCGATGCGCGTACCGCTGAACGTATTTGTTTCAGCGATGTCGGCGCCTGCCTCGAAGTACTGGCGGTGGATGTCCTTGATGATATCCGGCCTGGTGATAGACAGGATGTCATTGTTCCCCTTAAGGGGATACTTATGATTGGCGAACCGTTCCCCGCGGAAGTCCTTTTCCGTAAGCGGGTGGCGTTGGATCATGGTGCCCATGGCGCCGTCGAGCACCATGATGCGTTGCTTGAGAATCTCTTGAAGGGTCACTCTTTCCGGGTATTAAGGGTACTACGCTTCCAGAAAGAGCCGGTGGGATGGCTGCCTATCTTCTCCCGAACCCGATAGCTATCGGGGTCAGGATGGGAGTTAGCACCCCACCTTAAGGGGTTGCTAAGACTTCATCGGGCCCAATCCCTCAGTCTTTCTGGATAAGCACTGCAAAGAAAACCATTCGTCGTGTAAAATGAAAATTAACCGCATTTTAATGACCATTGTCACCAAAGGTGTGATCGATTAACGCGTTCTTTGTGCCGTGACGCTGAAAATTGCCGCAGTCGACATCGGATCCAATGCCATCCGCTTTCAGGTATCTTCGGTGCTGGAGCGAAAAGACAAGATTCTCTTCAAGAAACTAGAGTACGTCCGCTTCCCCCTGCGCCTGGGTCATGACGTCTTTGGTAGCAACCGCATCGGCGCAAAGAGCATTGAGAAATTCAAGAAGCTGATGAAGACCTACAAGCTCTTGCTCGAGCTCTACGAGGTCGACGACTTCATGTTTTGCGCTACTTCGGCCATGCGGGAGTCGGAAAACGGCCGCGAACTGGTCAAGCAAGTGAAAAAGGAACTGGGCATCACCATTCACATCATCGATGGCGACCTGGAGGCCGAGTTGATCAACCAGGCCATTTCTTCCTTCCTTGATAAAAAGACCTACCTGCACATCGACGTTGGAGGTGGAAGCACAGAACTCAACCTTTTCACGGAGGGCCGGAAGGTCAAGACATGCTCTTTTAAGATTGGGTCCGTTCGCGTCCTTGAGCACCACGATTCGCCCAAGGTATGGAAGGAAATGGGCCAATGGGTGAAAGAGGCAGTCACCAGTAAACTGGGCAGGGTCACAGCCATCGGGACGGGCGGCAACATCGGAAAACTCTATGAAGTTTCGCAGACGAAAACAGGCAAACCAGTAAGCCTGGCGAAAATGATCGAGACTCGCGCCATGATTGACTCCCGGTCGATGGAAGAGCGCATTTACGAACTTCAGATGAACCCCGACCGCGCCGATGTAATTATTCCTGCTTCCGACATTTATATCCAGGTGATGAAGTGGGCCGGGGCAAAGAAGATGATTGTGCCGGAAGTCGGCCTGAAAGATGGAATTTTACTCCACCTCTTCGAAAAAAATCGCACGCACAAGAAAGTGGAATTCATCAACGCAGAAGACCAGTCGCAAGGACGCAAGATCATTCGCGTCCGCTAGTCAAACAACTTTGCGCTTGGCAAGGTTTGGTCGGTAACGGTATAGAATTCTTCGTGGATGTTGAAGCGTGGGTCCCCATTCCGCTCCTTCTTCACATAACTTCCGTCTTCACACATCACATAGGTATTCACATTGTCGCGCAGGTTGAACGCCAGGATGTTCATCAACTGCCTCTTCAGCAGGTCCTGCTCCAACAAGACGAGTGATTCAACCCTCCGGTCAAAGCTCCGAACCATGGCATCGGCGCTGCCGATGTAAATACGTGGCTTGCCCGCATTGTGGAAGTAATAGATCCTGGCATGCTCCAGGAAGTCGCCAACGATAGAGAGTACCTCGATGTTATCACTAAGCCCCTTCCTGCGAGGACGCAGGCAGCACATTCCGCGCACGATGAGTTTGATCGAAACACCCGCCTGGCTGGCATTGTACAGTGCGTCGATGAAGTCCCGGTCCTGGAGCGAGTTCATCTTGATTACAATCCCTGACGGCTTTCCCTTACGCGCATTGGCCGCCTCTTCGTTGACCAGGTTGCACAGCTCCCGCCGCATGTCGCGGGGTGAGGTGATCAGGTTCTGGTACTTCGTCGGTTGAGAGTGTCCCGTAATAACATTAAAGAACTCCGATACATCGCTGGCATAGGTCTCTTGTGTGGTCAGCAGCCCGATGTCGGTGTAGAGCCGTGAGGTAGCCTCGTTATAGTTCCCGCTGGCGATGTGTACATAACGAAATACCCGATCATCAGGCTCGCGACGTACAATTAACAGGAGTTTGGTATGCGTTTTCAGGGCGCCAAAACCATAAATGACAAAACACCCGGCCCGCTGGAGGCGCTGGGCTTCCCGCAGGTTATTTTCTTCGTCAAAGCGGGCCTTCACCTCAAAGAGCACCGAAACGTGCTTCCCGTTCTCGGCGGCCTTCAGCAGGGCTGCGCTCACCCGCGACTCTTTCGCCAACCGGTAGATCGTGATCTTGATAGACAGGACCATCGGGTCATCTGCGGCCTTCTCAAGCAACTCCAGCACGGGGTCCATGGAGTTATAGGGATGGTGCAAGAGGACATCTCTTTCCTTGAGCACCTCGAAGAGGTCGCGCGTGCCCAACTCAGGGAAGCTGACCGGTTTGATGGTAGGCTTGGCCTGGGCACGACGGTCTTTGAACTCCTTATGCCCGATTACCTGGTTGAGCCCGGTAAAGTCAAGCATGCTCTCTTTGGGAACGGTGAATATGTTCAGAAGATCAAGGTCCCACTGAATCTTCAAGAGCCGAACCATCCAGGGATCGGCGCCTTCCATCACATCCATTCGAACTACGCGGCCCGTTCTGCGTGTCTGGAGCTTCCGTTTGAGCTCTTCCAGGAAGTTTGATTCGATATCCTCGCTTTCCTCCAGGGTGAAGTCGCCGTTCCGGTTGATGCGGAAGAGGCTTACCGACAAGACCTCGACATTCCGGAAGAGGTGATGGATGTTGTGCCGGATAATATCTTCGACCGGCACAAAGGCGATCGTGCCGTCGAGCTGCAGGATTTCAAAGAACCGGGAGATATTGCTCGGAATCTGTATAAAAGATGCCTTTTGGGGCTGCTGCACGTCGCCGTGACGTGTCACCACACCCACCAACAGCCGGTTGTTCTTGAGCGTGGGGAACGTATGATAGCTGTCGAACATCATCGGCGTGAGCATCGGGTAGATGGTGCGGATGAAATACTGCTCGACACGCTGCTTGTCGGCGTGCGCAAGCAGTTCATAATCTCCCAGCCTGAATCCATTCTTCTCAAACAACGGTTTCAGCTCCGACCGGTAGTAGTCATGCTGATCGTTGAGGAATTTCTGTACTTCGTGGAGCAGGGTCGTACGGAACGGGGCTTCACGCAGGCCGCTGTAGTCGAATCTCTCCTTTCCAAAGTCGAGATAATTGTAAAGGCTTCCCAACCGGATGGTACAGAACTCGTCGAGATTGGAGGCCGTGATGCAGAGAAACTTGAGCCGGTCGAAGAGGCTTCGTTCGGCGGCCTTGGCCTGGTCGAGGACGCGGTAGTTGAACTGCAGCCAGCTTAGGTCGCGGCTGATGTACGGGCTTTCTGCTATCTGCTGTGGTGCTCGTGCCGGTACTTCTTCGATCAACTCTTCCTCACCCGGTTCCATTACTTCCTAAATATCGATTTTAGCGTACTTTGCGTTCTTCTCAATAAACTCCCTCCGCGGGGCCACTTCGTCCCCCATCAGCATCGAGAAAAGGTGATCTGCCTCCGCCGCCGATTCAATGGTCACCAGCTTCAGCGTGCGCTTGTCCGGGTCCATGGTCGTGTTCCAAAGCTGTTCGGGGTTCATTTCGCCCAAGCCTTTGTATCGCTGGACTCCGACACTGTCTTCCTTACCGTCGCGTGACATTTCCTTGATGATCGCATCCCGCTCCTCTTCCGTCCAGCAATATCGCTCTTCCTTGTTTTTCTTCAACAGGTAAAGAGGCGGCAGCGCGATGTAAACGTATCCCTGCTCGATGAGATCGCGCATGTATCTGAAGAAAAAGGTCAAAATCAGGGTGCGGATGTGACTTCCGTCCACATCAGCATCAGTCATAATGATAATCTTATGATAGCGCAGCTTGGCCATGTTGAGGGCCTTGTCGTCCTCGGTTGTCCCGAAGCTCACGCCCAACGCCGTGATCATGTTCTTGATTTCTTCGTTGTCGTAGATCTTGTGTTCCTGGGCCTTCTCTACATTTAGAATCTTGCCGCGCAGGGGAAGAATGGCTTGAAAATGACGGTTACGACCTTGCTTGGCAGATCCTCCTGCCGAGTCCCCTTCCACCAGGTAAAGCTCTGAAATACCGGGGTCCGTGCTGGCGCAGTCCGCCAGCTTGCCGGGCAAGCCTGTGCCACTGAGTACGTTCTTGCGCTGCACCATCTCACGTGCTTTCCGGGCGGCGTGGCGGGCCTGTGCGGCAAGAACCACCTTGTTCACAATCATCTTGGCATCGCGTGGATGCTCCTCGAGGAAATTCTGCAGGGCCTCTCCCATCGCCTGGTCCACAGCGCCCATGACATCGGAATTTCCAAGTTTAGTTTTCGTCTGTCCCTCGAACTGGGGTTCTGCCACCTTTACGGAGATTACCGCAGTAAGTCCTTCTCTGAAGTCGTCCCCATTTATATCAATCTTGACTTTCTCTAACAGACCAGACTTATCCGCATAGTTTTTCAGGGTTCGGGTGAGCGCACGCCGAAAGCCGGCCACGTGGGTTCCTCCCTCGTGTGTGTTGATGTTATTCACATACGATACCAGGTTCTCACTGAAAGAGGTGTTGTAGCTCATGGCCACCTGGATGGGCGTTCCCCCCTTGTCGCTTTCCACGAAAATTGGTTCAGCAATCAGCTTCTCACGCGTGGAGTCCATGTACTGGACAAATTCTTTCAGACCACCTTCCGAATAAAAGGTGTCTGCCCGCGGTTCTCCCGCTTCATCCTTCTCGCGCAGGTCGCGAAGGTGAATCCTGATCCCCGGGTTCAGAAAAGACAACTCCCGAAGACGGCCAGAGACCGTTACGTAGTTGTACTCAAGCACCGTAAAGATGTCAGGGTCCGGCTTGAATTCCACCGTGGTGCCGCGGCGGTCTGAATCGCCAATGACTTTCACAGGGTATTGAGGAATGCCACGACTGTACTCTTGTTGGGAGATTTTGCCGTCCCGATAAACCGTGGCGCGGAGCATGACGGAAAGTGCATTCACGCACGAAACGCCAACTCCATGCAGCCCTCCGGAAACCTTGTAAGTGTCCTTGTCGAACTTGCCTCCTGCGTGCAGCACCGTCATGACGACCTCCAGGGCCGACCGCTTCTCTTTGGTGTGCATATCGGTCGGGATGCCCCTTCCATTGTCCTCTACAGTGACAGAATTGTCCTCATTGATGGAGACTTTGATCTCGTCGCAGAACCCTGCCAGGGCCTCGTCGATCGAGTTGTCGACCACCTCCCAGACGAGGTGATGGAGCCCCCTTACACTGACGTCTCCGATGTACATTGCCGGCCTTTTTCGCACGGCTTCCAAGCCTTCCAGGACCTGTATATTACTGGCCGAATATTCAGCGGCCTTCTT
>CAZJWV010000059.1:0-19003 GCA_964549855.1 uncultured Ohtaekwangia sp. | reverse complement strand
GTGGTAGTCAATGATCTCCGGACCTATGTAGAGCCTTCCATCCGCAGGGGTTGGCGTTGACCCGGCCGGGAGATAAACGAGGATCATTGCCTCGTCTGCAGGAATATCTATCGAAGTGTCTCCCGTTGCCCCCGTTGCAATTACGGTCTCAGAAATTGCATCGTAGATATCAACAGATTGTGCCCCGAACGAAAGCGTCACCTGACGGGTGAATGCATGGGGGTTGTAAATCAGGTAAGTCGGAAAAGTTTCTGCCCGAAAGAAGTCGGTCTTGTTAAGATCCAGCCGCAGAATCCCGCTGACATCGGTTGTGTCAACCACCGCGGCCAGGTATCCTACGCTAGATGAACTGTAAAGGGAGAGGTTTGTGGCTGCCCAGCCGGCTGTTTTGGCATCCCCGGTTCCAACAAGAGCGATTCCAGCAAGATTTTCCTTAAGAGCTTCATATGCGATGACTGATTGCGGGTCATGAGCAGCGCTCCAGGCGTGATCAGATTGATGGGATACGGGAAGATATTTCGCGTAGAACAATCTGCTGGCATTGGCCAGGTTCAAAACCCACTTCCCGATAGCTCGGGCAAAACGTTTGTCGTACTTGACGAGGGGTACCAGGGCGGCAGCTTGCTGGTATCCGTTCAGCACAAAGGCGTAATCATTTCCGGCGTCGTTTGCTTCGCCGACCAGCCCGGAAACTGTTGAGCCATTCCACGTTCCGACGATGGTGCCCCAGCCCCGCAGCGGGCCGCGGTCAAAACTCCAGTTAAGCAGTTTTGTAATGTCGTAGGTTGTACCAAGTTCCGCATTCATCTTCGCGGCAATGAGTGTCCCGTAGGGCAGTTGAAGTTCATAGGAAGGATTGGTGGCGAGCCCTGTTAGAAATTCCATAGACTGCTGGGCACCGACCAGGTATTCCTCCTGACCTGTTTTCAAGTACGCATGGTACAATAGCCACGCGATGGCACCTGCTGCTTCCGGCTCATGCACGCCGTTTGGGTTAGGCGTCATCGAACCCAGGGAAAAGGCCCGGTAATTCATCACTGCAGGAGCCCACGGAGTGGAGGATGCCCCCATGGTGTTAACCGCGCTAAGCCATTGGTCAGCAACCATAGTGAATTGCGAAGAAAAATCGGTTGTCGTCGGGTACTGGGAATACAATTGATAAAAGAAAACATTAGGCATGAGGTCATACCACCAGTCATTTCCACTTTGAGTCGCATACCCATTCAGGTAGACGCGTTGATTGTTGGTTAGATTAAAGAAGTCTTTCGATTTTGTGACCCAGTCTACTCCACCCTGATTTGATTTATCAAGTCCCACAAGGGAAGCACCTACCAGGGATGGGATAATGTTGATCGCCTCAGCCTGGGACCCTGCACCGGCAGCACCTACATAGGTATCCAGGAGGATCGGGTCAATGGGCGGATAGTTGTAACCCCCCAGTTGGAAGTGAACCAGGGGAAGGTACTGCCCGCTGACGGTTGTAGAATAGACTAACTCATCATACTTAACAGCCACATCTTTCCAATTGCGCATCACGTAGGGCGTCGGCATGTTGGGCATCGACTCTACGCGCTGAATATTGATTTGCCCCGGCTGACCTTGAGATGGCCCAGTGAGGATCAACAGGAAGAAAAGTAACAAGGTGTGGCGAAGCATGATTACAAAGCACTTAGTTTGTAAACAGCAACCAAAAAAGGGACAGTGTAGGCCACCGTCCCTTTTTCAGCCTGTTAATCTGCGTGTCAGAGATTACGGTTTCTCTGCGTCATAGATGCTGGTAACCTGAGCAGCGGTAAGGATTGATTTGTAAATACGGACCTCATCCATCGAGCCCTTGTAGTAGCCACCCCAGTCGAGGAAATTGGGATCGGCCATATTGAGAGAGTAACCGGTTGTAGGCAAATCCTGGCCCAGGACGAGGTTGACACTGGCAACAGGCAAAATGCCCGTACCTGGAGTGTTGTTCCAGTCCTTCACCATTACGCCATTCAGATAGAAAACCATGTGGCCACCACCAAACGTCACTACGATGTGCCACCACTGACCTTGCGTCACCAGCGGAGAGTCATTATCGCGATCATAGTAGGTCGAGCCACCCGAGCCATTGTCAGCGTGCGCAGTAAAGAAGGCTTTGGGTGAATCCTGGAAATTCAACTTGTAGCCATTCCAACGATCCATAGCAACCATGTATTGGTTATTGATGATCGGGTTATTTACGTCCGCCTTGGCCCAGAGCGAAATCGAAATGTTCGCAGGGTTCAACGCGATGTTGTATGGAATCTCTACGTTGCTTCCGCCGTCGAAATGAAGGGCCTTGTCAGCGTCTCCATACCGGTCAGCACTGCGTGTAACATTGAGTCCGCCCCAAAAGGTGTGACCTGTCTTTAAAGTGCCGTCGCGGTTATTGCCTGAGTAGTCTTTTACAGTCGTTCCCGGAGTCAAAGCAGCGATCTGGTCAAAGGTCCACTGACCCACGAGGTTGGTAGGGTCGATGGGAGTGACAACCATCGTTAGGTACGTAGCTGTCGCAGCATTCATCTGAACAGTTCCAGCAGTTACTTCCGGTTGTGTTGCCGCAGCGTTGTCGACGATGGCTTGAGCGGTGGCAACGGCAGTAGCGAGTGGAGCTTGAGAGCCTTTCAGGAAGTTTCCTGCAGCTACACCTTCCGAGGTGGTCGCGAGTTGCTCATTCGCTGCGGCGATCGCAGCGATCAAGTCTGTCTTCGTAACCGGCACCGGGTCGGTGGTCGAAGAGCAGGCGGCCAGCCAAAGCACAGCCACCATGGAGAGAATTAATTTTCCTGTTTTCATGATAATTGTTTAAGTGATGAATTGGTTATGATACTCTGTTAGTTATTGATTAAAGGATTGGTGTCGAGTTCAGACTGTGGTATCAAGAAGTACCGGTGCTGATCATAGACAAATCCTGTTGAACCCAAAGCTGATTCTGCTGCCTGCTTGCCATATCGCATCAGGTCGAAGTAGCGGTGAAACTCGAATCCGAGTTCTACGCGCCGTTCGTGACGAATGGCATCACGAAGGGCAGTGGTTGCCGTGGTTACCACATCGGGCAGCATGCCTGCGGGAATAACACCGAAGCCGGGCTGGTCCGCGTCAAACAAAAAGCTCTCGCGTGCGCGTTTGCGAACCGAATTAAGGGGCACCAGGGCCTCAACACCACGATTCAATTCGTTCAGTGCTTCTGCCTTCATCAACAAGATGTCGGCGAAGCGCAGGTAGACGTAGTTCATGCTGGCGTCTCCAGGATTAGGCTCTTCTGCTTTGGGTTGGCAATGCTTCTTTTGGAGGTATCCGGTCGGCGACCACGGCGGTGTGGATGGGGGCGGATCAAAAGGCTCCCCGTTTATCCAGTTTTGTCCTTGCCGCCCAACGGTGTAGTCCAAGCGGGGATCAGGCTCAGAACCGGTGGCCAGTTCGAATTCATCGATGAAATTCTGAAGCGGTACGTTGAAGAAGTAGCTGTTGTCTTTGGAAGGCCCGAAGTACTGATTCAGGTGGCTTCCCAGCTTGGGCACCTGCGTGCTGAGGTGCTGGATTTCGAAGAGCGACTCGGTGTTGTTTTGTGTGGAGTCAATAAAGTTGTTCTTGTACACAACCTGGAGCTGATACAGGCCCAATCCTTCGACAAGGCCAATAGTGGCCAGAGCTTCGGTGTACTTGGCTTGATATAAATAAACCTTCGCCAACAAGCCCAAAGCAGCGCCCTTGGTGGCGTGTCCAAGGTCTTGCGAAGCGGTAGCCGCCTCAAGGACATTGATGGCATCGCCGAGATCCTGCTCAATTTGAAAATAGACTTGTGCAACCGTCGACTTTGGTTTGTTGATTTCGTCCGGATTGAGGGGCGGGTTGAGCTTGATCGGGATTTCACCAAAAATGTTCACCAAGGTGAAGTAGAGATAAGCCCTGAGAAATTTTCCTTCTGCGAGGATTCTCGCCTTCTTGGTGTCATCCATTGGAATTCCCGGTACATAATAGAGTAGGTAGTTGGTCCGGGAGATTCCTTCATAGTAGTGCTTCCATATCTTTTCTATCGACGCGTTGTTACGTGTGTAGGTAAACTCATCTATGAACTGGATGTCACTCTGGTCGCCAGCAAGCCCGCCCTTGACTGCGTCATCGGAAGCGACATCACCAAAAACCCAAAGGTTGTTGTTGGTGGAAACAAAAGAGATGGCATTATAAACTCCGGTGAGCGCGAGGAAAGCATGTTCCTCTGTCTTGTAGAACGTGGCGGTGGAGTACACTCCTTGCAGGGGCTCGTCCAGGAAGTCTGCGCAAGAGCTGCCAACCAGGATGAGCGCGGTCAAAAGAAATTGTGTGATGCGTTTCATGGCGTGGTTGGTTTAGAAAGTAAGATTGACGCCTACACTGAAAGACTTCGCCGCGGGATAGGTACCCCAATCCAGACCCGCTGCACCGTCTCCCTGACCCTGAGCGTTGTTACTCACGGTCATCTCCGGGTCCATGCCCTGGTACTTCGTGAGCGTGAAGAGGTTGGTGACAGAGACGTAGACGCGTAAGGAGGTGAATCCTACGGATGAAGCGGCTCCGGCAGGTATCGTGTAACCCAACTGCAGGTTCCGGAGGCGGGTGTATGAGCCATCTTCAAGGAAGCGTGTGGAGTAACGGGTGTTGTTGCCGGAAGCATCCCATGAAGCCCGCGGGTGTGTATTGCTGGTGCCAGGCCCTGTCCAATGATTGTCGTAGTACCGCTGGGTAACATTGAATGGCCGATAGAACCCTTCGATGTCGCGGTTGAGCACAGAGAATATCTTTTGACCATAAGCGCCCTGGAAAAAAATGGACAAGTCCCAATTCTTGTAGCTCAGCGCGATATTGAGACCAGCCGTGATGGTAGGGATGGCACTGCCGGTGTGTGCGCGGTCCTTCCCGTCAATGGTGCCATCACCGTTCTGATCCTTGAACATCACATCGCCGGGTTGAATGCCGTTTCCCTGGTAGGCATGTGAGAATATCTGCGTGGTCGATTGAAAGATTCCTTCCATCTCGTAGAGATAGAATGATCCAATGGGGTGACCCTTTTCGGTGAGCGTGATAAGGTCTGACCCAATGGCGCCATTGTAGATCACGGGATCAACTTCCAGTACTTCGTTGTGCAGCGTGGCCACGTTTCCACTGATTGTATAGTTAAAGTCCCTGATGTTGTTCTTGTAACTAATTGACAGTTCGACGCCCCGGTTAAGGATGGTGCCGTTGTTGGTCCAGATATAATGGAGAAAGCCGGAATTGTCGGCACCCGACGAGGAAGCGATGGGTTGCTTGACCAGGAGGTCGGTGGTGATCTTGTTAAAGAAGTCTACGGAAGCAGCAAACTTGCCGCTCCACATTTCCAGGTCTACACCGATGTTAAACTGGTTGCTCGTTTCCCATTTCAGTTTGCTATTCCCTAACCCGGACACGATGTATCCGACAGACTTTGCATTCCCAAACGGGTAGTTGTAGCCGGTACTTATTGCATCTGTGTATGCATAGTAGCCGATCTCCTGGTTGCCGATGGAACCGTATCCAGCGCGCAGCAGCAGCAGGTCAACTTTGTTGCTCTGCATGAGAAAAGCCTCCTTGTCCATGCGCCAGCCAAGGGAAGCTGCGTAAAAAGTGCCCCATGGGTTTTCTGAGCCGAAGCGGGAAGAACCATCCCGTCGAAGGGTAACGGAGGCCAGGTATTTTTCCTGGTAGTCATAGTTGACCTTCCCGAAGTAGGCCAGCAGAGCGCTTCCGGACTTGCTTTCGTTCACGGACCTCTGTCCCACACCGTTGCCGAGGAACGTCAGGTCTGCAGACTGATCCGGGAAGTCTTTCTCGGTGGCGTTGAGCTCATTGTTCTGAATCTTTACAGACTCCAGGCCGAGTAGGAAAGTGAAGTGATGCGCGTCAAATGCCCGGGTGTAGGTTGCGAAGTTGCTGAGCGTGATGGTCTGGTATTGCCCTGTCGTTACGGACAGCTGATTGATGCCATTGATGCGGGGCGGGTCGCCAGTTCCCCAATTCCGGTCAAATCTCTTTTGATTGGACCCGGCGATGTCGATGCCAATGTTGGACGTAAACCGAAAGCCCTCGAATGGCGTAAGCTCGAAGAACACCTTGCCAAAAAGTCGATTGACGATCTTCTTGTTGTTGTTGTAAGCGAGCATTCCTACAGGGCTGTACCCGTCACCGAACAAATCGTAGCGTTCCGGCTTGTCCGTGAAATCTCCGTTCGGCTGATAGATGGGGATCGCGGGTGTGCGGAAGAAGGCATAGCGGATCACGCTGCCCCCGTTTCCTCCTGCTCCGTCACCTGAACTGCCGATGATGTTTGTTGTGGAGGTGCTGAAGTTGAAGTTGACGCCGGTTCTTAGCCAGGGCTTTATTTCTGAATCCACGTTGATGCGGGCGCTAATCCGGTCATAATCACTGCCGTTGTAAATCCCTTGCTGGCCGAAGTAATTGCCGGAGATGAAGTAGCGGGTTTTTCCCTCGCCCCCGGAAATGGAAAGCGAATGTGTTTGGATTATCCCCTTCCGGGAGATGGCTTCGATGTAATCGACATCGGCAAGGGTGTCCTTGATGTTGTCGGTGATCAAAGGGCGGAACAACAAGGGGTTCTTGCCCAGATTGTCATTGTTGGCCGCTTCATTGTAGATGTTAACATACTCTTGTGCATTGGCCATGTCAATTTTCCTGCTGGCCTCCTGGAAGCCAACCTGGCTGTTGATTTCAATCCGTGGAGATTTGCCCGCACCGGATTTTGTAGTGACGATAACGACACCGTTGGCCGCGCGTGACCCGTAGACCGCGCTGGCACCTGCATCCTTGAGTACGGTAATACTTGCAATTTCCTGCGTAGAGATGGTATTGATGTCTGTCGTGGGCACACCATCTACTATGTACAGAGGGTTATTGCCGCTGTTGATGGACCCTGAACCGCGTATGCGTACCGCCACGCCTTCACCGGGCGCACCGGTATTCTGTGTAACAACCACTCCGGGGGCGCGGCCTTGCAACGCCATGTCAATGCTGGGAACAGGCAGCTTGATGAGCATTTCTGAACTTACGGTGTTGACGGCGCCGGTGATCTTGGATTTCTCCTGCGTCATGTATCCTACCACCACCAACTCCGCTAACTCTGTACGATCTTCCTCCAGGGTAACATCAAACTGCGTACGTGAGCCAATCGATAGATCGACGGTTTTGAACCCAATGAGGGAGATGATGAGGTTGGAAGATTTTAACGATTCCGAAATCTCCAGTTCAAAAGTCCCATTGACGCTGGACACTGTCCCTTGCGTGGTTCCCTTGATGTAAACACTAGCGCCGACGACAGCCTCGTTTTCATACATGATGGTACCCTTCAGTACAATCTGTGCACACGCTGCGTGAGCGAATCCGGATAGAGCAAGCAGGAGAATGTACTTTTTCATAACGGGTTGTTGTTAGCGTCTGACTTTGACTCTTCGTAGGGGTAAGCAACCACCTTGTCACATACCTGGTATTGGTTTCCGTTGCTGGTGATCTTGGTCCCGGCGGGCAACACGACGATAACCCTGGCAGATGTTCCACCGATATCAAAGCACCCCTCATTCGCGATACCCTTGCCGACGTAATCGTGCTGCAATATGTCGTAGAGATCTACCGCCGTTTCATTCGGATTGTTAAAGCACACTGACTTCAGGCTGTCGTATGGATTGTAATACAGGTAAGTGGGAAAGGAATGAGTTTGATAAAAATCAGTCGCGTTGCAATCAAGCTGGAGTATCCGCTCGACGTTCGTTTGTTTTACAATGGCACCCAGGATGCCCACCTGTGCCGAACTATACAGGCTGAACATAGAGGTCTCCGGTTGGCCCTTGGCCCACTGGGGTCCGTCTCCCAGGGCTACGGGACTTGCTCCGCTCAGCGAAGCCTTCTTATAAGTGAAGTCTTCCTTCCGGAGACCTTCATAGGCAATCACGTTTTTGGTGATCTCTTTCCTGGTTGGGAGCCACTGGTGCTGGTCATCGATCTCATAGGGGTAAAAGAGCCGTGCGGCATTGGTCACGTTAAGCATCCACTTACCAATCGTTTCTGCGTAGCGCGGATCGTAGCGCACCAGGGGAACCAACGGCCACACGAGGTCGAAGGAATTCATCAGGAAGGCATAGCCACCGCCATCGGTAATGCTCCCCTGCAAACCATGCACGTCGTAATCACCCCATCGCTCGGCAATCACTCCCCAGCCGGTCCTTCCATCACCGGCTTTGCAGCCATCAAATGTCCAGTCGAGTATTTTCTTGATGTCGTAATGTCCTTCGTGCTCTGCATTCAATCGCGCTGCTACCAGGGCGCCGAATGGCATGAGAACTTCATAGAATCTGCTTTCTTTTTGATTCACGAATGCGTCCATCGCCGACCTGGCTCCATGCAGGTAGCGAGCGTCGCCAAATTTTTCGTAAGCACACAGCAACACGTAAGCATGACCCGCTGCGGCATCTTGCTGATGCGGAATGTGGCTGGACATTCCCTGCATGCGACTGTAATCGAAGAAGGAGTAGTCATAATTCCCATTCAGCACAGAGTCTGCTTTGAAGAACTGTTCTGCGATCAGGTGTTGAAGACTGTCAGCTTGCACCACGTTTGGAAAAATGTCGCAGAGACTGTAGAACAGGACATTAGGGAACACATCGTACCACCAATCGCGTCCGTACCCGCCGCCAAGCCGGGCGACGGTGGCATTGGTGTTGTTCATCATGATGTTCCAGCCATTCGCAGAATTGAAGTACCCCTGCGTCATCTTTACATAGTTGTAGCCATTCTGATTGGTTTTGTCAATCCCCACCAGGCCTGCGCCCAGGAGAGAGCCCATAGTGCAGAGGGCTTCATGAAACTCCGCACTGCCTTTGGGTCCTTGCCGGATGTCGCCGATGGCGGTGTAGAGACCAAACAGGGTTTGGTTAGAGTTTCTCCGGGCACTGTCCAGCCAGATGAAGGGCATGTATTCCCCTTTCAGGTCGGGGTTGAAAACATATTGATCGAAATGGTGTGCCTGCTCTTCCCAATCCATTATTTTGAAGGGTTCGGGAAGGTTTGGCATGATGTCAATGCGGGAGATGCCAATCTGTTTTATCGGTTCGGGTCGACTGCATCCGGGTATCAGCAATGCGAACCACAACAGGAGCCAAGGGAGAGAGGTCATTTTCTCCGTCTTCTGACTAATTCGATGATTTATGCTGCTCGTGTTCAAGGCTTGCTGAGTTTGTCGCATTCGCGAATGATGTGTTTGGCTACAGGAATCGAAAGCAGTTGAAGGACGGCGATAATGATCAAGGCATATTTCAGAGCGAAGCTTTCCGATACGTACGTGTCGAGGTAGATGAAAAGAACCAGGCCAAGGAAGCGGCCGACATAAAGGCCAAACTCGTGGTTGAAGATGTAGGCGAACTCGCTGCGGTTTTCAATCCTGGAGACGACATCAATCACCCGCATCTGCGTGGGGAAGTATGCCATGTCGTGCAATGGGGTGAAAAGAACCTTGCACAGTACAAAGACCATGACGCCAATGGCTGAATAGAGGATACCGTTAACAACTGTGCCTGCCAGGAAAATTGTCAGCCCGGCAACGAAAATGTAAATGCGGTCCGCAGGTTTTGACGCCCGGCCCAGGAGATACAACATGATGGCTGTACCGACACCACTGATCCCCTGCACCAACCCCACGGAACCCTCATTCCCGACCAGCCGCATTATCAGGATAGCGGGTGCGGTTACGAGATACCCTTGTGCGAGACCCTTTAGCCCGGCCAGCACGAGCATTTTTCGCCACAGCGAGTGGAATCGGAAAAAGAGGAACTCTTTCTGAACCGGGTTTTTGAACTTCTCCTGGTGGATGACAACACTTGATATGATGGTGAGCCCGAAGACAACGGCGGTAACCACCTGGTAGGCGGTGTTCATGTTCCCACCGAACCAACCCAGCGAATCCGAGTTGGCCAGGAACCAGCCGACGGAAATCGGTACAATTATATAGGTGATGGTATAGAAGAAAGTTTCGAGCCCGTAATAGTAGTTGCGCGTGTTGTCGTCCGTATTGTTGAGCGCAAGGAAGTCGCGGTTGGCCCAGAAGAAGCCGAAGGAACAGCCCATGAGAAGGCCGGCGATGCCCACGCCATTCATGGACAGGATTTCCATGCTCATCATCAGGAGCATAGACAACCCGCTCAATAGCATTCCGAAACTGTAGAGGTTGGAAATCTTGACGTAACGAAGCAGGAAACCATTGACGAGGAAGGTGATCGGTATCCCTGTGTACACACACAATTGGTAGATGGCGACTATGCGCGGATCATTGGAACTGCGCATGATGTAGGCGCCAACAAATATGTCGATCACGGGCAATGCAAAGGCGTAGATCATGTTGGTTAAAAGCAACACGCGCATAGTGCGCGGCATTTCCAGGAAATACCCGTATTCCTCCCCCGGCTTCTTCAAGAGTGCGGCAATGGTCATGCGTGTTTTGGAAGAGATTGGAGTATTTCGTCGATGGAAAATTGAGCGCTGCAGATCACCTCATCGCTTGCCCCGTAATACACATGCAGTGTATCGCCTTCTACCCGGTGACCATTGGTGAAGATCACGTTGCCGAAAAACCCGGTGAGTTCATAAGGGGTGGTCGGCTCCATGATGGGTTCATCACTTCGCCCCAATACCCTGGAAGGATTCTCCAGGTCAAGCAGCAATGCGCCAAGACAATAGCGGTGATTTGCATCGGCCCCATGATAGATTTCAAGCCAGCCTTGCGAGGTCTTGATAGGCGCAGCTCCGGCACCAATACGGGCTTCGTCCCATTTTCCAGGCCGCGTAGTAGCAATGCAAGTGTGGTTCCCCCAGTGAAGCAGATCGGGTGATTCGGCGATCCAGATGAAATTGCCGCCCAATTGTGAGCTGCTCGGACGATGCAGCGCGAAGTACTTGCCGTTGATGGTTTCGCCGAAAATAGCGCAGTCCTTGTTATGGGGCGGAAGAATCATTCCCAGGCGATTGAATGTCTTCCAGTTGACCGTTTGAATCAGCCCCACACCAACACCATACCGAGACACCATCGTGTATGTGAGGTGGTAGGTCTTGTCAATTTTGGTTACACGGCAGTCCTCAATTCCAAAGGCTTCCTGGGCGCCATTGCCAAAGATGGGCCAGTAGTCGGGAGGCTGATGAAATGTGATGCCATCCTCACTGCACACCAATCTCAAATGTGACAAGGTGGTGAGGTAATCCGTTTCTTTGTATCGGATGATGCGTGCATCGGACATGTCGAGGTGTTCGTCCTTCTTGTCAAACCGCAGTATTTCAACTTTCCCGTTCTCATTGTATACCGGGAGACTTACAATTCCTTCTTCCTGTGCGGGGCGCTCTGCAACCCTGATCAGTAACCAGATCTTGTTGTCGAATTCGAATACGCCGGGATTCAGCAGGCATTCGACGACCATCCCTGCACTGCTTGGCTTAATATCCGCTGGTTTGAGCAGCGGATTCTTCTTAAAACGTCTGGAAATGTCGTGTGCCAGGGTCGTTGGCATCGTGCGCATGAAGGTTGGAGGATCAATCGATTGCACTCGCAATGTTGACATAGCGACTCCGACCGCTGTCCATCATGCCGTTTAAGAAGTCCGCCGGGTTCCAAATAATCTGCGAATTGAGGACGGAGAGGACATAATTGCACGGGGAGGACAACTTTATCGGGATTCGGGCCCCCGATGTCCTACGTTTACAAGCGAGGGGCTTGATTCATGCTGGGTATTCTGCTCTTATTCCTTCTGGTAGCGCCAACGGACACCGCATCGCCATGGCCATATCAACACGTTGACAAGAACTCCAACTTGTCCAGCAGCGCGGTCACTTCCGTGTATATGGACAGAGATGATCATGTTTGGTTGGGAACCTGGGATGGGCTGGACAGGTATGATGGGAGTGTGATTCATGTGTACAAGCCCGATCCATTCCTTAAAGGGACTATCAGTAACAACGTCATTCGAAATTTTCTCGAAGATGGTTACGGCAACCTGTGGGTGATTACGCACCAGGGCATCAATAAGTACAACCGGGTTAACGACTCATTCCAAACCTACCTCGACAGCCTCAACGACATCCCGTTTCTGGAATACAACATCCGTGCTTGCATAGGTGCCGATTCATCGATTTGGGCGAGCCTCATCGGGAAGGGAATAAGCAGGTATTCTGCCGCAAAAGACGCATTCATCCCCCTAGGCTTTGAAGGAATCAGCCCTTCGTGGCTTACTACCGTGGTGGACTTGGTGAGCCATGACGGCCTGCTCTACCTTTTTGGCCGTGATGGAAAAATGATCTGTACGCTGGGTGGACGCGTTGTCTTCAGCAAGGAGGTGCCGGATCCGGACAACATTGTTTTTCACAAATTCATCCGGATGGGCGATCGATACTACCTCGCGGTGGCCAATAAGTCCGGTGAATTGTTTTTGTACAACCTGGCTGCCATGGCAAAAGGTTCTGAGCAACTCGTGTTGGGAGATGTTGTCGTCTCTTCGCTTTCCGAAAGCCTGGACCACTCGGCCCTATGGATTGGTACTGAAACGGGGGACATCTTCAGGGTGCGCCAGGAGGGGCCGGATTTCTCCCTGGCACCAATGAACTCCTATTTTCCTGGATTCTCCAAGGCGAGGATCAAGATCCTTACCATTACCGAAACAAGCCAAAACCTGATTTGGGTGGGCACCGATGGAGACGGCGTGTACAAGTTCCTTACCCGACCCAAAGCATTTTATTCTGTCGTCTCCGGTTCACCTCAAGATGGCCAGCTCTCGCACAATATTATTCGATCTGTTTTTGGGGACGATTCCGGACTTTATGTGGGAACGCGTGGTGGCGGACTGAATATTATCCAACGGGATCAGCGTCTTACAAGAGTAATTAATGTAAACAAGGGCTTAAGCAACGACGCGGTGTTGGCGCTTAACAAGGATCATCACGGCAATCTTTGGGTGGGCATGGACGCGGAAGGAATTGACATGATAGAATCAAAGAGCGGTACCATGTTTCATTTTCCTCGTGACTTTGAAAACGCCAATGATCTTTCGTTTAGCTCGGTGTATTCCATTTGCGTCGATGCCTTCAATGACATTTGGCTGGGGACGAGCGGTTACGGAATTATCCGAATGAAGGTCGAGCGGACTCCAAAAGGAAAATACCGCCTTTTGGACTATGATCAACTGCACCATTCCGGCAAGGCAGAGCAAATCTCAATCAAGAGCAATGTGGTGTATGCAATTGTCGAAGAGCGCCCCAACATGCTGTGGTTCGGAACGCGGGGAGGGGGTATCTACCGATACAATGCACTGACAAAAGAAATTGAGGACCATATTCAGGCGACCGCCAGTGAACGCAACAGTCTGTGTAACAACGATGTGCTGAGCCTCTACATCGATAAGCGGGAGCAGTTGTGGATTGGGACGAGTGGTGGCCTCAATCGACTGCACCTGCGCATGAAACCATACCGCATCGATCATTATACCCAGCGCCAAGGACTGCCAAACAACACGATCCATGGTATTATGGAGGATGCTTCTTCATCGATCTGGGTGTCAACCAACCATGGTCTCGCCCTGTTCAACGAAAAGAAGACCACGTTCAAGAATTTTGATGCCAATGATGGATTGCAAAACAATGAATTTGCCGATGGCGCCGTCTTCAAGTCAAGGATTTCAGAGAAACTCTACTTTGGCGGTGTTGATGGTCTCGATATCGTTTTTCCATCAAGGATCAATGTCATTGACTACTTTCCGCGCCTGACATTCACTGAGTTTCAGGTTAGAAATGCAGTCGTGGAGCCCGGCGACAAGAGTGGAATTCTTCCCAGCCACATTGATCTGACGGAAAGCATTACGCTTACCCATGATCAAAACTACATTAACCTCAGTTTCACAACGCTTGATTACTGGAACAAGCAAAAGAGCGAATACGCTTACGTCCTGGAGAACCTCGATAAGGAGTGGAACCCCATTGGTCAAAGGCAATCGGTTACGCTCACTAACATTCCACCAGGTACCTATACGCTCCGTATCAACTATGCAAACGAAAATGGCGTGTGGAGTTCCACACCAAGGTCAATCGCCATTCGGGTGCTGCCGCCATTTTGGATGACACCGTGGGCGTACGGGCTTTATGTATTTCTGGCGGTTGGCCTTCAAATTGGAATTATCCTTTACGTGCAACAGCGGGTGCGCGCCAACAAGGCATTGGCCATCGACAGGTTGAGGGCTCACCAACTTAAGGAATTGAATGACTACAAGCTTCAATTCTTCACCAACGTCGCCCATGAGTTCCGGACACCCTTGACGCTCATCCTGGGACCTGTCGCCGCACTGTTGCAAAGGAGCAATGACGGGGAGGACAAGAGTCAGCTCACTTTGATATACAACAATTCGTTACGACTCCAGAAGCTGATTGAGGAGTTGATTCAATTCCGGAAAATTGAAAGTGGAAAGGACAGGCTTCAGCCTTCGCGACTGGATCTTGTTCCGTTTACACAACGAATTGTGGATTCATTTCAACAGCACGCAGCAGAACGGGAGACCTTCCTCGAGTTCTATCCTGGTCCTGAAAACCTCATTGCATTTGTCGATGTCAGAAAGGTCGAGAAGATCCTGATCAACTTGATATCCAATGCCATTAAGTACAGCCTCAGGGGAGGGGCTGTGACCGTCTCTCTCCGCGAGGCCAATGGAATGGTAGTCTTCGTTGTAAAAGACGAAGGCATTGGCATCGCCGAAGAGAACAGGAACAGAGTATTCGACAGCTTCTTTCAGAATCCGGCGCAAACCATTGACTCCAATGGGTTGGCCAAAAGTACCGGGATTGGTCTTTCATTAACCAAGAGCCTGGTCATGGTTCACAATGGAGAAATTCAGGTGGCAAGTAAGCCTGGAAAAGGAAGTGCGTTTACTGTGTCTATCCCGATAGGACAGCCCTTAATTCCGGTACAGCGGTCAGATCATCCGGAGGTGGTGTCCATCACTAACCTGAACGAGCGGTTATCCCTCGAGTTTGAACGAGATGCCGTTTTCCAGGATCAAACGGATAGAACTAAGGTTGCTGCACCCGGTAGAAGTGGCTACAATCTACTGGTCGTCGACGACAACCCTCAGATCACGTCTTTGCTGGAGAGCATTTTGTCTGCCAAGTATGCGGTTTATAAAGCGCACAGCGGCAAGCGCGCCTTGGCGATTTTGGACGAAGAACGGGTTGACTTGATCATCAGCGATATTCTGATGCCAGGCATGGACGGGCTTTCCCTGTGCAAATCCATCAAGGAGAATATTCAAACCAGTCACATTCCAGTTATCCTTCTGACCGCCATGGCTGAGATTGAAAACAGGATTGAAGGTTTGCAAATGGGAGCGGACTCATACATACCCAAGCCCTTTCACCCCGAACACCTGAGCATCCGGATTGAGAAGCTGATTGAGCGAATGGAGCTCGTTCGGAAAAGATTTCAGGATGTCAATCATGTGGAACTTCATCAACTGCCCACAGGTATCGGCGAAAAAGATGATGCGTTCTTCTTGCGTGTCACGCAGTGTATCCAACAACACCTCGGCGAACCGGAATTCAATGCGGACACGATCTCCGAGGAGGTAGGCATGAGCAAAGCCTCTCTATATAAGAAAGTAAAAGCCACAACCGGCCTGACGCCTCATGGCCTGATCAAGCAATGCCGGCTCAAAAAGGCTGCTGACCTTCTCAGTAAAACAGAGATGAGCGTGTCGGAGGTGATCGATGAGATTGGATTCAACAGCCGATCGTACTTCTACAAATCATTCAACGAAATGTACCACTGCCACCCGAAGGATTTCGGTGGTTCAAAGGTGGCTTAATATAGTGTGGACTCATGGTGAGCTTGAACTGAGGTTGGTTTCAAGTTCAAAGTTCAAGGTTCAAAGTTCAAAGTGTGATGTTCTGAACCTTAAACCTTGAACCTTAAACCTGGAACCTGAAACTCGCCCCACGTCGCTTACTGGTCTTTCTCAGCCCCGACAATGTACTTGCACATCTTCGCGGCATGGGCACTCAGCACGTTTGCCATCCCATCGTACTGACCGAATATGCCCTTCGCCTCTTTGAAGATTACAGGTGAACTGTAGAACGTCCGCGTGCCGCAGTAGAACTGGCCCAGGTTTTTAGCGTCGGGATCTCCTTCTTCGCTCCGCCCCGGATTGGGCCCAAGCATCATGGTCACCACTGCATTCACGCCGTAGTCATCCTTTGTTTGTTTGGGTTTGCGTGTACAGATGTAGACCACTACTACGGCGTCGACGCCGAGGCCTTTGCACAATTCATAGCCAAGGCTTGACGTCAGTTTGCGGTTGGCCGAGAAAACGCCGCTCTGAAAATTGCTGAGCATGGACTCGTCATCGCCCTCGTTGGCGACAAAAAACTGGCGATAGCCTTTCCCGTAGGGAGAAACTTTTAATGTTGACACCGTGGCGGTCGCAATCTCGGAGATGAATCCGCCGGTAGCGTTGCGCTTTGTTATTGACGTCTTCTCCTTTTTAGCAGACTCCTGGCTGAAATTGAAATAGAAGTCAATCTTCTCATCGGTATCGAGGAACTCAGACGGCGTCAGCAGGTCCACGCCATTGTCCTTAAAACCCTTTTTCAATGCATCGATGCTCTTCGCGTAAAAGCCATCCACCTGCAGCTGCCCCATCGCGTCTGACGTCCGCCAGACGGAAGCGGTTACTACAGAGCTTTGTGCACCACCCGTGGTTTTTCCCTTCCCTGGATCATAGAGATAGTAGCTGATCAGAGCCACTCGCTTCGGCTTTGGATTCACCAGTTCCATATTCGCGCTATAGCCCGAACCTTTGGAGTTTCTGCCTTCGTGTGGAAAATCGTAACGCACCTTGACACTGGCAACATGAGGAGTTTCTTTGGCAAACTCGGTCTGATCGATATTCATACCCGTGGCTTTAATATCCGCACCATTCGCCACCAGCGCCATGATGATCTCCTCATTGGGTGTAGGCTGAAGCACTGCGTTCGTTAGCGGTGTGCGCTTGTTGTTGTCCAACTGCTCCATGTCCGCTCCCTTGTCCTTAAGCAACTTAACAATGTCGTTGGCACTGCCCATGTTTGTGATGTTCATTGTCTTGTACCACGCCGGTACCCCCATTCCGGCCTGCTCCAGGTAAGGAATGTTGGTCTGGATGTTTGCTGCCCGTTGCTCGATGGGGATCCAGCTGAAGGCGATCTCGTGCACGGCGTTGCCACCGGCTGCAGGGCCTTTAAAGTCCGTTTTGGCGCCCGCATTCAGAAGCAACTCGATGCACTCCTTGCAATTTGTTGCGCTGAGAGCATTCTGCAGGGCGGTAAATGTGATCGACTTGGCATCGCCAGCTTTGGCAAGCTGGTCTTCGTACGCCTTCACCATGTATTTGTTGGCTTTCTTTCCTTTCGCCTTCTCCTCTTCAAGCAGCTTACGGAAGGTTGCGCCCATATCCACCTTTACTTCAGCAATCTTGTTGGGGTCTGCGCCAGCCTTCATCAACATCTTCATCACATCGATGGAATAGTACCGGGAAGCCGAGACCAAGGCAGGATAGTCGCCCCCATTGGCATCAGCTCCTTTGCCCAACAGATATTCCGTGATTTCAGGGGACATGTAGGCCAGGGAAAGCGGCGTCTGCCCGGCGGCATTCTTGTAGTTAGCATTCGCACCGCCTTCCACTTGCTGCTTCACGGCAGCGAGGTCACCGGCAAGGGCGGCTTTGATCAATGCATCGTTGTCCTGGGCGCACAGCCCAAAGGACACGAGTGCCATGGAAATGGCGAAAAGGGACTTCATAGGAGGGGGTTTAGGTGGATTACTTCAGGAAGGTATCTTCTTTTCGGCAATTCATGTCATGAATCCAGGTCCACCTACTTTCATTTGCCTATCTCATAAACCTGGTAACCCCAAGGTTCCAAACTCGATGGTTCGCTGCTCAGAACCTCGTTTCCGCCCTTAAATACATTGTAAGCGCTGCCAAGCAAGGATTTGTCTCCAAGAGTTATTGATTGCGAATTACCTGAAAGGTTTAAAATGACAAGGACCCCCTGGTTTCCGCTTTCTCTTACGAAGGCATAAACGGACTTATCATCTCCCACGCTAACTTTCCTGAACGATGCATTGGGAGAGAGAGCAAGGTTTCTTTTGCGAAGGTCAAGCAAGGTTTTGTAGAAGTCGGATCGTAAGTATTTATCAAACGTCATTGGATCCTTGTCGAAGAACTTCAATGGTCTTAACACTGGTTCTTCCTGACCACCGTAAATCAAGGGAACGCTGTTCGCCATCGTTTGCGTAAACACCGCGAAAGGCGCGTGCACCGGTCCCGGGAATGTTCCATAATCTGCGCGATTCCAACTGTTCTCGTCATGGTTGCTCGTAAAGTACATTTGGATGGTTTGGGGCGGATACAGTTTGTCATTCTTATCCTTGATGCTGTCTAAACCAAAGGCCGGTCTTGAACCATTGGCCACCTTTTCCATCATCTTGAACATGGACCAGGGATAAACCGCGTCAAAGCCACTTTGCGGCAGGTATGCACTGTCACCTTCTGCAAGCATGAAGATGCTCTTCATACTCTTTAGTTGAGGAATGCACTTGCGCCAAAAGGAGGCGGGGACGTTCCAGGCAACATCGCAGCGGAATCCATCGATGTCGGTCGTTGAAACCCAGTATTTCATCGCCGCAATCATGCTATCCTGCATCACCGGGTTTTTGTAGTTCAATTGCCGGGTGTCTGCCCAGTCCACAGCAATGGCTGCTTTCCCGGTGCTGTCTTTTACAAAGAAATCCGGGTGTTCAGTCAGCCACCGGTGGTCTCCACCGGTATGATTGGGGACCCAATCGATGATGACTTTCATTCCCTTCTTGTGTATGGTTTGTACCGTCTCCTTGAAATCGTCCATCGTACCAAATTCAGGATTGAAAGATGTA
>CAZJWV010000058.1:0-19032 GCA_964549855.1 uncultured Ohtaekwangia sp. | reverse complement strand
GTTTTCAGATAGCCGAGCGAGCGTTCCTTGTCAGCCTGGTTATTGAGAGCGTCAGTTTGAACAGCCAGGTATTCGGCTTCAAGCCGAACGGCTTCGGCCACGGAGATAGAGCCTACCTCTAGTTGCTTTCGGGTTGCCTCCATCAGCCTGTCGTAGTTTGCAATTACCTGGCGATAGAGTATTTCCTTCGCCTGGGATGCTGCAAGGTCATTGTAAGTGTTGCTAAGTTCGAGCAAGAGGCTTCGGATTACATCCTCCATTTGTTTCTCTGCCATCTCTACACCCACTTTCGCTAGCTTAACCGAATTGGTGTGCTTACCGGCGATTGAAAAAGTCTGCTCGATCTGTACAAGCAATTGGTTTCGAACAGCGAAGTACTCATTGGTCTCACTGTTCCACATGTCCCCGTTGAAGATGAAATAGGGGTTATTCCACACCCGAGCCTGAATCACCCGTGCCTTGGCGAGATTGATATCGTAGTACGTCGCGAGTAGCCCCAGATTGTAGTTTATTAGCCTTGCCCGCGCCTCGGTAAGCGACAGCACGGTATCTGGTGCCGTCTGGGAAATGGCAGCTTGTGCATGTAGCAGAATGAGCAGTACGCCCAACGCAAATGGTTTCATAAGAAAGAAAAGAAATGGTAGAGGAAAGAGAATGGCAGCCGAACCTAAGGTTGCAACAGCCGGGAAAGGGCCGCGACCGGCCGGAGATCAAATAATCAGGCGACTGAAGAGGATCGAGCGTCTTCCGCTTGGGATGAGAATGCTGGGCAGTTGATGCTCGCGTAGTACTGTTTGCACAGATAAAGTCTGTGACTGCAGTAGAATGCCGGACACCGTGAGAATCCGACCGCTCTGGCGGACGGTTTCATCGGAAGTCTCAAGTTCACCATCGGTTGCCTGACGGGTAAAAGTAGAATGGGCGTCCAGTGGCTTGGGGTTGAATGCAAGCTTTGTGATCACCTCATGGGTTGGAGCATCTACTTTTTCCGGGCTATCGGTAAGTAGGGCCCAGGTGGTTGTAAAGGCAAGGAACCCAAGAACAAGGGCCAGGGAATATATCGGAAGGTGGGAACGGACGCGTTTCACGGCGGGCAAATGTAGGGTGATTTTTCAGAAATTCTAAATATTGCGGTAAGATTGCGGCCGTTGGTAAAACCCTTGAACAAATCCCTCTTAATGTCTTTTCGGACTACCGTACTTATCGGGACATTGGTTGTGGCCGCGGCGACAAACGCTCGTTCGCAAAGCGACAATCTTCACTTCTCCGTCGATCGTCCCGGCATTTCAGACTTTCCGACCATTACCCCCAAGGGACACCTGCAGATGGAAATGGGTTTTGAATTCTATCAACGAGAAGATCACCGGTCGATGTTCCTGCCGACCCTTATGTTACGATCCGCTGTCAATAATTGGTTGGAGGTACGGCTCGTAAACCGATTTCTTCGCATTGATTCTGCCAAGGAAAACCCAGACGACAAGTTCTATTACTTCGGGGCCATCGAGGCGAAGGCGTTGCTGTACAAGGAAAAAGGATGGAAGCCAGCGTCAGCCATCCTCGTTGGGTACTCCATCACCCCCAATACTTCAAGGAAGCTGCGAGGCCCGTTGTGGGGAAACTATGCATTACTGCTCTTCGAGAACAACATCCACGATAAGTGGGTGTTCAACTACAACACGGGTGTAGCTTGGAATGGGTATTCATCCATCACCTCCCTCATGTACTCCTTTACAACAGAGTTTGAAATCAGCGACCAGCATGAAGTTTTCGTTGAGCAAAGCACTTTCTTTAATGGCCCCCACAAGAACGACCATTGGGTAAACCTCGGCTACACTCACCTGGAGGCCCGTCACAGCCAAATCGACTTTTCGATGGGTGTAAACTTGAATGGGGGAGAGCCGGACTATTTCTTTGCTGCGGGATATAGCACTCGTTTTGGCTACGGGAAAAATCAGTAGTCGGTAATCAGTAATCGGTGAACGGTGGGGATGCCTAATTGGCAAACTTAAAGTTACCCATTGGTGAGTCTACGGCCTACCGCTTACTGCTCACCGCTCACCGCTTACTGTTCTTCAATGTGTCCCTCATGATAAATCCGCCGATGAGAGATTGCAGACGGAACGAAAGTAAACTCGAATATCACACTGTTCGGTGAGTGTCCGGCATTGTTGGTGTACTGGTAACCCAGCGAAAGCACCCAATGATCAGTAAGGTGGTAGCCTAGCCCGAGCGCCGATAGTCCCAAAGTGTGATCTCCAGAGATGTGTTCCGCGATCAGCAGCAGCTTTTCCTTGAATAATTCTTGTTCGATACCCACCTGGAAACCGAACGGGACATATTCAGTAGACACGATGGGATTCAAGTTGCCCTGGCCCAGAAAGGATTCTGAGCCATAGTTCAAACCGGTGATCAACTTGAGATGGATGTCAGGAATAGCGGTGACCACGTTGAGATAGTCGTACGTTCCGAAGTGCCCTCCGGCCGACAATCCCGTTTGGGTGCCAACGGCCACTTTGAAAGTCTTGTTCAATCCCCATTCCTTCTGCGCATTGATGGTGAAGAAAGGATAAACGGGTGGATCTGAGATGTCATGGTTTGTCTCCAGGGCCGACACGCTATTGTCAAAGTCCATGAAGACGCCAAGCACGTTCACGCCGATCTCAAAGTCCTTCCCTAGCCCGTAACAAAAGGTGGAATTGAGCAGAATGTTGCCATCATTGACGAAGTTCACCTGCTGTTGGAAGAATGGCTTTCCTTTGATGGTGATGTCTGATGAAGGAACGTTGAAGAGGTTCTGCTGGGCGAGAGCACTGTGGCAATGAGAAATGAAAAGGATTAACAGGGCAGCGTTCCGGCAAAGCATGATAAGGGCCTGGATCAATAGGGAGTTGTCAGCAAAAGCGTCCAGCTTTTCCCACCATCGTGAGTAACTTGAAGCGTTGCGCCAGTCATGGCAATTCCATGCGATGGGTCATGGAATGAGATTCGGTCTCCATAGAACAACGGGTTTTCCGTTGTCCATGTAGCACCATTGTCACTTGACTTGGCAAGCTTGCTGATGGTTCCCCGATCGCCAAATTCTTGCCTGACGACGGCGTAAATCATGCCATTCCCCAGGACTTGTGCATGAAGGATATTCATCGAGGGTGCGAGTGGACTCCATGTGTGTCCTTTGTCCACCGATACCAGGTAAAGGTGATCATTGTTTATGCCCGGGTCATGGGAGGTTGTGAAATTCTGATTTACACCACGTGCCACCATGAGATCGCCCTGGCCGTCGGTTTGGTCGATCCAGAAATCGGTGCTCGGCAATTCAGCCATGGTGAACGGACCCTCCCAGTTGGTGAGGTCCGGAGACGTAACTACAGAATAATCTCTTGAGTCGAGATTGTCATAGCCGACAAGCAGCCATGTATTGCCAGCCCGGTGAATACTCATAGGCGTAAAATAAAAAGGCAGGATATGTGTAGTGCCAACCAGTGTTGCCGTTTTTAAAGTGGCGTCGGCTTCATAGACTTGGGCCGCGGCTGAACCAAACGCCTTTGTTCCAATCATAATTCGATTGTCATCGAAGAAATAGGGCAGGCGGGTTTTTGTGTCGGAGAAAACGGGTGGAGTGAAAGTGAATTCCGAGTAGTCTCCCTGGAGAACCAGGAACGGTTTACCGTCAAAGCTGTATCTTTCCAGTTGAATAGGGAAGGGATAAGGCGCGCGAAGCCAGGTTGTGATACCGTCAAAAAACATCACCTCGCTTCCACAGTTAGAGACCGTCTGCGATGACTCATCGTAGGATAGCGTTTCGAAGTCATCTTCCGTGAAGAGTGAATAAGGTTGGGAATACACCCTGATGTCCGATTCAGAGAGCATCTCCGCGTGCAACTCTGCACAGTTACCAGTGAAATCAGTAATTGCCTTTATATCGACATTGACTTGCTCGAGCAGTATCGTGTCCTTGGTGCACCCGCACACAAATAGGAGCAGTATGACGACAATTGGTCTCATAGAGTCCAGTGGAATCTGACAGAAAACCTGTCCATGGTGAGCTTCTGCTCAGGGATTGTAATCAGCGGACCGTACAGCTGCGTGGGAGTTGAATTGACTCCAGACAGTGCATTTTGAGTGAGTGTTGCGTGGGGTGAGTAGAACTTATAGCAGACTCCCACGAGGGCCCGATCGCTCACTTGAATCATAAAGCCGGGGCCGATCGAGAGACCCTTGAGGTTCATAAGATCTACACTTTGTCCGGACGACCGGCCTCGAGGCGCGATGGAGTTGATGCCCCATTCATACCCGATACTGACAAAGGGCTCGAAGCTGAAGTTGCCTTTGGTGAGCACGTAACCTGCTTTAAGCGACGGGCCGAACAGAATCAGGTTGTCGGAGAGGTCGCCTGCAGACGGGGGATAATTGACAAACAGGTCCCCGCTGAATTCAAGACCAATGAAATACTTACCCGGGCGATAGATTCCCTCCACACCGATTCCGAGACCAACAGCATAGGAAGCGGAAAGCTCTTTGCCGGTGGGGGCGATGAGACCAACAGAAACATCGGCAGAGAGTTTTTCGTCGCCTTGCGCAATACATGTGCCTAGCACGAGGACAAAGGAAAGGCTGAGTAGAACCCGCATAGCGGCAAAAATAAGAGAAGATTTATGAAGGTCCACGCGGGCCCACGTGGGCGTTAACTGTCCTATGTGTCCTACAACTTAAGGTGTCGGACACCTCACGGATTCAGGACTGCAACCTGTCCGGCTTCCAAGATCTCGTCCGACACCTTAAGGTGTCGGACACGGTTTGGGCGTGCGGATGATGGCGCGTTTGGCGTGGCAGCCGACTCTATGTACTTTGGATGCAATGTGCTGCCTGCTTCCCCAGTTATGATTGTCCACCTCATCGACGGCACCTACGAGTTGTTCCGGCATTTCTACGGTCAACGGTCGTTCAACAAAGGCAAGGACAAGCAGTTCGGCGCCGTTGCGGGTGTCTTGTACGGCATCTTGAAGATGATCGACGAAGGGGCAACCCATGTTGGGGTCGCGACCGACCACGTGATCGAATCCTTTCGTAACGACTTATGGCCCGGGTATAAGACAGGATACGGTATCGATCGTGCATTACGCGCCCAGTTCGTGCCACTGGAACAAGCGCTGGTATCCATGGGAGTGATGGTGTGGCCAATGGTGGAACTTGAGGCGGATGATGCGCTGGCCTCGGCAGCACACCTGGCTGCCTCCGACCCCAAGGTCATGAAAGTCTGCATCTGGACACCTGATAAAGACCTCGCCCAATGTGTGCGCGATGATCGAGTCGTTCAAATCGACGGTCGAAGGAAAATCATTCGTGACGCCGATGGAGTTCGCAAAAAATTCGGCGTTACCCCTGAACTCATCCCCGACCTGCTCGCACTGATCGGCGACGATGCGGATGGTTACCCTGGAATTTCCGGCATTGGCCAGGCAGGAGCAGTACGACTTTTAAAGGAGCATGGGCCCATCGAAAAATTTCCAAAGAAAGTTTTAGGAGACAAGCGCAAGGAAGCCTTGCTCTTCAAACGCCTGGCGACGTTGCGCACCGATGCGAAGCTTTTCAAGAAGGTCGACGAACTACTTTGGCGTGGGCCAACTTCATCCTTCACGGAATTCTGTGCGAAGGCCGAAGCGCCGAAGTTGTTGGAAAAGGCGAATGCGTTGGGAATCTCTCGCAAAGGCGCCAAGTCGCAATAAGACGCAAAAAGTGCACCTCTCTGCGGCTCATCCGCGGCTCCGCGCCTCTGCGTGAGACACTCTGGAGATTTCATTTGTAACAGGGACTGTGACTGTCTAGCTTTGATAGACCTCAGCAAATGAAGCGCCGTTCATTCATCACCAAAGTCGCTGCGACGGGAGCTGTCACGGCAGTCCTCGGAAATTCAACGGGAACATCGGCTCAGCAGCCAGCCAAACCTACCTCCGTCACGCTCCTCGGCACCGGTACACCAGCACCATCACTTGAGCGGGCGGGTTCAGGCTACCTCATCGAAGTAGGCAACGACCGGATCGTCATGGACCACGGGCCGGATGCACATCACCGGCTGCTTCAAACTGGTTGCCGGGCAGTCGATGTTACCCATGCCTTCTTCACACACTTGCACTACGACCACTGCATGGATTACGCCAGGCTAGTGCTTCAACGCTGGGACCAGGGTGCGGATAGGATCCCGGACCTTCTGGTCTACGGACCGCCACCCCTCCAAAGAATGACAGAGCAACTCTTTGGTTCTGAGGGAGTTTACGGGCCTGACATTCGAGCCAGAATTGAACACCAAAGCAGCATTGATGTATTCATTGCAAGGGGAGGGAAGGTTCCGCGGAAGAGGCCTGCGCCGAAAGTGATGGAGATCAAGCCAGGCGATGTCATCAATGGCAATGGATGGAAACTGCGGGTCGGTCGTGCGACGCACGTTCAGCCGTATCTCGAATGCCTTGCTTTCCGCCTCGATGCCCCGGATGGCTCACTTTGTTACACCGGCGACAGCGGGCAATCTGATGAAATCATTGAGCTCGCGAAAGGTTGCGACATCCTCATTCACATGAACCACTACTTCAGCGGCAAAGCACCATCACCGGCCTATCGGGCTGCATGCGGAAATCACAAGGACAATGCACAGGTTGCACAAAAGGCCGGCGTGAAGACCTTGGTACTTACGCATCTCCTGGCGCAGATCGATCAACCCCGGATTCGTGAGCAGATCGTGCACGAGATCCAGCAAACTTTCACAGGTAAGGTCGTGTGGGGCGAAGACTTGATGAAGATTGGATTTGTCGGTCCGCCTGTGTCGAATATTGAGGGAGGATATTGACGGGGCAAATCCCAAATCCCAAAACCCCAGACTACACGAGGCTCTTCACAAGGGAAGAAGAAGGTGAGTTTGAGAGAGATTGTTTTACGTCCAGTCCCCGGATATCTTGCTTGTACTGTGCAGGCAGAATAAGTTCTTTCAATACCCAATCCAACTTGAAAAGACGGGTGAGCTTGTAGAAAGCGATGACGGGGTTGAGGAGGGAGAATTTCCGGTACCCAAGCCATTCACGAACCTTCGGAGGCACCACAAGGATTTGCGTCTCGATGAGTATGCGGTATCGCAAGCCACCCAGGTGTTTTCGGTATTGCTGGAAGAGGTTCTCTGTATAATGACTGTAGATCAAGTCTTTCTCAAGGTGACCCTGGCGCATGGCAGCCCACCCTTCAAACGTCGTTGGCAGCCCACTTACACCCATACGACTTCCCATGCGGTAGAAGACGTCAAGGATTTCTCGTTTTTCAGCCAGCGTGAGTTTGCGCTCTAGCACTTCGAACGCCCGGATGGAATAGTCGATGAGCAAGAACAGCACATCGCGGTATGCCCAATCGGGGATGCGTTGCGCCCGTTTGGCTTCCACTCCGCCGTGAATGGCCGTCATGGAATCTATGGCTCGCAAGGCGCCCTTTGCATCCGAAAAGATGATGGCCCTGGCGTAAGATACCGTGGAGAACAGGCGCCCTATTGGATCGGAGGGAATGCGGCCCGTGAAGTAGAGCCAGTCTACGGCCTTGTTGAGTGCGAACTCAGCCGCGGCTCCCGCGAAGATGAAGAGGATGGTATCACCCTTCCCCCAGATCTGCCGGACCACTGAATTCTTGTCAACGAAGTACTCCATGTTCTTGTAACGAGCAAATTAGCTGAAATGGGTTGCTCAGGGAGGATCAATCCCACATCGTCCCGTCGAATCCTACCACAACCCCCATCCACATTCCGAGGATGAGCCCCAGTACGCCTAGTACGACGGTCATGGTCTTGCTCAAGGGGAGGAATTTCTGTCGCACCAGGTAGTTATAGCAAACACCCCAGAATGCACCTGACAGGAGAAGAACGACAAGCGGCCGGATTTTCCAAAGTGCTCCCCACTCCGGTTTGCCTTCTCCCCGGCTGAAGAAGAAGAAAGCGATGAGGCCGACGGTGGCACCCAACAACATGGGTTTAATCAGCGACGCCTGGCTTGGCTGCGAGGTGGGATTGTTTGACTGTGTCATAGTAACTGGGTTAATCTTGCGCAAGTATAGATAAAAGTACTTTTAAATGCAAAGTGAATTCTATCAAAGGTGATAAACCCCTAGTTAAAGAGGGGAGATACGGGATGCGGGATACGGGATACGAGATGCTGGATACGAGATCCGGGATACCAGTTACTTACTAGTCGTCGCTGCTTTTCTCTTGCTCTGTTGGATCAATCTTTGGACAAAGGTCGTCCGGTGAACTGTACTCACCTTTATAGAAATTGTGCAGGCCCACCATGAAAATTACGATGATGGCCCAAGAGAATTTTTTGGCTGACTTCAATACTCTGAAGAAGAACTTCATGCTGACGGACTCCATCAACTATAAAACCAACTTGGATTCCCTGTCAATCTGTCACGGAGGGGAACTTACAAACACTCAATTCCCGACCAATGCCCAATCTCGAATCCATTGAAGACCAGAAACCTTGAACCTTGAACCTCGAACTATCTATGCAGGAGGTAAGAAGTGAAGCTCCGCCCGTCTATCTTGGTATACTTAAAGTCTTCATCTCCTTTGAATGCGACACCATTCATGTTTAACGGCGACCTGAACTTGGAGTACTTGAAGTCCGCGGTGCCGTAGAAGGTAGCCTTCTCAAACGTCGTTTCACGGGGGAATTCAGTGTACTTGAAGCAGACACCACGGTCAAACCTGGCAAGGCTGAACGATGGGCCTTCGGAAAATTCTGCGTATTTGAAGTTGGCCTCTTCGTTGAAGTTGCTCCCGGTGAATACGGCCGCGCCTCCGAATTCAGAATACTTGAATTCACTGGCTCTCTTGAAAGTGCAGTTGGCAAAAACTGCATCCTTTTCAAAATGCGCAATGTAAGTCTCGTTGGGACGGTTCAAATGGTAATAAGCGAGGACGTCGCCCAGGAAGGTGCAGTTGGTGAACTTCACAGAGACCTCCACATGGCTTTCATATTCGTCATTTCCACCAAAATCGAAAAAGCCGCTTGAAGAATGCTTGAGCCTGCGGTTCTCCAGGTCCGTTAGGTCGAGGTGACCATCGATCTCCACATTGGTGTATTCCACGGACTTGCCTTCGTTGATTTGCTTGATGATATCGCTGGCCTTGATGGTCTTGGTCTGTGTGAATGCGACTGTCGCGGTCAGGCAGAGGAAGAGGGTAATCGTTTGCTTCATGGGTTTTTGCCTTGAGTTCCTTTCATTGATACCTATTGGACCTTAGGAGGTTACAGGCCAAGACTATGACGTGGAACCGGGGAAGAAGGTTGCACCCGGTGCGATGCACCATCAGAATTCCCTGCTAGCCAAAGGTCGCTTGCTTGGGACCGGCATTTAGGTGGTTTGCGGTCACAGTTAGCGTATAGCCGGTCCAGATGTGCTGCAGGGCACGCACAGGAGGCAATGTGAACGAAGAGCCACCTCGTGCTGTTGTGTTATTTAGCGATCCCACTCACAAGTGGGCAATAAGTGCGACCTTTGTCGTTATTCCGCAAGTGCATCACAACCTCATAGAGCCCGTTTACCCCGTATTTGTCTTATTTCATGCAGAACTATTCATTCGATAACACACAGACCGGGTTTTTCTCCATACTCCGGAAAAAAGTAGAGGTCTACTTTTCAGAGCATGGGCTTCATCCTGCCGGGAACAGAAGACTCTATTGGAAAGGAGCCTTGCAAATCATTTCTTCAGTTGTGATCTATACAACGCTCGTCTTCTTCAATCCTGGTGTATGGGCTTCACTGGTATTATGTGTGATACTGGGCGTGAACATGGCTGCGATTGGCTTCAACGTGATGCACGAAGGTGGCCACAAGACTTTTTCACGCCACTCATGGCTCAACCAGGCTTCTGCACACTTTCTCAATGTGCTGGGTGGCACCGCCTATTATTGGAAGATCAAGCACAACATCAATCACCACACCTACACAAATATCGACGGAATGGATTCCGACATTGATGTTAAGCCTTTCATGCGCCTGCATGAAGGACAACCGCTGCGGTGGTTCCACCGATTCCAACACATCTACTGGGTCGTACTGTACGGCATTTCGTACCTGGCTTGGGTGTTTTATGAAGATTTCCAGAAGTACTTCACCGGCAAAATTTCGGCGTACAGCGAAAGGAAAGGGCTTGCACTTAAAGAACACTTTATTTTCTGGGTCACGAAACTCACGTACATAAGTGCCTATATGGTGCTACCCATCGTGATGGTTGGTTGGCTGCCATGGCTTATCGGCTTCCTGATCACCGGCGTCATTTGCGGTCTCACCACAAGCACCGTGTTTCAATTGGCGCATGTGGTGGAAGGAACCCAATTTCACTCCAGGGAGACAGATAGTAAACCGGATTGGGCCACCCAGCAAGTAATGTCAACGGCCAATTTCAGCACCTCGAGCAGATTCTTGTTTTGGCTTTTGGGTGGATTGAACTTCCAGATTGAGCATCACCTTTTCCCACGAGTCAGCCACATCCACTATCCGCGGATCAGCAAACTGGTCAGGGAGACCTGCCTCGAATACAACATTGCATACATCGAGTACAAGTCGATGTTCAGCGCCTTTGTTTCGCACCTGATGCACCTGCATCGCTTGGGTCGGGCGTAGCTGGGAGCTGGGTACTGGTTGCTGAGTGGCACTAGTGTGATTAGTCAGCTCCCAAAATCATGGGTCTTGGCTTTGACATAGAGTCATTCTCTCGAGCATTCAGCATGAATACTTGTGCAAGTACCGATCACCGATTACCGATTACCGACTCTACCTCTTCACAAACTTCTGAACCTTCGAGCTATTCCCTTGTGTGGCCTGTAATAGGTAAAGCCCTGGCGCTAGTCCCCTCAGATCAACTCGCCCTCCTTGCGGAGGCAACTGTTGGCTGATAACCGGCCGGCCTGTCTGATCAACAATACTTGCGTCGATTGCATTGTCAGCGTCAGAATCATTCCATTGAACCTGCAAATACTCTTCGGCCGGATTGGGGTGAACAAGCAAGGGCCGGACAGACAAACTTTCTTCAAAGCCGGTAATAAAGACCGGCACCGGGTCAGAGGAAGGACTTACGCAACTACCCTGGGTAGAAATCACCGTATAAGTTCCCTCATTGGCGAGCGTGACGTCGAGTGTTTGATTCGTAGCGCCCAGGACCAAAGTGCCATTCCGGAACCACTGGTTGCCGGAGGCAGCACTGGATGTAAGAATGAAATGACCTGAGCCAGCCGGCGTTACCGTGATGACTGGCTTGGTGGGTATGGGAATGATCGTAACTACCGAGATGGCGGTGCCAGGGCAGCCGTTCGCTCCAAGGCCTGTGACCGTATAAGTTCTCGTCACCAATGAATTGACGGTGACAGTGGCGCCTGTGCTGGAAGATAATCCTGCGACCGGACTCCATGAATAGCTTACGCCGCCGTTGGCAACAAGGTCAACGGTTGAGCCGGAGCAAAGAGTGATTGCAGTGGGAGCAACAGTTACATTCGGAGACGGATTGACTGTTACGGTAACGCTCGCCTGGCCGGAACATCCCGGACCATAGTTGCCAGTCACGGTGTAGGTAGTTGTCGTGGTGGGGTTGGCCTGTACCGAACTTCCAGTAGTTGCCGACAAGCCCGAGGCAGGACTCCAGGTATAGGTAGTGGCTCCCGTAGCGGTTAGAGTCCGGATTTCGCCGGCACAGATTGTCATGGATGGTGTCACATCGACCACATCCGGGAAAACTGTAACTGTTGTGGTGGCTATGCCAAGGCAACTGCTTACGCCATCATCCCCGGAAACAGTGTAGGTTGTAGTAACGCTTGGACTCGCTATCACGGACGTGCCGGTTGTTGCCGATAAACCTGCCGCCGGGCTCCAGGTATACGTTAGGGCGCCAGCAGCCACAAGTGTCGTGTTGCCGCCGGCACAAATCGATGGTGAGGGAGTTACCGTAACATTTGGCGCCGGGTCAATGGTGACGGCAACATTGGCTTCGCCGGCGCAGCCAATCGCATCGAGACCGGTCACGGTGTAGATGGTAGTGATTGCGGGTGTGGCAGTGACGCTTGCGCCTGTGGTGGCAGACAAGCCTGCTGCAGGACTCCAGGTATAGGATACTCCGCCGGATGCAACCAGGTTAGTCGATGCCCCTGCACAAATGTTAGTAGAAGGGCTCACAGTGATTGTAGGCAACGGGTTCACGGTAACCGTTACGTCATCCGTATTGGTGCAACCATTGGCAGCCGTACCTACGACGGTGTAGGTTATGGTTGAAGTCGGAGTAGCGATGACGGAACTCCCCGTGGTTGCCGACAAATCCGTTCCAGGGCTCCATACGTAGGTGCTCGCACCTGAGGCAACCAGGTTGGTGGACGATCCAATACAGATGGTGTGGGAGGGGGTGGCTGTAACGGTAGGTGCTGCGATCACGGTTACCGTGACTGACGCGGTCGTCAGACACCCGCCGCCATGATTACCGGTGACAATATAAGTTTGTGTGCTTGTAGGGTTTGCCGTTACGCTGCTCCCCGTTGTCGCAGACAAGCCGGTTGCGGGACTCCAGGTGTAACTGATAGCGTCTGTTGCTGTAAGTATTGTCGATGAGCCTTGGCAAAGATTTAGAGAGGCAGTCACGCCGACCTGGTTGTTAATGCAGTTGACATCATACATGTCAACCACCAAGCCGTCAGCCATGGTGTTCAAGCCGAGCCCTCCAGCAAAAATGACTTTGTTGCCCACGGAGGTAGCTCCCATTGAACTGCGGTCGACCGATAGAACACCTGTAGTCCACGTATCGGTGGACTCTTCATAAATATCAATGGTGTTGGTAAAATCGCCACCAATGTATCCTCCTGCGAAGAAAGCCATGGTGCCCGATGAGGTTGCGGCAAGAAAATCTCTTGCTTCAGAAAGAGTCGCTGTGCTCCACGTATCCGTGCTGTTATCGTAGATGTCTACCAAGGTCGATTGCACATCGCCAGTGAGGCGTCCGCCACCAAATAATACCTTAGTTCCGACGATTGTGCTGGCCAGGTACTGCCTTGCCTGCGAGAGCGTTGCCGTCGACCACATGTCGGTGCCGTTATCATAGATGTCAACCACATCGGAATAAACTCCACCTGGGCCAATCCCCCCTGCAAAGAAGACCTTCGTCCCCACCGAAGTGGCCGTCAAGCTGGCTCGGGGTGAAGAAAGGCTTGCCGTGGTCCACATACCTGTTGCGTTGTCATAAATATCTACAGCGCTGGTGTAGCCATTTTCATAGGAGAAGCCGCCGGCGAAGAATGCTTTTGTGCCGACTGATGCTGCAGCCAACTGGTGCCGGGCTTCCGACAAGTTTGCCGTGCTCCACGTGCCGGTGCTGTTGTTATAGATGTCCACAACATCGGAAGAGGTAACGTTGAATGTGCCACCTTCATGACGGCCGCCCGCAAACAGCGCCTTCGTTCCTGCGGTCGCTGCAGCTAATTCCGTTCGGCCCCTCGAAAGGGTCGCAGAACTCCAGGTTCCGGAAGCATTGTCATAGATGTCAACCGCTGTAGAATAATTGGTGGGTTCAAAGTCCATGCTGCTTCCAAAAACTGTCCCGCCGGCGAAAATGGCTTTGGTTCCCACAGTAGTCGCTGCGAGATCCCAACGATTCTGCACGAGTGTGCTCGTTGTCAACCCGGTGCAATTGTCGACGATCACCGTAATGTCTGCTGTCACAACACAGCCGCCGCCATCCGAGCCAGTCACCGTGTATGTGGTCGTAACCGAGGGTGATGCATAAACTGTTGATCCCGAAGTAGCGGAGAGGCCTGTCGATGGACTCCAGGAGAGATCCGGAGGACCGGAAACAACCAGTCTTGTGGATTTGCCGACACAAATTGTTTGTGTGGGAGGGACAAAGCTAAAAGCAACCGGACTTCCTACAGTTACCGTTACCGAAGCACATGCATTCAGCCCCGCATCTACAACCAGGTAGGTTGTTGTTGTCGTGGGGGATGCCATTACTGAGGCGCCGGTGGTTTGAGACAAGCCTGCGGCCGGACTCCACATGTAGTTACTACCACCGCTTACCGTCAGGTTAACAGACTCGCCAAAGCAAATCGAAACAGGAGGCGTAATCGTGAGAATTGTCGAGTTGCAGCTGGCATCGTAGAGATCGACAATTGAACTCACGCCATTGTTATATCCGCCAGCGAAAAGGGCCTTTGAACCAACCGATGTTCCGGCGAGGGAATTTCTAGCAACCGACAGGGTGGAGGTTGTCCAAGTACCTGTACTGTTATCATAGATGTCAACCACTTTTGAGTTGCCTGACAAACCAAACCCGCCGGCGAAAATTACTTTGGAACCCGCTGAGGCTGCGGCCATGCCACTCCTGGCTTGCGAGAGGGTAGCAGTACTCCAGGTGCCCGTACTGGTGTCATAAATGTCGACGACGTTGGAGAGTGCACCGGGGGAAAAGGAGCCTCCCGCAAAAAATATTTTAGTGCCTACAGCAGCCGCGACCAGGTAAGCCCGCGCTTGTGACAGCGTTGCCGTGGTCCATGTACCCGTACCGGTGTCATAGATGTCGACGACATTTGAATAGACTTGCTCAAAAGTATCTGGATCGAGATCGTAGCCGCCTGCGAACAGAACCTTTGTTCCTGCTGCCGCTGCAGCCAATGATGCGCGCGGGACAGAGAGCACAGCGGTAGTCCACAGTCCGGTGCCGCTGTTGTAGATGTCGACGGTGTTGGAGGCAGCGACAAGGGAGAAGCCACCTGCGAAAAACACCCGCGTTCCTGAAGTGGCTGAAGTCAAATCGAATCGTGCCTCTGAGAGGGTTGCACTTGTCCATCCTTCTGAAATGACGTCATAGATGTCAACGACGTCTGAAGGACCGCCAAGGCCAAGACCGCCGGCAAAGTAGACTTTCGTTCCCAGGGAAGCACCGGCCATACTGGATTTGGGACCCGGCAGGACCTCCGGGGTCCAAAAGCCGTTAGAATTGTTATAGATGTCGACGGTGGTGGAAGGGTTTCCTGTCCCATCAGCTCCCCCGGCAAAGACGGCGAATGTTCCGGCGGAGGCGGCGGCAGGGTACCTGGCACTGGACAGGTTCGAGGTAGACCATTGGCCGAATAGGCTGATGCTGAATGCGTTACAGCATATAGCCAGTAGCAGAACCTTGCTGCGTGAGATTTTGCGGATCATGGGGTGCACATGTAAGACCCGTGGGTTAATCGGATCAAATTAAGAAAAGTAAGCCGGAAGGCCACTGGAAACTGGCTGCTGGCTACTGGTTGCTGGCCTCTGGCCGCTGGCCCCTGGTTGCTGGCTTCTGGTTTCTTGCCGTAGCCACAGTGACCAGTTCGCGTTTTCACTATTTTGTGCGCGCCTTCGAAAGGGCTTCATTATGAAAGTCAGATCAGTCCACAGAATTATTGGTATCATTTTGCTGCTGCCATTCTTCGGGTGGGGGATAACTGGTTTCATTTTCTTTCTCAAGCCAGGCTATGCTGCCGCATACGAATCACTCGTCCCAAAGACATACCCGCTGACTGACTCTGTTCAGGTTACGGCTGATTCAGGCTGGAAGGAGTTTCGATATTTCAGAACGATTGTAGGCGACCATCTCATTGCACGCACCGACTCCGGATGGGTGCACCTGGATCCGGCCACCCGGAAACCCCGAAGCAAACCAAGCGTTGCCGAGATCAAGCTGTTGCTAAAAGATGCTTTCGCTGTAAACCCAGACCGTTATGGCGAGGTTACAAGTATTGCCGGCGAGACGATCGCAACGAACACTGGCGTTGAGATCACGCTCGACTGGAACCGGGTATCGCTCTATCAAAAAGGCAAAGACACGGATCGCATTGACTGGTACTATAAGATTCATTATCTCCAATGGACGGGTATTAAGTCCGTCGATAAAATATTGGGCGTGGTCGGTCTTGTGTTGGTTATGGTGCTGGCAGCGATGGGTGCGTGGCTCGCTTTTAAGAGGAGGTAGTGGCGAGATGGCTGAGGCTTCTAGCCCCTGGCTTCCGGGTTCTGGCGTCTTTATCCAATGGCCGACGACCAGCAGCTAGCAGCCAGCGACAAGACCACTGAAATAATTCCTCTCCCGGCTTTCATGATTCCTTCCTACGTTGTGACACTTTAACTATCACCACATGCGCTCACTAATCCTCTTCACGATTCTCCTCAACTCGATAGCCACATTCGCTCAACCGGAGAAGTCAAGGGTCAAATATCTTGACCCGTCCGACATGGACATTACTGCTAAACCAGGAGAGGACTTTCGTCAGTATACTGGCGGTACCTGGCTCCAGAAGAACCCGGTTCCTCCTAAATACACGAATTGGGGTGCCTTTACCATCGTCCGTGATTTTAACATCAAGGCCGTCCGCGAAATTCTCAACGAAGTTTCAAAGGACAAGGCTGCAACGGCAGGTTCTGTGCGAAGAAGGGTAGGAGACTTTTATGCGGCAGGTATGGATAGCCTGGCGGTGGAAAAAGCAGGCTTCGAACCAGCCCGCCCCGATTACAACCGTGCAGCAGCTGTGAAGACCACAGCAGACGTTCTTGCAGAGATTGCCTATCAACGGTCGCACGGTACAGGATCTCCGCTCTTTGGCTTCGGGGTCCAACAGGATCGCAAGTTCCCTAAGATTATGATCATGACGCTGTCGCAGGGCGGCATCTCCATGGCCGACCGTGACTATTATCTGAAGAATGATGACCGCGCCAAGAAGATCCGTGCAGCATACAACACCTACGTGACCACCCTATTCATGCTGGCCGGAGAGACTGAAGAGACAGCGAAGAAGCGTGCGGAATCTGTTTTTGCACTGGAGAAACAATTCGCAGCCGCCCAATTGAGTCGTGTAGAGATGCGGGACCCATACAAGACATACAACAAGTACGCAGTGAATGATCTTGCCATGAAGATGCCCGGCTTTGAATGGAAGTCTACGTTGCAAAAACTGGAAGTTCAGCCCCCGGACAGCATCCTCGTAAACTCACCAAAGTTCTTTACCAAGGCCGATAGCATACTTCGCGTTACACCCATCGCCGAGTGGCAGGCCTACTTACAGTGGAATGTTCTTCGTACAGCGGCGCCAATCCTGAGCAGCCCTTGGGTCACTGCTACATTCAAATACAACCAGGTGAGTTCCGGGCAGAAAGTGCCGACACCCCGGTGGCAACGGATGTCAAACCTTACTGACAACACCATCGGCGAATTGCTCGGACAGCTCTACGTTGAAAAATACTACAAGCCTGCCGCCAAAGCTCGTATGGATGAAATGGTTAAGAACCTGGTAAAAGCTTTCGAGATCCGGATTAAGGGACTTCCCTGGATGAGTGAGGCGACCAAGGAAAAGGCCCTTGCCAAGCTGGCGACTTTCACACCAAAAGTTGGGTATCGTGTGAAGTGGGAGACTTATGATGGGCTTGAACTGACCAGCACATCATTCTATCAGAATCTTAAGAACGCCTCCCGTTGGGGGTACAAGGAGTTGATTGGTCGCTATGGCAAGCCAGTCGACAAAACCCGCTTTGGGATGACTCCGCCGACGGTAAATGCATCTTACAACGCGGTCAACAACGAGATCACTTTCCCTGCTGGTATTCTGCAGTATCCCTTCTTTCATCCTGAAGCAGACGATGCGTTCAACTACGGCGGCATCGGCGCTGTTATTGGTCATGAGATCTCACACGGTTTCGATGACTCCGGCAGCCAGTACGACAAGGACGGCGCACTACGCAACTGGTGGACTCCCGAAGACCGAACCAAATTCGACGCGCTGGCCAAGCGACTCCAGGAGCAATATGACGGCTATACGGTTCTTGACACCATGCACGTGAATGGCAAGTTGACACTGGGAGAGAACATCGGCGACCTCGGCGGACTAAACGCAGCTTACGAAGCCTTTAAGATGACACCCCAGGGCAAGAGCGACAAGAAGATTGACGGCTTCACACCGGATCAACGTTTCTTCATGGCTTGGGCACAGGTATGGCGTGCCAACACGCTCCCCGACAGCAAGGCTCAACAAGTAATCACCGACCCTCACTCACCGTCCGAGTACCGCACCATCGGCCCGCTGGTGAACATGGATGCGTGGTACAAGGCGTTCAACATTCAGCCGACGGATAAGCTGTATAAGAAGCCTGAAGACCGGATCAAGATCTGGTAGGAGTAGATCTTTCTAACGATTGGGGGATCGCGAGTCGTCCGAGACGGAGCACCCGCGAGGACAGCGGCGTGACCGTTGGCTTCGCGCCTTCAAAGAGTCAAATCCCTCTCCGAAGCGTCTTCGCGGGACGCGCCTCGCGTACCCGCGATCCCCCAGTACCGAGATTTAATCATGAAAACCGCCAGGTATCGGATCGGCAGGAGCGAGCGATTGCCTATATCTTTCGTTGTGAGATACGCAGTCTACATTTTGACCAATGCCCACAAAACTGTTTTCTACGTTGGCGTTACCAACGACTTGGTTCGCCGTGTTTTTCAACATAAGGTAAAAATGAACAAGGGTTTTACTAATAAATACAACTGTGATCGACTGGTGTATTTTGAAGAGTATGATGATATCGGGGAAGCCATTCATCGAGAGAAGCAACTCAAGAAGTATCACAGGTCATGGAAGCTGGAGCTTATTGAGGGGATGAATCCTGGCTGGAAAGACTTGAGTGAAGGTTGGTACGATCAACGTGAGTTTGAGCACTTCATACGAGAGTAGGTCTGTCTAACGATTAGGCGGATCGCGGGTCGTCCGAGACGGAGCGCCCGCGAAGACTGTCGAGATGAGTAGCGCCCCATAGATCGGCATGCCCTCCGTTTCGAAATCCGACTGGTCAGCATTGGGTACAGCATGATTAGCTAGCGGATTGCCAAGGATTGAAGGCCCCAATTTCGGGCCAATTCTCAGTATCCCAGTCGATTTGAGCATTTCATGTAACTATTTTAACTGCAATTACGAATAATATCATTATCGATTGTTAAACCCCTAAAAATGAAGAACCTGCCCTGGATTC